>QFZU02000027.1 GCA_003260025.2 Microbispora triticiradicis | reverse complement strand
CCGCGTCCGCCTGGGCCCGCGCCCCCGGCCTGCCGTACGGCTGGCGCGCCGCGAACAGCGGGTGGACGCCGGCGGCGAGCGCGGCGAGCGCGCGGTCGCGGTCCTCCTCGGGCACCGCGACCACCGGCGGGCGGTCGGGCAGCGGGCGCACGCAGAAGTACGGCACCGCGGCCTCGGCCAGCAGGGCGCAGACCACGTCCAGCGTCTCGCGCTGGGCCTGCAGCGGGCTCGCGTCGGCCCGGATGAGCGCGGTCTTCGGTGTGGGCTCCACGGCCGGCAGCCGCCCGCGCAACCGCCCCTGCAGCCGCCGGTACAACGTGACAACGGGCATGGTCTCCCCCTCGGACACGCACTGTAACGGATCGGCCACCCGATTGGGGGATGGTTTACCTACTTCGGGTGGCGGTCAAGAAGTGGCAACGAGATTCCCTCTCTGTTACAGAAGAGCAGGCGAACGGCTACCGCTTGTAGTCATTGTTGCCTGCATGGGGGGCTTCACGCTGAACGACATCCTCGCGACGCGCAAGCCGAGGGACTCGTGGTGGACCGTCTTCATGGTCGATCCGCTCGCCTGCCGACTCGCGCTGCTCGCGGCCAACCACACCTCTGTCACGCCGAACGGCCTGACCAGGCTGTCCATGCTGGTCGGATTCGCCTCGGCGGCCGCCTTCGCGGAGGGCATGCTCGTCGCCGGGGCGGCGCTGTTCTACCTGAGCTTCACGGTCGACTGCATGGACGGGAAGATCGCCCGGTTGAAGGGCACGGGGACGCCCTTCGGGCTGTGGCTCGACTACGTGGGCGACCGGGTGCGGGTGGTCTGCTGCGCCTTCGGCTGGGGGTTCGGGGAGTACTCCCGCTCGGGAGACCCGGAGTTCGTGCTCGCCGCGGTGGGCGTCGTCGTGCTCGACCTGTTCCGCTACATCAACGGCCCGCAGCTCAAGCGGGTCAAGGACGCCACCCGCGCACTCGTCGAGTCGCGCCTGGACGGCCAGTGCGTCCTCGCCGAGAGCGTCCTGCGCGCCCGGCCGCGCAGCGAGCTCGAACGGGCCGCCGGCGAGGCCGCGGCCGGGGACGGCGCCACGGTCGTCGACCTGCAGAAGGCGTTCCACGCCCGCTTCCCCTGGTACGACCGGTTCCGGGTCTTCCTGGTGCGGCGGCGGGTGCGGACCCACGTGATGAGCGGCATCGAGTTCCACGCCGCGGTCTTCGTCGTGGGCCCGCTGCTCGGGGCCCGGGCCCTGGTGCCGGTCTCCGTCGTGGCCGGGGGGCTGCTGCTGGTCTTCGAGATGAGCCTCGTCTACCGCGTCTGGCTGGCGGCCCGCCAGGTGCCCGACACCGCCGCGGAGCGCGAGAAGATCATGATCTGACCGGCCCCGGCGGCCGGCTCCACACGTTCGCACGGCACGCGCCGTGGGACCCGCGTCACGGACGCGCCCGGGGGAGGGCGGCGGCCGTACGACTGGCAACTTCTTCACGGGGGATTGATCTCATGCATTCGGACAGACCTGTCTTCGTCATCGGCTGCCCGCGCTCCGGCACCACCATGCTCCAGCTCATGCTGCACTCGCACCCGCGCGTCGCCGTGCCGCCGGAGACGCGGTTCCTCGTCCCGGCCTACTTCTCCCGCCGCGCGTACGGCGACATGCGGCTGGCCGACAACCGGCGCCGCCTGGCGGGCTGGATCGCCGAGGGCCGGACCACCAAGTTCCACGAGCTCGGGCTGAGCCGGCCCGACTTCGTCCAGGCGGCCATGCTCGGCCCGGGCAGCTTCGGCTCGGTCATCGGCATGGTCTTCAAGTGCTACGCCGAGCGCTTCGGCAAGCCGCGCTGGGGCGACAAGCGGCCCAGCTACTACCGGCACGTCGAGATGCTCATGCGGTTGTTCCCCGACGCGCAGTTCGTCCACCTCGTCCGGGACGGCCGCGACTGCGTGGCCTCGCTGAAGCAGATGCCCTGGTACAAGGAGGACGCCGTGCACGCGATGGCCAACTGGGCCGAGGCCGTCGACTTCGGCCGGCGGAACGCGCGCAGGCTGCCGGACGGCACCTTCTACGAGCTGCGCTACGAGGACCTCACCGCCGACCCGGAGACCGAGCTCAAGAAGCTGTGCGTGTTCCTCGGCGAGGACTACGACCCGGCGATGTGCGAGCCCCGCCACGTGGCCGAGCTGGCCGTGCCCAGGCACAAGGTGTGGCACAGCAACACGCACGAGGAGGTCACCACCGCCCACTCGGGCAAGTGGGCCGCCCGGCTGGAGTCGTGGGAGATCTCGCTGTGCGAGGAGGTGCTGGGCGAGCGGCTCACCGCGTACGGCTACGAGCTGAGCGGCGCGCGCAAGGCCGACCGCGACCACGTCGGCGCGTACAAGGCGGCGGTGAGCAAGCGCCGCACGGCGCGGCAGCGCAAGTACAACCGTGACCGGCTCACCCGGCTGCGGGAGCCGGGGCCGATCGCCGCCCTGCTGACCGAGGGCCAGCGGCAGCTCGCCGGGCTGCCCCAGCAGCGCACCCCCGAACTGCTCCGCGCCTGATCCCCTGAGGTGGCGGCGGGATCACGGCGCCGGGATCATGGGGGAGGGGCGACGGAGGCGCGCTCGACGAGGCGCGAGCGCAGCGTGTGCGTCTCCCGGACCGGCTCGACGCCCCGGATGCCGTCGAGGAGCACCTGGGCCGCCTTCGCGCCGAGGTCGTGCACGGGCTGCTCGATCATCGTGAGCGGGGGGTCCATGACCGCCGCCCACGCGCTGTCGTCGAACCCGATCAGTGCGACGTCGCGCGGGTAGGCGAGGCCGGCGGCCCGCAGCGCGCGCAGGGCCCCGGTGACCGCCTCGGTCTCCGTGCAGAACAGCGCGGTGATGCGGTCGGGCAGGGCGAGCATGCGGGCGACCTCCTCGGTGACCCGTTCCTCCACCTTGCGCCCGACCATCACCAGGCCGGGATCGAAGGGAATCCGCGCGTCGTCCAACGCGTCCAGGTAGCCGCGCAGGCGCTCGCCGTCGGTCCACAGGTTGCGGGACGCGGCCTCCAGCAGCTCGCGGCGGGTCGCGGGCGGCCGCTCCATGGGCGGTCCCCACACGAAGCCGATCCGCCGGTGCCCCGCCACGATCAGCCGCTCGACCGCCTCGCGCGCCGCGTCGCGGTTGTCGATGACGACCGCGTCGAGGTCGAGCGACGGGACGGCCCGGTCGACCAGGACGACGGGAACGCCGCGGTTCAGCGCCTCCTTGATGTGGCCGACGTCCCGGCCGCCGACGGCGGCGGACGCGATGATCATGCCGTCGACGCGCTTGTCGATCAGCACGTTCGTGGCGGCGACCTCCTCGTCGAGGTCCTCGTACGTGCTCAGCACGATGGTGTCGAAGCCCCCGGCCCGTGAGGCGTCGCAGATGCCGCGCACCACACCGGCGAAGAAGGGGTTGCCGATGTCGGCGACGATCACCCCGATGGTGTGGCTCACGCCCGTCGACATGCTGCGGGCGAGCGCGTTGGCGCGGTAGCCGAGCTTGTCGGCCGCGGCGAGCACGCGCCCCCGCAACTCGGGGCTGACGTGCCCGTAACCGCCGAGCGTGCGGGCGGCGGTCGCCCGCCCGACGCCGGCCTCGGCGGCCACCTCGGAGATCGTCGGCCGGCCGGCGGCCTGGCCCCGGTCAGTCGGCATGGCCGGAGTCCTCACTTCTCGCGGTCACCAGATGACCACATGCTAGCGACGACGGGCCGCCCGTGGCCGAAGGCGCCTTCGACCAGGCACTGGTCGTGGGCCGAGCGCGCGCCGGCGCGCAGGGCGCCCGCGATCGCGTCCGGTCCCGGCGCGGCCCCGGTCCGCCAGCCGGCGCGCAGCAGGTGGACCACGAACCCGGCGAGGAAGGCGTCGCCGCAGCCCATGGTGTCGACCATCAGGCCGGGCTCGGCCACCCGCTGCGCGGGGGCGGCGAGCGTGACCCGGCCGTCGTGCGCGATCGCCCCCTCCTCACCCCGGGTGGCGAGCGCGAGCCCCGCGCCCCGCCGTACGGCGTCGGCGAGCAGGGCGCGGGTGGCGGCCTCGTCGAGGTGCGAGCACGACAGCAGTACCAGGTCGGCGTGCGGGCAGATCCGGTCGAGGTACGCCGGGGTGCGGAACTCGTCCTCGCTGGACAGGTCGTAGCTCACCAGCGTGTCCAGCCCGGCCAGCTTCGGCAGTTCGCTCTCGGCGGCGGAGTACACGCTGGAGTGCACCAGGTCGAAGGAGGCGGCGTACCGCAGGAGGGCGTCGTCGAGGACGATCGGCTCCCTGGTCGTGACGCCGCCGCCGTTGAAGCCGACGAAGATCCGGTCGCCGTCGTCCACGCGCAGGGTCGAGACGCCGCTCTCCCCGGGCCGTACGACGCAGCGGTCGATCGCGACGCCCTGGGCGGCGATCGACGCGCGCAGGAAGTCGCCGAAGTCGTCGTCGCCGAACACGCCCAGGTAGGCGGCGTCGAGGCCGAGGCGATGGGCGTAGACGGCCACGTTCACGCTGTTGCCGCCGGGATACTCGATGCCGCGGTCGACGAACCGGTCGACGACGTTGTCGCCGAAGCCGAGGACTCTCATGGACGTGCTCCTGAGGGGCGGGCCCCCGCGCGTGCACGGCGCACGGCGGAGGCCCGGGACGGGGGAATGACGGTCAGTAGTCCATGACGCGGTAGTAGCGGCGCAGTTCGAGGGAGTGGTCGCGCACCCTCTCCAGGTGCTTGCTCACGCGGCCCGTCGCCACGTCGTGGACCAGCGGACCGAGCAGGCCGCGGAACTCGGGGCTGATCCCGTCGAGCGGGTAGTCCTTGGTGTCGAAGACCGTGACGTCCTTGGAGATGCGCCTGGCGAAGTTCGCCGCGCGCTCGGTGAGCCCCCGCGCCTCGTCCTCGCCCTGGAAGACGATGACGCTGGTGTCCTCTTCGAGCAGTTCGAGCGAGCCGTGGAAGAACTCGGCGCTGTGCACCCGCGTGGTGCGCAGCCACTGCATCTCCTCCAGGACGCACATGGAGTACAGGTAGGTGTACGCCCACAGGTTGCCGCCGCCGACGAGGAAGTAGTAGCCGGTGTCCTTGTGGTCGTCGGCGAACTTCTCGGCGACCGGCTCAGCCTGCTTCGCCACCTCCAGCAGGATCTGCGGGAGCTTGTCGAGCTCGGCGGCGAGCTTCTCGTAGCCCTCGAACTCACCCCGCCGGGACAGCAGCCGGGTCATGAAGACCAGCATCTGCGGGTCGAACGGCCACGCCTTGGGCTCGGTGAGCAGCACGGTGTCCACGTTCCGCGCGACGGGCGAGTCGGGGTAGCCCGTCATGCCGATCGTGTGGACGCCCCTGGCCTTGCAGTAGTCGATGGCCCGCACGGTGTCGTCGGTCGTGCCGGAGGCCGAGGTGAAGACCGCCACCGAGCGCTCGCCGAGCGCCGCCTCGCCCGCGGCGATGAGCTCCGCGGCGATGACCGCGCGCACGTCGAAGGTGGAACGCTGCCGCGCCAGCCGCTCGTACGGCCACATCTGCGCGTAGGTGCCGCCGGCGCCGACCAGGTAGAGGTTGTCGAATCCCTCGTCCACGAGCCGATCGACGAGTTCCTCGATCTGGGGCCGCAACGCCACCGCGCTCGCCATCTGGGAGAGGAATTCCGGCTCGTTGAATCCGAGCATGCTTCGCGTCCTTTCGGGATTGCCCGCGGACCGGGGCGCCGTCCTGCCTGATACCGGTCTCACGCAGAAGGTGACGCTGGCACACCTACTGGGCGGGAGTCAACACCGGGGTGTGTTTTCATGGCTGTTGATGCTGTGATCTGCTGTTTCATCGGTGTCTAAGGGGGCGGTAGGCGCTCGGGAGAAAAAATCTTCCCGCTGAGGTCTGGTACCGGTATCACATGCTCTGTACAGTCACCCGTCATTGAACGGGTCGTGCCGGCGGCGCGTCCCGGCGGATCTCGGGTGCCCAGGCACCGGCGGTCCCTCCTCTCCCGAAGAGATCCAGACAGGACCTCGAGAAGACCCCCGAGAGAAAGGAAGCCCATGCGCCCTCGCGCACTGACGGCGTTCGCGGCGCTCGCCGGGACGTCGGTGCTCGTCCTGACCGGCTGCACCGGCGGCGGGCAGGCGGACCAGGCTCCCGCGGCCGACGCCGCCGCCAGCCCCGAGTACTCGGGCACGCTGAGCATCCTCACGAAGTTCGCCGGAGAGCCCCTTGAGCCGTACTTCGAGGACCTGGCCGCGGAGTACGAGAAGCTCCATCCCGGCGTGAAGATCCAGCTCATCCAGGAGACCGACCAGAGCATCAAGGACAAGACCAAGACGCTCACGGCCTCGAACGCCCTGCCCGACGTCTACTTCACGTGGACCGGCAACTGGGCCGAGAACTTCGTCCGCGGCGGCCGGGCGGCCGACCTCACCGGCGTGATCGGCCCCGGCACGGACTGGGGCAAGACCTTCAGCCCCGGCGCGCTGTCGGCCTTCGCCTACGACGGCAAGAACTACGGCATCCCGCTCTACGGCAACGGCAAGTTCATGGGCTACAACAAGGCCGCGTTCGCCAAGGCCGGGGTCCAGGTGCCGAAGACGTTCGAGGAGCTCATCTCAAGCTGCGCGGCGCTGCGGAAGGCCGGGTACGAGCCGATCTCCTTCGGCAACAAGGACGGCTGGCCGGCCCTGCACTACCTGCAGCAGCTCTTCGCGTACGACGTGCCGACGGCGGCCTTCGAGGCGGACCTCAAGCCCGCGACGGCCAAGCTCGACGACCCCGGCTACACGAAGGCCCTCGGCCAGTTCAAGACCCTGGTCGACACCTGCACCGACACCAAGAGCGGCACCAACGGCGTGCTCTACACCTCCGCCCAGGAGGCGTTCGCCGACGGCAAGTCCGCGATGTACTACCAGGAGATCCTGGAGTTCGACAACGAGACGGCCAAGGGCAAGCTCGCCACCGACGACTTCGGGATCTTCCAGCTTCCGGCGCCGCAAGGGGCGGCCGGCGACCCCTCGATCGTCGAGGGCTCTCCCGAGGGCTACCTCGTCAACGCCGCCTCGCCGCGCATCCCGCTCGCCATCGACTTCATGAAGTTCGTCACGAGCACGAAGAACGCGCAGACGCTCTCGTCGCCGCCGTACGGCCAGCCCAGCACGGTCGTCGGAGCCGTCACACCCGAGACCTCCAGCAAGGCGGTCTTCGAGGGCATCGAGCTCGTCAACAAGTCGCCGAAGCTGGCCGCGTGGCTCGACACGGTCACCGTCCCCGAGGTCGCCGACGCGTGGCTGTCCGGCGGCGAGGCGCTGATCACCGGGAGCAAGACCCCCGAGCAGGTGCTCGACAGCGTGCGCCAGGCCTCGGCGTCGGCGAAGTAGCCGGGAGGACGGGCCGGTGCGCGCCATGAGCAGACGGGCCGCCGGGCTCGCGTGGGCGGTCCCCGCCCTCGTGCTGGTCGGGGTGTTCGTGTACTTCCCGCTGGTGGAGAACTTCGGGTTCAGCACGCTCAAGTGGGACATCTTCAGCGGGAGCCAGAAGTACGTCGGGCTCGCCAACTACGGCAAGCTCGTGGACGACCCGGTCTTCTGGAAGTCGCTCGGCAACAACGTGCTGTACGCGGTGGTGTCGATCGCGTTCCAGGTGTTCGGCTCGCTCGTGCTCGCGGCGCTCATCGAGGGTGTGCGCAGCGAGCGGTGGCAGCGCGCCCTGCGCGCCGTCTACTTCATCCCCAGCGCGATCTCGCTCACCGTCGCCGGCCTGCTCTTCTACTTCATCTACGAGCCCAACCTCGGGCTGTTCAACCACCTGCTGCAGGGGGTCGGCCTCGACGGGCTCCGGCACGCGTGGCTGGGCGAGGAGAGCACGGCCATGCCGGCGATCGTCGCGATGAGCCAGTGGCAGGGCTTCGGCTACTCGACCCTGCTGTTCGCGGTCGCGATCCAGCGCATCCCGCGCGAGATCTACCAGGCCGCGGCGATCGACGGCACCGGACCCGTCCGCCGGTTCTTCCACGTGACCCTTCCCCTGGTACGCGAGATGACCGGCGTGATGATCATGATCACGATCTCGGGGGCGTTCCAGGTGTTCAACGAGGTCATGGTGATGACCGGCGGCGGGCCGGACAACTCGACCCAGGTGCTGGGCACCTGGCTGTACCGCAGCGGCTTCGTCCGCAACGACTTCGGCTACGCGGCCGCGATCGCGACGGTCATCTTCGTGGTCACGCTCGCCATCGCCGTCGCACAACTGTGGGTCGCCCGCAGGAGAAGGGTGGAGTGGTGAGTCGGGTCGGCTTCCTCGGGGTGATCGCCCGCCTGCTGCTCTGGGCGTTCCTGCTCTGCCTCGCCGTGGTGGTGGTCTATCCGCTGCTGTGGATGCTGGTCAACGGGTTCAAGACCAACAGCGAGATCTTCGGCAACCCCTTCGCGCTGCCCTCCCACTGGAGCTTCGACAGCTACCAGAAGGCGTGGAACCGCGGGGTCAGCAACTACCTCACCACCAGCATCCTGGTCACGGTGACGTCGACCGTCGCCACGGTCTTCGTCAGCGCGTGGGCGGCGTACGGGCTGACCCGGGTGGACATCCCGTTCGGCAAGGCGGTCACCGGCCTGATCCTGGGCGGGCTGATGCTCGCCCCGAGCGTGGCGCTGGTCCCGCTGGTCAAGATGTTCCAGTCGATGGGGTTGTACAACAGCTTCTGGGCGCTGCTCGTCCTCTACACGGCCTTCCGGGTGCCGTTCACCACGTTTCTCATCCGGGCGTACATGCTGGACCTGCCGCGCGAGGTGGACGAGGCGGCCGAGATGGACGGCTGCGGGCGGTGGACCGCGTTCTGGCGGATCACCCTCCCGATGTGCAAGCCGATCCTCGTCTCGACGGTCCTGCTGCACATCCTGTTCGCCTGGAACGAGTACCTCTTCGCGATGGTGTTCACCAGCGGCGCCGGCGTGCAGACCCTTCCCGTCGGCCTGATGAGCCTGATGAGCAAGCACGGCACCGAGTTCCCCGTCGTCTTCGCCGGCATGACGATCGCCGCCGTCCCGGTGGTGCTGCTGTTCTTCGTCGGCCAGCGGTACATCGTCAAGGGCCTCGCCGACGGAGTCGGAAAATGACCTCGCCCCCCTCCCCTGCGACAGGAGCGCCGATGTCCTTCCCGCGGATCACCGGATCGAACTTCTCCTACCAGCACCTGCCGTTCGACCGGTTCCTCGACGACGCCGCCGATCTCGGCCGCGAGGAGGTGGAGCTGTGGGGCGTCGCCCCGCACTTCCACGTGCCGTGGGTGAGCGACGCCGAGGCCCGGGCCGTACGCCGCCGGATCGAGTCACGCGGCCTGCGGGTGCGCTGCCTCACGCCCGAGCAGGTGATGTACCCCGTCAACATCGCCTCGCCGGACACCCGGCTGCGCGCGGCCAGCATCGCGATGTTCCGCCGCGCCGCCGAACTGTGCGCGGAACTCGGCGCCGGACTGCTGCTGCTGACGCCCGGCCGGGGCCACGAGGACGAGCCGGTGGAGATCGGCCTGCGCCGGTCCGCCGACGCGCTCGCCGAGATCGCCGCGTACGCCGGCGGTCTCGGCGTGTCGTGCGTGCTCGAACCGCTGCAGCGGGTGGAGTCGAACCTCCTGAACGACTCCCGCGCGCTCGCCCGCATGCTGGACGAGGTCGGCGCGCCGAACCTGGGCGCCGTGCTCGACACGGTCGGCATGGCGGTCGCGGGGGAGAGCGTCGACGACTACTTCGACGCGCTCGGCGACCGCGTCCGCCACGTCCACCTGATCGACGGCCGCCCGGTGGGGCACCTCGCGTGGGGCGACGGCGAGCTGCCGCTCGCCGAGTACCTCGCCGCGTTCGCGCGCCGGGGGTACGACGGCCACATGACGTTCGAGCTGTTCGGCGACGGCACCTACGCCTTCGCCCCCCGTCCCGTCGTCGAACGCTGCCTCGCCGCCGTACGCGACGCGCTCACCCCCGGCGCGCCACGCGCGTAGCGGCGCGGCGGCCCCGGCGTCAGGTCACGTGACCCTGCGCCGGGGGAGCGGCAGGCGCGACCGGGTGAACACGGCGCCGCCGAGCGCGGCCAGCAGGGGCAGCCCCACGACGAGCACGGCGATGAGCGGCCACGGGACCGTGAGCAGGAGCGCCGGCGGCCGCGGGTGTACGACCACGGGCACCCCGTCGGGCCGCACCATCGTCATCGGCCGGTACAGCCCGGACGGCGCCCGGGTCGCGGCGGCGCCGGGCGGCAGACCGGCGAGCACTCCGACGGTCGTGCCGAGCAGCGCGATCACCAGGGCCTGACCGGCGACGACGGCCCGCTTCGTCCGTGGAGCCGCCCCCACCGCGGCCATCGTCTCCAGGTCGGGCCGCGCCTCGGCGGCGGCCAGCGCGGTCGCGACGAAGGTCATCCCCAGCACGAGCACCGCGGCCGCCGCGGCGAGCACGAGCAGGGCCACCGAATCGTCCACGGGACCGCGCGGCGTCTCCAGCCTGACCGTCGCGTGGGACGTGATGGCCTCCACGGCCGCGGTGATCCGGTCCGCCGTCGCCTGTGGCGTCCGATAATCCGCGGGGTTCACCGCGAGGAGGGTGGTGGCGGTGCCGTAACCCGTCTTCTCGACCGCCTCGGGCGCGACGACCACACGCGCCCAGCCCTGCCCCGTGGGCCGCACCCCGACGGCCGGCAGGGAGATCGATGCGGGTTCGTTCAGGGGTCGCGCGTCCTGCCGCATCACATCCGCTCTGATCCTGCCCTTCCGGATGGTGGCGGGATTGAGCACCACGGCTTTGCCCGCACGGAGCGCCGCGACCGCCTCCGGGTCCTCGCGGCCGAGCGCGTAACGCAGCAGGCCCTCGTCTCCGGTCAGCAGCCCGCCGTTCCAGCCCTCTATGAAGTAGACCTGCTGGTTCTCCGGCCCTGCCGGAGCCGGCAGGGCCACGCCGAGCGGCACGCCGGTCTTCGTCGCGAGAGCCCGTCCTTCCACCAGCGGCACGCCCGCCGGCAGTTCACGTACCACGGCGGCGCGGACGCGGTCCCACAGCTGCGGAGTGAGGTCGGCCGCCGAGATCTGGAGTGATCCCGCCGGCCCCTGCGGCAGGCCACGCAGGAACGAATGAGGGCTGACGGCCGCGGCCCGCCAGGCCACGCCTGTCGCGGTGAGCACCACGACCGTGGTCATCACCGCGGCGACGGCGGGCACCGTACGGCCCCTGTTGCGTACGGCGTCCCTGACGGCGAAGCGGAGCGGCAGGGGGAGCCGGGCGGCGGCCCGGCCCACGGCTCGGACGAGGGCCGGCACCAGGGCCACCAGCCCGAGCTGGGTGAGCAGCGCCGAGGCGGCGATCCAGTGGAGGCCCTGCCGGGTGCTCACCGCCGTCGCCGTGAGGCCCGCCATGACGAGCACCGCTCCGAGCAGCGGCCGGCCCGCGCGGTCGCGGCGCCGCTCGCGCCTGCCGGACAGCACGGCCGCGGCGTCTGTACGGCCCGCGCCGACGGCGGGGGCGAGCGCGGCCAGCACCCCGGCGGCGACCCCGAGCACCGCGACCAGCGCGACCGAGATCCAGGGGACGGTGAACGGGCCCGCCAGGGCCTTCATCCACAGTTCGAGGCCGGGCATCGCGAGCGGCACCGCCGCGATGCCGAGCGCGACCCCGGCAAGGGCCCCGGCGACGCCGAAGAGCAGGCCGTCGGCCAGCGCGATCAGCCGCAGCTGCGCCGGGGAGCCGCCCTGGGCGGCGACGAGCGCGAACTCGCGGGCCCGTCGTCGCCGCCCGACCGCGAAGGCCGGCCCGGCCGCGAGGACGACCTGCAGCAGTGCGATCCCGGTCCACGGGAGCACCGGCAGCGTGGAGGAGTCGATCTTCAGGTCGAACCGCGTCTCCGGCGAGGCGCTGTCGACGACGGCCCGGCTCACGACCACGAGACCACGCGCGTTGAGCCGGCGGACGTCCGGCCACGACAGCGGACGCGGCGCGTCCACGAGCCAGCCGTGCGTCACCTGCTGGGGATCGGCGGGCCCGAAGGCGGAATCGGGCAGACTGCCAGGGAAGACGACAACTTCGGGCCTCGCCGGAGCGAACAGGGCGACGCCGACGATCCGGAGCGGATGTCGTTCCTCCGTGGCCAGGAGCGTCACGCCCGGCCTGGTCTGCTCGTCCAGCAGCTGGGCGGAGAGGACGGCCTCGCCGGGAGCGGCGGGAAGCCTGCCGCGCACGAGCCGGAAGGTGCCCTGGGACATCGGGTCGCGCAGATCCACCTGCCGGACGAATCCCATCTCGTACCCTCCCGGGGCGAGATATCGGAGGAACTGCTGCGACGCCGGGATCAGGCGGCTGCCGGGGATGAGGCCGGCGATCTCCGCCCGGGTGTACGGTGTCGTCTTCGCGCCGTTCTCCAGGGGATCGGTCTCTCCCCACGCGTTCTGGCTGAGGCCGCTCCACTCGCGGGCGCCCTGCACCACGGCGTCGGCCCGGCCGAGTGGGTACTGGCTGGGTGACATCTCGTTCACGGTGGCGAACATGGTCAGCACGAAGGTGACGACGGCGACGGGCAGCGCGAGCATCGCGAGGATCAGCGCGCTGCGCCCCTTCGAACGCCAGGCGGTGCGGCGCGAGATCCGCAGCGCGGCGCGCAGGCCTCTCATCGGGCGCTCACCACACCCATGCCGCCGGCCCCGTCCGTCCCCTGGGCGTCGGAGGAGTCGGTGATCCGGCCGTCCCGGAGGAAGACGACGCGGTCGGCCCAGGCGGCGTAGCGCGGTTCGTGGGTGACCAGCAGCACGGCGGCCCTCGCATCGGCGCGCTGCCGGAGCACCTGGATGATCTCGTCGCCCGCCCGGGTGTCGAGGGCCCCGGTGGGCTCGTCCGCGAGGAGCAGGCGGCGCTCGCCGACCAGCGCCCGGGCGATGGCGGCCCGCTGGCGCTGCCCGCCCGACAGGTCGTCGGGGAACCGGTCGCCCATGTCCGCGAGACCCACCTCGTCCAGCACCCGCAGGGCCGCACGCCGGGCCGTCGCCGTGGACGCTCCGTCCAGCTCACGCGGTAGCGCGACGTTCTCGGCCACCGTCAGCGACGGGATGAGGTTGAGGTCCTGGAACACGTAACCCGCACTCCTGCGGCGCAGTTCCGCGAGCCGCTTGGGCGGCAGATCACGCAGTTCGCGGCCTTCGAGCAGGACGGACCCCTCGGTCGGCCGGTCGAGCCCGCCCGCCAGGTTGAGCAGGGTGGACTTGCCGGACCCGGACGGGCCCATGACGGCGACCAGCTCACCGGCCCGCACGTCGAGGCTGACGCCCCGCAGGGCGGGTACGGCGTGCGGCCCCTCGCCGTGGACGCGGACGACGCCGGCGAGGCGGACGATCGGCTCGCCGTCCGGGCGGGGTAACTGGTCCGCTGCGGACGCGGACGGCTCACGCTCGGTCACGGGGTCTCCTTGGCTGGGCTGGAGTCGGAGGGGCCGCCGAGGACGGCTTCGCAGTGGTCGAGCCAGCGCTGCTCGGCCTCGGCCTGGAAGATCATCGAATCGAGGACCAGGCGCTGCGCGGTCTCGGCGGACGCGTCGAAGCCCCGCTTGGCGCGCGTGAGCTCCTGCAGGGTCCGCATCGTCGAGGACCGCTGCGCCTGGACGACCGCCGCCACGTCCACGCCGGGGGTGGTGGCGGCCATGGCGAGCTTCACGACGAGTTCGTCGCGGGGCCGGTCGGCCCGGGAGACGGGTTTGGCGAACCACCTGTCGAGTTCGCCGTGCCCGTCGGGGGTGATGGCGTATCGGACGCGGCCCTGCTCGTCCTCCCCGGCGCGGGACACGAGGCCGTCCCGCTCCAGGCGGGACAGCGTCGTGTAGACCTGCCCGATGTTGAGCGGGCAGGTGTCGGCGGTGGACGCCTCGAACTCGGTCTTGAGCTGGTAGCCGTAACGCGGGCCCTGACTCAGCAGGGCGAGCAGGCCGTGTCGTACCGACATGGATACTCAGTATGCATACTGAGTATGCTCCTGGCGACCGATTCCCGAATCAGGGCGTGAAACACCCCGACCCTGGACCGGAAGCCGGGCCCAGGGTCGAGGAGGCGGGGTCAGCAGGAGGGGATCAGCGGCGGATGGCCTTCGCGAGGATCGCGATGAAGGCCGCGAACCCCAGCCCTCCGACGAGCAGGGGAGCCATCACGACCGCGTCGGGGTCGGGCCCGGTCAGGTAGCGGATGCCCATGCCGATGAACAGCAGGCCCGAGAGCAGGCACATCCAGCTCGTACGGTGCACCCGGCGCGGGCGCTGGGCACGAGGATCGGTGTGGTGGTCAGGCAGCACGGCGCACCTCCACGTCTCCGACGCCCGCCTTGACGTGCAGTTCGATCGTGGCCGCGTCGCCCTTGCCGGGCGTCTCGGGCTCCAGGACGCGGTCGAACCGCACGTTGGTGCCGTCCTCGACCGTGTGGTCGATCCGCACCTCGCCCAGCTTCGTGAAGCCGTACACCTCGATCCGCGCGGTGGGCGGGACGATCACCGTGAGCTGGCCCAGCGACACCGAGGCGTCGAACCTCAGCCGGGCGCCCGACTTCAGCGGGACGTCGCTCAGGTCGAGCTTGCCCTCGCCGATGCCCAGTTCGTAGGTGCTGGGCGACCGCACGGCGGTGACGGGATGCCAGACGTAGCTGCCGACCTTGCGGGGAATGCCGTTGACCGTCGTGCTTCCCACCAGCACGAGGGCCACGATCGTGCCGGCGGCGACCAGCCCGCCGCCTCGGCCGAACCAGGCGGCGACGAGCAGGCCCGCGCCGATCGTGACGAGCACCGCCCCGCCGACGACCGGGAGGCCGACCGAGCCGGTGCCGGTCCGTTGCATGGTGACCATGATCCCTCCAACGATCAGGGCGAGGCATATCGTGAGGCCGCTGACGAACGACCTGGGACGCTTGGGCTTCCTGGGCCGCGGCGGCGGGGCCACGGGCGGCCCGTACGGGCCCGCCGCGTAGGGCGTGGCGAGCGGCCGGTACGGCTCCCGCATCGTGTACGGGCCGTGGGGCGCGAAAGGCTCGCCCGCGCCGTACCCCTGCGATCCGCCCGTTCCGTACCCCTGACCGGCGGACTGGCCCGGCGCCTGGCCGGGTGAGCCGAGGTCGCCTCGCGCGCTTGCCCGCGCCTCGCGGGCCAGGTCCGACAGCCGCCGGTACCCGTCCGCGGCCCGAGGCGGCGGTACGGGACCCCCGCCCGCGCCGAAGCCGAGTGGCCCGGAGTCGCGCGTGCCGGGGTCGTGTGTGGCGGAGTCGCGTAGGCCGGGGTCGTGTGTGGCGGAGTCGCGTAGTCCGGAGTCGCGTAGGCCGGACCCCGGGGCGCCCGGCCCGGACAGCGGGGCCGTGCCGGCCGGAGTCTCGAAGGCCCGGGTCGGTGGGTCGCCGTCGGCCCGGGCCGCGGAACCCGCGCCATGCTCGGCGTCCACGTCGCGCACGGGCTCCGTCACGGTGTCCCCCGTGGGCTCCGCCCCGGGCTCTGACATGGGCTCCGATGTGGTGTCCCGCACCTGTTCCGTCACCGTTTCCCGCGTGGGCTCCGACGCGAACCGGCGGACGGCGGTGTCCTGGGCGCTGTTCTCAGCGGCATCCTCGGGGGTCGCGCTCCGGCGGGCGGACGGCTCGGGCCCCCGCCCGGCCGCCTGCGGGCCGTACGTTCCCGGCATCGCCGTCGTCTCGGCCGGCTGCGGCGCCGGGGCGTACGGCTCCTGCGCGAAGGGGGCGAACGGCGCGAACCCGGGGGTGGACCGGGTCATGCCGCGCCGGCCGGTCGCCCGTTCCGGCATCGACCTGGCCATGGTGAGCAGGTCGACGCCCCGGGCGTGCGCGGCCATCAGCACGATGGCCAGCAGCGTGCCGACGACGATCGTGCCGCGGTTGATGCCGCCCGAGGCCACGTTGATGATCAGCCCGAACGCGAAGACCGCCGCCAGCAACGCGAGCACGGTCTCGGCGTCGAACATCCGCCGGGTCCACTGCTCCAGGTGGCCAGGGCCGCCGTCCGGCCGGCGCATCAGCAGGAACGCCGCGACGTACAGCATGACGCCGATGCCGGAGGCGAGGACCAGCACCGCGAACCCGACCCGGAAGAGCACCGGGTCCATGCCCGTGTACCTGCCGAGGCCCGCGCACACGCCTGTGATCACGCGGCCGTCGCGGTGGCGGCTCAGCACCCTCTCGGGTTCTGGCTGGCCGGCGGGGTCGGGAGCGGGAGCGGATGGCGCCTCGGTCATGGTCCCATCCTGGCCGGGTCCGCCGCGGGCCTGCCATCGGGGGAACCCCTGAGCCGTCCCCGAGTCCCCAGGGGCCACATCAGGGCATGCCCTGATGCGCCCATGCTCCCTGACGTGTGACGATGCTTTCCGAGATGTCTGAGATGCCTAACGCCCCCGTGGCGTTCCCCCGGATGGTCCGGCCCGTGTCGGGCCGGGTGGTCGCGGGCGTCGCCCAGGGCGCCGCCGCCCAGCTGCGGCTCGACCCCGTCGTGCTGCGCCTCGCCTTCGTGCTGCTCACCGTCGTCGACGGGCTGGGCCTCGTGGCGTACGCCGCGCTGTGGATGTTCACCCCCAAGGAGGAGGTGGAGGGCCGCGAGCCCGCCCGCGAGTGGGGGCAGCTCGCGGCGTACGGCGTGCTGTGGCTGACGCTCGGGGCCTTCGCCTGGCTGACCGGCGCGTCCACCGGCGGGTTCGGCACCTGGCCGATCGCCGTGGGCGGTATCGGCGCGCTGATCCTGTGGCAGCAGGCCGACCCGGGACGCCGGCAGCGCTGGATGTCCGGAGCGGTCAAGCAGGTCAGCACGACCTGGGTCCGCACGGGCATCGGCGCGCTGCTCGTCGTCGTGGGCGCGATCGGCTTCCTCGCCGCGAGCGGTGAGCTGGCCAAGGCGAAGACCGGGCTGGTCTTCACCGCGGTGGTCGTCGGCGGCATGCTCATGATCGCCGCGCCCTGGCTCGCCTCGCTCGTCAAGGAGCTCCAGCGGGAGCGCACCGAGCGCATCAGGCAGGAGGAGCGGGCCGAGGTGGCCGCCCACGTCCACGACTCGGTGCTGCACACGCTGACCCTCATCCAGCGTAACGCCCACGACGCGCGGGAGGTGGCCAGGCTCGCCCGCTCGCAGGAGCGGGAGCTGCGCAACTGGCTCTACCAGCCCAAGCAGGACGCCGACGCGACCCTCGCCGCCGCCGTACGCCGGGTCGCGGCCGAGGAGGAGGACGCCCACGGCGTGCAGATCGAGGTCGTCTGCGTGGGCGACTGCGAGCTGACCGAGAACATGGTGGCCCTGCTCCACGCCGCCCGGCAGGCGATGGTCAACGCGTGCAAATACAGTGGGTCTCCGGTCGTCTCCGTCTACGCCGAGGTCGAGCCCGACGAGGTGACGGTGTTCGTCCGGGACCGGGGCAAGGGCTTCGTGCTCGACGACGTCCCCGGTGACCGGATGGGCATCCGCCAGTCGATCATCGGCAGGATGGAGCGCAACGGCGGAAGCGCCCGGGTCAGGACCGAGCCCGGCGACGGAACCGAGGTCATGCTGACCATGAAGAGGGAACCTTGACATCTCCCCTGCCTGAAGGGAGGGGATTCCAACCGTCGCCGGTCGGGCTTCCTGCTTCACCGCCGGTCGCCTCGTCCGAGAGGATTCTCGTTGAGGTCTTACACCAGCTCCACAGGCGTTTCACCTCTCCGCCAGCCCGGCGGCGAGGATGTTCTTGGCGGCGTTGATGTCGCGGTCGTGGACCGCCCCGCAGACGCATTGCCAGGTCCGGACATGCAGCTGCATCGACTCAGCCAGTGCCCCGCAGGCCGAGCACAACTTGGAAGAGGGAAACCACCGGTTTACCACCAGCAACTCCCGCCCATACCAGTTGGCCTTGTACTCCAGCATGGACCGCAGTTCCCTCCAACTCGCATCCGAGATCGAGCGGGCGAGGGCGTGGTTCTTCACCATGTTCCGCACCGTCAGGTCCTCGATCACGACCACTTGGTTCTCGCGGACGAGCCGAGTCGAAAGCTTGTGCAGGAAGTCGCGGCGGCGGTCGGTGATCCGCGCGTGGATGCGGGCGACCTTGAGCCTGGCCTTGGCCCGGTTCGCGCTGCCCTTGGCTTTGCGGGCCAGCGAGCGCTGGGCCTTGGTCAGGCGCCTGCGGCTGTCCCGCTCATGCCGGGGATTGGCGACCCTGCCGTCCTTGTCGGTCAACCCGGGGATCTGGCGGGACAGGGCCAGCAGATTCGTGATCCCCGCATCCACACCCACCATGCTTTCGCTGGGGTCGTGAGAGCGGATCGTCTCCTCCACCAGGAGGGACACGAACCACCGCCCGGCCGCATCCCGGCAGACCGTCACCGTGGACGGCTCCGCCCCCTCCGGAAGCGGACGCGACCACGCGATCTCCAGCGGGTCGTGCATCTTGGCCAACGTGAGCCGGCCATCTCGCCAGCGGAACGCCGAGCGGGTGTACTCCGCCGACGCTCGGGACCTCTTGCGCGACTTGAAGGTGGGATACTTGGCCCGGCGCGCGAAGAAGTTCGCGAACGCCGCCTGCAGGTGCCGCAGCGCCTGCTGCAACGGCACACTGGACACCTCGTTGAGAAACGCCAGCTCCTTGCTGCGCTTCCATGCCGTGAGCGAGGCCGAGGACTCAACGTAGGAGACACGGCGGCCTTCCACGGTGTAGGCGCGGGTCCGTTCCTCCAGGGCCTTGTTGTAGACCAGGCGTACGCACCCGAACGTCCGGGCAAGCTCGCAGGCCTGCTCGGGGGTCGGGTAGAAGCGGTACCGGTAGGCCCGCTTCACGATCCGCGCCATGCCCCACATCTTGCACGATCGGTTAAGGCTCGTGCATGTGTTCCTACGGCGGTTCGCCTGGCGGCGAAACGCCTGCCTCTACCCTGCTCCGTAGCAAGTCCGATTCCTCTCCCGCCTGGAGGCGGGGGTTCCCTCGGAGGATTTTGATGAAGACCGTACGCGTGCTGATCGTCGACGACCACCGGCTGTTCCGGTCCGGCGTACGGGCCGAGCTGGGCCCGTCGATCCAGGTCATCGGCGAGGCCGAGGACGTCGAGTCGGCGGTCTCGGCGATCGCCGAGCTGGCGCCCGACGTGGTGCTGCTCGACGTGCACATGCCGGGCGGCGGCGGCCAGGAGGTGCTCCGGCGCGTGCTCGGCTCGGGATCGCAGGTGCGCTTCCTCGCGCTGTCGGTGTCGGACGCCGCCGAGGACGTGATCGGGGTCATCCGGGGCGGCGCCCGGGGCTACGTGACCAAGACGATCAGCGGCGCCGAGCTGACCGACGCGATCGTCCGGGTGTCGGAGGGCGACGCGGTGTTCTCCCCGCGGCTGGCCGGGTTCGTGCTCGACGCGTTCGCCTCGACCGAGGCGCCGCCCATCGATCCCGAGCTCGACTCGCTCACCCAGCGGGAGCGTGAGGTGCTGCGGCTGATCGCGCGCGGCTACGCGTACAAGGAGATCGCCAAGGAGCTGTTCATCTCGGTGAAGACCGTTGAGACCCACGTGTCGAGCGTGCTGCGCAAGCTGCAGCTCTCCAACCGGCACGAGCTGTCGCGGTGGGCCACCGCCAGACGCCTGGTCTGACCCCGTCCGTGTCGGCCCGTCTGGTGTGATCGCCCCTCGGCGTGCGACGCTTCGGGCATGGGCCGTGACGTACCCTCCGTGTCCTTCACCCGGGAGGACCGCCGTCGCTACCGGGAGAAGGTCAAGCTGTCGCTGGAGATCCTCGCGGAGATGCTGCGGGGGTCGCGGTTCGAGTTCGAGCGGCCGCTGATGGGCATGGAGATCGAGCTGAACCTGGTCGACGCGCGGGGCGAGCCGGCCATGAAGAACGCCGAGGTCCTGGCCGCCATCGCCGAGCCCGACTGGGCCACCGAGCTGGGCCAGTTCAACGTCGAGATCAACGTCCCGCCGCAGGTGCTGTCCGGCGACGGCAGCCGGCTGCTGGAGGAGTCCGTACGGCGCCGCCTCAACCGCGGGCAGGAGCGGGCCGCCCGCGTCGGCGGGCAGCTCATGCTGGTCGGCATCCTGCCGACCCTGCGCGAGTCCGACGTCAGCGAGGGCACGCTGTCGGCCAATCCGCGCTACAAGCTGCTGAACGAGCAGATCTTCGCCGCCCGCGGCGAGGACCTGCACCTCCACATCGAGGGCGTCGACCTGCTCGACACCTACGCCGACAGCATCACCCCCGAGGCGGCGTGCACGAGTGTCCAGCTCCACCTGCAGGTGAGCCCGGAGAAGTTCGCCGACCACTGGAACGCGGCCCAGGTCATCGCGGGCCCGCAGGTGGCGGTCGCGGCCAACTCGCCCTTCCTGTTCGGCAAGGAGCTGTGGCGGGAGACCAGGATCAGCCTGTTCGAGCAGGCCACCGACACCCGTCCCGAGGAGCTGAAGGCCCAGGGCGTGCGGCCCCGGGTGTGGTTCGGGGAGCGGTGGATCACCTCGGTCTTCGATCTGTTCGAGGAGAACGTCCGCTACTTCCCCGCGTTGCTGCCGCTGTGCGAGGAGGAGGACCCGAGGCAGGTTCTGGACGGCGGCGGAGTGCCCGGGCTGCACGAGCTCCGGCTGCACAACGGCACCGTCTACCGCTGGAACCGGCCCGTCTACGACGTGGCCGGCGGCGTCCCGCACCTGCGGGTGGAGAACCGGGTGTTACCGGCCGGGCCGACCGTCGCGGACATCGCCGCCAACGCGGCCTTCTACTACGGGCTCATGCGGGTGCTCCCGTCGGCCGAACGGCCCGTGTGGACGCGCATGTCCTTCGCCGCGGCCGAGGACAACCTCCGCAACGCCGCGCGGTACGGCCTCGACGCCCGCCTGTACTGGCCGGGCCTGGGGGAGGTGCCCGCCGCCGAACTGATCCTGCGCAGGCTGCTGCCCCTCGCCTATCACGGGCTGGACCTGTGGGAGGTCGACCCGGTCCAGCGCGACCGGCTGCTCGGCATCATCGAGCGGCGCTGCGTGACCGGCCGTACGGGGGCTGACTGGCAGGTCAGGACGGCCCGGGCGCTCGGCGGGGACCACGAGGCACTGCGCCGGATGACCCTGCGCTACCTGGACCACATGCACACCAACGAGCCCGTCCACCTCTGGAGTGTGTGACCACTCAGGGCGGGTCTTAGCGAAATTTTTCCCCATATTTGGGGTAGCAGTAGTGGAATGACCCGTCGAGCGTTCGCCGCGTTCTTCCTCCTGGTGACCCTGGTCGCGTCCTGCGGCACGCTCGCCGGGTCGCCTCCGCCGGACCGCGCGCAGCAGGGCGGCGCCCGGGCGACACCGTGCAAGGGCACCGGCGACGACTTCCCCGGCGACGTGAAGCTCGCCCGGTGCCTCACCGAGTGGTTCTGGGCGAACCGCTTCGGCCAGAGTGGGGAGACCTACCGCCCGATCACCCGCTTCGTCGCGTACGAGGGGAACGACGGTCCCGACTGCGGCGGGCAGCAGGCCGTGCCGGAGAACGCCTTCTACTGCCCGTACGGGCACTTCGTCGCCTACGACGCCGCCTGGCTGAAGGCGATGTACGACCGGATGGGCGACGGCGCGGTCTACGTGGTGATCCCGCATGAACTGGGGCACGCGGTCCAGGCCCAGCTCGTGGACGACTTCCGCTACAACGTGCAGCGGGAGCTTCAGGCCGACTGCTACGCGGGCGCCACGCTCGGCGGCCTCATCCAGGCGCGGGCGCTGCGGGCCGAGGAGGGCGACGAGGAGGAACTGCTCGTCAACCTCGAAGCGGCCGGCGACCCCACCGACGCCTGGTGGGCGCCCGACGCGCACGGCACTCCGCAGCAGCGGCAGGGGTACTTCGCCCAGGGCTACAACGAGGGCGTGGGGGCCTGCTGATCCCCCATGACCGTCGTGTACGGGCATGCCGGACGGCGCGCCGGGGCCGGCGCACGGCGAGGCGGAGCACGGTGAGGCGGAGCACGATGCGGCGCGGCGGGCGGAGCGTGGCGGGTCACAGTGGCGATGCGGCGTGATGTGATGGCGGGGCACGTGCGAAGGCGGTGGAGGACGGCGTGAGGCGGACGATCGCGACGGGTCTCGGCGTGCTCGCCGCGGCGAACCTGCTCAACAACCGCGTCGCCCGGCGCTGGGCCCCGGTGACGTCCGCCGCCGCGACCGGCGCGCTCCTGCTGATCGCCCGGCGGGCCGGGCTGACCCGGCATGAGCTGGGCTTCCGGGACGCCCGCGCGGGCGCCGCGACAGGCGGGGCGCTCGCCGCCGCCGTCGCCGCGGGGTACGCGGCCGGCGTGGCGCTGCCCCGGACCCGGCCGTTGTTCCACGACCAGCGGGCGCTGGCGCTGTCGCGTCGCCGGGTGCTGGAGGAGGCCCTGGTCCAGGTGCCCTTCGGGACCGTGCTGCTGGAGGAGGTCGGTTTCCGCGGCGTGCTCCCGGCCCTGCTCGGCCGGGTCCTGCCCGCGCGTACGGCGGTCGCCGCCTCGGCCGCGCTGTTCGGGGTGTGGCACGTGCTGCCCGCGCTCGACATGGCGCGGGCCAACCCCGCCCTCGGACGCCTGACGGCGGGGGAGGACCCCGCCCCGGGTGACGGCCGCCGGGGCGGTGTGGAGGCGGGGCGGCTGGTGGCGGGGACGGTGGCGTCCACCGCGCTGGCGGGGCTGGTGTTCCACGGGCTCCGCCACCGCGCCGGTCTGCTCGCCCCTGCGCTGCTGCACGTGGCGACGAACTCCCTCGGCTACGCCGCCGCCCGGGCCGCCCGCCGCCTGGACGACCGGAGCGCCGGCCCCGCCGCCCCGCTCAGGCGGTGACGACCCGCTGGAACGCCTCGGCGTACGAGCCCTCGGGGAGGCCTGCGGCGGCGGCGTTGGCGGAGAGCCAGCCCTTGATCATGCCGTCCAGGTCGGGGATGTGCGCGGTCTGGCTCTCGTGGGCGCGCAGGGCGGCGACCTTCCGGTCCACTGTGGAGGTCACGTCGACGTAGTGGTTCACGGCCATCCCGCCGCTCAGCCACACCTCGCGCACCGTCCAGGCCTCCAGGCCCTCGTCGGTGAGCAGTTCGGGGAAGGCGTACGGGTTGCGGGCGTCGGGATAGACCGCGTCGAGGGTGGCGCCGCCGACGGCCCGGTGGTCGGGGTGGCTCGGCCCGAGCCGCTCGTAGTTGCGGTCGGGGGTCGAGGTGACGACCAGGTCCGGCCGGACCTGGCGGATCACCCGCGTGATGTCGCGGCGCAGGCCGAGCGTCTGCTCGACCATCCCGTCCTGGTATCCCAGGAAGCGCAGGTCGCCGACGCCCACGCACTTGGCCGCCGCCGTCTGCTCGGCCCGGCGCAGCGCCGCCATGCCGCCGTTGTCCACCAGACGGTCGAATCCGCCCGCGTCGCCATCGGTGACCAGGCAGTACACGACCTCGGCCCCCGCCTCGGTCAGCCTGGCGATCGTTCCCGCCCCGCCGAAGTCGATGTCGTCGGGGTGCGCGACGACGACCAGCACTTTGCGGATTTCCGCCTCGTCCAGCACGGGCAACCTCCTCATGGTCCGGCAATTACCTTAAACGGGCCTTGCCGGGTGAGTGGGCTCCGGATGTCGGTGGGCAGTCATACCCTAGGGACGTGTCCATCGGAGCCGCCACCCATCCCTTGCTCGACGGCCTCAACCCGCAGCAGCGGGACGCCGTGACCCACCAGGGCAGCCCCCTGCTGATCGTCGCGGGGGCGGGCTCCGGGAAGACCCGGGTGCTGACCCACCGCATCGCCTACCTGCTGGCGGAACGCGGCGTCCAGCCCGGGGAGATCCTCGCGATCACCTTCACCAACAAGGCCGCCCGCGAGATGAAGGAGCGGGTCGACAAGCTGATCGGCCCGAGGTCCAGGGCGATGTGGGTGATGACGTTCCACAGCGCCTGCGTGCGGATCCTGCGGCGCGAGGCCAAGCGGCTGGGCTTCTCCTCCAGCTTCTCGATCTACGACCAGGCCGACTCCCAGCGGCTCATGGCGATGGTCTGCCGCGAGCTCGACCTCGATCCCAAGCGCTATCCGCCGCGGTCGTTCTCGGCCCAGGTCAGCAACTTCAAGAACGAGCTGATCGACTACGAGACGGCGGCCGACCGGGCGTCGACGCACCTGGAGCGCACGCTCGCCGAGGCCTACCGCACCTACCAGCGGCGGCTCACCGAGGCCGGCGCGATGGACTTCGACGACCTGATCATGCTGACGGTCACGTTGTTCCAGCTCTTCCCCGACGTGGCCGAGCACTACCGGCGCAGGTTCCGGCACGTGATGGTCGACGAGTACCAGGACACCAACCACGCGCAGTACACGCTGATCCGGGAGCTGGTCGGGCGGCCCGAGGTGCGCACCGCAGACGGCGACGTGGTGCGCGAGGGCGTCGAGCCCGCCGAACTGGTCGTCGTCGGCGACGCCGACCAGTCGATCTACGCCTTCCGCGGCGCGACGATCCGCAACATCCTGGAGTTCGAGCGCGACTACCCGGACGCCCGGACGATCCTGCTGGAGCAGAACTACCGCTCCACGCAGACGATCCTGAACGCCGCCAACTCGGTCATCTCCCGCAACGAGGGCCGCAAGCCGAAGAACCTGTGGTCCGACCAGGGCGCGGGTTCGAAGATCATCGGTTACGCGGCCGACAACGAGCACGACGAGGCCATGTTCGTCGCACAGGAGATCGACCGGCTCTGCGACGACCACGACGTCACGCCGGGCGACGTAGCGATCTTCTACCGCACGAACGCCGCATCCCGCGTCTTCGAGGAGATCTTCATCCGCACCGGCCTGCCGTACAAGGTCGTGGGCGGGGTGCGGTTCTACGAACGCAAGGAGGTCAAGGACCTGCTCGCCTACCTGCGGGTCCTGGCCAACCCGAACGACACGGTGTCGCTGCGGCGGGTCCTCAACGTGCCCAAGCGCGGCATCGGCGACCGGGCCGAGGCGATGGTCGAGGCGTTCGCGAACCGGGAGCGCATCGGCTTCTGGGAGGGACTGCGCCGGGCCGGCGAGGCTCCGGGGCTGGCCACCCGGTCGCTCAACGCGATCAGGGACTTCGTCGCGATGCTGGAGGAGTTGCGGGCCAAGGAGCTTCCGCTCTCCGACCTCGCGGAGGAGGTGCTCCGCGTCACCGGCTACCGCACGGAGCTGGAGACCTCGGGCGATCCGCAGGACGAGAGCCGCCTGGAGAACCTCAACGAGCTGATCTCGGTGGCCGCCGAGTTCGAGGAGGCCAACCCGGAGGGCACGCTCGTCGACTTCCTGGAGCAGGTCTCGCTGGTCGCCGACGCCGACCAGATCCCGGGCGGGAACGCGGGGGTCGTCCCCCCGGGCGATCGCGCCCCCGAGACCGGCGAGCACGGCGGGGTGGTCACGCTGATGACCCTGCACACCGCCAAGGGCCTGGAGTTCCCCGTGGTGTTCCTCACGGGCATGGAGGACGGGGTCTTCCCCCACATGCGCTCGCTCAGCGACCCGAAGGAACTGGAGGAGGAGCGCAGGCTGGCGTACGTCGGCATCACCCGGGCCAAGCAGCGGCTCTACCTGTCCCGCTCGGCGGTGCGGTCCTCGTGGGGGGCGCCGTCGTTCAACCCGGCCTCGCGCTTCCTGTCGGAGGTGCCGGGCGACCTGGTCGAGTGGCGCGGCGACCCCGGCAAGACCGCCTGGTCCGCCGCGACCTCCCGCCCCTCCGCCCGTACGGCGCCGGCGCCCAAGGCGGGCGGCCGTCAGATGCCGAGCCTGTCGCCCGGCGACCGCGTCACCCACGACAGCTTCGGGCTGGGCACGGTCGTCAGCGTGGACGGCGTCGCCGAGAAGACCCGAGTGAAGATCGACTTCGGTGGGGACGGGGAGAAGACCCTGCTGCTCGCCTACGCGCCCATCGAGAAGCTCTGAGCGGCGGCAGGGAGCCTCTGAGCGCGGGTTGGAAGGCGCTGAGCGGCGGCCGGGCGGTTGTGGGCGGCGGCCGTCAGGCGCTGAGCGGCGGCCGGGCGGTTGTGGGCGGCGGCCGTCAGGCGCTGAGCGGCGGCCGGGCGGGGAGCCCGGCCGCCGCGGGCGTCCGTGCGCCGATCAGTCGCCCAGGTCGATGACCTGCGGCAGGTCCGGCACGCTGCCGTCGATGTCCGAGGTGCTGGCGACCTGGTCCTTCGGCGGCGCCTTCACCGTGACCTTCCCGCCCCAGCCGCCGAAGGCGGTCGTGCTGCTCATCTCGATGCCGATGCTCGTCTTCTTGACCTTCAAGGTCGTCGTCATCGAGCTGGACACCTTGCGGACGAGCTGGTCTCCGCCGATCCACAGCCTCCAGCTGATCACGCCCTTCGACATGCTGGAGGGCAGGCCCTTGCGCAGCGACGGCACCACCGCGGCGAGCTGCTTCACCGTGATCGTGCCCCGGTAGAGCGTGGTCCGCGCGCCGTTGACGACACCGCCCGCGCCCTTGGCCTTGGTGGTCGCGAGGACCGCCTGGAGGGCACGCGGGTCGAGCGGGTTGACGAAGCCGCCGAGGCCGGTCAGCGCCGCGTCCGGGTCCTGCCCGGGCAGGCGCAGCCACGACTTGCCGTCGGGCAGCAGGTCCGCGTAGACGCCTCCGGAGACGTACGCCGTCCGGCCGACGGTGATGGTCCGCATCGGGTCGTTGAGACCCTTGAGCTCGTCGTCGTCGCCCAGTCCGCCACCGTAGTTGGTCTTGGTGGTGATGTCGGAGGACGCGACCCCGGACCGGCCGAACCCGACGACGCCCTTCGCGCCGGACTTGACGTCGATCAGGCCGCCGTAGTTCAACCTGGCGGACGAGACGACGCGTACGCCGCGGCCGGGAACGAACTGCTTCTTGAGCGCCGCCACCGGGTTCGCGGGCCGCGCCCGGCTTCCCGTGGGGGTCTGCGCATGGGCGGGGGCGGCGACGGCGGGCGCGACGAGCGCGGCCGTCGCGGCGCACGCCAGCGCCATGAATGCTCGCTTCACGTGGGGTTCCTCCCGTAAGTGCCCTTGATCATCAAGAGCGGCCCGGGAATCCTCGTGGTTCATGATCACGGACAAGTCACGGAAATCTAGATTTCCTGTGAAATGGCAGATGAAGGGCGGGTATGCGGGGTGATTATTATTTCGGGCGAATAATTCGCATGCGAAAGGAACGCATGGAGGAGAGGCCGGCCGTCGAGGAGATCTCCCGGCTCTATCCCGCCGTCCACCGGTGTCTCCGGATGTCCGGGCAGCCGGTGGGCGAGGGCGACGTCACGGCGCGCATGGCGTCGGTCCTGCGCCGTCTGGTCGCCCAAGGCCCGCTCACGGTGGGCGAGCTGGCCGGGCAGTTGCGGCTGTCCATGGCCGCGACGACCGAGCTCGTCGACCGCGTCGAGGACCGGGGCCTCGTGGTGCGGGCCCGCGACCGGCGCGACCGCCGGCGGGTCTTCGTCCGCGTCACCGACGCCGGCCACGCCGCCGCCCTGACCGCCCTGCCGCGGGAGGAGGACCCGCTGGCGCGGGCCGTACGGGCCATGACCCCGGGGGAGCGGCAGGGGCTCGTCGACGGCCTGCGCGCGCTGCTGCGCGCGGCGCGGGCGGACGGCTGAGCCGCGCCGCGTCGGGCAGGGGAGCGTTCGCCGCCCTGGCGGTTACGCTTCGGGCAGCGGCACCATCTGGGAGGTCTTCATGGCAGGCAGGATTCGGGTCGTCGTCGCCAAGCCGGGGCTCGACGGGCACGACCGCGGCGTCAAGGTCGTGGCGCGGGCGTTGCGGGACGCGGGCATGGAGGTCGTCTACACCGGGCTGCACCAGACGCCGGAGCAGATCGTCCGGACGGCGATCCAGGAGGACGCGGCGGCCATCGGGCTGTCCATCCTGTCGGGCGCCCACATGACGCTCTTCGCCCGGCTCTTCGAGGTGCTGCGCGAGGAGGACGCCGAGGACATCGTCGTGTTCGGCGGCGGCATCATCCCCGAGGCCGACATCCCCGAGCTGGAGCGGATGGGGGTGGCGCGGATATTCACGCCGGGCTCCACGACCCAGGAGATCGTGGACTGGGTCCGTTCTGCGGTTCCCGCCACCGTTTAGGCATTTTGCCCAACCTTGCCGTAATCGAGGGTTGAAGGCAAGGCTCCGGGTGACCCGATGACAAGGCCATGCTCGCGCGGGGACTAGGCTTCTTGCGCGGAATAGCCGGGCGGGACGACGGCGCCCGGCCTCGGACATCAAAAGGGACGGACCCTCGTGGACCTGTTCGAACATCAGGCGAAGGAGCTCTTCGCGGAGTACGGCATCGCGGTGCCGCGCGGAATCGTGGCGCACACCGCGGACGAGGCGCGGGCGGCTGCCGAGCAGCTCACCGGACGCGTTGTCGTCAAGGCCCAGGTCAAGACCGGCGGGCGCGGCAAGGCCGGAGGCGTGAAGGTGGCCGACGACGCCGCCGACGCGTACGACAAGGCGACGCGGATCCTCGGCATGGACATCAAGGGCCACACGGTCCACAAGGTCCTGATCGAGGAGGCCAGCCAGATCGCGGAGGAGTACTACTTCTCCTTCCTCCTCGACCGTGCCAACCGTACGTTCCTCGCGATCTGCTCCGCCTCCGGCGGTATGGACATCGAGGAGGTCGCGCACACCGCGCCGGAGAAGGTGGCGAAGGTGCCGGTCAGCCCCCTGACCGGCGTCGACCGCGCCAGGGCCCGCGAGATCGCGGTGGCCGGCGGCCTGCCGCAGCAGGCGCTGGACGGCGCCGCCGAGCTGATCGAGAAGCTCTGGGCCGTCTTCGTGGACGAGGACGCCTCGCTCGTCGAGGTCAACCCCATGATCCTGTCGGCCGACGGCCAGGTGAAGGCGCTCGACGGCAAGGTCACCCTCGACGACAACGCGGACTTCCGCCAGGCGGAGCACGTGACGTACGTCGACAAGGCCGCGGAGGACCCGCTGGAGGCCCGGGCCAAGGAGAAGCACCTCAACTACGTGAAGCTGGACGGCGACGTCGGCATCATCGGCAACGGCGCCGGCCTGGTCATGTCCACGCTGGACGTCGTGGCGTACGCGGGCGAGGAGTTCCCCGGGCGGCCCAAGCCGGCCAACTTCCTCGACATCGGCGGCGGGGCCTCGGCCGAGGTCATGGCGAACGGACTGGAGATCATCCTGTCCGACCCGTCGGTGAAGTCGGTCTTCGTGAACGTCTTCGGCGGCATCACCGCCTGCGACGCGGTCGCCAACGGCATCGTCTCGGCCTTCAAGCTGCTGGAGAGCCGTGGCGAGCAAGTGACCCACCCGCTCGTCGTCCGTCTGGACGGCAACAACGCCGCTCTCGGGCGGCAGATCCTGGCCGACGCCGCGCTCCCGCGCGTCGAGCTGGTCGACACGATGGACGAAGCGGCCAAGCGCGCCGCCGAGCTCGCCGCGGTAGGTGCGTAATGGCTATCTGGCTCACCGAGAACAGCAAGATCATCGTTCAGGGCATGACCGGCGGTGAGGGCACCAAGCACACCCGCCGCATGCTCGCCGCCGGGGTGAACGTCGTGGGCGGTGTCAACGCCCGCAAGGCCGGCGTCACGCACGAGGGCCTGCCGGTCTTCGGCACGGTCAAGGAGGCCATGGAGCAGACGGGCGCGGACGTCTCCGTCGTCTTCGTGCCCCCGGCGCACACCAAGGCGGCCGTCCGTGAGGCCATCGACGCCGAGATCCCGCTGTGCGTGGTCATCACCGAGGGCGTGCCGGTCCACGACACCACCGAGTTCTGGGCGTACGCCGTCTCCAAGGGCAACAAGACCCGCATCATCGGGCCGAACTGCCCCGGCATCGCCTCGCCCGGCGCGTCCAACGCCGGGATCATCCCGGCCGACATCACCACCAAGGGCCGCGTGGGCCTGGTGTCGAAGTCGGGCACGCTGACCTACCAGCTCATGTACGAGCTGCGCGACATCGGTTTCTCCACCTGCGTCGGCATCGGCGGCGACCCGGTCATCGGCACGACCCACATCGACGCGCTCCAGGCGTTCCAGGACGACCCGGAGACCGACGCGATCGTGATGATCGGCGAGATCGGCGGCGACGCCGAGGAGCGGGCCGCGGCCTACATCGACGAGCACGTCACCAAGCCCGTCGTCGCCTACGTCGCCGGGTTCACCGCGCCCGAGGGCAAGACGATGGGCCACGCCGGCGCGATCGTGTCCGGCTCCGCCGGCACCGCCCAGGCCAAGAAGGAGGCCCTGGAGAAGGTCGGCGTCCGCGTCGGCCGCACTCCCAGCGAGACCGCCCGCCTCATGCGCGAGCTCATGTCGTGACCAAGGAGTCGTGACGGGCGGGCCGCCGGGTCCTCAGGGGTTCCGGCGGCCCAGCCGTTCTCCCGGCGCCGTTCGTGACCTCACGCCTCCGGCGTGAGGTCACGACGCGTATGGGGAGCAGTCGGCGCGGGCGGCGACTGCAAGATCATCCCATTTCGAGCGGGGGTGAACGGCGTGGCGACGTGGAGTGCGGCGGCCGCGCTGGGATGATGAGGTAGCGTGACGGGACTTCTCGATCAAATCAGGACCGGTCCCCGCGCCGTCCTCGGTCGCGGTGGCGCCGGCGACGACGAGGAGAGCCGCCGTCCGCTTCCCGTCTCCGGCATGCTGGCCGCGTTCTGGACGCTCGGCGTCGGCATCGCCGTGCTCACCACGCTCACGCTCATCGGCTGGATGGCCGCCCCCCGGGGGCCCTTCGGCGAGGGCCTGCCCGGCGTGTTCCGCACGGCCTGCCAGCTCTGGCTGGCCGCCCACCACGCAGGATTCGCGATCCCCGGCGGCCGGGTGGGCCTGCTGCCCATCGGGCTCATGATCCTGCCCGGCGCGCTGCTCTACCGGGCGGGCCTGTGGATGGCACGCGACGCCGACCTGCGGTTGCGGATGCCGGCCCGGCTGCCGAAAGGCACCCCCCGCGACGTCGAGAACGCCCGCCGCCGCGCCCAGCTCGTGCTCATCGCCCAGGCCGGCATCTCGCTGGCCGCGCCGTACGCGCTGCTCGCCGGGGTGATCGCCCTGGTGTCGCGCAACGAGATCATGCAGCCGTTCCCGGGGGAGGCGCTCGTCAGCCACCTGCTGCTGGCCTTCGTCACGGGATCGGTGGCCACCGCCCGCACGATCGGGCCGTGGCGGTCGATGCTGCGCCTGCTGCCCGAGCGGCCGCGCTCGCTCGTCGCGGGTACGGCCGTCGCGACCGCGCTGCTTCTCACGGCGGGGGCGGTGCTCGTCCTCGTGGCCGTGGCGATGAACTTCACCCGGATCCAGCAGATGTCGGAGGTGCTCAGCCCCGGCCTGGTCGGCGGTGGGCTGCTCCTGCTCCTGGAGGTCCTCTACTTCTTCAACGCCGTGATCTGGGGAATGGCGTACATCTCGGGACCCGGCTTCGCGGTGGGCGCGGGCACGCTGGTCGCGCCCACCGGGGTCAAGCTGAGCGCGGTTCCCATGCTGCCGCTGCTCGGCGCACTGCCGCCGTCCGGCACCGCGCCCCCGTGGGTCATGTCGGTGATCGCGGTGCCGTTCGCCGCGGGGGCGGTCGCGGGCGTGGTGACGGCCCGCGTCGCGCCGACCCCCTCGATCGAGGCCGCGCCGCTGTGGGGCTTCGTCTGCGGGATCACCAGCGGGCTCGCGGCGGGGACGCTCGCGGCGCTGTCGGGCGGGCCGCTCGGCGGGGCCGGGCTGGCCGCCGTCGGGCCCTCCCCCTGGGAGGTGGCGCTGTCGGTCGCGCTGGAGGTCGGCGTGGCCGCCGGAATCTCGGCCGGCATCGCCAACTGGTGGCTGATCTCCCGGCGGCCGGCGACCGCGCCGGAGCCGGTCAGGAAGGCCGGCGCCGTGATCGCCAAGGCGGCCGGGAAGGTGCGACCGGCCCGGGGCGCCCATCTCCCGGGCCACTGGCTGGACGCCACCGAGGCGGAGACCCAGCCGATCCCCGTGATCAGGGACGACTGGACCGACGAGCACGCCGCGGCGACCGCGGAGACGTTCGACGACATGACCGCCCGGCGGGGCCGGCCGGAGCCGCCGCGCAAACGGCCCGCCGGCGCCGCCCCGAAGCCGCGTACGGACATCGTCGACGAGACCGACGACCGCGGGGGCCACGTCATCTACGTCGACCCCTACGCCTGGGACCGCGACTGACGACCCACCGGCCGGCCGGCGGCGGGACGCGCCTGACGGACGACAGCCCGCCGTCGGAGGGCCGGGCCAGGGAGTGCTCGCCCATGCCTCCGGCCGCGCCCACGAGCGTGTTCACGGGCTCGGGCATGCCAGAGTCTCCGGTATGGGCCCGGCCACGGTTTCGGGTGCTCCCCCCGGCTCGGGGACGCTCGAGGCGAGGCGGTCCCGCAGCCGGGTCAGGCGGCCGATCTCGTCGTTCAGGGCGGCGATGCGGCGCTGGACGACCCCCGTGCCGCCCGTGCAGCCGGGGGAGCCGTACGGCGGGAGGGTGTCGCCCTCCAGCAGGTCCAGGCGGTCGGCGCAGCCGGCGACGTCCTCGACGGTCAGGCCGAGGGCGAGCAACTGGCGCACCAGGCGGATACGGGCGATCTCACGCGGGCCGTACTCCCGCTGACCCGACGCCGTGCGCGGCGGGAGGAGCAGCCCACGCTGCTCGTAGAAGCGCAGGGCGCGCGGAGTGGTCCCCGTCGCCGCCGCGGCGTCGCCGATCCGCATGCCCATCCCGCCTACTTTAAGCGTTGTTCACGGCTCCACGACGACGGTGCCGACGTGTCGTCCGTCGAAGAGCTCACGCAGTGCCTGCGGTGCGCGGTCGATGCCCGGGATCCGCGTGTGCGGAAAGGAGATGGACCCCGAGCGAAGCCAGGCGCCGAAGCGCTCCCTCCACTCCGCGGTGGTCGCCGCGTCGACGCCGGTCAGGCCGCGAAGGGTGATGTTCCCGAGGATGAGCCGGAAGGTGTCCAGCTCCACGGGGGCGGTCGCGCCGGTGGACGCCGCCGACAGCTGCGTGGCCAGGGTCCCGACCAGGACGAGGCGGGCCCCCGGCCGTGCCGCGTCGGCCGCCGCACGGAGCTGCTCGCCGCCGACGTTGTCGACGACCACGTCGATGCCGTCGGGCGCGGCCTCGGCCAGCCGCACGCCGAACGGACCGTCGCCGCGGAGGACGACCGCGTCGTAGCCGAGCTCGGCGGTCATGCGCTCGGCCTTCGCGGCCGAGCCGGTGCTGCCGATCACGCGCGCCGCGCCCAGCAGGCGGGCGATCTGGCCCGCGAGCGACCCGACGCCTCCGGCGCCCCCGCTGACGAACACGGTCTCTCCCGGGCGCAGGCCCGCGATCCGCGTCAGGGCCGCGTACGCCGTGGCCCCCGGAGCGAGGTAGGCGGCGGGATCGGGCAGGGTGCCGTCCAGCGGCTCGGAGTCGGGGACCACGGCGTACTCGCGCCAGCCCTGGAAGTGCGAGACCAGGTCGCCCGGCCGCAGGCTCGCGCCGTCCCCGGCCGTGACGACCTCGCCGACGGCGGGGCCGAACAGCGTGTCCCCCGGCCGCAGGGGCGGAAAGGGCGCGCCCGGCACGCCCCCGGCCGTCAACGTGCGCAGCGCCGGAAAGACCTGGAAGCAGCAGTTGCGCACCAGGACCTCACCGGCTCCCGGCACAGGCGTCGGGACCTCCACGACGGCCAGGTGCTCGGGGCCGGGCAGACCGGACGGAACCTCGGTGAGCCTGATCTCCCGTACGGTGCCGGGCGGTGTCTCGGACATGGGCTTCTCCTCGCGCGACGACGTGAGCGGCCGTGCGGCCCCGCCGCACGCCGCCGCGACGGTAAACCCTGACCCGTACGTCAGGGGCAAACCGGAGGAACGCCCGGCCCCCGGCGCGTCGGCGAGGGGCCGTCAGGCGGGGGCGGGGACGGAGGCGGGCCAGGCCATGCCGAGCTTCTCCTCGAAGGCCCGCATGAGCTGGTCGGAGCACTCCTGCTGGGCGGCCACCGTGCCCGCGCCCTTGCGGCACTCGGTGTACGCGTTGAGCTCCGCCGAGAAGTAGAGCTGGAAGGCCGTCGTGACGGCGCCCAGCACGAACGCGAGCGACGACAGCACCACGGCGCCGGTCGCCATGCCGATGCCCTGCCGTGCGCGGTTCAGCAGGCGGAGATCGCGGACGGCCACGATGAACGCGAAGACCGACAGCGCCAGCCCCGCGGGCGGCAGCAGCAGGGTGAAGACCATGGCCGTGACGGCCAGGGCCAGCGCCCTTCGTCCTCCGGTCGCCGGTGCCGAAGTCTCAAGGGATGTTGTCACGGTCTCCTCGCCTCGCGTTCGCATAGCCCGTCGTGAATCCTGATGGCCGGCGCCCGATACGCTTTAGCTGCGTCGAGGGCCCACCCTCCACGCGCGACCATCTCTAAGGAACCATCTCCCGGTAATCACCTGCAAAACGAAGCCAGCTCACGAAGGAGTTCCGCCCTGTCCTTCCGGCTCGTGGTCCTCGTCTCGGGATCGGGGACCAACCTGCAAGCGCTGCTCGACGCCGCCTCCGACGACGCGTACGGCGCGACGGTGGTGGCCGTCGGGGCCGACCGCGACGACATCGAGGGCCTGGCGCGGGCCGGGCGCGCGGGCGTCCCCACGTTCGTCGAGAGGGTGGGCGACCACTCCACCCGGGAGGAATGGGACGAGAGCCTGGCGGAGCGCATCGCCGGGCACCGGCCCGACCTCGTGGTCTCCGCCGGGTTCATGAAGATCCTCGGTCCTCGCGTGCTGGCCGCGTTCCCGGTCGTCAACACCCACCCGGCGCTGCTGCCCTCCTTCCCGGGCGCCCACGCGGTGCGCGACGCGCTCGCGTACGGCGTCCGAGTCACCGGCTGCACCGTGCATCTGGTCGACGCGGGCGTGGACACCGGGCCCGTGATCGCCCAGGAGGCGGTGCCGGTGCGGGAGGGCGACGACGAGGAGTCGCTGCACGAGCGGATCAAGACCGTCGAGCGCGGCCTCCTCGTCGAGATGGTCGGCCGGATGGCCCGCGAGGGCTGGACCACGACCGGGCGGACCGTACGCCTGGGGACGGCGCGAGCCGCGGGACAGGCCGCCGCCGCCCGGCGCCCGGCGCCCGTCGCAGAACCGGCTCCGGCACAGGACCGGACACAGGGCACGACATCAGGAAGGACCACGAAGTGACCCGCATCGCCATCCGCCGTGCGCTCATCACCGTTTACGACAAGACGGGTCTGGAAGACCTGGCGCGGGGGCTTGAGGCCGCGGGCGTGGAGATCGTGTCGACCGGCGGCACCGCCGCCGCGATCGCCTCCTACGGCGTGCCGGTCACCAGGGTGGAGTCGCTCACCGGCTTCCCCGAGTGCCTGGACGGCCGGGTCAAGACCCTCCACCCGCGGGTGCACGCCGGGCTGCTCGCCGACGGCGGCAACCCCTCGCACGTCAAGCAGCTGGAGGAGCTGGAGATCGAGCAGTTCCAGCTCGCGGTGGTGAACCTCTACCCGTTCGCCGCCACGGTCGCCTCCGGCGCCTCGGACGCCGAGTGCGTCGAGCAGATCGACATCGGCGGCCCCGCGATGATCCGGGCCGCCGCCAAGAACCACGGCACGGTGGCCGTGGTCGTCGACCCCGCGGCGTACGGCGACGTGCTGGCCGCGGCCGCGGAGGGCGGCTTCACGCTGACCGAACGCAGGAGGCTCGCCGCCACGGCCTACGCGCACACCGCGGCGTACGACGTCGCGGTGGCGTCGTGGTTCGGCAACGTGTACGCCCCCGAGGGCGAGTGGCCGTCGTTCATGGGCGCGGCGTGGAAGCGCAAGGCGGCCCTGCGGTACGGCGAGAACCCGCACCAGGGAGCCGCGCTCTACACCGGCGGCACGGACGGCCTGGCCAACGCCGAGCAGCTCCACGGCAAGGAGATGTCCTACAACAACTACGTGGACGCCGACGCCGCCTGGCGGGCCGCCTGGGACTTCGCCGAGCCGGCCGTCGCCATCATCAAGCACGCCAACCCGTGCGGCATCGCCGTGGGCACCGACGTGGCCGAGGCGCACCGCAAGGCGCACGAGTGCGACCCGGTCTCGGCGTACGGCGGGGTGATCGCGGTGAACCGCGAGGTGACCCGTGAGCTGGCCGAGCAGATCGCGCCGATCTTCACGGAGGTCGTGGTGGCGCCGTCGTTCGCGGCGGACGCGCTGGAGATCCTGCGGGAGAAGAAGAACATCCGGCTGCTCGCCTGCCCGTCGGGGCCCGCGAACGCCGCGGAGTTCCGCCGCGTCGACGGCGGCCTGCTCGTGCAGACGGTCGACCGGGTGGAAGCCCCCGGCGACGACCCGTCCGGCTGGGAGCTCAGGGCCGGCGAGCCGGCCTCGCCCGAGGTGCTGGCCGACCTCGCCTTCGCCTGGCGGGCCTGCCGTTCGGTGAAGTCCAACGCGATCCTCCTCGCGACCGGCGGCGCGACCGTCGGCGTCGGAATGGGCCAGGTCAACCGGGTCGACTCGGCCCGGCTGGCGGTCTCGCGGGCCGGTGAGCGCGCGGCCGGATCGGTCGGGGCCTCCGACGCGTACTTCCCCTTCCCGGACGGCCTGCAGGTGCTGACCGAGGCGGGGGTGAAGGCGATCGTGGAGCCGGGCGGATCGATCCGCGACGACCAGGTCATCGAGGCCGCCAAGGAGGCGGGCATCACGCTCTACTTCACCGGCACCCGTCACTTCTTCCACTGACCGGACCACGGTCAGCGGAGGAGTGACGCGATCGGAGGGGCACTCGGGGGACAGAAAGGGCGGAAACGGCACGATCACCCTTGTGGTGCGGTTAGCCTGAAGCGCCCCACTCTTCTTCCTCCGGAGTCCCTCCATGCCCTTTGACATGCTCACGACTTCTTTCGCCCTGATGAACGGCGTGTGGAACAGCCCCCTCGCGCTGCTGCCCATCGCGGTCCTGGCCGCGTACTTCGGGTGGAAGATCGTGGAGTTCATCCCTCTCACCCGCCGGATCATCGAGCGCCGCGAGGGGGCTCAGTAGAACCACCTGGACGAACTGGGGAGTGCGATGACCGCGCGGCTTCTGGACGGTAAGGCGACCGCCGCCACGATCAAGGGTGAACTGGCGGAGCGGGTGAAGGCCCTGGCGAACCGGGGCATCACCCCCGGGCTGGGCACGATCCTGGTCGGTGAGGACCCGGGCAGTCAGATCTACGTCGCGGGCAAGCACCGCGACTGCGCGGAGGTCGGCATCACCTCCATCCGGAAGGACCTTCCGGACACCGCCACCCAGGCCGACGTGGAGGCCGCGGTCGACGAGCTGAACGCCGACCCGGCCTGCACGGGCTACATCGTCCAGCTTCCGCTGCCGCGTCACCTGGACACCCAGGCGCTCATCGAGCGGATGGACCCGGCCAAGGACGCCGACGGCCTCCACCCGGTCAACCTGGGCAGGCTCGTCCACATGGTCGACGCCCCGCTGCCGTGCACCCCGCGCGGCATCGTGGTGCTGCTCCAGCGGTACGGCGTGCCGATCAAGGGCGCCGAGGTCGTCGTCGTCGGCCGGGGCATCACCGTGGGCCGGCCACTGGGCCTGCTGCTCACCCGGCGCGCGGAGAACGCCACCGTGACGCTCTGCCACACCGGCACCCAGGACCTGGCGTCCCACGTACGCCGGGCGGACATCGTCGTCGCCGCGGCCGGGGTGCCCCACCTGGTGACCGCGGAGATGGTCAAGCCGGGCGCGGCCGTGCTCGACGTGGGCGTGTCCCGGGTCGACGGGAAGATCGCCGGAGACGTGGCCCCCGACGTCCGCGAGGTCGCGGGTTTCGTCGCCCCCAACCCCGGCGGGGTGGGGCCGATGACCCGGGCCATGCTGCTGGCCAACGTCGTCGAGGCCGCCGAGCGGCAGTGACGGCACCGGCCGGCCCAGGTGGCTGGCGTGCTCCGGGTGGTGCGGTCCGGGTGGCGTAAGGACCCGGGCAAGGATCAGAATCACGCCGCTTCGCGGGCGCTGATGTCACTTATCCTCACATATCGTGAGTGTTCGAACGCACTCCGTACATGCGAGGCTCGCGCGTCCCTGGGTGCCCGCGGCGGCGGGCCGGGCCGCGCTGCTGATCGGGGCCCTGGACATCGTCAACGGCGTCGTCCCGCGGTTCCGTACGAGCAGGATCAGCGAGATCGCCGGGATTCTGCCGGGGAGTGTCACCACGCTGGCCGAAACGGCCTCTCTCCTGGTCGGAATCCTGCTGATCATGCTGGCCCACGCCCTCAGGCGGCGTAAGGCGAGGGCCTGGCGGGCGGTGGTGGTGCTGCTGCCCGTGGGCGCCGTCCTGGAGGCGCTGCGCTGGCGGCACCCCCTCGCCGCGTCGGTCTCGCTGCTGCTGTTCGGGGTGCTGCTGCTGAGCAGGGCGGAGTTCTACGCCCTGCCCGACCCGCGCTCCCGCTGGCGCGCCCTGGGCAACCTGATCGTGCTCGGCGCGTTCGACGTCGTGATCGGATGGGTGCTGGTCGCCGCGCACGCCCGTGACGTCGCGGGCCGGCTCGGCCCGGGCGACCGGCTGCGGCAGGTCGTCCTCGGCCTCGCGGGCGTGGACGGTCCCGTCGGCTACGCCTCGGCGCACGCCGGCGCCCTGGTGTCGTCCTCGCTCGCCGGGCTCGGCGCCCTCACGGCCGTCACGACCATCCACCTCGCGCTGCGGCCGGAGCGCCCGGCCGCCGCGCTCACCCCCGGCGACGAGCGGCGCCTCAGAGCCATGCTCGACCAGTGGGGCGGGCAGGACTCGCTCGGCTACTTCGCGCTCCGCAGGGACAAGAGTGTGATCTTCTCGCCCAGCGGCAAGGCGGCCGTGACGTACCGCGTCGTGGCCGGGGTGATGCTGGCGAGTGGCGACCCGCTCGGCGACGCCGAGGCCTGGCCGGGGGCCATCCGCCGCTTCCTGGAGGAGGCCGGGCGGCACGCCTGGATCCCGGCCGTGATCGGCTGTGGCGAGAGCGGGGGCGAGGCGTGGACCCGGGAAGGCGGTCTCGGCGCGCTGGAACTCGGCGACGAGGCGGTCGTCGAGGTGGCCGGATTCACCCTGGAGGGCCGGGCCATGCGCAACGTGCGGCAGATGGTCCACCGGGTGGAGCGTCTCGGCTACACCTGCAGCGTACGGCGGGCCGGTGACCTGACCGAGGCCGAGCGGGACCGCATCCACGCCGCGGCCGTCTCCTGGCGCGGCACCACCGCCGAGCGCGGCTTCTCGATGGCGCTGGGCCGGTTCGGCGATCCCGCCGACGCCGGTTGCGTGGTGGTGACGGCCCACGGCCCGGCGCAGGCGTCACCTCCCGCCGCCGGGGCCGGGCCCAGGGGCGGGGAGGAGACGGGGGACGTCCGGGCCGTGCTGCACTTCGTCCCATGGGGACGCGACGGGCTGTCGCTCGACCTCATGCGCCGTGACGGCCGGGCCGATCCGGGCCTGAACGAGTTCCTGATCGTGAGGGCCCTGGAGGCCGCGCCGGGGCTCGGGGTGACCCGGGTGTCCCTCAACTTCGCGGTGTTCCGGGCCGCGCTGGCCCGGGGGGAGCGGCTGGGCGCGGGGCCGGTGTCACGGGCCTGGCGCGGTGTCCTCGTCTTCCTGTCCCGCTGGTTCCAGATCGACTCGCTGTACCGGTTCAACGCCAAGTTCCGGCCGGTGTGGGAGCCGCGGTTCCTGGTCTTCCCCACGTCGCGCGACCTGCCGCGCATTGGCGTCGCGGCGCTCAGGGCCGAGGCGTTCCTGACCCCGCCACGCCTCCGCTGGCGGAGCCTCCCGCTGCGCAGCCGGCGCTGACGTCGCCCGCTGGGGCCTCAGCTCAGTGCTTGGCCGTCAGGCCGCGTACCTTCCGTCGTAGCCGCTCGGCCTCCTGCCGAGGAATCTCCCCTTCCGCCGGTCTCACGGCTCATGATCAGCCGAAGTTCTCCTTAGCGTAGGCAGTACGCCTGGCCTCGCACCTGGAAATTGCAGACCGCACGCGACAGTCCTCGTAAGCTGCTGTAGCTGCTGTGCAGATATCGGCTTTTGCGGTGACCCCCCAGCTGTTCCGGCAGATCTCATACTCGGCGTTGCCTTCGATGCAAATGTGGCGAGGTATCTCATTATTGTCCGACCGGCGAGTTCGGCATGCTTCATAGACGGGGCTGGCATCACCACAGAGATCGCCACTTCCGCGCAAAATGCACACCCTATATACTGTCGCCGCCTCACAGTAAGGCTTCGGCCGGTCGGAGAGCAGGCAGTTGACAAAACTATCGGAGACATCCCCCGCGGCCTTGGCGCAGGTATTTCCATCGAGTACTACGGAGTCAGCACGTCGACAATCCGAGATAAAAGATCTCCGATCGTCGTCGATGGATTTGTAGCTGCCGCAATCCCCATTCCTGAATCTGGTTCCGCGGCATGCCTCGTAGTCGTCCATCTTTTTGCACAAATTATCGCGCGCGTTATCCGCGCAGGATTCGAAGGAATCGCCATCCGCCCTTGGGTTGAAGCCGACCGCGCTTCCCAGGGCCGTGATGCCGACATCGCGGGGAGAACCGGTGTCCCCCGTCCTTCCCGGAGAAACCGGGCCATGGTCGCCGGCGCGGGATCTCGAGGTGGGGTCGATCCCATTAGGCGAGCACGCGCCGACGAGGGTGACCAGTATGAGGCTGACGCATTGGAGCACTCGGGACCCTCGACGACTTCGTCTAGCTCTCAACGGTTCGTTCGCCTCCTCTCGACGTCGATACGATCGGCCTTGCGGACGGCAGGCACCCTTATGCGGAAGTATAGGCCGTCACGCAATGCCATCCAGTATATGGAAAGCCCTCTCTCCGGGTGCATCTCTCTCTGATGGTCAGCCCTCTACCGGGGTACTGCAAACGCTTCTTCCGCCATTCGGCGTTGAGCTCTTCGTCGCCCGCCTCCAGTGCGTTGAAGGTGAACCACTTCTGAGCTGCAGAATGAATGGAAACGTCAGGGTGGTTACTCATGATTTTCTTTCGAAGAGTGCGAGGATAAGTGAGAGAAGCACCAAGGCGGTTCTACCGACTAGCACCGGAACGGCATAGGGGGCGGCTTCCGGAAGAGCCCTCGTCATCCTTACCGCGGAAGAGAAGCCGAGTAGGACTCCAGCCACCCCAATTGACCTACGGACCCATCTCATACTATCGAACCCCTTGCCTTTCAAAATGGGAACCCTTCGCGGGGTCGCCTCCTATTGAGATTTTATGGATATGCAGGGAGCCCAATGGCATTTTCCATACTCAATCACGATTCCATGACCCGCTTTGTTGACGCCACCGACGACGGCGGCGGCCTGGGGCAGGTAGAGCTCCCGGTCGATGAAGGAGTGCCCGGCGGGGGTGGAGTAGGCGAGGAAGACCGCGACCTGGCTGTTTTCGATCCGTCCGGCGGTGCCGGTGCACTGGCGCTGCACCCTGGCCGTGCTCGTGCCCTTCTTCAAGGTCGCCGGTCTCGTCCACCACCAGCACCGCCCCGTCCTGCCCGAGCTGCTCCACCACATAGCCGCGCAGGTCGTCGCGGACGGCGTCGGCGTCCCAGACCGCCCGCGACAGCAGGTGCCGCATCCCGTCCGGTGTGCTGTCTCCGGCGTATTCGGCCAGCGTCCAGCAGTTCTTTCGCGGAAACTCCGACAGCAGTCCGCCCAGCAGGGCACGGACCCGCCGCCGCGGCTCCAGCCAGGAGAACCTGTTGCCGATTCGGTCGGTGAGCTCATCGAACATCACCTGCCACCGCAAGGCGGCTACGCCGTCGCCTGCGGCCACCGCACGATCTTTGGTTGTCGGCACAACACTCGATGATCGCGGTGGCCGTCCCCATCTCTGTCACCAGCCCACGCGCAAGATCGCCATCCGGCTGGAGTACTAGGAGGGGCCAGACGCAAATTCAGTCGTGAGTTTCGGGCGGGCGCGGTCCGCACCGTCGGGAAGACGGATAAGTCGATCGCCGGGTCGCCAGGCCTTGCGGACGCTGGGGGTCAGCCCATGCTCTTGGCGCCGTCGAGGGACTCACGGATGATGTCGGCGTGGCCCGCGTGCTGGGCGGTCTCGGCCATGACGTGCATCAGCACCCGGCGGGCCGACCACGACGCGCCGGGCTCGTGCCACGGGGCCTTCGGCAGCGGCTGGGCGGCGTCCAGGTCGGGCAGGGTGGCGACCAGCTCGTCGGTCCGGCGGGCGACCTCGGCGTAGTCGGCCAGCACACCGGCCAGCGTCTCGCCGGGCAGCAGCCGGAACTCGTCGGCCCTCCGGGCCCAGTCGGCCTCGGTCATGGCGGTGAAGTCACCCATGGCCGACGGGCCCTCCAGGATGAAGCGCGCCCAGGTCCGTTCGACCGAGGTGACGTGCTTGATCAGCCCGCCCAGGCACAGTTCGCTGGCGGTGGTCCGCCGCCCGGCCTGCTCGTCGGTGAGGTCGCGGGTGGTGAAGCGCAGGAAGTGCCGCTGCTTGGCCAGCATCGCCAGCAGGTCCGCGCGCTCGCCGGTGAGGTCGCGGGTGGTCGGCTCGCCGACGGTCGTGGTCTCGCTCATGGTTCTCCGCCTTCGCTGTCCTGTATGGCCGGTCAGAACCCACGCTAGGCGGCACAACGGTCACTTTCTGACCTCAATTGCGGAAGAATCATGGCATGGCGAATACCAGCGAGCGGACGCTGCGGCTGCTGTCGCTGCTGCAGACCCATCGGTACTGGCCGGGCGCCGAACTGGCCGAACGGCTGGGGGTCTCGGTCCGCACGCTGCGCCGGGACGTCGACCGGCTGCGGGAACTGGGCTATCCGGTCGAGGCGCAGCGCGGCGTGGACGGCGGCTATCAGCTCGCCGCCGGCGCAGCACTGCCGCCTCTGGTGATCGACGACGACGAGGCGGTGGCGCTGGCCCTGGGACTGCAGGCCGCCGCGCAGGGCGCGGTGGAGGGCATCGCCGAGTCCTCGGTGCGGGCGCTGGCCAAGGTGGTGCAGGTGATGCCGGCCCGGCTGCGACGCCGGATCGACGCGCTGCGCGCGATGACCGTGCCCGCCGGCTGGGACGGCCCGGCCAGGGCGGGCGTCGACCCGGGCGTGCTCACCACGGTCGCGCTGGCGTGCCGGGACGACGAACAGCTCCGCTTCTCCTACACCGCCTCCGACGGCAGGCACACCGAGCGGCACGTCGAACCCCATCGGCTGGTCTGTCTCGGCCGCCGCTGGTACCTGGTCGCCTACGACCTCGTCCGGCACGGCTGGCGCAGCTTTCGGCTCGACCGGCTCACCGCACCCCACCACACCGGTTCCCGGTTCCGGCCCCGGGAACTGCCCGCCGCCGACGCCGCCGAGTTCGTGCGGGCCGGCCGGGACAACCTGCCCCGGCCGTACCGGGTGGAGGTCCTGGTCGACGCCCCGGCCGTGACCGTGCGTGAACGGATCGGGAGGTGGAGCATGATCGAGGAGATCGACGACGGGCACTGCCGGATGCGGATGACGGCGGACTCCCTGGACTGGCCGGCTCTGGCGCTGGGCGTGGTCGGCGCCGATTTCCGCGTCATCCATCCGCCCGAACTGATCGACCGAATCCATGAGTGGGGAGCCCGGTTCAACCGGTGCGAGAAAACTCTTCCCTTGTCTTAGCCTATTCGCTCATAAATCACTTTTTGTCACCATCGGGTGCCGGCGCCGACCGGTTGGGAACGCTCCACCGGCCGCGAGGGATGGACGGCTTCCACTTCCACGCGGCCGGTGTGTCACCGGTTCAGGAGGCCCGGCGGCCTACGGGGGCGCGTTGCGGCTCCTGTTCGGCCGGGCCGCTCGCGCGCTGCGGCGGCACGACCGGCGTGGGCCGTACGAGGCCGAGGGCGACGACCTCGTTGGCCAGCCTGGTCCGCCGGTTGGTGCCCTCCGGGATGCGGAACTTCTGGTAGAGCCGCAGCAGGTGCTGCTTGACCGCCGCCTCGGTGACCACCAGGTCGTCGGCGATCTCCCGGGCCGTGGCCGGCGCCACGAACGCCTCGTCCGACAGGGCGGGGCGGCACAGCGAGGTGAGCACGTCGACCTCGCGGCGGGTCAGTTCCGGCGCGGCGGCGCGGCGCAGTTCGACCTCGGGCGCGAGGTCCTCACGCGGGATCCCGCCGACCCGGGCCCGGGCGGCGCCGAAGGAGACGACGTCGCCGTCGTCCAGCACCCTCCGGGCGATCGGCCTGCCGTTCACCCGTGTGCCGTTGCGGGACAGGCCCAGGTCCACGACGTACAGGTAGGGCCCGCGACGCACGAATTCGGCGTGCAGCCGTGACACGCTCGGATCCGCCAGCCGGATGTCCGCGCCCCGGCCGCGACCGATCGTGGTGACGTCGGGGCGCAGCGGTACCACCTCGCCGCTGTCCTCGATCCGTATGAACGGCCCCTCCACGGCAGTTCCTCCCCAGGTAGCCCGCCGTTACTTTCTCTATAGATGCGGCTTACCCACCCGTGGCGAGGGGGAATCGCCTTTGCCATAAGCAGAATCTCCCCTGAAATCGATCTGGGCCTTTGAGGGGCTTCTTCCCTGCTCACGGGTAGACTTCGGGCGGAGATAAGCGGAGGAAATACTATGAAGCAGACTTCCTCGGACGGGGGGGACTTGGGGGGTGGAACCCCCCGAGAGGTTGCAGACAAGCCCACCAAAGGACTCGCCGACGTCGTCGCCGCGTCCACGGCGCTGAGCGACATCGACGGCAAGGCGGGCCGGCTCTTCTACCGTGGCTACGACATCCACGATCTGGCCGGCCGCACCACCTTCGAGGAGACCGCCCACCTGCTCCAGCGCGGGTCGCTGCCGTCCCGGGCGCGACTCGCCGACTACGGCGCGGAACTGGCGCGTGGCCGCACCCTGGGCACGCTCGTCGAGCGCGACATCCCCGAGATCGCCGAGAGGCAGGCGCCCATGGAGGCGCTGCGGACGCTGGTCTCCCTGGCCGGCGCGGACGATCCGGACAAGGATTCCAACGCCCCCGAGGCCAACCTGCGCAAGGCCGCGCGGCTGACGGCCCAGCAGCCGATCCTGGTCGCCCGCTACCACGCGGCGCGGACCGGGGCGACGCTGCCCGAGATCGATCCCGAGCTGAGCATCGCCGGGAACTTCCTGCTCCAGATCACCGGCCGGCGCCCCGAGCGGCGCGCCGCCGAGATCTTCGACACCTGTCTCGTGCTGCACGCCGACCACACCATGAACGCCTCGACGTTCGCCGCCCGGGTGTGCGCCGCAACGCTGTCCGACATGCACTCGGCCATCGTCGCCGCCATCGGCACGCTCAAGGGGCCCCTGCACGGAGGCGCGAACGAGCAGGTCATGCGTACGCTGGAAGGGCTGGACCCGCGCGGCGTCGCCCAGGCCGTACGGGACAGACTGGCGGCGGGCGAGAAGATCATGGGATTCGGGCACCGCGTCTACAAGACGGAGGACCCCCGGGCGACGCACCTGCGGCGGATGTCGGAGGAACTGGCCGAGGCCTCCGGCGACGACACCTACTACCGGATGTCCCGGGAGATGGAGGAGGTCGTCCTCGCGGAGAAACACCTGTACCCGAACGTGGACTTCTACGCGGCCACCGTCTACCACTACCTGGGCATACCGACGGATCTGTTCACTCCCGTGTTCTCGGTCAGCCGGATGTCGGGGTGGACCGCCCACGTGATCGAGCAGCACGCCGACAACCGGCTGATCCGGCCCGACAGCGAGTACATCGGTGAGCGCGACCAGAAATGGGCGCCCATCGGTGAGCGCTGACATGGAGGACCGCGGTGGCAGGCATGGGAGAGACGTGAGAACGGGCGAGAGCACGGCCTGGGGGTCGTACCTGGTGGTGGCGGCCGGCGTGGCCGCCGGTCTGGGCGCGATCGCGCTGGGGGCGCCGGTGTCGACCGGCGGAGTGGTGATGGGAGGCGCCTTCCTCGCCGGGTCCGTCACCCGGCTGGCGACGTCGGACCGGCGGGCGGGTGTGCTCGCGGTCCGCGGCAGGCGGACCGACGCGATCACGCTGGCGGCGTTCGGCGTGGCGCTCGTGGCCGGCTCGCTGCTCATGCTGCTGCGCCTGCACGACTCGTAGGAACGCGACCTCGTCGCGGGCTTACCACACCCGTCCGATAGCCTCAACGGCCAGTGAGCCTCAAAAAGGACGTGCTGGCCAGTCAGACCAGAAGGGGAACCCCACGCATGCCCAAGATCAAGGTAGCGGGCCCTGTCGTCGAGCTCGACGGCGACGAGATGACCCGGATCATCTGGCAGTTCATCAAGGACCAGCTGATCCTTCCCTACCTCGACGTCGACCTGAAGTACTACGACCTCGGCATTGAGCACCGCGACGCCACCGACGACCAGGTCACGATCGACGCCGCCAACGCCATCAAGCAGTACGGCGTGGGCGTCAAGTGCGCGACGATCACGCCGGACGAGGCGCGGGTCGAGGAGTTCGGCCTGAAGAAGATGTGGAGGTCCCCGAACGGGACGATCCGCAACATCCTCGGCGGTGTCATCTTCCGCGAGCCGATCATCATGTCGAACGTCCCCCGGCTGGTGCCCGGCTGGACCAAGCCGATCGTCGTCGGCCGTCACGCCTTCGGCGACCAGTACCGCGCCACCGACCTCAAGGTGCCGGGCGAGGGCACCTTGACGTTGACCTTCACCCCGAAGGACGGCGGCGAGCCGATCGAGCTCAACGTCTTCGACTTCCCCGGCCCCGGCGTCGCCCTGGCGATGTACAACCTGGACGAGTCGATCCGCGACTTCGCCCGCGCCTCGATGCGGTACGGCCTCAACCGCGGCTACCCGGTCTACCTGTCGACCAAGAACACGATCCTCAAGGCGTACGACGGCCGGTTCAAGGACATCTTCGCCGAGGTGTACGAGAGCGAGTTCAAGGCCGACTTCGAAGCCGCCGGGATCACCTACGAGCACCGGCTGATCGACGACATGGTGGCCGCCTCCCTCAAGTGGGAGGGCGGGTACGTCTGGGCCTGCAAGAACTACGACGGCGACGTCCAGTCGGACACCGTGGCCCAGGGCTTCGGCTCGCTCGGCCTGATGACCAGCGTGCTGATGACCCCCGACGGCCGCACCGTCGAGGCCGAGGCCGCGCACGGCACGGTGACCCGGCACTACCGCCAGCACCAGCAGGGCAAGCCGACGTCCACGAACCCGATCGCCTCGATCTTCGCCTGGACCCGCGGCCTGCAGCACCGCGGCAAGCTCGACAACCAGCCCGAGGTGATCGACTTCGCCGAGAAGCTGGAGCAGGTCTGCGTCGAGACCGTCGAGGGCGGCCAGATGACCAAGGACCTCGCGCTCCTGGTCGGCGGCGACGCCGAGTGGCTGACCACGCAGGACTTCCTCGCGGCTCTCGACGAGAACCTCAAGAAGAAGATGTCCGCCTAGCACGAGGAGCCTGGTACGGAGAATCGGCCTCTGCCCGCGGTGCCACCATCGGGGCGGAGGCCGATTCGCGTCCACGGGCCGTCCATGGGCCGTCACACCGTTCTCCGGGAGACGTCCTCCCGCCGCGCCGGACAACCGCGGGTACGCCGGCAATCGGATCCGGATCGCCCGGCAATCCGACGCCGACGGCTTCCGGCGACCCTGGTCGAGGGCCGGGCCACCACAGGCGAAGACCCTCGACGAAGGAAGCGCGATGGCAGAGACGACGCATGCCTCACACAACCCCGCCGACGAAGCGGTGCCCACGACGAAGGTCAAGGAGTGGGCCAGCAAGGCCCGCATCGAGCTCGGCCAGTGGCTCAGGACGGCGACGATCGGCAGCGACGTCAAGGCGGCCGCCGAGGAGGTGTGGAAGAGGCTCGGCGCGCTGGAGAGCGCCCTCGTGAGCCAGACGAAATCCGAGGCGGAGGCGCGTGCGGCCTTCGTCACGTGGGTCTACGAGAACGACTGGAACGGCGGCTTCACGTGGTACCTGGAGGAGAAGGCCAAGGCGGTCGCCGAGGCGAACAGGCTCGAGGCCGAGCAGGCCATCCAGCGTTTCATCGCCAAAGCCCGTACGGAGGCCCAGAAGGCGACCAGGACGGTGGGCGGGCTGGGCACGGTGGTCGCCGGTCTGGCCGACCTCGGCACGCAGCAGACCTTCACCGGAACGAGCGGCGCGTACCCCTACCTTCCCCAGACGGAGAAGCATCCGGTCATGGAGGAGATCCTCGCCAAGGTCGGCCAGGGCGAGGAGTGGACGGTGGACAACTGCGCCGAGGTCGACGCGATGAACAAGTACCTCTACAAGATCAAGGCGCGGGTCCTGAGCGACGTCCAGGGCAAGAACCTGTACTTCCACGCCGAGACGTGGAACTGGGACAAGAAGGTGTGGCAGCCCCGCAAGGCCTGCGGCAACTGCGACAAGTGGCTGAAGACCATCGGAGCGCGCCGCGTCTGACCCGGCCGCCGCTCGCCCGCCGCCCGGCAGGAGGGGGAGCCGCCCGGAGACATTCCGGGCGGCCCTTTTCGGTCACTTGGGGATGGGGACCGCTCGCCGCATTGTCACGACTTCCTGACGTCACGGCGTGGTATCGGGAACCGGAAGCGCCGCGCGGGGGCCGTAAAGTTCTGCTGGCCGGTACTTTGCCGAATCGTGGGGAACGGGGATGCCGCAGATCGCGCCGCTCCAACCGGGGGACCCGACCCGGCTCGGTCCCTTCGTGCTGTCCGGCCGTCTCGGCGAGGGCGGCCAGGGCGTGGTCTACCTCGGCGAGGACCAGGCGGGCGAGCAGGCCGCGGTGAAGCTGCTGCACGTGAAGTTCAGCGGCGACGCGGTCGCCAGGTCCCGCTTCGCCCGGGAGCTGCGGGCCGCCCAGCGGGTGGCGAGTTTCTGCACCGCGCGGGTCATGGCGGCCGACCTGGAGGGCGACACGCCGTACATCGCGAGCGAGTTCATCGACGGGCGGTCGCTGCGCGAGACGGTCGAGGAGCGGGGGACGGTGACGGGCTCGGCGCTGGAGCGCCTGGCCGTCGGCACGGCCACCGCGCTCACCGCCATCCACCAGGCGGGGATCGTCCACCGCGACTTCAAGCCCGACAACGTGCTGCTCGCCGTCGACGGGCCCCGGGTGGTCGACTTCGGCATCGCCCGCATCCTCGACTCGACCGCGACGATCACCAGCCGGGCGATCGGCACGCCCGCCTACATGGCTCCCGAGCAGATCTCCGGCGGCAAGGTCGGGCCCCCCGCCGACGTCTTCTCGTGGGCCTCGACGATCGCGTACGCCGCGACCGGCACGGTCGTCTTCGGCGGTGACTCGATCGCGGCCGTGCTCAACCGCATCCTGAACCACGACATCGACACCTCGGCGCTGCCCGAGCCGCTCGCCGGGGTGGTGCGGGCGTGCCTGCGCAAGTCGCCGGACGAGCGCCCGACCGCCGACCAGATCCTGCTGCGCCTGCTCGGCCGTACGGCGTCGGGCGACGCGTCCACGACGGTGCTCTCCGAGGGCGCCGCGCACGCGGCCGATCCCGCGGCCAGGCCCTTCGCCGGACGCGCGGCTCCTCATCCCGGCGGGCAGCACGGCGGCTCGTACGGCGGGCAGCACGGCGGGTCCGGCGGCGACGCCCGAAGCGGCCCGCACCGGTTCACGGGGGCGGCCGGCAGCGGCCCGCGCGACTCCGCCGGCGGAGGCCGGTACGGCCCTCCCAGCGGTGCCCACAACGCGGCCCACAACGCGGCCCACAACCCGGCCCGCAACATGGCTCACGATCCGGCCCACAACCCGGTCCGCAACACGGCTCACGATCCGGCCCACAACCCGGTCCGCGATGCGGCCTGGAGCGACCGCTACGAGGACGCCACGGGCCCCGTGGTGAGCGTGGGAACCTGGGACACCGAGGCGGCCCGTGCGTTCCTGTCGCCCGCGGTCAGCACCGACGTGCGGGCGGGCGGGGACGCGGGTGCCGCCGCCCCCGCGCCCAGGCCCGCGAAGACCGGACCGCACGGATCAGGGCCGTACGGATCAGAGCCGCACGGATCAGGGCCCCAGGGTTCGGGGCCGCACGGGGTGGGTCCGCACGGATCAGAGCCGCACGGATCAGGGCGGCACGGCGGGGGGCGGGTGGAGCCGCACGATCCCGGGCCGGCCCCGTCCCGGCGGTCCCGGCGCAGGAACCTCCTGATCGCCGCGTGCGCGGCCGTGCTCGCCGTCCTGGCCGGTGGGGGCGTGCTCGTCGCGAACGGGATGGGCCTCCTCCCGGGCGTCGGCGGCGAGACCGGCGAGGCGGGAACCTCGTCGTCGAGCGGCCCCCGGCCCGGCCACACGTTCACGTCCGTGCTCGACAAGGTGGCGCGCACCGGGCGGCTCACCATCGGCGTACGCGGAGACCTGCCGGGCGTCGCCCTGCAGCAGGGGACGGGACCCAGCGGGTTCGAGGTCGACCTCGCCACGTACATCGCCAGGCGTCTCAAGGTCCCCGCGAGCGGGATCACCTTCCACCGGATCGGCGTCGGCGAACGGGTGCGGGCCCTGGCCGAAGGCGTGGTGGACATGGTCGTCGCGACGTACTCCTACGACGACAACCGCGACGACGCCGTCACCTTCGCGGGCCCGTACTACACGGCCCACGCCGACCTGCTGGTGCTCGCCGGCTCGCGGGTCAGGAGGCTCGACGACCTCGCCGGCCGCCGGATGTGCGCGCCCGCCGGGAGCGCGACGGCCCGCCTCGTCGCGGGCAGGGTGGACGTCGAGCAGGTCCCGGCCGGCAACTACGCGGAGTGCATGAACCTGCTGACCAGCGGAAAGGTCGACGCCGTCCCCGGAGACGACCTGATCATCGCGGGCTTCGCGAACAGGGAGACGGGCCTGAAGCTGTCGGTGCTCGGCGTGCGGCTGAGGGACCAGCGGTACGCCGTCGGCCTGCCCAGGAACGACCTGCGCACCTGCGCGGCCGTCGAGGGCGCGATCCAGGACCTGTACGACGACGGCACGATGCGGAGCCTGCTGCGCAAGCACTTCGGCAACGTCGACTTCGACTCCGAACGGAAGGCCCCGGCCCCGCTCTCCTGCCGCTGAGTCCGGCCCGCGCGTCGGCCGTCAGGACTGCGCGCTTCAGGACTGCGCGCTTCAGGACCGGGCCTGGACCTCGGCGATGGCGTCGTCCGCCCACTGGAGCACCATGCGGGTCTGCCGGATCCCGAGGTCCAGGGCGAGATTGCCGAACTTGACCCGCGCCGTCCCCTCCGGGATGGGCGCCGAGTGCTTGGCCGTCCAGAGGGCTTCCAGCTGCGCCAGCTTCCGTTCCGAGTGGGCCCGCAACCGCTCCAGCACGGCCACCGCCTCGGGAGTTTCGAGCAGCGGGACGAGGAACGCCTGCAGCGCGACCTCGCTGCGCGCCGGGCCCGTGGGATCGTGGCCGAGCAGCCATTCGCGCAGCTCGGCGCGGCCCTCCGCGGTGATCGTGTAGATCTTGCGGCCCCGGGCGCCCTCCGCCTCGACCGTCACCAGCCCGTCCGACGCCATCTTGGCGAGCTCCGGATAGATCTGGCTGTGGCCGGCCTGCCAGACATGGGCCACGGACTTCTCGAACGATTTGGCCAGGTCGTAGCCGCTCGCCGAGCCGTACGCGGTCAGCAGGCCGAGGAGAGCGATGCGCAGGGACATGCCCCCACTATACCTCCGTATTGACATGTAAGCACTGACATGTCACCTTCGACACATGCGATCCAAGAACGGACTCCTCCTCTTCGCCGTGCTGGGCGGCATGTTCCTCGCGATGCTCGACCAGACGATCGTCGGCACCGCGCTGCCCAGGATCGTCGGCGAGCTCGGCGGCACCGGCCTCTACACCTGGGTGGTCACCGCCTATCTGCTGACCTCGACCATCACGGTCCCGCTGTACGGCCGGCTGTCCGACGCGTACGGCCGCAAGCCGCTCCTGCTGGTGGGGGTGGCGCTGTTCCTGCTCGGCTCGATCCTGTCCGGCGCCGCGCAGAGCATGGCGCAGCTCATCGCCTTCCGCGGCCTGCAGGGCCTGGGCGCGGGCGCGCTGCTGCCGCTGTCGCTCGCGCTGGTGGTCGACCTGTTCCCGCCGGAGCGCGGCGGGCGCGTGCAGGGCGCCCTCGGCGGGGTCATGGCGCTGAGCTACCTCGCCGGGCCGTTCCTCGGCGGCCTGTTCACCGACCACGCGAGCTGGCGCTGGGCCTTCTACGTGAACGTGCCGATCGGCGCCGTCCTGGTGGCGATCATCGTGTGGCGGCTGCCGCACCGGCCGGGGCACGGCGGGGCGCGGCCCGACTACCTCGGCATCGCCGTCTTCAGCGCCGCGATCAGCGCGCTGCTCGTCGGGCTGACCGAGAAGGGCGTCGACGGCCACACCTGGACGAGCGGGCCGGTGATCGGGCCGATCGCCGCGTCGCTCGCGCTGCTCGTGGTCTTCGTCGCGGTCGAGCGCCGGGCGGAGCAGCCCATCGTGCCGCTCCATCTCTTCGCGAACCGCACCTACTCGCTGGTCAACGTCGCCTCGTTCTTCACCGCGTTCTGCATGTACGCGGGAGTGGTCTTCCTGCCGCGCTACTTCCAGGAGTCACGCGGCCTCAGCGCCACCTCCTCCGGGCTGCACATCTACCCGCTGATGCTGGCGATGGTGGCCGGCAGCGCGGTGACCGGCGCGCTCATCTCCCGCACCGGCCGCTACAAGCCCTGGCTCGTCGCCGCGACGGTTCTCCTGGTGGCGGGCACGACGTTGTGCGCGAACCTCGCCGTCGGCACCTCGGAACCGCTGCTCGTCGTCTGGATGGCGCTGATCGGTCTCGGGATGGGGCCCATGCTCTCGGGCCTGACGGTCGCGATCCAGAGGTCCGTGCCGTCCCGGTACGTCGGCACGGCCAGCGCGAACCTGACGTTCTTCCGGCAGATCGGCGGCTCGGTCGCACTGGCCGTCGCGGGCACGGCGTACGCGTCGGTGGTGACCCGGGAGGCGCCGGCGCACGGACTGCCCGCCGCGCACGCCGCCGCGACCGCGACAGTGATCCCCTGGCTCGGGGTCGCGGGCGCGGTGGTCGCCCTCCTCGCGCTCGCGCTGCTGCCCAACCGCGACCTGCGGCTCGACCGGTCCGCGGCACCGCGGGAGGACCTGGTCACGGCGTGAGATCACCCCGCCCCGGCGGGGCCGCGCGCGGCGTGTCGGGCGGTCGCGGGGACCGCCCGGACGATTGAATTGATCTCACGCTTTCGGGGGAGCAGCATGGGTCGCAGGGTCGTCACGGGTTTGGTCTGTGTCTTCGTCGCCGGAACGCCGCACCCGGCGCTCGCCGCGCCGGGGGCGGCGCCGGCGCAGGGCCGGTGGGGGACCGCCGATCTCATGGTCGGGATCACCGCGTCGCCGAAGGTGGCGCAACCCGGGCAGCCGCTGACCTACCACGTCAGCGTGCACAACCAGGGCCCGGGAGACGCGGTGCTGCCGACGCTGCGGGTCCGGCTGCCCCGCGACTTCCAGATCCTGAACGTCGGCGTGGCCGAGTGCGGGCCCGGCTCCGTCCGCAACGAGGTGGTCTGCCGGTCCTCCGACGACGTCCTGCCCGGCGGCTCGGGGGACATGACGATCACGGGCATGATCCGGCCGGGCGCGCACGGACCCCTCCGCGCGCGGGCCGACCTGACCTCCGAGGTGCTGGACGACGACGAGACCGACAACACGGCCGAGACGGTGACCAGGGTCGACGAGGGCGCCGACCTGGCCATGCGGTTCAGCTCCTCCACCCGGTACACCCGTCCCGGGCACTGGTTCGCCGTACGGGCGGAGGTGCGCAACCGGGGGCCCCGGGTCGTCCGGGACGCCTACGTGTTCTTCCAGCCGCAGGAGGCCCGGCTCCTGTCGGCGACCGGGGCGCGCTGCCACCGGAACCGCCAGTTCGTCGGCTGCTCGCTGCCGCCGATCAGGTCGGGGTCGCGGGGGCTGCTCAAGCTGGTCTTCCGGGTGCCGTCCCGGGCCTCGCGCGCCGTGGCGACGATGGCCACCGTCTACTCGCGCCGGTTCGGCGACCGCCGCCCGGCCAACAACCAGGCCAGCATGCGCGTGGCCCTGCGCCGCGCCTGACCGGCCGTCCGAGCCGTCACCGCCCGCCGATAACGCCGCCCGCCGACCACGCGGGCCGCCGGCCCGGGCGGCTCAGGCGGGCTTGGCGCAGGAGGCCCAGGCGTCGGCGACCATGTCGCGCAGGGAGCCGTGCGCCTGCTTCCAGCCGAGCTCGCGCTGGATCTTCTCCGGTGACGCGACCAGGACGGCCGGGTCGCCGGGGCGGCGCGGGGCGGTGGTCACCGGGATGGGGTGCCCGGTCACCTCCCGGCACACCTCGACGACCTCCTTCACCGAGAAGCCGCTGCCGCTGCCCAGGTTGTAGATCCGGTGCTCCCCGGGCGCGCAGGCGTCCAGGGCGAGCAGGTGGGCCACCGCGAGATCCGTGACGTGGACGTAGTCGCGGACGCAGGTGCCGTCCGGGGTGGGGTAGTCGGTGCCGAACACGCTCACCGACTCCCGCTCGCCGAGCGCCACCTTCAGGATGTTGGGGATCAGATGGGTCTCGACCGCGTGCCGCTCGCGATACTCGCCGTACGCTCCGGCCACGTTGAAGTAGCGCAGGCTGACCGCGCCCAGGCCGTACAGGCCGGCGAAGGCGGTCAGCGCGGTGTCCACGGCGAGCTTGGACGCGCCGTAGGGGTTGCCGGGCCGGGTCGGGTCGGTCTCCACGATGGGCGTGCGCTCCGGCTCGCCGTACGTCGCGGCGGTGGAGGAGAAGACGATCCGGTCCACCCCCGTGCGCCGCATGGCGTCGAGCAGCGCCAGCGTGCCGCCGAGGTTGTTCGACCAGTACAGGCCGGGCCGCTCCACCGACTCGCCCACCAGCGACTTGGCGGCGAAGTGGAGCACGGCGTCGCACCCCTCGGAGAGCACCCCCGCGGCCTCGGTGATCGACGCCTGCACGAACGAGGCGCCGGGCGGCACCGCGTCGGCGTGCCCGGTCGACAGGTCGTCGAGCACCGTGACCTCGTGCCCGCGCTCCAGGAGTTGCGCCGCCACGACGCTGCCGATGTACCCCGCTCCACCAGTAACCAGCAGCTTCACTGTGTACTCCTGTTCAAAAGTGTTTGATTATGTAGGCCCGGGACCTAGCTTACGCGCTTCCCCTGAGGAGCGGGTTAAATGCCACCAGTACCGCAATCACTGCGAGCCGCGGAGATCGCGGCGACCGGCCGGCATGCCTGACACCCGAACGGACAACTGACGTGAGCAACGTCGCGGTGACCATCGCCCTGGTCCTCATATTCATCCTGATCGGCGGGTTCTTCGCGGCGGCCGAGATGGCGATGGTCTCCCTGCGGGAGAGCCAGATCCGCCGTCTGAGCCGCGAGGGACGCCGCGGCGCGCGGGTGCAGAAGCTCGCCCGCGACCCTAACCGCTTCCTGTCCGCCATCCAGGTCGGCGTGACGGTGGCGACCGTGCTGTCGGCCGCCCTCGGCGCCGACGCGCTGGGCCCGGAGTTCGCCCCGGTCCTGGAGGGGTGGGGCCTGCGGCCGGACGTGGCCGCGCCCGCCGCCTTCGTGACAGTCACGCTCGCCATCTCGTACGTCACGCTCGTGCTCGGCGAGCTCGCGCCCAAGCGGCTCGGCCGTCAGCGGGCGGAGAGCCTGTCGCTCATGACCGCCCCGCTGCTCGACCGGATCGCCACGCTGTCGCGGCCGGTGATCTGGGCGCTGTCGAAGTCGACCAACGGCATCGTACGGCTGGTGGGCGGCAACCCGTCCGCCGACAGGGCGGCCATGACGACCGAGGAACTGCGCGACATGGTCGTGGGGCACAAGGAACTCACGCAGGACGAGCGCGACGTGATCGCCGAGGTGTTCGCGGCGGGCAAGCGCCAGCTCAGGGAGGTCATGCTGCCCCGCACCGAGGTCGAGTTCATGGCCGCGGACACGCCGCTCGCCGAGGCCGCGGTGCTCGCCGCCGCCATGCCGCACTCCCGTTTCCCGGTCTACCGCGACACCTACGACGACGTCATCGGGTTCGTCCACGTACGGGACCTGCTCGACCCGGTCAGGACCGGGCGGCTGGAGCCGATCAGCGAGGTCGTGCCGATCCGGCCGGTCAAGCTCGTGCCGGCCAGCAAGCGGGTGCTCGCCACGCTCGCCGAGATGCGCGACGAGGGCCACCACCTCGCCATCGTGGTGGACGAGTACGGCGGCACCGACGGCATCGTGACGCTGGAGGACCTGGTCGAGGAGCTCGTCGGCGACATCCGCGACGAGTACGACGAGAGCGGCGACGCCGTACGGGTGATCGCCGGTGACGTGGAGGTCGACGGGCTGGTCAACCTGGACGAGTTCCACGCGCAGACGGCGGTGCGGCTGCCCGGCGGGCCGTACGAGACGCTGGGCGGCTACGTCATGGCCTTCCTCGGTCACCTGCCGCAGCGCGGCGAGGTCGCGGAGGCGCCGGGCGTCACGCTGACCGTGACCGAGATGGACGGCCGCCGTGTCTCCCGCGTCCGCGTCACCCGCAATCCCCCCGCGGAGGAGGGCTCCGCCGAAGAGCCCCCGGCCGCGACCGTCTGACGGCCGTCCGGGGCCCGGCGCGCGTGTCGCGGGCAGCCCGGGAGTCCTGACAGAATTGCCCCATGGCTCTCGCTCGCGTCCTGTCCGGCATCCAGCCCACCGCCGACTCGTTCCACCTGGGGAACTACCTCGGTGCCGTCCGGCAGTACGTCGCGTTGCAGGACACCCACGAGGCCTTCTTCTTCATCGCCGACCTGCACGCGCTGACGGTCTCCCCGAAGCCGGAGGAGCTGCGCCGCCGCACCAGGGTCGCCGCCGCCCAGCTCTTCGGGGCGGGCCTCGATCCGGAGCGCGCCTCGGTGTTCGCCCAGAGCCACGTACGCGAGCACAGCGAGCTCGCCTGGTATCTCATCTGCCAGACCGGCATGGGCGAGGCCGGGCGGATGACCCAGTTCAAGGACAAGTCCGCCAGGTACGGCGAGAGCTCGGCCGGAGTCGGCCTGTTCACCTACCCGATCCTCCAGGCGGCCGACATCCTGATCTACCAGGCCGACCAGGTGCCGGTGGGCGTGGACCAGAAGCAGCACCTGGAGCTCAGCCGCGACCTCGCGCAGCGCTTCAACAGCCGCTACGGCCCGACCTTCAAGGTGCCGAACCCCTACATCCTCAAGGAGGTCGAGAAGATCACCGACCTCCAGGACCCGACTGCGAAGATGTCCAAGTCGTCGTCGAGCCCGCAGGGCATCATCGACGTCCTGGAGGAGCCGAACGCGCTGCGCAAGAAGATCATGCGCGCGGTGACCGACACCGGCAGCGAGGTCGTCGCCGATGAGGAGAACAAGCCCGGCGTCACCAACCTGCTGCGGATCCACTCCGCGCTGACCGGCACGCCGATCCCCGAGCTGGAGGCCCGGTTCGCCGGGCAGGGCTACGGCACCTTCAAGAAGGAGGTCGCCGAGGCGGTCATCGAGACGTTCGCCCCGATCCGCGAGCGTACGGAGAAGCTGCTGGCCGACGAGGCCGAGCTCGACCGGCTGCTGGTCGCGGGCGCGGCCCGGGCCCGGGCGGTGGCCCGCGAGACGATGGCCCAGGTGCGCGAGCGCCTCGGCCTGCTGCCGTCCCCGCCCCTCGACTGACCGGCACGCCCGCGCGAGCAGGCATCGAGCCCGCTCCGCGGGGTAGACAACCGCGATGAGGTTGGGGATCGTCGAGCAGGTCACCCGGCGGGTGGACGCGGTCAAGGCGACGGGCCGAGTGTGGATCGAGCGCAACCGGATCCGCTTCCGCGCGCTCGACCACCTCATCCGGACCGTGCAGCGCTACCAGGTGCAGACGGGCGACCGGCTGGCCGGCGCCATCACCTACTTCGCGTTCCTGTCGTTCTTCCCGCTGATCGCACTGGCCTTCGCGCTGTTCGGGTACGTCGTGACGATCCGCCCGGACGCGCTCGCCACGCTCACGGAGGCGATCAACAGCCAGCTTCCCGGGCTCGCCGGGCAGTTGCACATCGACCAGCTCGCCGGGGCGCGGGCGCGGGCCGGGCTCATCGGCCTGCTCGGCCTGGTCTACGCCGGCCTGGGCGCGATGGACGCGCTGCGCGGGGCCCTGCGCACCGTCTGGATGACCTGCGAGCCGCCGCTCAACTACTTCGTCGGCAAGCTGCGCGACCTCGTCGCGCTCGTGCTCATGGGTGTCGTCCTGCTCGCCTCGGTGATCGCGAGCGGCTTCGCCACCGGGGCCACGAGCACGGTCGCCGGCTGGCTCGGCCTCGGCTCCTCACCACTCGCCGGTCTCGGCGTCTGGCTCGCCGGGGTGGCCGCGAGCCTCGTCGCCGACCTGCTGCTCTTCCTGGTCATCCTCGGCTGGCTGGCCAAACCGGGGCAGCCGTTCCTCGTCGTGCTCAAGGGCGCGTTGCTGGGCGCGGTCGGATTCGGGGTGCTGAAGCAGCTCGCCGCGCTGATCCTCTCCAGCACCCTGCACAACCCCGTGTACGGCACGTTCGCGGTGGTCGTGGGGCTGCTGCTGTGGATCAACCTGTCGGCCCGGGTGATCCTCTACGCGGCCGCGTGGACGGCGACGGCCACCCTCGGCCCGCCTCCCGAGCCCACTCCGCTTCCCTCGCCCGCGACCACCCCCACCACCGGTCCCGCGTGACCGCGCGCCTCTAACGCGGGCGCAACCCCTTGAGCGCGGTCTCCACGACCGTGTCGGCGTACTCGGGAGTGAGCGGGCCGCTGCGCTGGAGCCACCGGTTGAGCAGCGGTCCCCACAGCATCTCGATCGCGACGTCCAGGTCCAGATCGCCGGACAGCTGCCCGGCCCGCTGCGCGCTGCGCAGCCGCTGCTTCTTCAGCTCCTTCATCGGCCGGTCGAGCCGTTCGGCGTAGGCCGCGGCGAGCGCGGGGTCGTGCGGGATCTCCGTGTTGAGCGCGCGCATGGGCTCGTCGTACCGCGGGTCGTTCAGCTCGGCGACCGTGGCGCGCAGGACCGTCTTCAGGTCGGCCTCCAGGTCGCCGGTGTCGGGCAGCGCCGGCGAATCGCCCTCGCCCTCGCTGAGCATCAGGAACGCGTCGAAGAGGACCGCTCCCTTGGAGGGCCACCAGCGGTAGATGGTCTGCTTGCCGACCCCGGCCCGGGCGGCGATCCCCTCGATGCTCAGCTTCGCGTAGCCGACCTCGCCGACGAGTTCGAACGCCGCGGTGAGGATGGCCCGCCGCGAGGCCTCGCTGCGGCGTCTCGTGCCGGGAGTCGTGCCGTGCTGTGCCGTCATGCCGCCGAACCTACCAAAAATGAGACGAGACGGTCCGTCTTGACATGCTTCAAGTGCGACGTCACTATGGCTTGGACGAGACGAGACGTCTCGTCCAGTATCGACAATCCGATTGGAGCCGCATGCGTACGACGACCGCCGATTCGGGCCGGGTCTGGTTCATCACCGGTGCGGGACGGGGCCTCGGCCGGGCGTTCACCCGGGCCGCGCTCGACAACGGAGACCGCGTGGTGGCCGCGACCCGGACCGTGGCGCCGCTGGAGGACCTGGTCGCCGGGCACGAGGACAGGCTGCTCGTGCACCCCCTGGACGTCACCGACCGCGCGGCGGTCTTCGCCGCGGTCGCCCGGGCGGCCGAACGCTTCGGCCGGCTCGACGTCGTGGTGAACAACGCCGGGATCATGTCCATGGGGATGATCGAGGAGTTCACCGAGGCCGAGGCCCGGGCCCAGATGGAGACCAACTTCTTCGGCGCGTTGTGGGTCGGTCAGGCCGTAATGCCCCGCCTGCGGGCCCAGGGGTCCGGGCACATCGTGCAGATCTCCAGCATCGGAGCGCTCGGCGGCTTCCCCACCACGGGGCTGTACAGCGCGAGCAAGTTCGCTCTGGAGGGGATGAGCGAGGCTCTGGCGATGGAGGCCGCGCGGTTCGGGGTCAGGGTCACCATCGTCGAGCCCGGCGGCTACTGGACCAACCTCTACAGCGGCATGACCGCGACCACGCCGATCCCTGACTACGCACCCTTGCGGGCGGAGCTGGAGAAGCAGTGGGCCGAGGGATCGGTGGACAGCGATCCCCGGCTGGCCGCCGAGGCCGTGCTGAAGCTCGTCGGCAGCGACGAGCCGCCGCTGCGGCTGCTGCTGGGCGGCACGGCCTACGACCTGGCCTTCGACGTCTCCCGCCGGCGGATGGAGACCTGGGCCCAGTGGGAGGAGGTCAGCCGCGCCGCCGAGCACGCCATCCCCGCCCCTCCCGCTGTCTGACGGGCGCTGTTCGACGGGCGCCGTCTGGCAGGGGCCGTCTAGCCGGCGGTGTCGCCGGGGGTCCTCCGGCGGCGGCGCAGGGCGTACGCGCCGCCGAGGGCGAGGGCCGCCAGCGCGCCGCCACCGGCGAGCAGGGGGACGGCCATCCCCGAGCCGCCCGCGGCGGGCTCCTTGCCCGCCACCCGGCGCGCGTCACCGCCCGAGCCGTCCGCCGCGCCGGGCGTACGCGTGGGCCGTACGGCCAGGGCGGACGACGAGGGCGCGGGGTCGGGCACCGGTCTCACCAGCTCGCCGATGGGGGAGACCCGGCTCCGCGCGGCGAAGCCCCAGTCGAGCAGCTTGGAGACCTCCTCCCAGAAGCCGCCGGGATGATGCATGATCACGACGATGATCGTGTGGCCGTCGCGGCGGGCCGCGCCCACGAAGCTGCCGAGCGCCTTCGACGTCCAGCCGTTCTTGACACCGAGCATGCCCTTGTAACGCCCGAGCAGCCGGTTGTGGTTGGCCATCTCGTAGTAGGCGGGCGCCGGAGACTCACTGGGGTCGGAGTCGTCGTGGTGCTTCTTCTTCTTTTTCTTGCCGTAGTCCTTCGGCGCCGGGAACTTGGCGACCTTCGTGCTGATGTACTCGCGGAAGGCCGGCATCGCCAGCCCGGCCCTGGCGATGAGGGCGAGGTCGTAAGCCGAGCTGCGCTGGCCGGGGGCGTCCAGGCCGTTCGGCGTCTTGGCCACCGTGTCGTACGCCTGGAGTTTGCGCGCCTGTCTGTTCATGTCGGCGAGCGTCCTGGGCAGGCCGCCGTTGGCCTCGGCGAGCGCGACCGCGGCGTCGTTGGCGGAGACCATGAGGAGGGCCCGCATGAGGTCGTCGATCTTGTAGATCGGTTCGGGGACGATCCCGACGGCGCTGCCCTCGACGTTGCAGGCCTTCTCGCTCGGCTTGATCTTGCGATTCTTGTCCAGCCTGGGGATCAGTGTCACGGCCGTGAGCGTCTTCAGGGTGCTCGCCGGCAGATAGCGCCCGTGCGGGTCCTTCGCCGCGAGCACCGCGCCGGTGTCCGCATCGGCGACGAGGTAGGCGGAGGACTCGGTCTTGGGCGGCGCCTTGAAACCGTCCGGCGCGATGACGCCGTGACCGGCCAGCCGTTCCCCGCCGACGGTGGCGGCCCCCGCCGTTCCGGTCGTCCCGGCGGCCGCGGTCCCGCTCGCCCGCGGGGCCGGCGGACTCGGCACGGCACGCGCTCCGGCGGCGGGAGAGGCGCCGAGCAGCGCCGTCGTCAGCAGCCCCGCCGTCGCCCCGGCCGCGGTGAGGGCCCGTAGGTTCGTCCCCATAGGTGGCTCAGCCTAGCCTCGACTGTTTTCGCATGAAGCGACATATGCCCCATAGACCTCGGGGCCACGCGGAGAGCCGTCGATACTGTGAGCATGACGAGACGTGTCTCCGCCTTTCTCGTGGCGCTCGCCGCGTTCATGATCTTCGAGTGGATCAACCTGGGCTTCAACCTCGCCGACGGGCACAAGACGTCCTTCTACGTCGTCCACGGGGTGCTGATCGCGGTGAACATCCTCCTGGCGCTGACGCTCGCGGCCGTGGGCGTGCGGGGATGGATGAGGGGTAGGGCTGACCTCTGACGACGTTGTCCGGCACGACCAAGTGATGGAGGCAAGCGGTGACGATCGAGTTCAATCCCTCGCGGGGTGCGACGCTCGGGGTGGAGTGGGAGCTTCAGCTCGTCGACACGCACACGCGGCATCTGCGCCAGGACGCGAGGGACGTGCTCGCCGCGGTCCCCGACCTCAGTGAGGGCCAGCGGCCCAAGGCGATGCACGAGCTGATGCAGTCGCAGGTCGAGATCATCACCGACGTCTGCCACACGGTCGCGGAGGCCGTACAGGATCTGCGCAAGAGCATCGGCCGGCTGGCCGAGGCGGTCGAGCCGCGCGGCATCGCGCTCGCCTGCACCGGGACCCACGCGATCAGCGACTGGCGGGACGCCGTCTACGCCCCCAACCAGCGGTACGTCGAGCTGGTCGAGGAGATGCAGTGGCTCGCCTGGCGCATCCAGACGTTCGGCGTGCACGTCCACGTGGGCGTCCGGGACCGGGACAAGGTCATCCCGATTGTCAACGCCCTCGCGGCGTACCTCCCGCACTTCCTCGCGCTCACCTCCTCCAGCCCCTACTGGGGCGGGCAGGACACCGGGCTGGCGTCGAGCCGGGCCATCGTCTTCGGCTCGCTGCCCACCGCCGGGCCGCCGCACCTGCTGGCCGACTGGGCCGAGTTCGAGGAGTACATGGACACGCTGATCAAGGCGGGCACGATCCGCAGCATCAAGGAGGTGTGGTGGGACATCCGGCCGCACCCCGACTTCGGCACGATCGAGATCCGGATGTTCGACGGCATCCCCACGCCGCGCGAGGTCGGCATGGTCGCCGCGCTGTCCCAGTGCCTCGTGCAGCAGTTCGACCAGCAGATCGACCGGGGTTACACGCTGCCGCATCCGGCGGCGTGGGTGGTGCGTGACAACAAGTGGCGCGCGACGCGGTATGGTCTCGACGCGGACGTGATCACCGACGACCATGGCTCCACGGCGCCGATGCGCGACGTATTGTATGAACTTCAGCGCGAACTCGAACCGGTCGCCGAGCGGCTCGGCTGTGCCGAGGAACTGGCGGTCGTGACCGACGTGCTGGAGCAGGGAAGCTCCTCCGAGCGCCAGCGGGCGATCCTCGCCGACGGAGGGAGCCTCCAGGACGTGGTCGATGCCACGATCATCGAGCTCGCCGAGGACAGGTTCGTGACGTCGAACCCCAACCGCGACGCCGGACATTCGGGCTCCTGAAGGGGTACGCCTGAGATGTACCGGGAAACTTCGCCGCAGTTCTGACAACAGGCGGTGACCGGTGTAAATACTGGGCAATCCGCCGTATCAAGGGGTCGCGGCATGGAAGGATTGTGAATGAAGGGTCGGTGGAGGCGAGTCACGCCCGCTCGACCCTTCTGGGCTTTTTCATGACTTTTAGTGATCATATGGACGATCCGATGACCCGTGGCCGGGACGGCTCACCGGAGAAGGGAAGACCCGTGGCCACCTCATCGAAGCTCGCTACGCCGGACGCGGCCGTGCCGGGAAGTGCCGACCTGGCCGGGCAACTGGCGGACTTCCTTCGCGAGCACAACGATGAGCTGATCGAGTTCCGGCGCGATCTGCACGCGCATCCGGAGATCGCCTTCAGCGAGCATCGCACGACGGAGAAGATCGCCGAGCGCATGACCGACGCCGGTCTCACGCCGCACCCGCTGTCCCGCGGGACCGGCCTGTGGGTGGACCTCGGCCGGGGCGAAGGGCCGACGATCGCCCTGCGCGCCGACATCGACGCGCTGCCGATGGAGGACGAGAAGGACGTCCCCTATCGCTCCACGAACCCGAACGCCTGCCACGCCTGCGGCCACGACGTGCACACGACCATGGTCCTCGGCGCGGGGCTGTTCCTGGCGTCGCAGGCCGACGCCGGCGCGCTTCCCGGCCGGGTACGGCTGATCTTCCAGCCCGCCGAGGAGGTGGCGAGCGGCGCCCTGGAGGTCATGCGCGACGGCGGCCTGAACGACGTCGACCGCATCTTCGCGCTGCACTGCGACCCGCGCCTCGACGCCGGCCACGTCGGCCTGCGTACCGGCCCGATCACCGGGTCGTGCGACAGCCTGCGCATCCGGGTGGCCGGCCCCGGCGGGCACACCGCCCGGCCCCACCTGACCGTGGACCTCGTCTACGCGCTCAGCAAGATCGTCACCGAGCTGCCGGCCGCGCTGTCGCGGCGCGTGGACCCCCGGTCCAGCCTCAGCCTCGTGTGGGGCCAGATCTCGGCCGGGTCCGTGGCCAACGCGATACCGGACGTCGGGATGGCCCAGGGCACGGTCAGGTCGCTGGACGAGGAGGCCTGGCACCAGGCCCCCGACCTCGTCAAGGCGCTGCTCGACTCGGTCGCCTGCGCGTACGGCGTGGACGCCGAGATCGACTACCGGCGCGGCACGCCGCCCACGGTGAACGAGGCCACCAGCATCCAGATGCTGCACGACGCGGTCATCCAGGTCATCGGCGAGGGCAGGGCCGTGCCCACCCCGCAGAGCCTCGGCGGCGAGGACTTCTCCTGGTACCTCGAATCGGTGCCCGGCGCGCTCGCCCGGCTCGGCACCCGGCCGCCGGGTGTCGTGGACGAGGTCGACCTCCACCGGCCGCAGTTCGACGTGGACGAGCGCGCCATCGGCGTCGGCGTCAAGGTGCTCGCCGCCACCGCGCTCACCGCCCTGTGGGGCGGCAACCGCTGACACGCCGAGGCGGTGCGTGCCGGGTCCCGACCTGCCGCACCGCCCGGGTTCTCGCTTGACGCCTCCGCGCCGCCCTCGCCGCGCAGACCGCCCACCCACGTGATCGTCCGGTCCGTATGACCGAGTTTTCCCAGGCTGTCCCCGGGTCACAGCCCGGACTGGGCTCAATAACGGACATGTTGCGGAGTGGTATGCGGGTTTGGTCTATGCAGGTCAAACAACTATCTTCCGTGCAGGGTTGCCGTGCGTTCCTGCGTGCGTGCGACGAGGGACGGCGGGGAACGGAAGGGGAGTCAACACCTTGCTCCGCAATCGAGTTAGCAGACTGGCCGCCGCCACCATGGGTGGCGCCTTGCTCATGGCCGCCGCCGCGTGTGGGGGCGGCGACGACACCACCACCGGAGCCACGGCCGGCGCGTCCTCCGCGCCCGCCGCCGCCGGCGCGAAGGTGGGCATGGCGTACGACATCGGCGGCCGCGGCGACGGTTCGTTCAACGACGCCGCCGCCAGGGGCCTCGACCAGGCCGAGTCGGAGCTGAAGATCGAGAAGAAGGAACTGGAGGCGACGGCGGGGGAGACCGACGCCCAGAAGGAGGAGCGGCTGCGCCTGCTCGCCAACGGCGGGTACAACCCGGTCATCGCGGTGGGCTTCGTCTACTCGGGCCCCTTGGTGAAGGTCGCCAAGGAGTTCCCCGACGTCAAGTTCGCCATCGTCGACGACGACGCCGCCAAGGCCGACAACATCACCAACCTGATGTTCGCCGAGGAGCAGGGGTCCTTCCTCGTCGGCGCCGCGGCGGCGCTGAAGTCCGAGAAGGGCAACATCGGCTTCGTGGGCGGCGTCGACGTGCCGCTGATCCACAAGTTCGAGGCGGGCTTCGAGGCCGGCGCGAAGGCCGTCAAGCCGGACATCAAGATCCAGACCAAGTACCTCACCCAGCCCCCGGACTTCGGCGGCTTCGGCGACCCGGCCAAGGGCAAGACCGCCGCGACGGGCATGTACGACGCCGGCGCGGACGTGGTCTACCAGGCGGCCGGCGGCTCCGGCGGGGGCGTGTTCGAGGCGGCCAAGGCCGCCAAGGCGATGGCGATCGGGGTCGACTCCGACCAGGCGGCCCTCCCGGCGTACGCCGACTTCAAGGACGTGATCATGACGTCCATGATCAAGAAGGTCGACGTGGCCGTCTTCGACTTCCTGAAGAACTTCACCTCCGGCACGGTCAAGGCCGGTCCGGCCATCTACGACCTCAAGGCCGGCGGCGTCGACTACTCCACTACCGGCGGCAAGATCGACGACATCAAGCCGAAGATCGACGAGTACAAGCAGAAGATCATCAGCGGCGAGATCTCGGTCCCGAGCTCCTGACCTGCGCAATCAAGGGGCCCGGTGGCACCCGCCCCGGGCCCTTTTGTTCTACTCTGACTACCACTTGACCGTCATCGGGCACTCCGCGAGGAGGAGGCCGTCATTACCGTCGCCACCGCTACGGCACCCGCAGTAGAGCTCGCCGGGATCACCAAGAGGTTCCCGGGAGTCGTCGCCAACAGCGACATCCACCTCCGCGTCGCCCGAGGGCACATCCACGCCATCGTCGGCGAGAACGGCGCGGGCAAGTCCACGCTCATGAAGATCCTCTACGGGATGCAGCGGCCCGACGAGGGCGAGATCCGCGTCGACGGGTCACCCGTGGGGTTCCACACTCCCGCCGACGCCATCTCCGCCGGCATCGGGATGGTCCACCAGCACTTCATGCTGGCCGACAACCTGACCGTCCTGGAGAACGTGGTGCTCGGCAGCGAGCCCCGCCGAGGCGGGGTCGCCCTCGACTTCGCCGCCGCGCGCAGGAAGATCAAGGACATCTCCGACGCGTACGGCCTGGGCGTGCGCCCCGACGTGCCGGTGGAGGAGCTGGGGGTCGGCGACCGCCAGCGGGTGGAGATCCTGAAGGTGCTCTACCGGGGCGCCCGCATCCTGATCCTGGACGAGCCGACCGCCGTGCTCGTGCCGCACGAGGTGGACGAGCTGTTCGACAACCTGCGCGGCCTGGTCCGCGAGGGACTGACGATCCTGTTCATCTCCCACAAGCTGGACGAGGTGCTGCGGGTCGCCGACGCCATCACCGTCATCCGGCGCGGCACCACGGTCGCGACCGTGGACCCGAAGGACGTCACCTCCCGCAAGCTCGCCGAGCTCATGGTCGGCAGCGCGCTGCCCAGCCCCGAGACCCGCGAGTCGACCGTCACCGACGTCGTCGCCCTGTCCGTACGCGACCTGACCGTGCGCACCGGCGACGGGCGGCCGGTGGTCGAGAACGTGAGCTTCGACATCCGCAAGGGCGAGGTGCTCGGCATCGCGGGCGTCGAGGGCAACGGCCAGGCGGAACTGGTCGAGGCGATCATGGGCATGCGCCCCTGCGAGGTGGCCGCGCTCACCCTCGGCGGCGCCGACATCTCCCAGTGGCCGACGCTCAGACGGCGCGCGGGCGGGATCGGCTACATCCCCGAGGACCGCCACCGGCACGGCCTGCTGCTGGAGTCCCCCCTGTGGGAGAACCGCATCCTCGGTCACCAGACGCGCAGGCCGAACGTCAGGGGGCCCTGGATCGACCGCGCGGGCGCGCGGGCCGACACCCGGCGGATCGTCGAGGACTACGACGTCCGCACCCCCGGGATCGACGTGGACGCCGCAGCGCTGTCCGGCGGCAACCAGCAGAAGCTGATCGTCGGCCGCGAGATGAGCGGTGACCCCGTGCTGCTCATCGCCAGCCATCCCACCCGCGGCGTCGACATCGGCGCGCAGGCGGCGATCTGGGACCACCTGCGCACCGCGCGTGCCGCCGGGCTGGCCGTGCTGCTGATCTCCGCGGACCTGGACGAGCTGATCGGGCTGTCCGACACGCTCAAGGTGATCCTGCGCGGCAGGATCGTCGCCGACGTCGATCCCGCGAACGTGACGCCCGAGCAACTGGGCTCGGCGATGACCGGCGCCGGGGAGGGCGTATGAACGGCTTCCTCGACCGGGTGCTCGGCCGGGTCCGGCTGGGCGGCTGGCTCGCCGTGGCCGCGCCGGTCGTCGCGATCGTCTTCGCGGTGCTGATCACCTCGGTGGTCCTGCTCGTCGCCGGCAAGGAGCCGGTGGAGGCGTTCACCACGCTCGCGGACTACGGCACCCAGCCGCGGTCGATGGTCATGATCCTCAACACCGGGGTCATGTACTACATCTCCGCGCTCGCGGTGGCCGTCGGCTTCCGGATGAACCTCTTCAACATCGGTGTGGACGGCCAGTACCGCCTGGCGGCCGTGATCGCGGCCGGGCTCGGCGGCGCCGCCGTCGTCCCGGGTGTGCTGAACATCGTCCTCGTGGTCGTCGCCGCGGTGGTCGTCGGGGCGCTGTGGGCCGCCATCGCCGGCCTGCTCCGGGTCTACCGGGGCGTGAGCGAGGTCATCTCGACCATCATGCTGAACGCGATCGCCACGGGCCTCGGGTCCTGGCTGGTCAGCGAGCACTTCGGCGTGCTGACCGGCAACGACCTCGGCACCCGGCCGATCCCCGACGACGCGCACGTGCCCGGCATCCCGCTCGTCGCGGGCACGCCGGTGCTGGTCAACGGGTTCATCGTGGTCGCGATCCTGCTCGGCGCCGCGTACTGGGTCGTGCTCAACCGCACCCGGTTCGGCTTCGAGCTGCGGGCGACCGGCAAGTCCGAGTCGGCCGCGGTGGCCAGCGGGGTCGGCGTGAAGAAGATGATCGTCGTCACGATGGTCATGTCGGGGGCGATCGCCGGCCTGATCGGCATGCCGGAGCTGCTCGGCGCCTCCTACAAGTACAGCAACAACTTCCCCGCCGGCCTCGGCTTCACCGGCATCGCGATCGCCCTGCTCGGCCGCAACAGCCCGGTCGGCATGGCGGTCGGCGCGCTGCTGTGGAGCTTCCTGGACAACTCGTCGAACCAGCTCCAGCTGCTCGACATCTCCAAGGAGATCGTCCAGATCATGCAGGGCGTCGTCGTGCTCTCCGTGATCATCGCGTACGAGCTGGTCCACCGGTACCGGCTCGTGGCGGAGCAGCGCCGGGTGAGCCGCCAGCTCGCCGCCCCGGCGGAGCCGCCCAAGGCGGAGGCGGCGGTATGAGCGGGCGAATCGGTGAACGCGGCGCGGCGGACGGAACTGAGGAGACGGCATGACGGCGACGGACCTTCCGGTCGAGCGCCCGGTCGAGACGCCTCCGGCGCGGCGGTTCCGGCTGTCGGCGCCGGTGCTCCTGCTCGGGCTGGCCGGGCTGGTGGTGCTGCTGTCGGTCGCGCGCCTGGTGACCGGGGCGAACGACATCACGTCGGCGGGCACGGTCAGCGCCGCGCTCGGCCTCGCCGTGCCGATCGGCCTCGCGGGGCTCGGCGGCCTGTGGTCGGAGCGGGCCGGCGTGGTCAACATCGGCCTCGAAGGCATGATGGTGCTCGGCACGTGGTTCGGCGCCTGGGGCGCGCTCCAGTTCCACAGTCCGTGGGCGGGCGTGCTCGCCGGCGCGATCGGCGGGGCGCTGGGCGCGGCGATCCACGCGGTCGCGACCGTGACCTTCGGCGTCGACCACATCATCTCCGGTGTGGCGATCAACATCGTCGGCGTCGGCGTCACGCAGTACCTGTCCCAGCTCGTCTTCAACGGCATGCCGGGCGGCGGCACCAAGAACTCCCCGCCGCTGCCGAAGATGGGCACGGTGAGCCTGGGCTTTCTCGACGACCCGCTGCGTACCGTCGAGGCGAACCACTGGTTCGTGCTGTCCGACTTCGCGGGCGTGCTGCGGGGCATCACCCAGGGCGTGTCCTGGTTCACGATCCTGGCGATCCTGCTGGTCCCGCTGTCGCTCTACATCCTGTGGCGCACGCCCTTCGGGCTGCGCCTGCGGGCGTGCGGCGAGCGGCCGGTCGCGGCCGAGTCGCTGGGCGTGAACGTCTACCTCTACAAGTGGGCCGCGGTGCTCGTCTCCGGCCTGCTCGCCGGGCTCGGCGGCGCGTTCCTGTCGCTGGTGGCCGCCGGCATCTACCGGGACGGCCAGACGGGCGGGCGCGGCTACATCGGCCTCGCCGCCATGATCTTCGGCAACTGGCGGCCGGGCGGGCTCGCCGGGGGCGCCGCGCTGTTCGGCTACACCGACGCGCTCCAGCTCCGCCAGGGCGGCATCTCGGTGCACGCGCTGCTGCTGGTCGTCGCGCTGCTGCTCGCCGCCGTGGCGGTCTACCAGCTCGTACGGCAGCGGCGGGGGGTCGCGGCGCTCGTCACCGGAATCGTGGCGATCGCGGTGTTCGCGGTCTTCGCCCTGACGGACACCGTTCCGGAGCAGTTCACCTCGTTCACCCCCCACCTGACCACGCTGCTGGTTTTGTCGCTGGCGTCACAGCGGCTGCGGATGCCGGCGGCCGACGGCGTTCCGTACCGAAGGGGGCAGGCGAAATGACCATCGACTGGGAGGCGCTGCGCGAGGCGGCCCGCGAGGCCATGACCCACGCGTACGCGCCGTACTCGAAGTTCCCGGTGGGCGCGGCGGCGCTGGCCGACGACGGCCGCACCGTCACCGGCTGCAACGTGGAGAACGCGTCGTACGGCATCGGGCTGTGCGCCGAGTGCGGGCTCGTCTCGGCGCTGCACGCGAGTGGCGGCGGCCGGCTGGTGGCCTTCACCTGCGTGGACGGCCACGGCGAGCTGCTGATGCCGTGCGGGCGCTGCCGCCAGCTGCTGTTCGAGCACGGCGGCGCCGATCTGCTGGTGGAGACGCCCGACGGGCCGATGCGGATGGCGGACTTCCTGCCGTTCGCCTTCGGGCCAGACGACCTTTCGCGATAAAGGGGGAAACGTGGGGTTCGACGCGATCGAGGTCATCGTCGCCAAGCGGGACCGCGGCGAGCTGTCGGCCGCCCAGATCGACTGGGTGATCGACGCGTACACGCGCGGCGAGGTGGCCGACGAGCAGATGTCGGCGCTGCTGATGGCGATCCTGCTGAACGGCATGAACCGCAGGGAGATCGCGGACTGGACCCAGGCCATGATCAGGTCGGGGGAGCGGATGGACTGGTCCGCCCTCGACCGGCCCACGGCCGACAAGCACTCCACCGGCGGGGTCGGCGACAAGATCACCCTGCCGCTGGCCCCGCTGGTCGCCGCCTGCGGCGCGTACGTGCCGCAGCTCTCCGGGCGGGGTCTCGGGCACACCGGCGGCACGCTGGACAAGCTGGAGTCGATCCCCGGCTGGCGGGCGTCGCTGTCGAACGACGAGATGCTGGCCGTGATCCGCTCGGCCGGGGCGGTCGTGTGCGCTGCGGGCGCGGGCCTCGCGCCGGCCGACAAGAAGCTCTACGCGCTGCGCGACGTCACCGGCACGGTCGAGTCGATCCCGCTGATCGCCTCCTCGATCATGTCCAAGAAGATCGCCGAGGGCACGGGCTCGCTCGTGCTCGACGTGAAGGCCGGCTCGGGCGCGTTCATGAAGAACGTGGACGACGCCCGGGAGCTGGCGCGGACGATGGTCGAGCTCGGCACCGACGCCGGGGTGCGCACGGTCGCCCTGCTGACCGCGATGGACCGGCCGCTGGGCCTGAAGGTGGGCAACGCGCTCGAGGTCGAGGAGTCCGTCGAGGTGCTCGCCGGCGGCGGCCCCGCCGACGTGGTCGAACTCACCGTACGGCTGGCCAGGGAGATGCTGGAGGCCGCCGCGGTCCCGGGCGCCCGGGATCCCGAGGAGGCGCTCAAGGACGGCTCGGCGATGGACGCCTGGCGGCGAATGATCATCGCCCAGGGCGGCGACCCGGACGCGCCGCTGCCGAAGGCCGCCGAGTCGGCCGTGGTGACCGCTCCCGCCTCGGGCACGCTGGTCACGCTCGACGCGCTCAAGGTCGGCGTGGCGGCCTGGCGGCTCGGCGCCGGACGGGCCCGCAAGGAGGACCCGGTGTCGGCGGGCGCGGGCGTCGTCCTGCACGCCAAGCCCGGCGACGAGGTCCGGGCCGGCGCCCCGCTGATGACCCTGTACGCCGACGAGGCCGGCCGGTTCGACCGGGCCCTCCAGGGGCTCGACGGCGCGTACGAGATCGGCGTGGACGGCGGCGCGGACCTGCTGCCCCTGGTCATCGACCGCGTCACCGCCTGACCTCCCGCGCGTTCCGGCCCGGTTCAGCGGGGGATGAGCAGCGCGCCCATGCCGACGAACAGCCCGCCGGTGAGCAGGTCGAGCCTCTTCCTCAGCCGCCCGTAGCCCCTGGTGATCCACGGGCTGCCGGCCAGGAAGGCCACGGCGGAGAACCAGGCGAACGCGACGGCCAGCATCGCGCCGAGCGTGACCGCCCGCATGGCGAGGTTCGCGTGGTGCGGGAGCAGGCTGGCGAACAGGGCGCCGAAGAAGACCAGAGCCTTCGGGTTGGCGAGGTTGGTCAGCAGCCCGGCGCGCCACTCGCGCAGTCTGCCCGGACGGCGCGCGGCGATGGCCGGCGGCTCGTCGTCGGCCTGGGGCGACCGCTTGCGGGCGGCCCGGATGGTCGCGACGCCGAACGCGACGAGGAACAGCGCGCCGGCGACGCGGGCGGCGGTGTAGAGCCACTCGAACCGCTGGACGAGCATGGTGACGCCGAACAGACCGGCGACCGCCCACACCCCGATGCCGGTGACGACGCCCGCGGCCACGCGTACGCCGCTGCGCCGTGACCCGCCGGCCGAGTGTCTGAGCACGATGAGGAAGTCGGGGCCCGGGCTCATCACAACCAGGATCCAGACGCCGAGCAGGGGGAGTATCGGCAACCACGACATGGGCTGGTCCTTCCTGGCCGGTCTGGCCGGCCGTGGTGGGGATTCGATCGGCTCAGCCGGTCACGGGCGAGGCGATGACGACCGTGACGTCCGCCGGGCCGTCGCCGGTGCTGTAACGGTGCGGGCGGTCACCGGCGAAGGCCAGCAGGTCGCCCGGCGTGAGGAGGCGGGGGTCGTCGGCCGGCCCGGCCGTGACCTCGCCCGCGGCGACCAGCAGGTGTTCGACGGTGCCGGGGGCGTGCGGGATGCCGTCGAGGTCGGTGCGCGGGGGCATGCGCAGCCGCCACAGCTCCAGGCTGTGCCCGCTGCCGATGCGGCGCAGCAGTTCGCGTGTCGGACCGTCGGAGGCCGCGAGCGTCGAGGGCAGGTGGACGGGACCGGCGTCGGTGTCCCTGGTCAGCAGGTCGGTCAGGGGAATGTGCAGGGCCAGGGCGACGGCTTCCAGCGTCTCGATCGTCGGATTGCCGGTGCCCGCCTCCAGGCTGGACAGCGTCGCCTTGCCGAGACCGGCCCGGCGGGCGAGCTCGGCCGCGCTCATCCCGCGCTGCTGCCGGCGCAGCCGGATCTGCGCACCGATCGCCGCCGCCGCCCCGCTCACGATGTCATCCTGAACAGAACCATACGTTCATTATAACGAACGATATTCGGTATCGGTCTCCGCGAGTGCGTCGCCGAGGGGCGTGCGGTAGTACAGGACGGACCGCCCGGCGCGGCGGCGCCGTACGAGACCGGCGTCGAGCAGCACCCTGAGATGGCGGCCGACGGACCCGAGCGGCCGGCCGGTGAGCGCCACGAGGTGAGTGGTGCTCTTCGGCGCGGCGAGCAGCACGAGCACCCGCGCCCTCGCCGGTCCGAGCAGCCTGCCCAGCGCCTCGGGCGCCGCCGGGCCGCCGGGCTCCGCCAACGCGCCGGAGCAGGGGTAGACCAGGGCGTAGCGGCGGTCGGCCCAGGTGGCCCACGCCTCGCGCGGCGTGACCGGGACGAACATCAGCCTGGCCCCGCCGATCCGCCTCGGCGGGTAGTCGAAGGTGTTGATCTGCAGCCGGTCGGCGCCGAGCCACCGCATCCCCGGCCGCATGTCGTCGAGCGCGGCGGCCCAGCCGTCCCGGCTCAGCCGGTCCGCGCGGGCGACGACGTCGGCCTCCAGGATCCGCCGTCGCCGTGGCCAGTCGGGCAGCACGATCCGGGTCCACACCCACTCCAGCAGGTCCGCCGCGCGCTCGGGCAGGTCCGTACGCCGCAGCGGAGCAGGCAGCGGCCCGCGCAGCGCCACCTCGATGTCGGCGTGCGCGGTCTCGGGCGGGGTCGCGCGGACGCGGGCCACCTCCTCCTCGAAGACCGCGTCGCCCTCGCCCGACGGTGCGGGCGTGAGGAAGTCGGCGATCCAGCCGCGTCCCCGCGCGGCCTTCAGCAGCAGCGCGGTGAACGGATCACCGGCCAGGTGTGCGCGGTACGCGGGCAGGTGCGTGTCGAGCCACGCGCGCTCCGCCGGGTTCCGGGCCGACGCCTTCTCCAGGGTGAGCAGGCAGGCGGTGGCCTCGGCGAGCGGGGACACGACGAACCGGCTCTCCGCGAGAGTGTCGGCGTTCACCAGCCACCAGCCCACGTTTCGCCTCCCCGCGAAACAGTAACGGCGACGCGAAGCGGTGATGGAAGGTCCTGCCATGCGTACTTATCGGGACCTCTTCCGCACGCCCGAGTTCACGCCCCTGTTCGTCTTCTCCTCCGCGCAGGTGGCGGCCTCGACCATGAGCGGCCTGGCGCTCGGCACGCTCGTGTACGGGACGACGCGGTCGCCGCTGCTGTCGGCGCTGAGCATGTTCGGCGCGTCCTTCTCCCAGGTGCTCGGGGCGGTGGCGCTGATGTCGGCGGCCGACCGGCTGCCCCCGCGCGCCGCGATGACGGGCCTGGCGCTGGTGTTCTGCGGCGGCACGGTCGTGCTCGCCGTACCCGGCCTGCCGCTGTGGGCGCTGTTCGCCGTCGTCCTCGGCATGGGGCTCGCCGCGTCCCTCGGCAGCGGGGTCAGGTTCGGGCTGCTCAACGAGATCCTGCCGAGGGACGGATACCTGCTGGGCCGTTCGGTGCTCAGCATGTCGGCCGGCGTCCAGCAGATCGTGGGTTTCGCCGCCGGGGGCGTGCTCGTGACCGCCCTCTCCCCGCGCGGCACCCTGCTCGTGGGGGCGGGGCTGGACCTCGTCGCCGCCCTCGTCGCCCGATGGGGGCTCGCCGCCCGTCCGCCCCGGGCACAGGGACGGCCCTCGCCGGCCGAGACGTGGCGGACCAATCGAAGGCTGTGGTCGTCGCCGGCGCGCCGTCGTCTCTACCTGGCCCTGTGGGTGCCCAACGGACTGATCGTCGGCTGCGAGTCGCTGTACGTCGCCTATGATCCGCGGCACGCAGGGACGCTGTTCGCCTCCGCCGCCGCGGGGATGCTCGCGGGAGACACCCTGCTGGGGCGGTTCGTCCCGAAGTGGTGGCGCGAGCGGCTGAGCGCTCCGCTGCGGCTGCTGCTGGCCGTGCCGTACCTGGTCTTCCTCCTGCGCCCTGCCCTGCCGCTCGCGGTCGCGGCCGTGGTGCTCGCCTCGGCCGGATACTCGGCCGGCCTGCTTCTCCAGGAACGCCTCATGGCCGTCACGCCCGAGGAGATGAGCGGGCAGGCGCTGGGGCTGCAGTCGTCCGGCACGATGACCATGCAGGGGGTCGGCGCCGCGATCGCCGGTTCCGTCGCCCAGCTCACCTCGGCCTCGGCCGCCATGGCCGCGATGGCCGCGGTCTCCGTCGCGGTCACGCTGGCCCTGGCGCCCGGCCTGCGTCCGGAGAGATATGGGAAAGTCTCATGTGCGTAGAGATCAGGGCTTCGTGACCGGCGGTGCCGGGGCGGGCCGCGACGGAGGGAGGCACGTGTCCAGGGACATCCGGCATGTCGAGATCGGCGTCGCCGATCTGGCCCGTTCGCTCGACTTCTACCGGAGCCTGCTGGACCTCGCCGAGGTGGAGGGCCCCGGCGGAGGGGCGGGGGTGGCCTGGCTGACGGCGGGCCCCGTGCTGCTCAAGCTCGTCGAGACGGGCGACGGCGACCTCGGCGGCTGGGTGAACGACGACCTCCAGCGCGGCATCCGGCACATCGGCTTCAAGGTCGGGGACGTCGACCTGCGGGCCGAGCGCGTCCGCGACGCCGGGGTGCCCTTCACGCTCCCGCCGCTCGACGCGGTCGGCGGCGTGCGCATCGCGTTCTTCCAGGACCCGGACGGCACGCACCTGGAGATCACCGACAACTACCTGCGGTATCACCGCGTCGCCTCGCCCGAACTCGCCGAACGCGAACGGCTGGCCACCCTGAGCAGGCCGCGTACGGCGCCGCCGGTCTTCGACCACGTGGCGGTCACGTCGGGAGGGCTCGACGCCGCGCTGGCCTTCTACCGCGACACGCTCGGGTACGAGGTGATCGGGCAGATCACCCAGGACCAGGATCCCCGGGGCTTCCTGATCACCTACCTGCTGGCGGGGCCTGCCGTACTGGAGGTGTTCACGTTCACCGCGGCGACGACGCCGAGCCCGTGGACGGCCGACCCCGGCCGGCGCGGCTTCCGGCACGTCGCCCTCGCCGTGGACGACCCCGGGAGGGAGGCCGGGAGGCTGGTCGCGTCCGGCGCCCGGGTCGCGGCGGACGGACTGCTCGTCGACCCGGACGGCGTCCCGTTGGCCCTCGCGGGCACCGCCTGACCGACCCGCCCGTGGCGGTCAGGCGTGGCGGGAGGTCGCGTCCTCCGGAGCGGCGTCCTCGGCCGGTTTCGCGCAGCCGGCGTCGACGAGGTGCGGGAACAGGTGCGCGGACAGAACGGCTCTGTGGGTGGGGGTCGCCTCGGCGTGCCGGCGGCGGCCCTCCTCGGTGATATGCACGAACACTCCGCGCCGGTCCGCCTCGCACAGGGCGCGGGCGACCAGTCCCTCGCGTTCCAGCCGTGCGATGAGGCGGGAGAGCGCGCTCTGGCTCAGGTGGACCTGGTCGGCGAGGCCCTGCACGCGGAACTTGACCTCGCCGGGCTCCTGGCAGGACGACCGGCCCTCCGCGAGGCGCTCCAGCACCTCGAACTCGCTCACTCCGAGCCCGTGCTTGTCGCTGAGTTCGCGCTCCAGGACGCATGACACCTCGGCGTGACGGGCGAGCAGCGCGCGCCAGGCCATGACCACGAAATCGGTGTCGGTGTCGTTCATGCGAGACCGCCTTTCTGCGCGCGACCATACCACCGGTGCAAACTACATGCAACAACATTAAATGCTTGTGCATTGAATGCGCGTGCATGTAAGTTCTGGCCCATGATTTCCTCCACCAAGGACGAGCGCTGGGGGGCCCGCCTGTGGGGTGCCCTCACGGTGCTCTGCGCCGTCGTGTTCCTCGACGCCCTCGACGTGTCGATGGTCGGGGTGGCGCTTCCGTCCATCCAGGCCGATCTCGGGATGACCACCTCCTCGCTGCAGTGGGTGGTGAGCGGTTACGTGCTGGGGTACGGCGGTCTGCTGCTGCTCGGGGGCCGGACCGCCGACCTGCTCGGCCGTCGCCGGGTGTTCCTGTCGGCCCTGGTCCTCTTCGCCGTCGCCTCGCTGCTCGGCGGGCTCATGAGCGACGGGACGCTGTTGATCGCGGCCCGTTTCGCGAAGGGCGTCAGCGCCGCGTTCACCGCGCCGGCCGCGTTGTCCATCATCACCACGACCTTCGCCGAAGGGCCCGCCCGCAACCGGGCGCTGAGCATCTTCACCGCCTCCGGCGCCAGCGGCTTCTCGCTCGGGCTGGTGCTGTCCGGCGTGCTCACCGAGATCGGATGGCGCTGGACGTTCCTCATGCCCGTACCGGTGGCGATCATCGCGCTGGTGGCCGGGGCGCGCCTGCTGGAGCGGAGCGATGAGCGCGGGGAGGGCGGCCACGACCTCCTCGGCGCCGTGACCATCACGGCCGCGATGCTGCTCATGGTCTTCGCCGTGGTCGAGGCGCCCAAGGTGAGCGTGGTGCGCACCGTGGTGTCGCTGGCGGCGTCCGCCGCCCTGGTCGGCCTGTTCGTCCGGCTGGAGCGGAGGGTGCGGCACCCGCTGGTCCGGCTCGGCATCCTGCGCTCCGCACCGCTCGTCCGGGCCAACGTCGGGCTGGTCATCCTGTTCGGCTCGTACGTCGGCTTCCAGTTCGTGGCGATGCAGTACTTCCAGAACCTCCTGGGCTGGAGCGCTCTGGCGACCGCGCTGGCGTTCCTTCCGGCCGGACTGCTGGTCGCGGTCGGCTCGACCACGATGGGCAAGCTCGCCGACCGCTTCGGCACCGCGCGCCTCATCGTGGTGGGGTCGGTCGCGCTGCTCGCGGGCTACGCGGTGTTCCTGCGGGTGGACCTGCACCCCGGCCTGTTCACGATGGTGCTGCCCGGCATGCTCCTGCTGGGCGTCGCGTTCGCGCTGTCCTTCCCCTCGCTCAACATCCAGGCGACCGCCGGGGTCGACGACGAGGAGCAGGGGCTCGCCTCCGGGCTGCTGAACACCTCCGGGCAGGTCGGCGGCGCGGTGGTGCTGGCGATCGTCACGGCCGTCCTCACCGCGGGGGCGGACGGCGGTGACCCGATCGTCCGGTTCCGCGCCGCGATCCTGGTCTCGGCCGGGTTCGCCCTCGCCGGCCTGGCGGTCGCCGTCTCGGGGCTCCGGTTCCGGCGGCCGGTCGAGGCCAGGGAGGAACAACCGGTGCCGGAACTCGTCTGACCACCTCGGTGGTGCGAGCCCGGGGGAGCGTGGGCCCCCGGGCTCGTGGCGGGCGCCGCCCACTGCGACACTGGTCGGCATGGTCAGGAAGATCGAGGGACCCACCCGGGTGCCGGTGCCGGGCGGCAAGGTCATCGACGAGTACGTCGGCCGCGTCAACAGCGGCGACGAACAGGTCTCCATCGCCCACATGGTGGCGCCCGCGGGCTGGAGCGAGCCCGCGCAGGCCCCCGCGTTCGCCGAGTACACGCTCGTCCTCAAGGGGTCGGTCGTCGTGGAGCACGAGGGCGGGACGACCGTCGTGGAGGCGGGCCAGGCGTTCGCCAGCGAGCCGGGAGAGAAGATCCGCTACAGTGCCGGGCCGTCCGGCGCCGAGTACGTGGCGGTCTGCCTGCCCGCGTTCTCCCCGGACACCGCCAACCGCGAGGACTGAGCGACGGCGGATCTCGCCAGACCGCCCGATCCGGGTCCGTGGATAGGATTGCCGGATGTACGACCGCGGTGAGGAGGGCGAATGAACGAGTTGCCCACTCTGGAGGAGATCCGCAGGGTGCCCAAGGTGCTCCTGCACGACCATCTCGACGGCGGGCTGCGGGCCGGGACGATCGTGGAGCTCGCCCGGGAGTGCGGACACGAACTGCCCACGTACGACCCCGACAAGCTGGGGGCCTGGTTCAGGGAGGCGGCGGACTCGGGGTCGCTGGAGCGTTACCTGGAGACGTTCGCCCACACGGTCGGGGTCATGCAGACCCGTGACGGGCTGGTCAGGGTGGCCGCCGAGTGTGCCGAGGACCTGGCGGACGACGGCGTGATCTACGCCGAGGTCCGTTTCGCGCCGGAACAGCACACCTCACAGGGCCTGTCGCTGGACGAGGTCGTGGAGGCCGTGCTGGAGGGGTTCCGGCTCGGCTCGGCCGCACCCGACGGCGGCACGCGCATCAGGGTCGGCACGCTGCTCACCGCGATGCGCCACCAGGCGCGCTCGATGGAGATCGCCGAGCTCGCCGTACGCTACCGGGACCTCGGCGTGGTCGGGTTCGACATCGCGGGCGCGGAGGCCGGATATCCGCCCACGCGGCACCTCGACGCCTTCGAGTACCTCCAGCGGGAGAACGCCCACTTCACGATCCACGCGGGGGAGGCCTTCGGACTGCCGTCGATCTGGCAGGCCATCCAGTGGTGCGGCGCCGACCGGCTGGGCCACGGGGTGCGGATCATCGACGACATCACGGTGCCGGCGGACGGCGAGGCCAAGCTCGGCAGGCTCGCGGCCTACGTCCGTGACAAGCGCATCCCGCTGGAGATGTGCCCGACCTCCAACCTGCAGACCGGGGCCGCCCCGTCGATCGCCGAACACCCGATCGGCCTGCTGCGCCGCCTGTACTTCCGCGTGACGGTCAACACCGACAACCGGCTGATGAGCGGCACCAGCGTGTCGCGGGAGTTCGCGGAGCTGGTGGACGCCTTCGGCTACGGCTGGGACGACCTGCAGTGGTTCACCGTCAACGCGATGAAGTCGGCGTTCATCCCGTTCGACGAGCGGCTCGCGCTGATCAACGGCGTGATCAAGCCCGCCTTCGCACGGATGCGGCAGGGCGCGTGAAGCCGCAGGTCTACCGGTCCAAGCTGGCCTGGATCTTCGGGTGGGCCTGGCTGGTGTTCGCCGCCTGGAACACCTGGGACCTGATCGCCCACGGCCGGATGCCCAGCGCGCTGATCGCGGGGGCGGTGCTCGGCGTCATCACGGCCCTGGTCTTCGTCATGGCGCTGCGGCCCGCCATCCTCGCCGAGGAGGGCGGGGTCCGCGTCCGCAACGTGCTCAGGAACGCCTACATCCCCTGGAACGCCGTCGACGACCTCTCGGTCACCAGCGCCATCGTGATCGAGTCGGGCGGGACGGCCGTACGCTGCTGGACACCGCAGGCCACGGCGCGGGAGCGGGCCAGGGCCGCCGGGCAGGCCGTCAAGGCGGCCTCGTCGAAGGACCGTGTCGAGCGGGCCACGGCGGCCGTGGGCGGACGCACCCACGCCGACTGGGTGGCCCAGCAGCTTGAGGAGATGAGCAGGTCGCGCCGGCAGACGTCCACCGGCGAGGCCCGGGTCACCTGGTCGCCCTCCGCCCTGGCCGTCCTGGCCGCCGCGCTCGCGCTGGTCGTGGCCGCCGTCGTCCTCTCCTGATCAGGAGGCGGGGAGCGGGGGCGGAGCACGCACCGCGGCCTGTCGCGCGCCGCGCGTCATGCCCGTGCGACGCCGGGGTGGTCGTCGTTTGCCGAAGGGGTCCGAGTGCGTCTGGCGCGGATGATCGTCGTCGTTGTGCTGGCCGCGCTCGCGAGCGTCTACGTGGTCGCGGGTGCGCCGATCGCGCTGGCGGTGTTCGGCGTGCAAGTCCTCTACCTGCTGAAGCTCAGGAAGTGGTGGCTGCTCGCCGCGCAGGCCGCCCTCGTCTACACGGCGAGCGTCATCGGCGGCGTCTCCACCGGGATCCTGGGCTTCCTGGCCGGTGCGCTGCTGCTGACCAGTGCCCATCGTGATACCGCGCGCGTGCTCGCGCCGCTGGTGGTGGCGAGCGCGGCGCTGATCGACGCCACCCGCGGCGGGGCGACGGCCGACGCGACGATCACCGTGGTGCTGGTCGCGCTGGTCGTCTTCGGTCTCACCCGGCTCGTGGAGCGCGCGGGCGAGATGCACGCCGCCCGGCTCTCGCTGGCCGCCGCGGCCGTGGGCGCCGAGCGGCTGCGCCTGGCGGCCGAGCTCAACGACGGCCTCGGGCGGAGCCTGGAGGTGATCGTCGACGGCGGCCGCCGCGCGCTCGCGGAACCCGACGGCGCGGCCGAGGTGCTGGCTTCGGTGACCGCCACCGCGCGTGCGGCACTGGCCGACGCCCGCGCCGCCTCCGCGAACTACCGCGCCACGTCCCTCGCTCCCGAGCTGGTCACGGCGAGGGCGATGCTCGACGCCGCGGGAGTCGCCGTCGAGGTGCGTGGCGGCCACACCGAGCCCCTCGGCCCCGGTGGAGCGCTGCTGGCGAGTGTGCTGCGCGAGGCCGTCACCGACGTGCTGAGGCGGGGCACCGCCCGGCTGTGCGTCATCGAGACGAGCGAGCAGGGAGACAAGGTGCGGCTGCGCGTCGTCGACGACGGCCACCGCACCGCCGAGGGCCCCGACTTCGACGGGCTCCGGCTGGAGGAGGCGGGCGGCACCCTCGCCACCGGTCTGTCCCCCACGGGACGCTTCGTGGTGGAGGCGACGCTTCCCCGCAGTCCTTCCATCGAGGCGCCGCCAGGCGAGACGGGCGCCGGCGACGCCCGTGCTCCGGAATCGTCGGCGGAGGGAGGGCGGCGCCGGTTCCTGCCGAGGTTCGCCGGCGACGCGTCGTACGCCGTGTCGGTCACGGTGCTCGCGGCCGTCCTCGTGGGCTTCAGCGTCAAGGCGCTGCTCCAGCTCTCCGGCGCCCTCGTGGTCCTGGCCGCGGCGTGCCTCGCCGTGATCGTCGTCATGCAGCTCCGCTCCGTGAACGGGCGTCACATGGTGGCGCTCGGGGTGATGGCGGTCCTCACGTACGCGCCTGTTCCGGTCTTCGGGCCCGTCTGGCTCGGAGCGGCGGGCTTCCTCGCCGGGCCGGTCCTGCTCGCGTTCCCCCGGCGGGCCGCGTGGCCGACGGCGGCGGCGATCGTGGCGAGTGTCGCCGGGGCCGGGATGCTGTTCGGCCTGCCCGCCCCCGTCCTCGCCAACAGCACGATCAGCGCGCTCGTCACCGGGCTGGTGGTCTACGCCCTGCTCCGCCTGGCCCAGATCGTGAAGGAGCTCCAGGCCGCGAGGGAGAGCCTGGCCCGCTCCGCGATCGTCGAGGAGCGTCTGCGCGCCGCCCGCGACCTGCACGACCTGCTCGGGCACTCCCTGGCCGCGATCCTGCTGACCTGTGAGCTGGCCCGCCGCCTGGAGAGCCCGCGGGAGCGGATCGAGGAGATCGTCGCCATGGCGGAGGGCGCGCGGGCGGACCTGCGTTCGGTGTCGGGCGAGCAGCGGGAGCTGTCCCTGGCCGCCGAGGTGGAGTCGGCGCGCACGGTGCTGTCGGCCGCCGGGATCCGGGTGACCGTGGAGCCGGTCGAGCCGGACCTGCCCGCCGAGGTCGAGACCGTGCTGGGCACCGTGCTCAGGGAGGCCGTGACGAATGTGCTCAGGCACAGCGAGGCCCGCCACTGCGCGATCACGATGCGCGCCGACGAGAGCGGGCTGCGGCTGCGGGTGCGCAACGACGGCGCGCGGCCGGGGGAGACGCGGCGGGGGTCGTCGGGCATCGGCAACCTGACCACCCGCCTCGCGGCCCTGGACGGCCGGCTGACCTCGCACGCCGACGGCGACCGGTTCACGCTGGACGCCTGCGTGCCCCACCGGGCGCCGCTGCCCGCGCGAATCCGGATCGAGCCGGCCCCTTAGATCGAGCCGGCCCCTTAGATCGAGCCTAGATCCAGCCGGCTTCGGTGGCGATACGCACGGCGTCGGTCCGGTTGCGGGCGTTGAGCTTGGTCACGATCACGGTGAGGTAGTTGCGCACCGTGCCCGCGGCCAGGTGGAGCCGCGCGGCGATGTCCGTGGCGTCCGCGCCGGCGGCGGCCAGGCGGAGCACGTCGGCCTCGCGTGGGGTGAGCGGGTTGCCCGCCAGGTCCCAGGCGGTGACCGCGAGCGAGGGGTCGAGCACCCGTTCCCCGGCCGCGACCTTGCGGATGGCGGCCACCAGTTCGTCCGGCGGTGCCGTCTTCAGCACGAATCCGGCGACACCCGAGCCGAGGGCACGGCGCAGGTGTCCCGGCTTGCCGTACGCCGTCAGCATCAGAGCGCGGCAGGCGGGCAGGCGCGTGCGGAGCTCGGCCGCGGCCGCCAGGCCGTCCAGCCTGCCGGGCATGTCGATGTCGAGGACGGCGACGTCGGGGTGGTGGACCAGCGCGGCGGCCAGGGCGGCCTCTCCGGACTCCACGGTCGCGACGATCTCCAGGTCCTCCTCCAGCCCGAGCAGGGCGGCGAGGGCGCTCCTGATGACGTGCTGGTCCTCGGCAAGGAGTACGCGAATCACGCGGATATGTCTACCAGTGTCCGGATCATGATGGGGTCATGGGCAGGAGGTGAGGCCGTCTCTGGGACGCGTGACCGCTGATCAGCAGGCTTGAGCACATGACAGAGGTGCTCCGCCTTGACGCGGTCAGCAAGGTGTACGGGAAGGGACAGGGCGCGGTGGCGGCCCTGCGTGAGGTCTCGGTGAACATCCCCGGCGGGAGCTTCACCGCCGTGATGGGGCCGTCGGGTTCGGGCAAGAGCACGTTCCTGCACTGCGCGGCGGGGCTGGACACGCCCTCCTCCGGCTCCGTGCGGCTGGGCGGCACGGAGCTGTCCGGCATGGACGAGACCTGGTTGACGGAGCTGCGCAGGCAGCGGATCGGCTTCGTGTTCCAGGCGTTCAACCTGGTCTCGTCCCTGACCGTGCTGGAGAACATCACGCTCCCGATGCGGCTGGCCGGGGTGCGGGCCGACCGGGCCTGGCTTGAGGAGATCGTCGGGCGGGTGGGGCTGGCGGGCCGGACTGGGCACCGCCCCGCCCAGCTGTCCGGCGGGCAGCAGCAGCGGGTGGCCATCGCCAGGGCGCTGGTGACCCGGCCGCAGGTGGTCTTCGGCGACGAGCCGACCGGCGCGCTCGACACGATGACGGCCCGTGACGTGCTCCGGCTGCTGCGGGAGGTGGTGGACGGCCTCGGCCAGACCGTGGTGATGGTCACCCACGACCCGGTGGCGGCCTCCTACGCCGACACCGTACTGTTCCTCGCCGACGGCCGGATCGTGGACGCGATGACCGCGCCGAGCTCCGAGAAGGTCGCCGAGCGCATGACGAGGCTGGGGGCGTACGCGGCATGATCACCGGACTCGCACTGAAGACCCTGCGGCACCGCGGGGCGGCGTTCGCGGGGGCGTTCGTGGCGCTGGTGTGCGCCGCCGCGCTGGTCTGCGCGTGCCTGATGCTGCTGGAGACCGGCCTGCGGGGCGGGGTCGCGCCGGAGCGCTACGCGGGCGCGCCGCTGATCGTCGCGGGCGACCAGAACGTCCACGAGACCGTGGCCGCGTCCTCCGGGAAGGTCAAGACGAAGGCCAAGCCGCTGTCGGAGCGGGTCTGGATCCCCGAGGCGACGGCCGCGCGGCTGCGCGGCCTGCCGGGCGTCTCCGAGGTGCTGACCGAGGTGACGTTCCCCGTGAACGGGCACGCTCTCGGGCACGGGTGGGAGTCTGCGGGGCTCACGCCGTTCACCGTCGCGCGCGGACGCCCGCCGCGAGAGAACCGCGAGGTGGTCGTGGACGCCCGCTCCGGCCTGTCCGTGGGCGCTGCCCTCGACGTCCGAGGCGAGGCGTACCGGGTCGTGGGGGTCACGGCGCAGACCCTGCCGAGCCAGGAAACGGTGTTCTTCTCGACGGCCGAGGCGCGCCGGCTGGCCGGGCGCCCAGGGCTGGTGACCGCGATCGGCGTGTTCCCCCGCGTGGACGTCTCGCCGGTGCTGACCGACCGTCTCGTGGCCTACGCCGGGGACGGGCGCGGCACCGTGGAGTTCCTCGACGCGGAGCAGGCACGGGTGCGGCTGATCAGCCTGGGCGGCGCCCTCGGCGGCACGTCCCTGCTGGTGGCGATCCTCGTCGTGACCGGCACCTCCGCCCTCGCGGTCCAGCAGCGACGGCGCGAGATCGCCCTCCTCCGCGCGGTCGCCGCAACGCCCGGGCAGGTACGCAGGCTGCTGGGCGGCGAGGCGCTGCTGGTCGGCCTGGTCGCCGGCGTCGTCGGATCGGCGGCCGGCATCGGCCTCGGGTTCTGGCTGCGCGGCCGGTTCGTCGAGCTGGGCGCCATGCCGGAGAATCTGCGCCTGATGGTCGGCCCGTTCCCGGCGGCGGCCGCCCTGCTCGCCGCCGTGGCGGCGGCCTGGGCCGCGACCCGCCTGTCGGTCCGCCGGATCGCGCGGATCCGTCCCGTCGAGGCGCTCGGCGAGGCCGCCATGGGCGGGGGCGGCCTGCCCCTCGGCCGCTCGCTCGCGGGCGTCCTGTGCGTCGCCGGCGGGATCGCGCTGACGCTGGTGCTGTCGGGACTGGAGACCGAGGCGGCGTCGAGCCCCGTGACCATGCTGACCGCGCTCGTCTGGACGACGGCCGTCACCCTGCTCGGGCCGGTGCTCGCCCGCGCCGCGACCGCCCTGCTCGGCGTCGCGCTGCGTGCCTCCCGCGCCGGGCACCTGGCGGCGCGCAACCTGCGGACGGATCCGGGACGGATGGCCTCCGTGATGGGGCCGCTCACCCTTCTGGTGGCCTTGACCTGCACCATCCTGTTCACCCAGACCACGATGGGACACGCGTCGGCCGCGCAGGCCGCCGCCGGTCCCCACGCCGACTACACGGTGAGCGGCGCGACGGCGGACGCGGTGCGCCGCGTGCCGGGCGTGACTGCTGTCACCTCGGTGGTGCGCACCTCCGTGCGCGTCGGTCTGGACAAGTACGGCGCGCAGGGCGTCGACGGCGGCGAGCGGCCGATCGGTCAGGCCGTGGACCTGGGAGTCGTGACCGGCTCGCTCGACGGATTCGACGCCAGGTCGGCCGCGCTGAGCGAGCCGGCGGCGTCCAGGCTCGGGCTGTCGACCGGCGAGACGGTCAGGCTCACCCTGGGCGACGGCACCCCGGCGGAGCTGAAGGTCGTGGCGATCTACTCGCGCGGCCTCGGGTTCGGCGACCTGACCCTCCCGTACGCGCTGGTGGCCGGTCATGTCGACGATCCCTCGGGCACCCTGCTCGTCGAGGCGCCCTCGGTCCGGCGTGAGGCCCTGGCGGCCGTGGCGCCGGTGGTGTCGCCGACGGAAGGGACCGGGACGCAGGCGCCGAACGCCGAGGTCGACTACGTGGCCATGGGCCTGATCATCGCGTTCGGCGCGATCGCCGTGGTCAACACGCTGGCCATGTCCACCATGGACCGGTCGCGGGAGCTGGCCCTGCTCCGCCTGGTCGGCGCGACGCGGCGGCAGGTGCTGCGCATGCTCCGCCTGGAGACCCTGACCGCGCTGGTCGTCTCGGTGCTCGCCGGGACCGGCATCGCGCTGGTCACGCTGTCGGCCTTTGGCAGGGGGATGACCGGGTCGGCCGTGCCGTACGTCCCCCCGGCCGGCTACGCGCTGGTGATCGCCGCTGTGGCCGCGCTCGCCCTGATCGCCACGAGCCTCCCCGCGCGTCTCGCCCTGCGCGCCCGCCCGGCCGAGACCATCGGCGCCCGCCAGTAGCCGGGCCGCCGTCAACCCAGGCCCCTGCGCCTACCGGCCCCACCGGCGGAGGCGCCGTTGGGGTCACGTCGCAGGGGCCTGGGCCGTCCAACGTGCTCGTGCGGAACCCGCGCGGCCGTCACCGGTGCGCGGCAGGCCCGGGACACGAGTGGCGCGGGGCCTTTCAGAGGGCCAGGGCGGTGGCGAGATCCTGTTTCAGGGCCTCCAGGTCCGCGGCGGCCCGTGCCCTCGCCTCCGCGACGTCCTCGTCCCCGACCGGCACGACGACCTCCAGGTAGCACTTGAGCTTGGGCTCGGTGCCGCTGGGCCGGACGATGACCCGGGCGTCGCCGGAGAGGCGGTAGCGCAGGCCGTCGGTCGGCGGCAGCCCGGCCACCCCTCGCGACAGGTCCTCGGCCGACTCCACCGCCCGGCCCGCCAGCCGCGCCGGAGGACTGGCCCGCAGGCGCTCCATCGCCTTCGCGATCAGCGACAGGTCCTCGACCCGGACCGACAGCTGGGTGGTCGCGTGCAGGCCGTACCGGCGGGCCTGGTCGTCCAGCAGGTCGAGCAGCGAGCGACCCTCCCGCCTGGCCGCGGCGGCCATCCCGGCGACGGCGAGCGCGGCCCCGACGCCGTCCTTGTCATGGACCGGCAGGCCCGCGTCCGACCCGACGCTGTAGCCCAGCGCCTCCTCGTACCCGAAGACGAGCCCCGGCCCAGTCTTCATGATCCATTTGAAGCCCGTCAGCGTCTCGGCGTGCCGCACGCCGTGATCGGCGGCGATCTTCGCGAGCAGCGAGGACGACACGATCGACGTGGCGACCAGCCGGTCGCCGCCCGAGGTGTGCCGCAGCACGTGCTCGGCGAGCAGCCCGCCCACCTCGTCGCCGGTCAGCATCCGGTAGCCGCCGCCGGGCAGCGGCGTGCCGACCGCGCACCGGTCGGCGTCCGGGTCGTTCGCCAGGACGAGGTCGGCGCGGGTGGCGGCGGCGAGTTCGAGCGCGAGGTCCATCGCGCCCGGCTCCTCCGGGTTCGGGAACGCCACGGTGGGGAAGTTCGGGTCGGGCATGGCCTGCCGGCCGACCATGACCGGCACCTCGAAGCCCGCCGCGCGGAACGCCTCGGACACGGTCGCGCCGCCGACGCCGTGCAGCGGGGTGTACGCGACCGAGATCGCGCGGGCGTCGCCCAGCGGCAGCGCCGTCAGCGCCCGCAGGTACGGCGTGACGATGTCGTCGTGGCCGAGGGTCGTCCAGGCGTCGCCCAGCGGGAGGGCGTCCACCGGGCCGGTCGCGTCGATGGCGGCCGAGATGTCCTGGTCAATCGGCGGGACGATCTGCGCGCCGTCGCCCCAGTAGACCTTGTAGCCGTTGTCCTGGGGAGGGTTGTGCGAGGCGGTGACCATCACGCCCGCGTCCGCGCCGAGGTGGCGGACGGCGAACGCCAGCACCGGCGTCGGCCACCTCCCGGCCATGACCGACGCGCGCAGCCCGGCCCCCGTCAGCACGCGGGCCGTGTCGGCGGCGAACACGTCGGACTTGTGCCGCCCGTCGTAGCCGATAACGACGTGGCGTCCCGGTCCGAGCACGCGGGCCAGGCCGGCGGCGGCCCGCATCACGGTCACCCGGTTCATCCGGTTCGGTCCGGCTCCCAGCGCGCCGCGCAGGCCCGCCGTGCCGAACTCCAGCTTGGCGCCGAAGCGGTCCTCCAGCGCGTCGAGATCCTGCCGGTCCAGGATCGCGTCGAGTTCCGCCCGCGTGTCGGGGTCGGGGTCCTGGTCACGCCATTCGCGGGCGAGCCGTACGAGATCGGTCACGGGTGCTCCCTACAGCTTGTCGACGACCTGGGCGAGCAGGACGCCCATCCGGGCGGCGGTGGCGCGGCCGACCTCCAGGACCTCCTCGTGGTTGAGCGGCTCGTCCGCCAGGCCCGCGCCGGGGTTGGTGACCAGGGAGATCCCGAGCACCTCGGCCCCGGCCTCCCGGGCGGCGATCGCCTCCAGCACGGTCGACATGCCCACCAGGTCGCCGCCGAGCGTGCGCAGCATGCGGATCTCCGCGGGCGTCTCGTACGTCGGGCCGCGGAAGGCCACGTACACGCCCTCGGCCAGCGAGGGATCCACCTCGCGGGCGAGGTCCCGCAGCCGCCTCGAGTACACCTCGGTCAGGTCCACGAACGTCGCGCCGACGAGCGGGTTGCTCCCGGTCAGGTTGATGTGGTCGGCGATGAGCACGGGGTCGCCGACCTTCTGGGTCTCCGGGCGCAGCCCGCCCGCCGCGTTGGTCAGCACGACCGTGCGCACCCCGGCCGCGACGGCCGTACGGACGCCGTGCACCACCGGGTCCACGCCGCGCCCCTCGTACAGGTGCGTGCGCCCCAGGAAGATCAGCCCGTTGAGCCCGGCCGCCGTCCGCACCGCGCGTACCGTGCCGGCGTGCCCGGCGACCGCGGGCGGGGTGAACCCGGGCAGCTTCGTCACCGGAAGTTCGGCGACCGTCTCGCCGATCGCGTCCGCGGCCGGCACCCATCCCGAGCCCATGACGAGGGCGGCGTCGAAGGAGGGGATGCCGGTGAGGTTCCTCAACGTGGTCGCGGCCTCGGCCGCCAGGTCATAAGGGGTCACTTTGCTGAGCGTACAGAAGGGCATGACGAAGTCCGGCGGCTCCACCTGCCGTTCTGTCGCTCGGGTCGCCGACGCGGACGGAATCAGTCGCCGAGGGACTTGCAGGGGCGGTTGCGCAGCCCCATGACGTAGTCGTCGGGAGCCCCCGCCTTCTCCGCGGCGTCGGCGAGGATGCCGATGTAGCGCGCCGAGGGCAGGCCGCCCTCGTAGGAGTCGAGCACGTGCGACCAGGCGAGCACGTCGCCCTCCAGGGTCGCGACGCGGAGCCGCACCTTGCGGTAGAGGCCGAGGTCGGTGCCCGTCCACCGGTCGAGGGACGGCTCGTCCCACTCCGGCACGTCGTACAGGACCACGAATACCTGCTCGTCGGCATCCTCGACTATCGTGGCGAGAGCGCCCTCCCAGCTGACGTCCTCGCCGCCGAAGGTGAGCCGCCAGCCCGGGAGCCACCCCGTTCCTCGCATGGGCGAGTGGGGCGCCCACTCCGCCATCTGCTTGGGGTCCATGTTGCTGCCGTAGGCCGCGTAAACAGGCACGGCACCCAAGCCTAATCCAAGATCGCCGAAGTTGGACGGGTAGCGCGCGCATGGGGTGTGGCGAGAGAAATACGAGTAGTTGACCCGTTACGCGGCCCTCGCCGGGAATACGTAGCCAGGATGCGGGACAATGGAGCATGTGACAAGGATCGTGATCATCGGTGGCGGCCCCGGCGGATACGAGGCGGCCCTGGTCGCCGCGCAACTGGGGGCGCGGGTCACCGTAGTGGAGGAGGAAGGGCCCGGCGGGGCGTGCGTTCTCACCGACTGCGTGCCGTCCAAGACCCTGATCGCCACCTCCGTCCGCAAGCAGGCGCTCCTCGACGCGGCCTCCGTGGGGGTCCGCTTCGACGGCGGCCTCGACGGTGACGCGGGCGGCGTCGCCGTGGACATGATCGACGTGAACAAGCGCGTCAAGGAACTGGCGCTGGCGCAGTCCGGCGACATCGCCGCCCGGCTGGCCGCCGAGGGCGTCGAGGTCATCCGCGCCCGCGGCCGGCTGGTCGATCCCCAGGTGGTCCGCGCGGGCGACCGTACGATCCGGGCCGACGTGGTCATCGTGGCCACCGGCGCCCACCCCCGGGTGCTGCCCGGGGCAGAGCCGGACGGCGAGCGCATCCTCAGCTGGCGGCAGCTCTACGACCTGGAGGAGCTGCCGGGGCACCTGATCGTGGTCGGCTCCGGCGTCACCGGCGCGGAGTTCGCCGGCGCCTACCAGTCGCTGGGGTCGGAGGTCACGCTGGTCTCCTCCCGCGACCGGATGATGCCCAACGAGGACGCCGACGCGGCCGAGGTGCTCGAAGAGGTCTACCGGCGGCGTGGCATGAACGTCATGGGCCGTTCGCGGGCCGCCTCGGTCAAGCGCACCGAGCACGGGGTCGTCGTCACGCTGGAGGACGGCCGCACGGCCGAGGGCACCCACTGTCTGATGACCGTCGGCATGGTGCCCAACACCTCCGGGCTCGGGCTGGAGGACAACGGTGTGCGGCTCGACCGGGGCGGCTTCATCGAGGTCGACAAGGTCTCCAGGACATCCGCCCCGGGCGTGTACGCCGCGGGCGACTGCACGGGCGTCCTGATGCTCGCCTCGGTCGCCGCCATGCAGGGCAGGATCGCGGTCTGGCACGCGCTCGGCGAGGCCGTACAGCCGATCCGGCTGGCCACGGTCGCCGCGAACATCTTCACCGACCCCGAGATCGCGGCGGTGGGTGTCTCGCAGCGGCAGATCGAGTCAGGCGAGATCGAGGCGAACGTGGTCAAGCTGCCGCTCGCCACCAACGCCCGGGCCAAGATGCAGGGCTTCAACGACGGTTTCGTCAAGCTGTTCTGCCGGCCCAACACCGGCATCGTGCTCGGCGGCGTCGTGGTCGCCCCGCGCGCCTCGGAGCTGATCCTCGCGGTGTCGGTGGCCGTGCAGCACCGCCTGACCGTGGACCAGCTCGCCCACACCTTCGCCGTCTACCCGTCGCTGTCCGGCTCGATCACCGAGGCGGCCCGCCGCCTCATGTCGCCCCTGACCGCCGGCATCTGACGGGTCCGGCGTCTGAGCTGCCCGGCGTCTGAGCGCGTCGAGGCTCAGTGGCTTCCGCCCGTGTGGGGCAGCCGGGACCGCACCTGCCGCAGGGCCTCCCGTCCCCGCGCCACGGTCACGCCCGCCGCCCGCAGCTCGTACGGCGTGCGGGCGAGGCCGAGCGCCTGCTTGGCCGCCTCGTAGGCGTCGAGTGCCGCCCGCCACTCCTGCGACGGGCCGCTGATCTGGTTGATCTTCATCTCGAAGTCGAGGGCGTCGATCTCCTCGCCGAAGCGGGTCACGTCCTCCTCGGCCGCGTGCCTGACCACCGCCATCTCCGCCGCGAAGCGCTGCCTGCGCCGGTGCGCGACGCCCCACATGCCCAGCGTCAGGATGAGCCCGAGCCCGCTCACGACGACCAGGATCACCGCCGGTGACGGGCCCCGCGTGCCGCCCGGGCGCACGGTGGGATCGTCGCCGGTGTCGTCGCGTACGACGTCGTCCACACCGGCTTCGGTGTCCTCGTCCGCACCGCCGGTCAGGCCGGGCGCCACGGCGTCGTCCGGCAGGTTCACGGGCGTGCCGCGGGCGCCGGTGAGGTTCACGTCGCTCGCCTGGATGAAGGACGCCTTGCCGACGTCGGCTCCCCGGAAGTCGGCGCCGTCCAGTTCAGCCTGGGTGAACTCCGCCTCCGACAGGTCCGCGTTCCTGAGCACGGCGTGCTCCAGGTGGGCCTGGCCGAGCTTGGCCCCGCCGGCCTTGGCCCGGGTGAGGTCGGCCTTGCGGGCCTTGGCCTGGCCGAGCGTCACGTCTCTGAGGTCCGCGTCCACGAGCGTGGCGTCGGTGAGGTCGGCCTGCGTGAGCACGGCCCGGGTGAGGACGGCGCCGGTCAGGTCGGCGTGCGGGAACTCGGCCTGGACGGCGTCCGCGTCGGTGAGGATCGCTCCGCGCAGGTCCGCCTTCCTCGCCCGCAACTGACCGAGGTCCGCGTCGGACAGGTCGGCCCCGCGCAGGTCGGCGTAGTCGAGATGGACCTGGCCGAGGTCGGCCTCCTTCAGCGACGCCTTGCGGAGGACGGCTCCGGTCAGGTCCTTGGCGGTGAGATCCACCCCGTCGAGCTTGGCTCCGGTGAGGTCGGCGCACCGCAGGTTGGCGGGGAGGGTGCCGCCCTCGGTGAGGTCCCTGCCCCGGAGCTTGACGCCGCTGCCCGGCGTGCACGGCGCACCCGCCGCCCACGTCGCACCAGCCGCGTACGGAACGGGTGCGGCGTCCGCCGGGGACGGGAAGAGGGCCGCGAGCAGGAAGGCGAGCGACAGGACCTGGACGGCGACGAAGAGGGGGGCGAAACGGCGCAAGGGGGGCCTCCTGGGGGAACGCCCCGAGTCTCCCACGCGCTCTTTACGTCCGCTTGCAAGTCGCTGACGGTGTCTCATGGGCGACCACGGCCGCTTCGACTCGGGCGGGACGCGGGCTCGTACCACGGAAATTGCCGCACTATTCGCTTCTGTCGTTTTCGCCCTATATCGCATGGTATTTCGTGACGGTTCATTCCTAATGAGCGCACGCTCGGCCGCGCCGCAGTTTCCCGATGTCTCCCGTGGAAATCCAAGGCTGTTCCAGGGGCTTTTACCGGCCGGCCCGGCGGGGATCAACCCGGCCGAGTGAAGGTGCGGGTCATCGGGGGTAGAAATGTGTGAAAACCGGGCGGGCGACGCGGCGAGCGAGCTGACTCGGCGCCGGTTCATCCAGTTCTCCGGCCTGGCGGGCGCCGGCGTGCTGGCGGGTGCGGGCCTTCTCGCCGATGCCGGGCACGCCCTGGCGGTGCCTCCGCCGAGCCTGGTGAAGGGGCCCGATCCCAAGGAGTGCGGCAAGACCTCCGACTCGGACTCCCTCTGGCAGCGCAGTCAGAAGTGCCACAGCAACAACACCTGCCTGCAGAACCACGCCGACTACGTGGTGATGGGCGGTGCCAAGAGCAAGAAGGGATACGTCAACTACATTCTCGTCCCCACCGAGCGGATCAGCGGTATCGAGTGTTCCTGGATCTGCGGCAGCAGCGCGCCGAACTATTGGAGCGCCGCCGACTACTACGCCACCCAGACTCCCACCGTGGTTCCCACCCCGGTGGGGCTGGGGATCAACTCGAAGGCGATCAGGAATTTCGACCAGTTGCACATCCATATGGCACGGGCACGCCGGGAGTCCTGGAACGACCTCGCCGCCCAGGACAACCTGGCCGCCTGGACCGTGGCGAACTGGGCGGACTCGCGCGTGTCGGTACGGGGTCTCAGCGAGAAGCTCGGGATCATCCCGCACACCTACCGGGTGCTCATCTGGCCGGGATTCAACCACGACAACCTCTTCGCCATGCTCAGGGCCATGCTGGTCGCTTCTCTGGGCCACGGCGGGACGACCGCCAAGGCCCAGCCGCTCATGCAGTACCAGACGCTGATCGTGATTCCCCGGCCCGCCGGGGGCTACTACATCGTCAACAGCGAGAAGGGCCTGATCGACCCGAACAACCCCCACCTGACGGGGACCGACACCTGCGACCCGTTGCTCCTCATGCATCCCTGACCCGTCACGGCTCGCTTCCCGTGGATGTCTCCGACGACGAAGGGGGCGGACCGTCGTGGTCCGCCCCCTTCCGAGGTCGTGTCCGATGTCGCGTCAGGCGTTACCAGTCGCCGCCGCCGCCGAAGTCTCCTCCGCCGAAGTCGCTGCCGCCGCCCCAGTCGCCGCCGCCACCGAAGTCGCCGCCACCGCCGCCGCCCCAGTCGCCGCCGCCCCAGTCGTTGCCGCCGCCGGACTCGACGCCCGCCGCGTATCCGGAGTCGTAGCCGGCGCCGTAGCCGCCGTAGCCCCAGCCGCCGAAGGCGTTGCCGAGCATGGTGCCGACGAGCATGCCGGTCAGCAGGTCGCCGCCGAAGCCGCCGTAGTAGCCGTACGCGTAGGGCTGGTAGGCGGGCCCGGCGTCCCAGTAGGGCCTGCGGTGGCCGTTCACCATGACCTCGCGCATCTGCGGGTCGAAGCCGCGCTCCACCGCCTCGGCGTCGGCCGCGCAGGCGGGGACGTCGCGCACCGCGCCGCCGGGGGGCGCCCAGCGGACGTTGCGCACCGACGGGCCGTGCTGGGGGTTGAAGAAGCACGGCGGGAGCCGCTCGGGCAGCGGCTGGTTGTTCACCCGCGCCTTGACGCACGCCAGGGCGTAACGGCCGTCCTCCAGCGTCGAGGTCACCGTACGCAGGTCCTCGGGCCGCTTGATCCCGTCCAGCTCGGTCTTGGCCCGCTCGTAGGAGTCGAGCGCACGCTGCCAGTCGCTCGTCGTCTCCGCCTGCGGGAGCATCTTGACGTCGACGTCGAGTGCGGTGATCTCCTCACCGAACTTGGTGACGTCCTCCTCGACCGTCTGCTTGACGGCGGCCAGCTCGGCGGCCTCGCGCTCCTCACGCTTGCGCTTGTTGCGGCGTCCGATGATCCACAAACCGGCACCTCCCACTACGGCCACGCCCAGGATGCCGACGAGCACGCCCGAGCCGCCTCCACCACCGACGGTGGAACCAGTGCCCCGGGCGCCCTTCACATCACCCTCGTGCACCAGGTTCACCCGGTTGACGAAGTCCTGCATGCCGCTGACCACGTCGCTGTTGGCGTTGGTGGACAGCCGCGCCAGCGCTCCCGCGGCGTTCTTCGGCAGGTCGTTGGAGCCGGCGAACAGGCTCATGCCGTCCAGCAGGACCACGGTCGCCCGCGACCGACCGGCCTTGTCGAGCTCGGTCATCAGCTGCGGGATGTACGTGCTCACCTGGGCCGTGGTCACGGTGCCGTCCGGGAGCGCGACCATGTAGATCTTGGCCTTCGAGTCCTCCAGCTCCTTGCGGATCTTGCTCTGCTGGTCGGACGAGAGCGGCGACCCGGGCTGGACGAAGAGCGGATTACTGCTGTTCTTCCATGACGCCACGACCGTGGCCGGGTCCGGCGGAGCCGCCGCGTTCGCGGCCGGAGCGAGCGCGAGCGAGATGAAGAGCCCGGCGAACAGAGCCGCCAGGGCGGCCCCTGCCCGTCCGAGCGGTGATTTCATGGTCACGGCTTAAGCCTCCTTCGCCCTACTGGACGAACGGCAGGGCGCGATGGTTCCTCCACAGGAAACTATCGTTCCCCATCGCCGCACCACACCGCACGGTCACCGTGCGGTCGTCACCCGGCTCCGCGCCGTGATCGCAGGCCGGGTCAGGCGTCCTTGATCTCGCAGAGCGCGGTCCCGGCGGTGACCGTCTGGCCGACGGCGGCCGCCAGGCCGGTGACCGTGCCGCCCTTGTGCGCGGTCAGCGGCTGCTCCATCTTCATCGCCTCCAGGACGATGACCGTGTCGCCGGGCTCGACGGTGTCCCCGTCGGCGACGACGACCTTCACGATCGTGCCCTGCATCGGGCTGACGAGCGCGTCGCCGCTCGCCGCGGCCTTCTTCGCGCCGCTCCCGCCGGACCGCCTGGGCGCCGCCTTCCTGGGCTCGGGCCGGTCCGCCCCGAGGCCGGACGAACCCAGCCCCGCGGGCAGCACGACCTCCAGTCGCTTGCCGCCGACCTCGACCGTGATCCGCTCGCGTCCCGCCGGCTCGCCGGAGACCTCCGCCGTCGCCTCGTACGGCGGGATGTCGTTGACGAACTCGGTCTCGATCCACCGGGTGTGGACGGAGAAGGGCTCGCCGACGAAGGCGGGGTCCTCCACCACGGCCCGGTGGAACGGCAGCACGGTCGGCATGCCGCCGATCTCGTACTCGGCCAGCGCCCGCCGCGCCCGCTCCAAGGCCTGCCGGCGGGTGGCCCCGGTCACGATCAGCTTGGCCACGAGCGAGTCGAACGCCTGCGGGACGCTCATCCCGGTCTCGTAGCCGCCGTCCAGGCGTACGCCCGGCCCGGACGGGACGCGCATCGAGGTCAGCGTGCCCGGCGCGGGCAGGAAGTTGCGGCCCGCGTCCTCCGCGTTGATCCGGAACTCGATCGAGTGGCCGCGCAGCACCGGGTCGTCGTACCCCAGCGGCTCGCCGTCGGCGATGCGGAACATCTCGCGGACGAGGTCGATGCCGGAGACCTCCTCGGTCACCGGGTGCTCGACCTGGAGCCGGGTGTTGACCTCCAGGAAGGAGATCGTGCCGTCCTGGCCGACGAGGAACTCGCAGGTGCCGGCGCCGACGTACCCCGCCTCGCGCAGGATGGCCTTCGACGACGAGTAGAGGAGGTCGAGCTGCTCGTCGGTGAGGAACGGCGCCGGGGCCTCCTCCACGAGCTTCTGGTGACGGCGCTGGAGCGAGCAGTCGCGGGTGCTGACGACGACCACGTTGCCGTGCCGGTCGGCCAGGCACTGGGTCTCGACGTGGCGCGGCCGGTCGAGGTAGCGCTCGACGAAGCACTCGCCGCGCCCGAAGGCGGTCACCGCCTCACGTACGGCCGACTCGTAGAGGTCGGGGATCTCCTCCATCGTCCGGGCGACCTTGAGCCCGCGGCCGCCGCCGCCGAAGGCGGCCTTGATGGCGATCGGCAGGCCGTGCCGCCCGGCGAACTCGACCACCTCGTCCACACCGGACACCGGGTCGGGGGTGCCCGCCACGAGCGGGGCGCCGACGCGCTGCGCGATGTGCCGGGCCTGGACCTTGTCGCCGAGCGCGTCGATTGCCGAGGGCGGCGGGCCGATCCAGATCAGACCGGCGTCGAGCACGGCCTGGGCGAAGGCCGCGTTCTCGGCGAGGAAGCCGTAGCCGGGATGGACGGCGTCCGCGCCGGTCTTCGCCGCCACCGCCAGGATCTTGGCGATGTCGAGGTACGTCTCCGCGGGGCTCTGCCCGCCGAGCGCGTGCGCCTCGTCGGCCACCCGCACGTGCAACGCGTCCAGATCCTGGTCGGCGTACACGGCCACGCTGGCCAGGCCGGCGTCCCGGCAGGCCCGGGCGATCCGTACGGCGATTTCGCCACGATTGGCGATCAGGACCTTTTGCACCGGGATGTCCCTTCCCTTCAGCGCTCGCGAACCCTGCCTGGGAGTGTAGAGGTGCCGCCTCGTCGCTGGGGGCCCCAGGGGCACCCCTGACCTACGCCGGGCAGGGATTTTCAGGGGGCGCCGGAGTCGCCCCCCTCCGGAGGGCGCGCGGCCGCTCAGGCTCCCGGCAGACCTCCTGGCAAGGCCCGGCCCAAGAGGAATAACTACCAGAAAAGCCACATTCTCCTGGCCTTCCGATATAGCCGCTCGGCATAAGGTCTTCACAGGATTGACATGCGTTTTACGGTGAGGGCGGCCCCTTTGTCGATGGAGGAGTGACTGAATGAGTAACAGCTTGCTCGGCGGCGACCCCGCGGAGATGCAGGGCATGGCCGCGCAGTTCAGCCAGCAGGCGGACCAGGTTCGCACCACGATGGCCGCCCTCGACCGCGAGGCGGCCAAGGTCGGCACCGCCTGGACCGGCCCCGGCGCGCAGCGCTTCCACGACGCCTGGCAGAGCTACCGCACGGCGTTCCAGCGAATGGCGGAAGAGCTCAACGAGGCCTCCCGGGTCATCACCACCTACCGCGGCAACATCGAGTCCGCCACCCGCTGACGAAATCCGCACGATCTCTCGCCGGGCGCCTCGGCTGACGAGGCGCCCGGCGATTCGCGAAAAAGGACGGCTTCAGGCCAGAAAACACCCGAAATGCCGTCCTCGTCACACCGCCGGACGCCGCCCACGCGGCGTCCGGCACAGGATCCGGCGCAGGGTCACGCACGGCACGGGGTCACTGGGGGACGGCGCACTGGATAGGGGTCGCGGTGCCCGAGATGACCAGCAGGCCCCGCCCGGGAGGCCCGCCCACGGCGCCACGCGGCAGCCGCACGGTGAACAGGTCCCCGTCGGCCGGGCTCTGCACGTTGAGCAGCAGCCCGGTCCTGCCCTTGCGCGCCTCGGCCGCGAAGCCCCGGTAGGCCGTCGCCAGGTCGCCGGTGGCCCCCGCGACGAGCAGGCCGTGCTCGCCGTCCCGGCCCGTGCGCAGGATCTCGTCCAGGGCCAGCCCGAGCGGCGAGTCGGGCGAGATCAGTTCCGCGTCGTCCACGACCACCACGTAACGCTCGTGCCCGGCGACCAGGGCCAGCGGATCGAGCGCGCCGGGCAGGCCGCCGAACTCGTCGGCGCCGCCCCCGGTCACGCTTCTGGCGTTGCCGTCCAGCACGGCGAGCACTCCGGACGCCCCGGCGAGGTCGCGCAGCGGGCTGCGGCGCGGGGTCACGACGAGCACCGGCGTGCCCCGGGCAAGCAGTGAGCGTGCCGCCGTGACCAGCGTGGACGACCTGCCCGAGCGGGGCGGTCCGGCGATCACCGCCGCCGGGCCCTGGCCCTGCAGGTCCACGCCCAGCGGCGTGAGCGCGTCGCCTCCCGCGCCGAGCAGCGCCCACAGCGCCGACGGCGGCTCGAACGCCGGAGCGAGGTCCATCGCCTGCTCCGCCGTCATCCGCATCGGCAGGGCGTCCACCCGCAGCGGGGGCTCCGACGGCCAGACCCAGGCGCGGCCCGCCTCCCCGTCGTCCGTCCCGCCGCCGGTCACGCCGCTCGTCGTGCCTCCGGTCGTGCCCCCGAACCTGGCCGCGGTCGTACGGGCGAGATCCTGCAGGACCGCCACCTGCGCGGGGCCGGAGGGGTCGTCGCCCAGTAGCGCGATCTGGCTCTCCACCAGGCCGTGGTCGCCGACCGACAGGGCCCGGCCCGGCGGCATGGAGGTCGGCAGGTTGCGTACGGGCAGCCCGGCGAGCCCGTAGTCGGCGGGATCGGCGAGCCGGAGCACCAGCCGGTCGTCGAAGACGGTGGAGATCTGCCCGATCAGGCCCGACCGGTCGGCGGTGACCACGGCGCGCAGCCCCACGGCCGGTCCCTCCCGCAGCAGTTGCAGCAACGCGTCGACCAGCCGCCCGTAGTCGTAGTTCTCGAACGCCGCGACGTACCCCTCCCAGCGGTCCAGCAGCAGCACCATCCAGGGCAGCGCCCCCACGCCCGAACGGTCCCGGGCCGTCAGCGGCCTGGTGTCGGTCCGGGACCTGGCGGCGGCCCGCGCCTCGGCGAGCGAGGCGTACCCCGCCTCGGCCAGCAGGTGCTGACGGCGCCCGACCTCCGCGCGCAGCCGGGTCAGCAGGCGCTCCACCCGGTCCATCTGGTCGCGCGTGACCACGGCGCCGCAGTGCGGCAGCGCGACGAGCGGCAGCAGCGCGCCCGACCCGCAGTCGACGGCGTGGACGTGCACGTCCTCGGGGGAGGCGCCGGCCGCGATCGACCCCGCGATCGTCCGCAGCGCGCTGGACCTGCCGCTGCGCGCGCCGCCCGCGATGAGCAGGTGGCCGCCGTGGCGCGGGTCGAGCGCGAGCGCCCGCCGGCCCTGCCGCCAGGGCAGGTCCGTCACGCCGAACGGCAGCGGCGGCACCTCCTCGATCCCCGGCCGGTACGGCGGCGCCGCAGCGAGCGCCCCGCCGTCGAGCGGGTCGCTCCCGGAGCCGGTCTCCCCGGCGCCCCCCTCGTACCTCAAGGACGACCTCACGGACGACCCCGACCGTCCGGCGGCCGCGGCCTCGACGTCGAGGACGACCCGGTCCGGAAGAGGCGGCAGCCAGGGACTGGGCTGGCGGGGCAGCCCGTTCCCGGCCTCCAGCAGCGCGTCCACGAGCAGGGCCAGGTCGGTGCCGCTCCCCGCCTGGGCGGGCGGGGCGGGCAGGGGATGGCCGAGCGCGGGCCAGGGCAGGTCGAGCACCCGCACGTCCTCGGCGCCGCCGTCGGCCGCGCCGTTGCCGCGGACCCGGGCATGGGGGGTCCGCCCGCCGATCCTGGCCGTCTGCACGGCGACCGGCGTGGCCGAGCCCGCCCGCACGTAGCAGCGGCCCGGCGTCGCCCGCGAGATGTGCGCGGCGTCCGGCACGTCGATGACGTCCCCGGACTCACGGGCGTCGGTCACCCGCAGCGCGATCCTGAGCGAGGTGTTGGCCTGGATGTCGGCGGTGACCACGCCGCCCGGCCGCTGGGTGGCGAGGATCAGGTGGATGCCGAGGGATCGGCCCCGGCGGGCGATGTCGACCAGGCCGTCCACGAAGTCGGGCAGCTCCGCCACCAGCGCGGCGAACTCGTCGATGATCAGGACGAGCCGGGGCAGCGGCGGCAGGTCCCTCTTGCTGCCGGCGCTCTCCGGCACCGGCGCGGCGAAGATCCCGCCGCCGCGCGTCCGCCGGACGCCGCCGCTGCCGAGGACCCAGGTGGCCCCGCGCGACCGCTGGTAGTCCTCGATGTCCTTGGCCCCCGCGTCGAGCAGCAGGCGCTCCCTGCGCCGGATCTCGGCGGCCAGCGACGACAGGGCCCGCTGGGTCAGGTGGCCGTCGAGGTCGCTCACCATGCCGACCGTGTGCGGGAGCCGTACGCACTCCTTGAAGGCGGCGCCGCCCTTGTAGTCGATCAGCACGAACGTCATCTCGTCGGGCCGGTTGACCACGGCGAGCGAGCAGATCAGGGTCTGCAGCAGCTCCGACTTGCCCGCGCCGGTCGTGCCCGCGACCAGGGCGTGCGGGCCGTCCCTGCTCAGGTCGACCTCGAACGGCCCCTCCGGCCCCACGCCGATAAGGGCCCGGGTCGTACGGCCCTGCCGCTCCGCGAGGGCGGCGGGATCGGGTGAGACGTCCAGCAGGTCGAGCAGGCGGACCGCGTCGGGCAGGGCGGCCGAGGGGTCCTCGCGGCTCACGTCGCGCAGCGGGGCGAGCGCGCGGGCCAGGCGCTCGGCCCAGGACGGCGAGACCCGGTCGGCGCGGATGCCCGTGATCGGGTCGAGGCCGCCGCCGTGGAGCCGTACGCCACCGGCGGGGTCGCAGGACACGACCGTCGCGCACTCCTCGGGGAGCAGCCGCTCGTCGTCGTCGATCGCGATCGTGTAGACACCCGCCCGGGGCCCCTGCCGCAGCACCTGCGGCATACCGGGCAGGCCACGCAGCACCTGCGCGCCGTCGAGCACGACGAGCACGTCGAACGGCCGCTCGTCGTAGGTCGTGAAGGCCGGCTCGGCCGACCGGTTCCCGCCTCCGCGCCCCAGGTCGTCCCAGCCGGCCGGGCCGCCCGACAGGCGGGCGCCGCGTGGCGCCCCCGGGTAGGGGCCGGAGCCGTTCTCGCTGTCGAGGCGTTCGGCGACCAGGGCGGTGAGTTCGGCGACGCGGCGCGCGGCGGCCTCGGGGTCGGCGCCGACGAGCGCGGCGCAGTCGGACGACAGGGCGCCCCCGCGGGCGGCGTCCGGGGCGCAGTGCGGCAGCCAGCGGACCCAGCTCCACTGCTCGGCGCCGTCGGCGTTGGCCGACAGCACCACGACGGCCAGGTCGCGGGGGCTGTGCAGGGCTGCGGCCTGGCCGACGAGCCACCGGGCGCAGCCGAGGGCCACCTCCCGCGGCCCGGTCAGGCCCGCGACGCCGAGGCGGCGCATGACGAGCGCGACCGGCACGTCGTGGCAGACGGGCGGCTCCCGCCGGGCCGCGTCGGGGGGAGTGCCGGTCTCCGGCTCGAACTCCAGGTCGGCGGGCAGGTCGGCCAGCCCTATCCGCAGCCGCAGCGCGTCCTGGTCGTGCACGCGGCGCTCCCAGAGGCGGCGGCGCGGCCCGGTCGCGGTGAGCAGCACCTCGGCGGGGTCGGGAGCGCCCTGGCGGCGGGCCTCCTCGTCCTGCCGCACCGCGCGGGCCACCTCCGCCTCGAAGGCGGCCATCCGCTCGCGGTACGTCTTGATCGCCTGGCGGTGCTTCTTCCTGCCGTGCCTGCGGTCGCTCACCCACTGGCCGATCATGATGAGCGGCGTCATGAACGCGATCAGCAGGTAGTACCACGTGTGCGTGACGAGGGCCATGACCACCCCGAGGACGGCCGGCAGCATCGCGGCCAGCAACTGCAGCCGCATGCCCTCGCCCCGCTTCGGCTCGGCCGGGACCGTGAACCGCCGCTGCCGCTCGGGCCGCTGCAGGCGCGGCGGCCGGTTGTAGGCGAGCCCGCCGTCCTGCAGCGCGTCGAGGTGGGCGTCCGGGGGCCGCACGGGGCCCAGGGACAGCACGGAACCGCCGCAGGAGAGCATGCCGCCCGCGGGCCACTCGACCGCCCCGGTGACCGGTTCGCCCTCCAGTCGCGCGACCGGTTCGCCGCCGGGGGCGGACGCCGGTCCGGCGGGCTCCACGGTGGCCGTTCCGAGGGCGAGCCTGACGACCAGCGCGACCGGCGGCATCCCGGGGTCGGGCACGGAGATCGCGCAGGCGGGATCGGCGCCGACCGTGTGCGCGCCGAGCCCGATCCGGTGGACCACCCCCGCGCCTGGCCCGCCCACCACGCGCAACTCCGCCGGGCCGCCGGGCTCCTCGGTCACCGTGGCGGCCGCGGCGTGACCGTCCAGGGCCACCAGGTCGCCGTCGCGCAGCAGGCCGAACACGACCGCGTCGGGGTCGAGCGGCCGGCCGTCCACCCAGAGCCTCGTCTCCTGGCCGACGGCGGGCCTGGCGGGCCGGTCCCGGTCCATGTCGTACGGCGCGCGGGCGCGCGGCAGCCGTACGACGTTGGCGGGCCGGGCGGACGCGCCCTCCAGCATGGCGGTGAGCGCGCCGGTGAGGGCGGCGACCGTGGCGGTCCCTTCTCCCTCGACCAGCACGTCCCGGCGGCCGTGCTCGGTGACCACGGTGAGCGTAACCCGCATGCGCAGACTCCCAGACGGCGGTGGTGCGGCGGAGAACTCCGGAAAGCGTTTCATCCCGGGGCGGTCCCGTGAAGATCTTTCCCGAGGTCCGCTCCGGTGCCGCCTCGGGTCCGGGCGCTCTCCCGCGGGACACCGTAGCCGCGCGCCCGCCGCTCATCTGGGCGTTTCCCGGAATAGGTAAAAGCGTCTGTCATCCGGCGACGTGTGACGGACCGGGAGACATGCCCGGCGCGGACCCGGCCGCGCTTCCCGAGATGCCGCTGTGAGCCATGTGACAAGTGGGGAAGAAGTGGTCAGTTACTATCACGAAATGTCGGGATAGTAAAGCCTTATGTCGATATGGCGATAGATCGACTCCCGTTGACAGGCGTATTCCTAACGGATAAGCATGGGTCGCCACTTCGCGCCACTTATGGCGGCGGGAGCTGGCCATAATGGAGTGAATTCGGAGCAACGGTAAGACCGTAATTACATTCAAGCGGCCCGAAAACAGAAGGGGCGCCGTCATCCTGGGGGTCCCCCACCCATGAGGATCAGCGAGAAGACGCCGCAGGACGCTCGCGCGGCGGCCCGGCCCGGCCTGTCCGGACCGGCCTCCCGCAAACTGCCCGTCCCGCCGAGGGAGCGCAAGCCCGCCCTCGCCGCGCTCGCCGTCCTCCTCATCCTGGGCGGCGCGCTGGCCACCACCCTTCTGGTCATGCGCAGCGGCGACCGCGTCTCCGCCGTGCAGATCACCCAGCAGGTGGGCGCAGGGCAGCGCATCCCGGCATCGGCCCTCAGAGAGGTGCAGATCGCCGACACCGGCATCGACTACGTCGCCTACCGCTACAAGGACGAGGTGGCCAAGACGTACGCCGCGGTGACGCTGTTGCCGGGCACGCTGCTCACCCAGCAGATGACTTCGAATTCGAGCGACCAGGTCGGGCCGGGCAAGGCCAAGGTCGGCCTCTCGCTCAAGGCGGGACAGATGCCCGGCGACCTCAGGTGGAGCGAGATCGTCCAGGTGGTCTACGTGCCCACGGCCGGTCGCGGCTCCGTCGCCGCCCAGCAGAAGGTGCTGACCACCGCCGCCCGCGTGGAGAGCATCTCCTCCGGACGGTCCGGCGGCGGGCTGGTCACGATCGTCGTCGACACCACGATCGCGCCGACCATCGCCCAGTACGCCTCCAGTGGGGAAATCGCCCTCATCTCGCTTCCGGGGGTCAAGTGACGTGGCGCTGATCGTGCTCGCGGCCGACAAGGGGGCGCCCGGCGTGACCACCGCGGCGACGGCCCTCGGCGCGGTGTGGCCCCGCCCGGTGCTGCTGGCCGAGTGCGACCCGTCCGGCGGCGACCTCGCCTACCGCCTGCCCGGGGCCGACGGGAGCGTGCTCAACCCCGGCCGCGGCCTGCTCAGCCTCGGCGCGGTCGCGCGGCGCGGGCTCCACACCGATCTCGTGTACGAGCACACGCAGAAGCTCGTCGGCGGTCTCGACGTGCTGGCCGGGCTGACCAGTGGGGAGCAGGCGGCGGGCCTCACCTGGCTGTGGGGGCCGCTCGGCCGGGCGTTCGCCGCCCTGCCGCAGGCCGACGTGCTCGCCGACTGCGGCCGCCTCGGACTGCACGCCCCCATCAACGACCTGATGGCCGAGGCCGACCTGGTGGTGCTGTTCACGCGGGCCAGCCTCGACCACGTCGCCCACCTGCGTGAGCGGCTGTCGCTGCTCGGCCGCAAGGCCGGCGTCGTCGTCATCGCCGACCCCCGGTCGTACCGCACCTCGCTGGAGGAGATCCGACGCATCGTGTCCGGCTGGGACGTCGCCTTCGTCGGCGGCCTGGCGCACGACCCGAAGGGCGCCGAACTGCTGCGCGGCCAGTGGGGCGGCAAACTCGACCGCAGCATGCTGATCCGTACGGCGCGGGAGCTGGCCACCCGCCTCGCCACGCACCTCGCGGGCGGCGAGGACGACTCGCAGGCGGCGCGGCGGCAGCCGGGCGGCCGGTTCACGCGACGGGCCCCGGAGGTGCGGTCATGATCGCGCGGACCGCCGGGAACGCCGGGCGGACCGGACGCTCCCGCGGGCGGCCGGGCGAGGGGGCGGCATGAACGCCCAGCGGCGGACCGTGGACCACGGCCTGGTGAAGCGGTTCCGGCAGGAGGTCGGCGACCGCCTGGCGCACCAGCGGCGGCTGGACCAGGCGAGCGGCCTGCCGCCCATGTCGGGGGAGGACGAACGGCAGTTCGCCCGGGCGCTGATCGCCCAGGTGCTGGAGGAGTTCGCGCGCGGCGAGATCGGCGTGGGGCGCACGCCGCCGACCGCCGAGGAGGAGGAGGCGCTCGCGGCGGGCATCCACGCCGCGCTCTTCGGCGTCGGCCGCCTCCAGCCGCTGCTGGACGACCCCGAGGTCGAGAACATCGACATCAACGGGTGCGACCGGGTGTTCGTCAGCTACGCCGACGGCCAGGAGATCATGCACGATCCCGTCGCGGAGTCCGACGAGGAGCTGGTCGAGCTGATCCAGATCCTCGCGGCCTACTCGGGCCTCTCGTCGCGGCCCTTCGACACCGCGAACCCGCAGCTCGACCTGCGCCTGCCGGACGGCTCGCGGCTCTCGGCGGTCATGGACGTCACCGTGCGGCCCGCGCTGTCGATCCGCCGGTCCCGCCTCGGCAAGGTCTTCCTCTCCGACCTCGTCGGGAACGGCACGCTCACCCCCGAGGTGGGCAGGTTCCTCACGGCCGCGGTCGCGGCGCGCAAGAACATCATGCTCGCCGGGTCGACGAACGCCGGGAAGACGACGCTGCTGCGGGCGCTGGCCAACGAGATCCCGCCGACCGAGCGGCTCATCACCGTGGAACGTGCCCTTGAGCTGGGGCTGGACCAGTTCCCCGAGCTGCACCCGAACGTGGTGGCCTTCGAGCACCGCCTGCCCAACTCCGAGGGGCAGGGGGAGATCACGATGGCCGAGCTGGTGCGCCGCTCGCTGCGCATGAACCCCTCCCGGGTGATCGTGGGCGAGGTACTCGGCGACGAGATCGTCACGATGCTGAACGCGATGACCCAGGGCAACGACGGGTCGCTGTCGACGATCCACGCCAACTCCAGCATGGAGGTGTTCAACCGCATCGCGACCTACGCGCTGCAGGCCGTGGAGCGGCTGCCCATCGAGGCCACCCACATGCTCATCGCCGGGGCCATCGACTTCGTGGTGTTCATCGAGAAGCGCAACGACTACCACCGGGGCGGCACGCTGCGCCGCTACGTGTCCAGCGTGCGCGAGGTCACCGGCTGCGACGGGCGGGTGCTGTCCTCGGAGGTGTTCGCGATGGCGGGCGGCTACGTGGTGCCGCACGCCCCGATCTCCTGCGCGGACGAACTGGCCGCCCACGGCTACGACCCGGCGATGGGAGCGTGGCGATGAGCGGCCTGCTGCCCGTGCCCCCGGACCTGCTCGACCCGCTGGTGCTGCTGCCCGGCGCCATGGCCGGCGGCGGGATCTTCCTGCTCGCCCTGGCCCTGTACGGCGTGCGTCGCCGGCCCGCCGCCCCCGACGGCAGGGCGAAGCGGACGGCGCTGCTGCGCACGCTGTCCACCAGGCTGGCGGTCGCCCTGATCACGGGGGTGCTGGTCCTGGTGGTGACGGGGTGGCCGGTCATCGCGGCAGGCGCCGTACTGCTGGTCATCGCCTGGCGCGGACTCACCGGCGGCGCGGCGGAGGAGCGGGCAGCGATGCGGCGGCTGGAGGGCCTGGCGGCCTGGACCGAGTCGCTGAGGGACACGATCGCCGGCGCGGCCGGCCTGGAACAGGCCATCCCCTCGTCGATCCGGGCCGCGTCGCCGACGCTGCAACCCCATCTGCGGTCGATGGTCGACCGCCTGCACATGAGGATGCCGCTCTCCGACGCGCTGCGGATCTTCGCCGACGAGCTGGACGACACCTCGGCCGACCTCGTCGTGGCGGCGCTGATCCTCAACTCCCGGCTGCGCGGGCCGGGCCTGCGCGACGTCCTGTCGGCCCTGGCGGTCTCCGCCCGCGAGGAACTGGACATGCGCCGCCGGGTCGAGGCCGAGCGCAGGTCCACCCGCAAGAGCGTGCAGATCGTCGTCGGCACCGCCCTCGTCTTCGCCGGCGCGCTCGTCGTGTTCAACCGGTCCTACGTGGAGGAGTACAACTCCGTGCTCGGCCAGGCCGTGCTGGTCATCGTGGCCGGCCTGTTCGGCGCGGGCTTCGCGTGGATGCGGCGGCTCGCCCGCTTCGACAAGCCCGCCCGGATCCTCGCCCCGCACCCTCGGGCCGAGATCTCTCCGCCGCAGACCCGCTCCCAGACGCGGCCGGTCCCCACCGGAGGAACCGTCGGTGGTCTCGCGGCCGAAGGGAGGACGCCGTGATCAACACCGTGCTCGCCGGGGTGGTGCTCGGGCTCGGGATCTTCCTGCTGCTGCGGGCGCTGTTCCCGCCCCGGCCCGGCCTGCTCGCCCGGCTAGCCGCGCTCGACCAGGCCCGCGACGGCACGGGTGTGCCGCGGGCCCCCCTGATCGCGCCGGAGGAGGACGTCAGCGAGTTCCGCCGTACGCTCGGCGTCCGGCTCGCCCGGTTCTACGAGAGCCGCGGCTGGGAGGCGCGCTCGGTCAAGGCCGACCTCGCGCTGCTCGGCAGGTCGTTCGAGGGCTTCCTGGCGACGAAGCTGCTGCTGGGCGTCTCCGGCCTGCTGGCGTTCCCGCTGCTCGTCGGCTGGCTGGCGCTGATGGAGTGGGGGGTCTCGCTGCAGGTGCCGCTGTGGTCGGCCCTGATCGTCTGCGTGATCTTCTTCCTGCTGCCCGACGTGCAGCTCAAGCGGGACGCCGCCGTACGGCGCCGGGACTTCCGGCACGCGGTCGGGGCCTTCCTCGACCTCGTGGCGATGAACCTCGCGGGTGGCCGGGGCGTCCCGGAGGCGCTGATGATGGCGGTCTCCGTCGGCAGCCCCGCCGCCGCGCCCGGCGCGCTCAACGGGACGCTGAACGGCACACCTAACGGCGCGGTCGCCGGGGCCTCGACCGGCGGTGTGAGCGGTGGCGCGAGCGGCGCCGGGAACGCGGCCGGGCCCGCCCCCGGCGCGAACTGGGCCATGGAGCGCATCCGCGAGGCACTGGCGAACGCCCGGATCGTCGGCATCACCCCCTGGCAGGCGCTCGGTCAGCTCGGCGACGAGATCAACGTCGACGAGCTGCGGGACCTTTCGGCCGCCCTCGGGCTGGTCGCCGACGACGGCGCCAAGGTGCGCTCGTCACTCACCGCACGGGCCGCCACCCTGCGCCGCCGCGAACTCGCGGAGGTCGAGGGCAAGGCGGGCGAGCGGTCCCAGTCGATGCTCGTCGCCCAGCTCCTGCTGTGCGCGGGTTTCGTGATCTTCCTCACCTTTCCGGCAGCCATGAAGATGTTGGGGGCCTGATGCTCTGGTTTCACTATCTGGTCGCCGTGCTCCACGTACGGCTCGACCGCGCCAGGACCGCTCCGTCCAGAGGAGCCTCGGCGGTCGAATGGGTGATCATCACCGCCATCATCGCCGGGGTCGCGCTCGGCCTGGCCACGCTGATCAAGTCGGTGGTCGAGGGACGGCAGGCCGACATCCAGAACAGCTTCGGCGGCGGCGGGGGTGGCGGTGGCGGCGGCGGTGGCGGCGGTGGTGCCGGCGGCGGCGGGTGACCAGGGTGCAGGGCGGACGCGGCCGCGTGCCACGCGGCCCCTGTCCCCGGCGTGCCACTGAGCCGTGCGGGCCCGGTCCCGGACGGCTCGTCGACGCGTCGTGCGGCTCCGATCCCGGACGGAGTGGCATCGAGTTGTGTGGTGGCGAGTTGTGCGGGTCCGTACCCGGGCGGCGTGGCGGCCGGCCATGCGGCTCCGTTCCCTGGTCGCGTGCCGAAGGACCCCACGGCTCCATGCCATGGCGGCAGGGTGAGCGGGGCGGCGACCGGCGTGGTGAGCGGCGTGGTGAGCGGCGTGGTGAGCGGCGTGGTGAGCGGCGTGGTGAGCGGCGTGGTGAGCGGCGTGGTGAGCGGCGTGGTGAGCGGCGTGGTGAGCGGCGTGGTGAGCGGCGTGGTGAGCGGCGTGGTGAGCGGGGCGCGACGGTGATCGAGCTCGCCATCCTGATGCCGATCGTGCTGGTGGTCGTCTTCCTGATCGTCCAGGTCGCGCTCTGGTTCCACGGCCGTCAGGTCGCCGACGCCGCCGCGCGGGAGGGTGCGCGCGTCGCCAGGACGGCGGGCTCCTCCGACGGCTGGCAGGACGCCGCGGAGGGCAAGGCCCGGCAGATCGTGCAGGCGATCGGTCCGCAACTGCTGCGCGACGCCGAGGCGAAGGCCTGGGAGCAGGGCGACCAGCGGGGCATCGAGGTCACCGGCGACGCCGTACTGGTGGTGCCGCTGCTGCCCGAGATGGCCATCCACATCACCTCGCGCTTCGGCGGGCCCGTCGAGTGCTTCCGCCCGGACGACGGCTCGGAGGGGTGCGAATGACGCTCCGCTCCGCCCCGGCCTCCAACCGTGCCTCGGCTCCCCGCTCCGCCCTGACCCCCCGCTCTGCCCTGTCTCTCCGCTTCGCTCGGGCTTCCCGCTCCACTCCGGCCCCAGGACTCGTCCGGGCTCCACGTCTCGCCAGGAAAGGAGACAGGGGCTCGATGACGGCCGAGACGGTCATGCTCGCCCCGCTCTTCCTGCTGTTCCTGCTGTTCCTGGTCGCGGCGGGCCGGATCGTGGAGGCACAGGGAGAGGTCAACGGGGCGGCGCGTGACGCCGCGCGGGCCGCCTCGGTGCAGCGCACGCGGTCGGAGGCCGAGTCGGCCGCCAAGGAGGCCGCCGAATCGGCCCTCTCCGGCGAGTGCTCCCCGGAGGTCGACATGTCGGGCACCGAGTGGGAGATGAGCACCGACGACCATCTCGCGGTCGTCCGGGCCACCGTGACCTGCGAGCTCGATCTGGCCGTACTCGGGTTCGGCGCGGCCAAGCGGATGTCGGGCACCTCGGTCGTGCCGCTGGAGCGGTTCCGGAGGGTGCAGGAATGATCCCTCTTTCCCGCCCCGCCGCCCCGCCGGCCGCCACCCCCGCGCCAGGCGTTGTTCCGGCGCCGAATGCCGCGTCGGCGCCGGCCGTCGCCCCCGCGCCGGCTGTCGCCTCGGCATCCGGCCGTGCCTCGGCATCGTGCTTCCCTTCGGCACCGGCTTCCGGCCCGGCGCCGGGCGCCGCCCTGCGGCCGGGATCACCGGGTGGAGGCGCGCGTCGGGCACACCGGGCACACCATGCACACCGGACCGTACGGCGGAGAGCGGCGGAGCGGGGCTCCATGTCGGTGTTCGTGGTCCTGTTCTCAGGGGCGGTGTTCCTGCTGGCCGGGTTGCTCGTCGACGGCGGGGCGGCCATCAACGCCCGGCTGAAGGCGGCCGACATCGCCGAGCAGGCCGCCCGAGCCGCCGCCGACCAGATCGACGAGGAGACCCTGCGGGCCTCCGGTCAGGTGCGCCTGCTCGCGGACGACGGCGCGGTGTGCGGCCGGGCCGAGGAGATCACCACGGACCGCGACGCGGAGGGCGTACGCATGACCGACTGCACGGTGGGTGGTGGCCAGGCGGAGGTGACGGTGGGGGTGGCGGTCCACTGGGACGCCTTCTTCCTGTCCGCGCTCGGCTTCGCCGGCTCCGACATGGAGGCCGAGGCCACGGCCGCACCGGATCCGGGGGAGGAATGACGGACAGGTCCACACCGCAGGGCCGGCACTCCGCCCGCGAAGCCGCAGGGCAGACCCAGGCGCAGGTGCAGGGGCAGACGCAGTGGCCGGACCGCGCCGCCGCGCCGTCGCGCGGCGTGCCCGGCCGTGCGGGCCACATACCCGGCCCGTCGTCCGGCCAGGCTCCCGGCCAGTTGTCCGGCCACGTTCCCGGTCCGTCGTCCGGGCAGGCTCCCGGTCCGTTGTCCGGCCAGGCTCCCGGCCACGCTCCCGGCCAGTCGTCCGGCCACGTTCCCGGCCAGGACTATTACCAGGCCGTCCGTCAGGACCCGGGCCGGGGACCGCGACCGCGTCCCGAGGGCATGCCGTCCGTGCTGGCACCGCAGCGGGCGCCTGAGCACTGGCGCGACGACCGGACGGCGCGGCCGCGGCCCAGACGCGGGGCGAAGGACGTATTCGCCGGCATCGGGGCGTTCATCGCGCTCGTGGGCCTGGTGGGCGGCGTGCCGTACGCGCTGCTCAGGCTGGCCGGGCCGCCGATCAGCGGCGACCTGCTGAACCTCGACCTGTTCACCGACCACGTCGGCCCGGAAACGGTCATCGCGATCCTGGTCCTCCTGGTGTGGCTGGCCTGGTTGCAGTTGTTCCTGTGCGTGATCGTCGAGGTGTACGCGGGACTGCGCCGGGTCGGCATGCCGGCCCGGGTGCCGCTGTCGGGCGGCACCCAGGCGCTCGCGAACCGCCTCGTCGGCGCCGTCCTGCTGCTGTTCACGGCCACCGCCGCGGTGGTGCCCATCGCCCGCGCGGGCGCGCCCGTCGTGATCAAGCCGCAGACGGTCGCCGCCGCCGCCGTGTTGTCCGCGCCGGTGCCCCAGACCGAAGCGGACCGGCCGGCCCTGCACGCCAGGGAGGTCAAGAAGGTCTACGTGGTGCAGCCCCCGCACGGGCGTCACCACGAGAGCCTCTGGGAGATCGCGGACAAGTGCCTGGGTGACGGGCGCCGCTATCCAGAGATCTATCAGCTGAACCAGCACAAGGAGCAGCCCGACGGCAGTCGCCTCCACATGGCCGACCTCATCCGCCCCGGCTGGGTGCTCGACATGCCGGACGACGCGAGGAACGTCCACGTCGTGCCCGTCGACGAGGACCGGCCGGAGATCCTCGGGGAGCACCGGAACGCCCCCGCCGAACTCGACGGCACCACCCGTTACGGCGGCGGTGCCGGGGAGGCGGACACCAAGGGCGACGTCCGCGCGCATCCCCGCCCCACTCCCCACCACACGGCCGGCGGCGCCCAGGAGCGCTCGCACGCCACGCCCGACCCGCGCGCCTCCGCCGGCGGAACCGGTTCCCACGGCGGTACGGCCGGTGGCGAAAGGGACACGACGCTGCCCGACCAGGGCTCGGGAGACACCCCGGCCGGGCCGGGCGGGAACGTGCGGCACACTCCGCCGGCGGCCGGGCCCGCCACCCCGAGGCCAGAGGGCACTCAGCATCAGGGCGACGCACGGCACGAGCCCGGCAGGGTGACCCCTCAGCCGGGCAAACCGGGGGTCGTGCTGCCACCGCCCGCGATGCCGCAGGATCCCACCGGCGCGCACTCGCCGGGACACAGCGGCAAGGCCACCACGCCGGACGCGCACGCCACCGGCAAGGCCACGACGCCGGACGCGCACGCCACCGGCAGGGCCACGACGCCGGACGCGCACGCGACGGGCGAGGGGTCACGGACGCCACGGCCCATCACGACCACCACCGCCCAGCCGGCCGCCGTGGGAGAGGCACGACCCACTGAGCACCCGAGCGAGCAGGCATCCGGGCGAGCGGCCGACCAGCCCGGCGCGGGGTCCGCGCGGGAGGAGGGGCAGCCTCGGACGCATGTCCGGCCCGTCGCCGAGGCCACGGCGCCCGGTCACCACGCAACCGCGTCCCCGTCCGCCTCGTCGTCCGCCCCCTCGCCCGGTGCTACGGCCGATGCCCACGGCGCACCCGCCGCAGCGGCCGGCGACCACGACGGAAGCGGGCCCGAGAAGGACGGGCCCGGTGAGGACGGGCGGGGTGAGGAGGGGCAGCGTGGCGGGCCGGTGCTCGCCGACTACCTCGCGGCGTCGTCACTGGCGGCGGCCGGGCTGCTGGCCCTGCTCGGCCGCAGGCGGCGGGAGCAACTGTGGCGCAGGGCGTTCGGGCGGCGGATCGCACGGCCACGCGGAGACGCCGCCGAGGCCGAGGTGGCCATCCGCCTCGGCGCCGACGCCCCCGGCAGCCGGATGCTCGACATCGGCCTGCGGCTGCTCGGCCGCCTGCTGGCCGACTCCGGCAGGCGGCCACCCACCATCTACGCCGTCCACCTGTCCAGCCGGGGCCTCGACCTGTGGATCCACCCGGCCGAGCAGGACGCGCCCGAGCCGTGGGAGGCCTGTGACGGCGGGCAGGTCTGGCGGCTCCCGGCCCACGAGGGGCGTCGTATCGACGAGCACGCGCTCGCCGGGGTGCCCGCGCCGTACCCCGGACTGGTCTCGCTCGGCACCGGTCAGGGCGGCCGGGTCCTGGTCGACCTGGAGGCCGCCCACGGAATCATCGCGATCACCGGCGCGCACACCGTCGCCGCCCTGTCCGCGCTCGCCGTGGAGCTCGCCACCAACCGCTGGTCCGACGACATGCGCCTCACGCTCGTCGGCTTCGGCGAGGAACTCGCCCTGCTCGCGCCCGAGCGGATCAGGACGGCGGGCAGCCTGGCCGAGGTGCTGCCCGAGTTCGAGGAGCGCGGCCGGCACGACGGCGACGTGCTCACCGGCCGTGTGCACAGCCGGGTGGCCGATCCCGCCTACACCCCGCACTACCTGCTGTCGGCCATCCGGCCCGACGAGGACGAGGCGCGCCGGCTGGCGCTGCTCGGCAAGGGCACCCGTACGGCGACCGGCTTCGTGATCGCGGGCGCGGTGCCGCACGCCACCTGGAAGTGGGACATCACCGACGGCGGGCGGACCCGCGTCGACGCCCTGGGCCTGGACATCGAGGCACACCTGCTGCCGCGCAGGCACTACGACGCGGTGGTCGGCCTGTTCCGGACGGCGCTGCGGCAGGAGAGCGAGCCGCTCACCCCCGTGACGGAGCGGCTCAGCGAGGAGCCGCCGGCCATCGAGGTGCGCGTCCTCGGCCCGATCGAGATCAGCCCGGTGAATCCGCTCGAAGAGGGCCGGGCCGCCCTCGCCCACGAACTCGTCGTCTACCTCGCCACGCATCCCGACGGCGTGCATCCGGTCGTCCTGGCCGGGGTGCTGTGGCCGCGCGGCGTGCAGACCGCGGTCCGCGACGCCACCATCGCCCGGGTCGCCGAATGGCTCGGCCGCGACTCCGAGGGGCGTCCCCACCTCTTCGCCGACCGGTCCGGGCGGTTGCGGCTCGGGCCGGAGATCCGTACGGACTGGCGGTTGTTCCAGGACCTCATACGGCAGGCGAGCGAGTGGGCCGGGACGTCCTCCTCGGGCGAGGTCGAGGAGGACCTGCTGAACCGGGCGCTGCGGCTGGTGCGCGGGCCGCTGCTGAGCGGCAGGCCGCCGGACCGGTACGCCTGGCTGGCGGCCGACCCGCTGGAGTACGACGTGACGGCCTGGGTGGCGGACGCGGCGCACCAACTGTGCGAGATCAGGCTGCGGCGCGACGACCCGTACGGCGCGGTCGCGGCGGCCCGCGCCGGCTTGCTGCTCGCGGCCGACGACGAGGGGCTGTGGCGTGACCTGCTCCGCGCCTCGCACGCCACCGGGGAGCCGGTCCGGCTGCGGGCGGTCGTCGACGGCCTGGTGCGCCGCGCGGCCTCCCACCCCTACGGCGGTGGGATGGCCCCGGAGACCGAGGCGCTCATCGACGAGTTGCTGCCCGACTGGCGCCGCACCCTCTCACCCGATCTCCGAACCCAACGTCTCGCCTGAGCGGAGCGCCTGATGCCCGACCCATGCCGATTCGAGCATGACGCTGGATCATCACCGGCGACCCTTTCTAGGGTGGGACCGGCGGGGGATCGCGTACTGCGGAGGACCCCCTTGACGCGCCCGGGACTCGCCACGGCGGCGGCCACACTGCTCGTGTCGGCCTGCGCGCTGCTCACGTCGGCCTGCGCGGCGCCGGACGCGGACCACGGCTTCACCCCCGGTGGCGGCGCGGCCGCGCCCGCCGCGGCCGGTGCGGCGACCGGTGTGACAGGCGACGAGACGGGTGACGGGACGGGCGACAACGTGATCACGGCGGCGCCCGGCCTGCGGATCGAGATCGATTGGCCGCAGGGGCTCGACCCGGTGCGGTCGGCCGTGGTCAAGGCGTTCGCCGACGACTTCACGGCCCAGTGGCGGGCCGTCGGCACCCTCGGCGAGGACCGGTCGTACACCAAGGGGATCGACCCGGGGTCGTCGGCCTTCCGTGACGCCGACAAATGGGTTCACGGATTCCTCAAGGACAGGCAGTCGGCCCGGGGCGTCGCCAAGGTCTACTCCCTGACCGTGCCCGCGATCATGGGGCGAGGGGCCGAGGCGGACGCCTGCGTCGATCTGACCGGCGTACGGCTGACCGACCATGAGGGCACCCCGCTGGCAGGTCAGCCCGCCTGGCTGAAACGCCCGCGTGCGGTCTTCCTGCAGACCGCCGGGTTGCGCCGCGGGGACGACGGCGCCTGGCGAATCGCCATGTATCACCACGCGGACTATCCGGACGAGCGCGCTAAGGAGTGCCTCCGTTGACTACAAGACCGACAATCGCGGTGACGTCCCTGCTGGCGGGCGGCATGCTCGCGGTGCTCACGCCGCTTGCCACGCCGCCCGCCTCGGCGGACCCGGGCGCCGGGCCGCACGGCCAGGCCTTCCAGCACGGCAGGAAGGCCGGCGTCAAGCTCACCAACTCGAAGATCACGCTGTCCGGCAGCGGGCTCAGGGGCAAGAGCGACGGCTACAAGATGCCCAATCCGTGCTGGTACGAGCCGAGCATGTCGGCGCAGGAGGCGCGTGACCTCAAGGTGCGGGAGAAGAAGGAGTCGGTGGAGACGGGCGGCGACTACCGGCCGGACCTCGGCGAGTTCTCGAGCAAACTCGACGAGAAGGGCTCGTGGTGGGGAGTCGGCTACAACGCGGGCGACCCCAAGGGGGAGGCGTGCGCGTCCGGGCGTGACCCGCTCGTGTGGGTGCCGGAAGGGGACACACCCGCCGGAGGCATCACGTTCGAGCAGCTCGCGCAGCTCGCCCGGGCCGCGCTGACCGTCCCCCAGCCGACGATCAAGCTGAGCCCGGACGCCAAGAGCTACGTGAACCTGGAGACATGGGTCTGGCTGGACCAAGCCAACCAGGCCCCCAGATCCGTCACCGCCACGCTGCCCGGGGTCATGTCCGCCACCGTCACGGCCACGCCGGACAAGAACGGCATGACGATCAAGCCGGGGACGTCGCCCGACCGGGCCGACGTCATCACCACCGGCTGCGGCCAGACCGGCCATCCGTACGTCAAGGGTGGCGATTTCACCTGCGGGGTCCGCTACAAGCGCGCGTCGATCGACCAGCCGCGCAAGGTCTACACCCTCACCGTGACGACCACCTGGAACGTCGTCGGCAACGGCCAGAACCTCGGCGGCGGTGCGGTCGACCCGTTCATCTACGCGCCGCTCAACTACGCGCCGGTCCAGGTGAACGCCCAGCGCGACGTGCCCGTGGGGGAGGTCCAGAGCGTCGTCCAGAAGTGACCGGCCGCCCGGCTCACCGGGCGGCTCGTCAGGCCACTCGCTGGTCAGGCCACGCCGGACTCGTGGGCGAGCAGCCATTCCTTGACCGGCGTGCCGTAGTAGTACCCGCCGTAGCCGCCGGTCGAGGGCAGCACACGGTGGCACGGCACGAACGGCGCGACGAGGTTCTGCGCGCAGGCCGACCCGGCGGCCCGCGCGGCGGTCCTCGGCAGTCCCGCCCGCTCGGCCAGCATGGCGTACGACACGGTGGTGCCGGCGGGTACGGCGCGCAGCGCCTCGTACAGGCGCTGCCTGGTGGGCGTGCCCGGCTGCCGGGCCGGGACCCGGTCGAGGGCGTCGATCTTCCCGTCGAGGTATTCGCGGACGGCCAGCGCCGCGTCGCCCAGGTCGTCCTCCCGCAGGGGGAGGGCCCGCAGCGACGGCGAGAGCCGCGCGTACATCTCGCGGGGATCGGCGGTGAAGCCCGCGGCGACGAGCGCGCCGTCATGGGCCAGCAGGGCGAGAGGGCCCACCGGGGTGGGCACGATCTGCGTGAGGATCATCGGTTCGTCACGTCCATCTGGTGAGTACGAATCGTGGGCTGAGGCTGTGCGGCGTGGCTCCACAGGTGGACCGCCGCGTACGCGCGCCAGGGCCGCCACCCCTCGGTCTCGCCGGCCGTGATGCCGAGCCGGTCCATGGTCCTGCGCAACACGAGGTCGCCCTCGGGCCAGGCGTCCGGGTCGCGCAGCGCGCGCAGCGCGATGTAGCTCGCCGTCCACGGGCCGATGCCGGGGATCGCCAGCAGCCGGGCCGTGGTGTCGGCGGGGTCCCCGGCGCCGTCGAGGTCGATCTCGCCGGAGGCGACCCCCTCGGCCAGCGCCCGGATCGTGGCGGTCCTGCGGGTGGTGAGCCCGAGGCCGTCCAGATCGGCGTCCGCCAGCCGGTCGGCGGTGGGAAACAGCAGCGGGATCTCGTTGACCGCCTCCGGGGTGGGCTCCCGATCCGCGAGGGAGGACTTCCGGTGAGCGGTGGAAAGGTCCTGCTCCTCGTCGGCGCGGTTCCGGTGCGCGGCGGTGGTGTTCCGGGTGGCGGGGGGAGGGTTCTGCTCCGGGCCGGGGGCTTTTCCGCCCGAGCCGGCGGAGTTCGGGTCCGTGACGGCGGGGGTTCCGGCGCGGGTGGCGATGCGGCCGAGCAGCGTGCGGGCCCCGGCCACCGAGATCTGCTGTCCCACGACGGCGCGGACGGCCGCCTCGAACCCGTCGTACGCCCCCGGCACCCGCAGGCCCGGCCGGGCCTCGACCAGTGGCGCGAGCGACGTGCGGCCGAGGATCTCCCGCACCGCCCCCGGGTCGGCGTCCAGGTCGAGCAGCCGGCGGCACCGCGCCACCAGCGGCGACAGGCGGTGGGCCTCGGTGGTCCGCACGGTGAGCCTGACATGGTCCGCGGCGGGCCGCAGGGTGATCGAGCCGCCCGGGACGGCTCGGGTGTACGCCGCGACGTCCATGCCGGACCAGCGGACCGCCTCCACTCCCGGGATCGCCCGGGCGGCGAGGAAGCGCAGCACCGACTGCGCGTCGTACGGCTGCCGGTGGCCGAGCCGCAGGGTCAGGCCGCTCGCGGGGGAGCAGAGGCCCCCGCCGCCGACCGGCCCGTTGCCTTTGCGCAGCTCGCCCGGCGCGAAGCCGTACGACTCCTTCATGGCCGCGTTGAACTGCCGTACGCTCCCGAACCCGGCGGCGAACGCGACGTCCGTGATCGGCAGAGCGGTCTCGGTGAGCAGTTGCTTGGCGAGCAGCAGCCGCCGGGTGCGGGCGACGGCGAGGGGTCCGGCGCCGAGTTCGGCGGCGAACAGGCGATGGAGATGGCGCTCGGTCACGTGCAGGCGCCGGGCCAGCCCGGCGACGCCGGAGTCGTCGGCGACGCCGTCGTCGATCAGCCGCAGCGCGCGTCCCACCAGGTCGGCGCGTACGTCCCAGCCGGGGTCACCCGGGCTGAGCTCCGGGCGGCAGCGGCGGCAGGGCCGGAATCCGGCGGCCTCGGCCGCGGCGGCGTGCCGGTAGAAGCGGACGTTTCCCCGTCCGGGCGTGCGGGCCGGGCAGATCGGGCGGCAGTAGATGCCGGTGGTCGTGACAGCCGTGTAGAAACGCCCGTCGAAGCGGGAGTCCCGGGCGGACACGGCCAGGTAGCACGCGTCGAAGTCGAGCTGTCGTGTGGTGGTCACGCACACGACGTTATGCCCAGGCCACCGATGCGGGCTCGCGGAAATCGGACGTGGACGTCACACCGAATCATCAAGGCCGGATACCCAGGCGTGGTCGCGCTCGCGCGAGGCCGGGCGGTGCGGCGCCGGGCCATGCTCTCGCGTGGGACGGGAGGCCGGCGTCACTTGCTGGAGATGCCGACCCCGAGGTCGAACTCGCGGTACACCCGGGCCCAGAAGCCGTCGCGCAGCCACACGCGCGCCTCGGGATAGGGCCGCAGGGAATGGCCGAGTTCCTTCTCGGCCTCGATGAGCAGTTCGGTGTCGATCACCGTGGGCAGGATCGGGCCGGGCAGCAGGTCGCGGATGTTGTCCCGGCCGCGGGTCAGTATCCATTTCTGCGCGACGTGCTCGCCGACCTCCTCCACGTGGGGCCGGCCCGGGCCCAGCTTGGAGGTCTGGCCGACCGGCGTCTTTGGCGGCATCGGCTTGGCGCGGCCCGCGAAGACCTGGGCGGGCGACGGCGCGGGCGTGACGGGCACCGGCACGGGAGCGCGGGTGAAGAACGGACGCAGGAAGTCGGCGCTCAGGATCTCGACGGTGTCCGACTCCCAGACGAGCCGTTCGGCCTGGTTAGTCCCGAACGGCGGCTCGACGCCCCACAGGTGGACGCGCACGCCGTACGCCTGGGCGGCCTCCACGGCGGGCACCATGTCCTCGTCACCGGCGATCAGCACGGTGTCGTTCACGGCGTGATGCCGGGCGAGCGCCTCCAGGTCGCTGCGGATCTGCGCGTCCACGCCCTTCTGCTGGCCACGGGCGTTCAGGTTGCCGAGCCGCACCTTGACCCAGGGCAGCTGGGCGATCACCCGCTGGTCCACGGTGGGCACCCGGTCGCGTGCGGCGTCGTACCAGTACACCCGCAGCAGTTCACCCGAGATGCGGTCCACAGCATGCTTCTGCAGCGACTGGATCAACTCGTCCGCGGCGACGCGGTACTCCTTACGCTCCTTGGCGCCTAAGAGAACTTCACCGGCAGCGGCGTAAAGGTAACCAACGTCCACCAGAACGGCATACTTTGCGGCGATCCCATGTGCGCTGAAGTCCGGGATGGCCATGGTGTCCTCCAGGACTCGTCACTAGATGATCAGGCGACTATATTCCCCCGCTTTCTAGATAGTCCCAACTCTTGGGCCAGTTGACACCCGGTTCCGTCGATGTAATCAGGCTGTGGTCCCCGGCTGATCCCGGCTGCCGGTCACCGGGTGCCGGGGAGGAAGGCGGAGCGCCACGCCCCCGGGCCGTGCCGCAGCGCCGGGCGTATGCCGCGCCCCGCGTACCTCCAGTTTCCGCTGGTGGCGGGCGGGGCCTCCCGCGGGGCGTGTGCCGACGCGCGGGCCAGCAGCGCGGCGAGCAGGGCGGCGGTCTCCTCGGGGGTGGCGTCCCCCCGGATGATCTCCAGGTACGGCTCGCGAGTGCTCACAGCGGGATGTTCCCATGCTTCTTCGGCGGCAGGGCGGCCCGCTTGTTGCGCAGTGCCCGCAGCGCGCGGACGATCTGGACCCGGGTGTCCGACGGCCGGATCACCGCGTCCACGTAGCCGCGTTCGGCGGCCAGGTACGGGTTCGCCAGCGCGTCCTCGTACTCGGCGACGAAGTTCGCCCGCGCCGTGTCCGGGTCGTCGGCGGCGGCCAGTTCACGCCGGTAGAGGATGTTGACGGCGCCCTGCGCCCCCATCACCGCGATCTGGGCGGTGGGCCAGGCCAGGTTGACGTCCGCGCCGAGGTGCTTGGAACCCATGACGTCGTACGCCCCGCCGTACGCCTTGCGGGTGATGACGGTGACCAGCGGCACGGTCGCCTCGGCGTAGGCGTAGAGGAGCTTGGCGCCGCGCCGGATGATGCCGTTCCACTCCTGGTCGGTGCCCGGGAGGAAGCCCGGCACGTCGACGAAGGTCAGCACCGGGATGTTGAAGGCATCGCAGGTGCGGACGAACCGGGCGGCCTTCTCGGAGGCGGCGATGTCGAGCGTCCCGGCGTAGCTCATCGGCTGGTTGGCGACGACGCCCACCGAACGTCCCTCGACCCGGCCGAAGCCGACCAGGATGTTCGGCGCGAAACCCGCGTGGATCTCCAGGAACTCCCCGTCGTCGAGGACGTGCTCGATCACCGTGTGCATGTCGTACGGCTGGTTGGCCGAGTCGGGGATCAGCGTGTCGAGCACTCGGTCGTCCTCGGTCGTCTCCAGGACCGCCTCCGCCTCGAAGGCCGGCGGGTCGTCCATGTTGTTGGACGGCAGGAACGACAGCAGCGCCCTGGCGAAGTCGAGGCAGTCCTGCTCGTCGGACGCCTCGTAGTGGGCGACGCCGCTCCGGGAGTTGTGCGTGTGGGCCCCGCCCAGCTCCTCGAACGTCACCTCCTCGCCGGTGACGGTCTTGATCACGTCCGGGCCGGTGATGAACATGTGCGACTTCTCCCGGACCATCAGCACGAAGTCGGTCAGCGCGGGGGAGTAGACCGCGCCACCGGCGCACGGGCCCATGATCAGCGAGATCTGCGGGATCACCCCGGAGGAGTGCACGTTGCGCTTGAAGATCTCCGCGTACAGGCCGAGGGAGACCACGCCCTCCTGGATGCGCGCGCCGCCCGAGTCGTTGATCCCGATCACCGGGCAGCCGGTCTTGAGCGCGTGGTCCATCACCTTGACGATCTTCTCGCCGAAGACCTCGCCCAGCGAGCCGCCGAACACGGTGAAGTCCTGCGCGAACACCGCGACCGGGCGGCCGTCCACCGTGCCGTACCCGGTCACGACCCCGTCGCCGTACGGGCGTTCGCGGTCCAGGCCGAAGGCGGTCGCCCGGTGCCTGGCCAGTTCGTCGAACTCCACGAACGAGCCCTCGTCGAGGAAGGCCGCGACCCGCTCGCGGGCCGTCATCTTTCCCTTGGCGTGCTGTTTCTCCACCGCCCGCGCGGAGCCCGCGTGGGCCGCCTCGCCGAGGCGCCGCTCCAGGTCGGCGATCTTGCCCGCGGTGGTGTGGATATCGATCTCGTGGGCGCGTTCCGCGCTCATCGTCACCTCGCCGTTCCTCGCATGCTCAGCGGGTCCCGCGATCCGGTCCGGGCCGCGTCGAATCCATGGCCGACAGGTTAACGAGACTCGCACCACGAGGTCGCGCCGGGGCGCGGCCGGAAAGAGCCGGGGAGGAGTCCTGGGAGAGTCCTGGGCGGAGTCCCAGGAGGAACGGAGGCCGCGTGTCGTTCGTTCGGCCATACGACCGGGCCTTCAGAACCGGGCCTGCACGACCAGGCCGCACGACCATCGGCGGGAGAAGGGGGCGCAATGGGTGACGCCGTACGCACGCAGGGCCTGTACAAGCGCTTCGGGCGGCAGGTGGCGGTCGGCGGGGTCGACCTGGTGGTGCCGGAGGGCGGTTTCGCCGGCCTGGTCGGCCCGAACGGCGCGGGCAAGACGACGACGCTGAGCATGATCACCGGGTTGCTGCGCCCCGACGGCGGGCGGATCGAGATCGACGGCCACGACGTGTGGGCCGATCCCGTCGCCGCCAAGGCGCGGATCGGCGTGCTGCCCGAGGGCCTGCGGCTGTTCGAACGGCTGTCCGGCCGCGAGTTGCTGCTGTACGGCGGCCAGTTGCGCGGCATCCCCCTGGACGAGGCCGGCAGGCGCGCCGACGAGCTGCTCAGGGTCATGGACCTGGTCGAGGCCCAGGACAAGCTGGTGGTCGACTACTCGACCGGCATGCGCAAGAAGATCGGCCTCGCCGCGGCGCTGCTGCACAACCCGCGCGTGCTGTTCCTCGACGAGCCGTTCGAGGGCGTCGACCCGGTCTCGGCCAACACCCTGGCCGAGGTGCTGCGCAGATACACCGCCTCGGGCTCCACCGTCGTCTTCTCCAGCCACGTGATGGACCTGGTCGAGCGGCTGTGCGACTGGGTGTCGGTGATGAACGGCGGGCTCGTCGTCGCGCAGGGCCCGCTCGACGACGTACGGCGGGGCCGCACCCTCAACGAGGCGTTCCTCGACCTCGTCGGCGCACGCGGAAACGGGGAGGAGGGCCTGTCGTGGCTGGGCACCTCGGCCTCCTGACCGCGCGGTCCACCGGCATCCCGACCGCCCCGCAGGCGGGCCTCCTGACCAAGCGGCCCACCGGCATCCCGACCGCCCCGCACGCGGGCCTCCTGACCGCGCGGCCGGTCGGACGGGGGAGCGCGTCATGACGTGGCTGTTCGTCCGGATGAAGCTCAGCCTCGTCCGCGGGAGCCTGCGCGGCGAGCTCGCCAGGCAGCTCGGGTTCGTCTTCTCGCTGCTCGCCGCCGTCCTCATGGCGGTCGCGGGGTTCGGGCTGTTCGCACTCGTACGGCTCGCGCCGCACGACGTCGCCCTCGACGTCGTGCCGGTGGCGTTCGCGATGTTCGCCGCCGGGTGGATCGTCGTGCCGCTGATGGCCTTCGGCCTGGACGAGACGCTCGACCCGGCCCGGCTGGCCCTGTTCCCGCTGACCACCCGGCAGCTCGCGACCGGACTGTTCGCCGCGTCCGTCGCCGGGCCGTGGCCGATCGCCTCGCTGGTCGCGCTCTCCGGCGGCGTGGTCGCGCTCGCCCACGGGCCGGGCGGCGTGCTGCTCGGGGTGCCCGCGGTGGTCCTCCAGTTCGCCTTCTGCATAGTGATCTCCCGCCTGGTCACCACCGCGTTGTCCGGCGCGCTGCGCACCCGGCGGGGACGCGACGTGCTCGCGGTCGCCGCCGTCTTCGGCGTGCTGTTCGCCCAGTTGCCTAACCTGCTGCTCAACCAGAGGCTCGCGGCCGACCCCGCGGGGCTGCTGGCGTCGGCGGCGGACGTCCTGCGCTGGACGCCGCCCGGCCTGGCCGCGCACGCGATCGCCGACGGCGGGCTCGCCGGCGTGGCCGACCTGGTCGTCGTCGCGGTGACGGTGGTCGTGCTGGGATGGTTGTGGATCACGGCGCTGCGGCACGCGCTGGTGCGGCCAGACTCCTCCAACCAGGGCGGCGGGTCGGTGCGCCGGTCCTGGGCCGGCGGACTCCTGCCGGGCGGCATGATCGGCGCCGTCGTCGCCAAGGAGCTGAAGTACGCCCGGAGGGAGCCGCGCGGCCGGGTGAACTGGATCATCGCGATCTTCGTGAGCGCGGTCGTCATGTTCTCCCTGCACGGGCCCGGCGTCTCGGCGGGCCCCACGTCCGCGATCGGCCCCGCCTGCCTGGCCGCCCTGGTGATCGGGCTGCAGTCGGCCAACTCCTTCGGCATCGACGGCAGGTCGCTGTGGATGAACGCGGTGGCCTTCGGCACCCCGCGTGACCTGCGCACCGACCTGGCCGGGCGGCACCTCGCCATGGCGGTCATCGCGGTGCCGCTGCTGGCGCTGGCGTCGCTGGCCGCCGCCCTGGTGGCGGGCGACGCCACCTGGGCCCCCGCCGCCGCGCTCACCGCGTGGGGCGTGCTCGGCGTCGGCATGGGAGTCGGCGCGCTCACCAGCGTGACCGTCCCGTACACCTATCCCGACCGGCTCAACGCCTTCAGCGGCGCCGCACCCGGGCAGGGCGGGCAGGCGTTCGTCTCGTCCTTCGCCACGATGCTCGCCGTCGCCGCGCTCGCGCTGCCCGTCGCGCTGCCGGTCCTGCTCGGCACGACCTGGGTCGCCGTGCTCGCGGTGCCGTACGGCGTGGCGGTCGCCTGGGCGGGCCGCCGGCTCGCGTCCGGCATCGGCTTCGCCCGGCTCCCCGAACTCCTCGCCGCCGTATCCCGCCCCACCTGACTGCGTCTTCTGCCCTGTCTGTCACGTAACAGAGCGGTCGCGAAGTCCTTGCGGTGTTGCGGGCGTTATGGGCTGTCCCTATAACGGTCTGGACCGTTCTAAGGGGATGAACAATGCACGACCGCAGGCGGCTGGGCCGCGTGATCTGGGCGCCGCTGGCCGCGGCGGCGCTGAGCGGACTGGTCATCGGGGCGGTGGCGCGCCTCCTGATGCGGGGGATCACGCTGGCCATCGGCGGACTGACCGGTTTCTCCCTGGTGAGCACTTTGGCGATCATCGTCGTCTTCGTCGTGCTGGCCGTGCCCGCGGCGGTGACCGCGACCGCGCGCCCGGTGGTCAGGTACGCCGGCCGGTGGGTGACCGCCGTGGTCACCGGGATGCTGGCCGCGGGGACGGGGCTCAGCGACGCGAAGACGATCCTGCTGGCCGACGAGAGCCGGTTGACGACGATCGCCATCCTGATCGTCGCCTTCGCCGCCGCCGTGGTGGCCCACGGCCTGCTCGCCCAGCACCTCACCCTCCGCTTCAGGCGGCTCCCGGCGGGCGACAGCACCCCCGCCGAGGCGCTCGGGACAATCTGATCTGTCCCTTTTCAGTGGTCTAGTCCAATAAGTGAGACCGCCCTCGGGGCGCGAAGAGTCATTCGCTAGCCTTCCAACCATGGCCGCCATCGCTCCTGCCGAACGACACAACGCCGTAGCGGAGATGCCGGATGAACTCCGCGCCGACGTGCGCCTCCTGGGTGGACTGCTGGGTCAGGTGATCGCCGAACACGGCGGCCCCGACCTCCTCGCCGACGTGGAACGGCTCCGGAAGGCGGTGATCGCGGCGCGCCGTCAGGAGACGACGGCCGACGAGGTCGCGGCCCTGGTCGCCGAATGGCCCGTCGACCGCGCCGTGCAGATCGCCCGCGCCTTCACCTGCTACTTCCACCTCGCCAACCTCGCCGAGGAGCACTACCGGGTCCGTACGCTCCGGCAGCGCGACAAGGACGATGTGCCGCTGCGCGAGTCGCTCGCCGAGGCCGTCCAGCGGCTGCGCGGGGACGACCGCCTCCAGGGACTGATCGACGGGCTGGAGTTCCGGCCGGTGCTGACCGCGCACCCGACCGAGGCGCGGCGGCGCGCGATCGTCACCGCCATCCAGCGGATCAGCGCGCAGCTCGACGCGTACAACCTGCCGGGACGGGGCGCCGCCGAGCGCGAGGAGGCCCACCGGCGTCTGCTGGAGGAGATCGACCTCCTCTGGCGGACCGCCCAGCTCCGGCACACCAAGCTCGACCCCCTGGACGAGGTCCGCACCGCGATGGCGGCGTTCGACGAGACGCTCTTCCGTACGGTGCCGCTGATCTACCGGTCGCTCGACGCGGCGCTCGGCCCGGGCACCGGGACGCGGGAGCCGCAGGCCAAGGCGTACATCCGCTACGGCAGCTGGATCGGCGGCGACCGCGACGGCAACCCCAACGTCACCGCCAAGGTGACCAGGGAGGCCATGCAGATCCAGGCCGAGCACGTGCTCATCGCGCTGGAGAACGCCACCACCAGGATCGGCAGGTCGCTGACCCTGGCCGCCGCCTACACGCCGCCGTCCGCCGACCTGCGCGCCGCGCTCGCCCAGGCCGAGGACGACCACCCCGACCTGGTGTCGGAGATGGCCACCCGCTCGCCGATGGAGCCGCACCGCCAGTGGCTGATGTTCGTGGCGGCCAGGATCGCCGCGACCCGCCGCCGCGACCTCGATCTCGCCTACCGCGCGCCGGCGGAGCTGCTCGCCGACCTGCGGCTCGCGCAGGACTCCCTGCGCGGCGCGGGCGCCGTACGGCAGGCGTACGGCGAGTTGCAGCACCTCGTCTGGCAGGTGGAGACGTTCGGGTTCCACCTGGCGGAGCTGGAGGTGCGCCAGCACTCGGCCGTCCACGCGGCGGCGCTGCAGGAGATCGCCTCCGGCACGCTGTCCGAGCGTACCGAGGAGGTCCTGGCCACGATCCGGGTGATCGGCTGGATCCAGGAGCGCTTCGGCGTGACCGCCTGCTCCCGGTACGTCGTCTCGTTCACCCGCTCGGCCGACGACATCGCCGCCGTGTACGAGCTCGCCCGGCACGCCCTGGGCGACCGCGCCCCGGTGCTCGACGTGGTTCCGCTGTTCGAGTCGGGCGAGGACCTCGACAACTCCACCAGGGTCCTGGAGGGCATGGCCGCGCTGGAGCCGGTGCGTAAGCGGCTCGCCGCCAACGGGCGGCGCATGGAGGTCATGCTCGGCTACTCCGACTCGGCCAAGGAACTCGGCCCGGCGGCGGCCACCCTGCGCCTCTACGACGCGCAGGCGGCGCTGACCGCGTGGGCGGCGGCCAACGACGTCCGGCTCACGCTCTTCCACGGCCGCGGCGGCGCGCTCGGCCGCGGCGGCGGCCCGGCCAACCGCGCCGTGCTCGCCCAGGCCCCGGGGTCGGTGGCCGGACGGTTCAAGGTCACCGAGCAGGGCGAGGTCATCTTCGCCCGGTACGGCCACTCGGCCATCGCCAAGCGCCACATCGAGCAGGTCACCAACGCCGTGCTGCTGGCGTCCACCTCGGCGGTGGAGTCGAGCACGGCCGAGGCGGCGGCCAAGTTCCGCCGGCTCGCCGACCTCGTCGCCTCGGCCTCCGAACGCGCGTACCGGGCGCTGACCGAGGCCCCGGGCTTCCCCGAGTGGTTCGCGCTGGTCAGTCCGCTGGAGGAGCTGGGCTCGCTGCGGCTCGGCTCCCGGCCCGCGCGACGCGGTCTCGGCGCGCCCCGCTCGCTCGACGACCTGCGGGCCATCCCCTGGGTCTTCTCGTGGGCCCAGACCCGGGTCAACCTCCCCGGCTGGTACGGCCTGGGCAGCGGCCTGGCCGCCGTGGTCACCGACGGCGGGATGGCCGAACTGCGCGCGGCGTACCAGGAGTGGCCGCTGTTCGCCGCGATGCTGGACAACGCGGAGATGTCGCTGGCCAAGACCGACCGGGCCATCGCGTCGCGCTACCTGGGGCTGGGCGGGCGGAGCGACTTCGCCGAGCAGGTCCTGGAGGAGTACGACCTGACGAGGCGGCTGGTGCTGGAGGTGACCGGCCACGACCGCCTGCTGGAGAACCGGCGGGTCCTCTCGCGGGCCGTGCAGCTCCGCGATCCGTACGTGGACGCGCTCAGCCACCTGCAACTGCGCGCGCTGTCGGCGCTGCGGGCGTCCGGCGACCTGTCGGAGGAGGAGCGCGAGCGCCTGTCCACGCTGCTGCTGCTGAGCGTGAACGGCGTCGCCGCCGGCCTCCAGAACACCGGCTGACCGGCCGGTCCGGCGCGCGGGCGTGGTGAACGGACGCCCGCGTGCCGGTCGGCCTGCCGCGGCTTCGGCCGCGGGGTGTCACGGCGGGGGAGCGACCGAGATAGACGGCTCCCGCTCGACGTCGATCCTCTCCGGGCAGGCGTAGACGTTGAAGCGCTCGTCGCGCAGGAACCCCACGAGCGTGACGCCGAACTCGCGGGCGAGGTCGACGGCGAGCGAGGAGGGCGCGGAGACGGCGCAGACGATCTGGATCCCGGCGCTCGCGGCCTTCTGCATGATCTCGTAGCTGACGCGGCCGCTGACCAGCAGGACGTGCCGGTCGAGGGGCAGCGTGCCGCCCATCAGTGCCCAGCCGACCAGCTTGTCGACCGCGTTGTGCCGCCCCACGTCCTCCCGTACGGCCACGGGGGCGCCCTCAGGCGTGAACAGCCCGGCGGCGTGCAGCCCGCCCGTCCTGCCGAACACCCCCTGGGCCTCGCGCAGCCGGTCCGGCAGGGCGTACAGGGTCGTGGCGGACACGGCGACCGGCGGGCGGAGGGCCGGCGCCGGGCAGCGGTCGCGCAGGGCGTCCAGGCTGGCCGTGCCGCAGACGCCGCACGCGCTCGACGTCACGAAGTTCCGCTGGACAGCGGTCATGTCGGGCAGTTCGGGCGCGGTGAGCCGCACGGTCACGGTGTTGTAGCGCGCCTCGGGGTCCAGGTCCTCGTCCGTGCAGTAACCGATGGCGGCGATGCCGCCCGGGCCGACGATCCCCTCGCCGTGCAGGAACCCCGCCGCGAGTTCGAAGTCGGCGCCCGGCGTCCGCATCGTGATCGCCACCGTACGGGCGTCGCCGCCCGCGGCCAGCAGCCGGATCTCCAGCGGTTCCTCGGTGGCGAGATCGTCCCGCCGGTCGCGTACGGCCGATCCCGACACCCTCCGGACGCGGAACCGCGTGACCGGCCCCGGACGGGCAGACAGCCCCTCCCCGCCGTCCCGTCGCATCTGCTTCCTCCTTGCCGGCATGGCTGCCGCTCTTTCCCGTACGCAGCCTGCCACGCCTCGTCTCAGGCGTCGCCCGCCGGGTGGCGCGCGGGCGTGCCGCCGCACAGGCGGGTCACGGCGCGGGCGACGGACGCCACGGAGACGTCGGCCATGCAGGCGGGTCCCGCCGGGGACCCCGCCGGGGACAACGGGCACGCGGCGGTCCACCAGCACGGCTGTTCCGTGATCGCGACCGGTCTCCGGTGCGGGCACCCCGGCAGCCCCTGAAGGTCCGCCGCGCGGGTTCCGGCGACGCCGTACCGCTCGGCCCAGGTCGGGCCGAACAGTCCGACCGTGGCCGCGCCGGACGCGGCGGCGAGGCGCAGCGGGCCGGTGTCGCCGCCCACGACCACGGCGCCCCTTCGCGCCGCCGCGGCGAAGCACGCGGCGAGCCCCCGCAGGTCGCGTGGCGGCAGCACCGCCACCTCCGGGCACGGAGGATCGAGCACCGGACCGCGGGCCGTGGGCGGGTGCTCACGCGGCGCGTGGAGCGCGAGCAGGGGATGGCCCCGGCGGGCCAGCAGCGCGGCGAGTGCCCGCCAGTGCGCGGCGGGCCAGCGCTTCACGGCCATGCCCGCCTCGGTGACCAGCACGACCGGTGGGCGGGCCGCGGCGGGCGGAAGACACCGCCCGACCGTGCTCTCGCCGTCCGCGATCTCGTCCGCCGTCAGCCGCACGACGGGCCGCGTACGGAGGTCGTCCGGCCGCACCAGCCCTTCGGCGAGCAGGATCCGCAGGTAGCGCTCGCCGACCAGCTCATCGGCGGGCGGATGACGCCACAGGTCGGTGACGCACCGGGCGCCCGAGGCGGCGAGGAGATCGGGGATGCCGTCGTAGCGGGTGGTCGTGACGGCCAGGTCCGGGCGGCGGTCCGCGAGGGCCTCGGCCACGGCCTCCCGCTCGGCGCCCGCTTCGCCGTGGCGCGGGGTGAGCACCCGGGTGACGGCGGGGTCCTCACGCAGCAGGGCGGCGCCGGGCTCGTGGGTGAGCACCCGCAGAGACGCCCCGGGGTTGCGGCGGGCCAGGGCGTGCACGGCGGGCAGCACCATGATCAGGTCGCCGATGCCGCCGAGGAGGTCGACCACCAGGATCTCCCGGTACGGCTCACCCATCGCGGCCGGGGAGATCTCGGCGCGGGCCAGCGTACGAGGACCGGAGGCGGCGGGAGAGATCTCCGCGCGGGCCGGACAGGGATTCGCACAGGGTCCGGAGGCGGCGGGGGAGGTCTGGACGCGGGCCCGTCAGGGTCTCGTAGAGGGCGCGGTGAGCGGTGGCGACCTCCGGCCAGGAGTGGCGGGCGGCGAGCCGCCGGGCGGCCCCGCCCATCCGCCGCCGCAGGTCCGGATCGTCCAGCAGCGCGCCGACGGCACGCGCGACGGCGGCGGCGTCGCGGCGGGCCCGGATCACGGCGACGGCCTCCCCGAGGGGAAGCGCCGGGTCGGGCTCGTCCGGCACGGTGATCGCGACCGGCAGGCCGTGCGCCAGCATCGTCAGCAGCGCGCCGCTCTTGGTCGTGACCCCGGCGGTGAAGGGCAGCACGCCCGCGTCGGCCGCGTGCAGGAGCTCCGACACCCGGGAGGCGGGCAGGTGCCCGGTGAACGTCACCGTGTCCGCCACGCCGTGCCGCGCGGCCAGCGCCTCCAGTTCCGCGCGGAAGGCCCGCGCCTCCGCCTCGGGCAGCGCCTGGGACGCGAAGCCGCCCACAACCAGCAGACGGAGCCCCGGACGGCCGCTGCGGAGCGCGGGCAGGGCCTCGACCAGCTGGCGCACGCCCTTCACCGGGTGGACGAACCCGAAGAACGCGAGCAGCGGGTCGCCGGGCCGCACGCCGAGTTCGCGCCGCACCCGCGCGCGGGCCCGCGCGCCGCCGCCGTGGTCGACCACGTTGGGCGCCAGCGGCACCTCCACCGCCGGTGTCCCGAGGCGGCCGTGGACCTGCCGGGCGTGGGCGGCGTTCGTCACGACCACGAGGGCGCTGGCGGGCACGAGCCGCCCGGTCTCCCGGTCCCACAGGCGGGCCCGCTCCAGCGGCCACCAGACGGCGTCGGGCACCCATCCGGGGGTCGCCCACCAGCCGTACTCGTGCAGGGTCGTCACCAGCGGCGTCCCGGCCGGCAGCAGGGGCGGGAGCAGTCCCGGCAGCCCGGAGAACCGGTAGGCCGAGGGGGCGAACTGCACGTGGACCACGTCGGGGCGCAGCCGCCGCACCCGCCGGGCCGCCGCCAGCGTCGCCGGCAGCCACTGCCGGGGAGAGCGGGCGTCCGGCGTGCCCACCGGCACCCCCACCGCGTCGACTCCGGCCCCGCCCAGCGCGCCGACGAGGCTCTCGACGTAGTCGCCGACGCCGTCGCGGTGCGCGGGCCCGGGGCCGTGGACCACGGCCACGCGGATCCTCCTCGCCATGCTCACCTCCCCGGGCGGCGCTGCCGTCACGGTGCCCGGCGCCTCTCCCCGGCAAACCCCCATCAACGCAGGTCACGGCCGGGTGCCGGATCCGCCGTACGGGCGCGGCGGCATCCCCCCGCAGCCACCCATGGCCCCCCTGGAGCGGGCCGGGGACCCGCGTGGAAAGTCCGGCCCGAACCCGCTCCAAGGCCGCCTGGGGGCATTGTGAAGCCGCCCGGCGCCCCGCGGTGGGCCCGATCGGGGTCGTGGGCCGCCGATGTGGCTTCCCGGCGGCGGAGGCGGCCCCCCGGCCGATAGCTTGGACGCGTGCCCGACTCGCCGTACGCCGACCTCGATCGGCCCCCGCTGTCCGAGGCCGCGCTGACCAGGGCGCTGGTGCGCCCCGGCTCGCTCTGGTCGTCCGTACGCGTGGTCGAGCGGACCGGTTCCACCAACGCCGACCTCGCCAAGACCGTGCGGGACACCCCCGGCGAGGGCGCCGTGCTGGTCGCGGAGGCGCAGTTCGCGGGCCGTGGACGGCTCGGCCGCCCCTGGAGCGCGCCGCCGCGCTCGGGGCTGACCTTCTCGATGCTGCTGCGGCCGGAGGTGCCGCTCGCCCGGCAGGGCTGGCTGGCCCTGCTGGTGGGCCTCGCCGCCGCCTCAGCCGTACGGCGGGTCGCGGAGGTCGACGTACGGCTGAAGTGGCCCAACGACCTCATGATCGGGGAGCGCAAGCTGGCCGGCATCCTGGCCGAGCGGGTGGACCAGGTGATCGTCATCGGTATGGGCCTCAACGTCTCGCTGCGCCGGGAGGAGCTGCCCGTCGAACGGGCCACGTCCCTCGCGGTGGAGAACGCCGCCTGCACCGACCGCGATCCGCTGCTGCGCGCGATCCTGCGGGAGGTGGAGTCGCACTACCGCGACTGGGTGGCGGCGGACGGCGACCCGGACGCCTCGGGCCTGCGCGCGGCCTATCTCGCCTGGTCGGCGACCGTGGGCCAGGACGTTCGGGTCGAACTGCCCGGCGAGCGGGTGATCACCGGCCGGGCCGCCGGCATCGACCCCGCGGGCCACCTGCTCGTCCGCGGCGAGGACGGGGAACACTCCCTCAGCGCCGGCGACGTCGTCCACGTCAGGCCCGGATCTTCCTAGTGCCCCTCCCGCCGATCTTTGCCCCCGCCGCCCGGGCAATTCTCGGGAGTCGCGGCACCAGCCTGGCGAACGCATGCGAACGACCCGGGATCGTGTCACGATTTGCGCCATGGGTCTCCCGGATCACTATCTGGCCGAAGGCGAGCGGGTCGTTCTATCGTTCCATCCGCACTGGAAGCGGCTCATCCTGCCGGTTCTCGCCTTCGTCGTCGTCCTCGCCGCCGCCGTCGCGGCCTTCATCTTCATTCCCGGCGACTACGAGTACGCGGGGCTCGCCCGCGGCGCGGTGGCCGTGGTCGCCTTCGTGGCGCTGGTCCTGTGGACGCTCGTCCCCTACCTGCGCTGGGTGACGACCTCCTACACGCTGACCTCGCACCGCTTCGCCATCAGCACCGGAGTGCTGAACAAGTCGGAGGACGACATCCCGCTGGCCAAGGTCAGCAGCGTGAGCTCCGACCAGCGGTTCGTGGAGCGCATCCTGGGCTGTGGCACGCTCCGGGTCGAGTCGGCCTCGGAGAAGGGCGACATCGACTACCGCGACATCCCCCAGATCCAGCGCGTACGGCACGAGCTGTTCCGGCTGGTGGAGGACGCCGCCGACGGGAACATCGACGGGGACTAGCACGGCGCGGACCACGTGCCGTACGGGGGAGGGAGACGTGGAGACAAGCGGGCGGCCCGGCGCCGACGACATGCGGCGGCTGTTCCTGGGGCCGCCGCCGGTGTACACGCGGCGGCAGGTCGCCGAGGCGGCGGGGATTCCGCAGGACCTCGCCGCCCGGATCTGGCGGGCTCTGGGCTTCGCGACGTTCGCCGACGACGCGGTGGCGTTCACGGACGCCGACCTGGAGGCCCTGTACCGCATCCGCGACCTGCTGGACGCGGAGATGCTCGACGAGCGGTCCGTGATCCGGATGGCCCGCGCGCTCGGCCGCAACACCGCGCGGCTCGCGCAGTGGCAGGCCGAGATCATGGTGGACGCGCTGATCGAGCCAGGGGCGCGGCCGGGCGAGGAGCGGCTCCGGCAGGTGATGGACACGGTCAGCCGCCTGCTGCCCGACTTCGAGCGGACGCTGGTGCACGTCTGGCGCTCGCAGCTCGCCGCGACCGCGAGCCGGCTGGTCAGTCTCGCCGAGCCCGGCGAGCCGGGAGGGGACGCCTCCCCGACCCGCCCGAGGCTCGCGGTCGGGTTCGCCGACCTCGTCGCCTTCACCCGGGTGTCCCGGGAGCTGGACGAGCTGGCGCTGGCCGACCTGGTCGAGGGGTTCGAGTCGCGGGCCTCCGACGTGATCGCCGCCCACGACGGGCGGCTGGTGAAGACGCTCGGCGACGAGGTGCTCTTCACGGCCCCGGGCCCGCGCACCGCGGCCCTGATCGCGCTCGACCTGCTCGACGAGCTCAAGCGGGACGCCGAGGGGCCGGACGTGCGGGTCGGGGTGGCGTACGGCCCGGTGCTGCCCGCGATGGGCGACGTCTTCGGCACGACGGTGAACCTGGCGGCGCGGCTCACCTCCATCGCCCGGCCGGGCACGATCCTCGCCGACAGCGAGATGGCGGCCGCGCTCACCGGCGCGGCCGGTGTCGATCTCGTGAAACTGCGCCGCCGCCCCGCACGCGGGCTCGGCGTCGTGGAGCCGTATGTTCTGAGGAGATCCAGCAGAGAGAGTTGAGGTGCGGGGCATGCCGTACGAAGTCCAGGGCGTGGTGGCACGGGGCAAGGGAGAGGCGGTGACACTGGAGACGGTCGTCGTCCCGGACCCGGGGCCCGGCGAGGCGGTCGTGAACGTGCAGGCCTGCGGCGTCTGCCACACCGATCTCCACTACCGCGAGGGCGGCATCAACGACGAGTTCCCGTTCCTGCTGGGCCACGAGGCCGCGGGCGTCGTCGAGGCGGTCGGGGAGGGCGTGACCGAGGTCGCGCCCGGCGACTACGTCATCCTCAACTGGCGGGCGGTCTGCGGGCAGTGCCGGGCGTGCCTGCGGGGCCGGCCGTGGTACTGCTTCAACACCCACAACGCCGTCCAGAAGATGAGCCTGGCCGACGGCACCGTGCTCAGCCCGGCGCTCGGCATCGGGGCGTTCGCGGAGAAGACCCTGGTGGCCGCGGGCCAGTGCACGAAGGTCGACCAGGCGGCCGCCCCGGCCGTCGCCGGTCTCCTCGGCTGCGGCGTGATGGCGGGCCTCGGCGCCGCGATCAATACCGGGGGCGTCACGCGCGGCGACTCGGTGGCGGTGATCGGCTGCGGCGGCGTGGGCAACGCGGCGATCCTCGGGTCGAACCTCGCCGGGGCGCGCACGATCATCGCGGTGGACGTCGACGACCGCAAGCTCGACTGGGCCCGCCGCTTCGGCGCCACCCACACGGTGAACTCGCGGGAGGCCGACGCGGTGGCGGCGATCCGCGACCTGACCGGTGGTTTCGGCGCCGATGTGGTGATCGAGGCGGTGGGCCGCCCGGAGACCTACAAGCAGGCCTTCTACGCCCGCGACCTGGCCGGGACCGTCGTGCTCGTCGGCGTGCCGACGCCCGAGATGACCCTCGAACTCCCCCTGCTCGACGTGTTCGGCCGCGGCGGGGCGCTCAAGTCCTCCTGGTACGGCGACTGCCTGCCCAGCCGCGACTTCCCGATGCTGATCGACCTCTACCTGCAGGGACGGCTCGACCTCGACGGGTTCGTCTCCGAGACCATCGCCCTCGACCAGGTCGAGGAGGCGTTCGGCAAGATGCACCGCGGGGAGGTGTTGCGCTCCGTCGTGGTGCTCTGACCTCTCCGTACGACGGCCCGCCTCGGCGACAGGGGCGGCGTTCCGGCTCCCCGGGACGCCGCCCCCTTTGGGCCCTGGATCACCGAAGTCTCGGAGAAGGCCAGGTCTTTCCGCAACGCAAGGAACCGAACGCCGCAAGGGTCGGCCCGGCGAAGCCGGCGTGCCCCAGAGCGCCAAGCGCTCATCGCTTTCTCCTTTCGCCCACCTGTCGGGCAAGGAGCTGGCACGATGCGAACGTGCGTACGGCTTACAAGGTGCGGGTCTACCCCACCACCGCACAGGCAGCGGTGCTGAACCGTACTTTCGGCTGCGCACGCCTGGTTTGGAACACGGTCCTGGCCTGGCGGAAGGCCCGCTACGCCGAGGGTGTGAAGACCTCGTACGCGCAGACCGACCGGTATCTGACCGAGCTGAAGCGCGACGGCGTCCACGACTTCCTGTACGAGGTGTCCAGCGTTCCGCTGCAGCAGGTGCTGCGCCACCAGTACACGGCGTTCGTGAACTACTTCGCCGGACACGCCAAGCACCCGCGATTCAAGTCCCGCCACGGCCGCCAGTCCGCCACCTACACTCGCTCGGCCTTCCGCTGGCGTGACGGGCGGCTCCACCTGGCGAAGATGGACGGCCCGCTGGAGTTCCTGTGGTCCTGGCCCGGCATCGACCCGGCCACGATCGACCCGGCCACGGTGATCGTCTCTCGCGACCCCGACGGACGCTGGTACGCCTCGCTGACCGTGGAAACCACGGCAGAGACCGGAGCAGGGCCACTGCCCGCCACCGGTAGCCACGCCGGGATCGACTTGGGTGTGACAGACTTCGCCGTCCTGTCCACCGGTGAGAAGATTCCCAACCCGCGTCACCTGGAACGGAAAGTTGAAAACCTGGCCCGCTACCAGAGGCGTATGGCCCGGAAACAGCGCGGATCGGCCAACCGAGCCAAGGCCAGGGCGAAGGTCGCCCGCGCCCATGCCAAGGTGCGTGACGCCCGCACCGACTTCCTGCACAAGACCAGCACCCGTCTGGTCCGCGAGCACGAACTGATCGTGATTGAGGATCTCAACGTCAGAGGCATGGTGCGGAACCGATCCCTGGCGCGGGCGATCTCCGATGCCGGATGGGGCGAGTTCCGCCGTCAACTTGAATACAAGTCCGTACGATACGGCCGCCAGCTGATCGTGATCGACCGCTGGTACCCGAGCTCGAAGACGTGCAGCGTGTGCGGGCACCTGCTCACCGCGCTGTCCCTTTCCACCCGGCACTGGACGTGTCCGGGCTGCGGCACCCGGCACGACCGGGACGTCAACGCCGCCAAGAACATTCTGGCCGCTGGTCGAGCGGTGTCTGCCTGTGGAGCTGACGTAAGTCACTCCGGGTCCTCCCGGATGCGGTCGGCTGTGAAGCAGGAAGCCCGGCCTGTGAGGGTGGGAGTCCCCCGTTCTTAGGCGGGGATGAAGTCAAGTAGGCAAGCCTTACCAAAGTGAGTTATGTTAGGTATGCCTTACCTTGCTGATGATCCCTGAGAGGGCGACCCATGTACGTGTGCATCTGCCGCGCGGTCACCGAGAACGAGGTGCACGACTGCATCGCCGCGGGGGCGCGGACGGCGCGTCAGGTGCGGGACGCCACCGGCGCAGGGGGGGACTGCGCGTCATGCGTCCGGAAGATCTGTGCCATCCTGAAACGGTCAGACGACCTGGTCACCAGCGCATAGATCGAGGTACGCGATGCAGGGCGACAAGGAGATCATCGCGCTGCTCAACGAGCAGCTCACCTCCGAGCTCACCGCCATCAACCAATACTTCCTGCACGCCAAGCTGCAGGAGAACTGGGGATACACCAAGCTCGCCGCCCTGACGAGGGCGGAGTCGATAGACGAGATGCGGCACGCGGAGGAGCTCACCGACCGGATCCTCTTCTTAGAGGGCCTGCCGAACTACCAGAAGCTCAATACCCTCCACATCGGCCAGACCGTTAGGGAGCAGCTCCAGGCCGACCTGGAGCTGGAGGTGGAGGTGGTCAAGCGGCTGCGGCCGGGGATCGCCCTCATGCGGGAGCGGGGGGACATCACCTCCGCCACGCTCTTCGAGCGGATCCTCGCCGACGAGGAGCACCACATCGACTACCTGGAGACCGAGCTCGGCCTCCTGGAGAGTCTGGGCGAGCAGCTCTACCTCCAGCGGTACGCGGAGCCGCCGTCGCCCGCCTGAGGCCGCCCGAAGCCCGGCCGGCGACTCGGCCGAAACTCGCGAATTCAGATGGACAACGCCCGTCGACATCGGTTCGGCGGGCGTTTTTCATGTCGTTATCCGCCTTGATCCGAGGCTGTTCGAATTGGCGGAGAATGCCATGAAAGATCACGGCCCTTCCGTACTGACTATCCCTGATTTATCAGTGTTTGCCCAGGTCAATTGATGAGTCAACGACAAGTCAAACTGCGAGCTGTAGCCGGGAAACGATCGCTTAAGGTCCTACGATCGCACCATGACCTGCGTACTTCTCGCCGAGGATGACACCTCGATATCCGAGCCACTGGCGCGCGCACTGCGCCGGGAGGGCTATCAGGTGGAGGTGAGCCCGGATGGCCCGCAGGCCCTGGAGAGGGCCTTGTCGGGGGGCGTCGACCTGATTGTTCTCGACCTCGGCCTGCCGGAAATGGACGGGCTGGAGGTCGCGCGCCGCATTCGCGCGGAGGGACACGGGACTCCGGTCCTGATCCTCACCGCACGTGTCGACGAAGTCGACACCGTCGTCGGCCTCGACGCGGGGGCCGACGACTACGTGACCAAGCCGTTCCGGCTGGCGGAGCTGCTCGCCCGCGTGCGGGCGCTGCTCCGGCGCGGAACGTCGGAGACCCCGGTGGTGCAGGGCGTCCGCATCGACGCCGACTCCCGCCGGGCCTGGATGGGGGACAAGGAGCTGCATCTCACCACCAAGGAGTTCGACCTGCTGCGCGTGCTCGTACGGGACGCCGGCAAGGTCGTCACCCGCGAGCAGATCATGCGCGAGGTGTGGGACACCAACTGGTGGGGTTCGACCAAGACACTGGACATGCACATCTCCTGGCTGCGCCGGAAGCTGGGCGACGACGCGGCCAAGCCGCGCTACATCACCACCGTTCGTGGGGTCGGCTTCCGCTTCGAGCGCGAGTAGCGGCCGTGGGGCGGTTTCGGGGGAGGAGCTAGCCGCATGCGCCGGCGCCTGCTTGCCTCCATGCTGCTCGTCGCGGTGATCGCGGTCCTGCTGTTAGGCGTGCCCCTGGGCGTGGTCGTCGTACGGTTGATCAACGACGAGGCCGCCCAGGAGCTGCATGCGGAGGCGAACCGGCTGCTGATCGGGGTGGAGTACTCGGTCAGCCAGCAGCAGCCGATCAGTCCGGAGCAACTCGCACGGAACTACCCGGACAGATACCTCCAGGTGTACGTCCGCGGGAACCCGCCGATCATCGCCGGCACGCCTCCGCCGGAGGCCCGTGACCTGACCGAGGAGGCTCGCTCCGAGAACGGTTACGTGCGTGTCAGCCGTGACTCGGCCCAGGTCCAGCGGGAGACCCGGGCGCGGCTGGTGCTGATCATTGCGCTCGCGATCGTGGCGCTCGGCGCCGCGATCGCCCTGGCCACCGTGACCTCGCGCCGCCTGAGCCTGCCGCTCCAAGATCTCACCAGGATCGCGGAGCGGCTCGGCTCGGGCGACGCGAGGCCCAGCAGGCACCGCTACGGCGTTCCGGAGCTCGACCTCGTGGCGGAGGTGCTGGACCGCAGCGCGCTGCGGATCTCCGACCTGCTCGCCCGCGAGCGCGAGTTCGCCACCGACGCCTCCCACCAGCTGCGTACGCCGCTGACCGGGCTGACCATGCGCCTGGAGGAGATCGTCGCCGCGGCCGGGCAGCCCGAGGTGGTCCGCGAGGAGGGCGAGGCCGCCATCGTGCAGGTCGAGCGGCTGACGGCGGTCATCGACGAGTTGCTGGCCGCGGCCCGCAGGCAGCGCCACGCCCAGGCCGGGCCGCTCGACGTGGACGACGTGGTGGGCCAGCAGATCGTCGAGTGGGAGCCCGCGTTCCGCCGGGCCCATCGGTCGCTGGTGCTGGCGGGGGACCGTGGCCTGCACGCCCTCGGCACGACGGGTGGCCTCAGCCAGGTGCTGGCCACCCTGCTGGAGAACTCCCTGAAGCACGGCGACGGCGTGCTGACGATCAACACGTCGAGTACGGGCAAGTCCGTGGTGATCGAGGTGGGCGACGAGGGTCCGGGCATTCCCGAGGCCCTCGGCCAGCGCGTCTTCGAGCGGAACGTGAGCGGCAGTGGTGGCACCGGCCTGGGGCTGACCCTCGCCCGCGCCCTCGTCGCCGCGGACGGCGGCCGGCTCGAACTCGTCAAGCGCCGCCCGGCGACCTTCGCCATCTTCCTGCGTCACGACCGCGACAACGACCGTCGCCGCGTGGTCTCCGGCCCGGCCTGACCGCGTCCGTACGCCTGGAGTGCGGGGAGGCCCCGGGACGCGCGCTGAGCCGGAGCGGTGTGAAGCCGAGGACGGCGGACCCGGCCGGCCGGTGGCAGGCCGGAGCGCGGCAGGACGGAGCGCGGCGGGTCGAGCTGGAGAAGGGGAGACCGGTCAGCGGGCGGTGATCGGGTCGGGCTGCGCCGGGACGTCCGCCTTGACGGCCGCTCTCGCTCCCGCCTTCGCCCGGGCCTTCTTGCCGGTCTTCGCTCCGGACTTTTGCGGGCCGGTCTTCAGAGGGCCGATCTTCTCGGATCCGGCCTTCTGGGGGCCGGTCTTCTGAGAGTCGGCCTTCGTGCCGGAGGCGACCAGTGCCCCGGCGCCCACGGTGGGCCCTTCGCTCTCGACCGGCTCCGGGACCGCGAGGAACACCCACTTCTTGTACGACCAGAAGCGGAACAGCGTGCCGATGACCACACCGATGATCTGGGCGACGTTGTAGCTCAGCAGGTCGTGCATGCCGAGCGTGTAGGTCCGGAATCCGATGGTGATCATCGGAGGGATCAGCGCGATGCCGTTGAGCAGGAAGAAGAGGATGTACTCCCGCCTCAGGCCGCTCTGCTGGCGATGCCGGTAGGTCCAGAAGCGGTTGCCCGCGTAGGCGAAGGTGGTGGCGACGACCGTGGAGATGACCTTGGATTTCATCGGGCCGACGTCGAGGCCGAAGGTCAGCAGGTTGGCGCCGAAGAAGTCGATGACGAACGCGATCGCGCCCACCGCTCCGAACTTGATCAACTCATGGATGAGCGTGGCGAACCGCTCGTAGGCGCGTCGTAGAAACTGCACGTCCCGCTCGGTCCTTCCTGATCTGCGGCCTGGTCGGCGGCGAGGTCCTCTCAGGCTACCCGCCGGTGGCACAAACAAGGGTAGTAGCACAACCTCTCCCCGCTCCGCCGCAGGTCGCCGAAGAACATTTCATGGAAAATCCCGTCATCTGGTATTTGACGGCGCTCTTCGCACTACGCTCTCGCCCCACTGGATCACTTCGCGCGGGGCGTGCCGTTGTGGAGAGGGGGCCTTCAACGTGGTTCGTCGTACCTTCGGGGCTCGGCTGCCGAGCCGCGTCCTCCGCCGCCTCCTGCCTGCGGTCCTGCTCGCGATCCTGCTCGCGGGGTGCGGAACCGAGGGCGCCCGGCAGACCCCGGCCGATCCCGAGGAGACCTCCCCGGCGACGGTCGAGATCGCCCGGTCCGACGCCGAGGCGGCCTTCGGCGGGCTCGGCGAGCTCGCCGCGGCCTGGAGGGACGGAGACTGCGCCGGGATCGAGCGGTTCACGACGTGGGCGGAGAAGACGATCGGGAGCCGAGTCTGCGCGGCGGGCCGAAAGGATCGCTCCGCGCCCGGCCTCGACGCGTACGGGGATCCGGAGTTCCTGATCCCGGCGCATGAGGACGGCGAGGACGACCCCTGGTTCGCCGTCCTGGCCCGCAAGCCCACCCCGGCCTACTTCGTCTTCGTACGCACGGACGGGGCGTGGCGGCTCGGCGCCGGGCCGATCCCGCTCGCGGGCGACGCGCCCGAGGCGGAGGGCGAGATCGTGGACGCCGCCTGGGTCGGGGCTCGCCTCGTGTCCACCCGGCACGTCGCCTTCCTGACCGATCCCGCGGGGGTGAGCGGGGTCCGCTTCGTCTCCGGCGACCCCATGCGCGCCCTGCTCGGCGAACTGGTCCGGGCGCCCGGCAGGGTCCGTCCCGACCGCCTGTCCACCGACGTACGCATCGAGGGGCCGGCCCGCGCGCTGGCCCTGCCGGACGGCGGGGCCCTGGTGTTCCACGCGCTGCGCCTCGTCTTCACCCAGAAGCCCGGCCCGGGGCGCTCCTCCCTCGCCCATCGGCGCTACGGCGCGTCCGACGTGCGCGCCTTCACCGGCGGCGCGCCGAAGACCGTGACGGGTGCGGAGATCGTGCTGCTCGCCACCAGGGTGGCCGGGGACAACAGGATGAGGACCGTGGGCATGCGCCGGGTCCTGGCCGACATCACCGAGGGCTCCGGCTGACGGGGCGGGCCGGCGGCGCGGACTGATCGGGCGAGCTGACGCCTGGGCCGTGGCGGGCTTACGCGCGGGCAATAGGTAGGCTGACCTGTCGTGAACAGCCCGAAGGATTCCCCTTCCCGGCCCGTGGCAGACCCTGTTGCGGGCCCCGTCGTAGGCATGGTCGGCGCGGGTCAGCTCGCCCGGATGACCCAGCAGGCCGCGATCGCGCTCGGCATCGAGTTGCGCGTGCTGGCGAACGCCCGCGACGAGAGCGCCGCCAAGGTCATCGTGGACACCCACCTGGGCGACTACCGCGACCTCGCCGACCTGCGGGAGTTCGCCAAGGGGTGCGACGCCGTCACCTTCGACCACGAGCATGTGCCGACCGGGCACATCCGGGCCCTGGCCGCCGACGGGCACGCCGTACACCCCGGCGCCGACGCGCTCGTCCACGCGCAGGACAAGGCGGTGATGCGCGAGCGGCTCACCGCGATCGGCGCGCCCTGTCCCGCCTGGGCCCGCGTCGACGACCTGGCCGGCGTCGAGGCGTTCGCCGCGGAGCACGGCTGGCCGGTGGTGCTGAAGGCGGTCCGCGGCGGGTACGACGGCCGGGGCGTGTGGGTCTGCTCGTCTCCGGAAGAGGCGCGAGCGGCGCTCGCCACCGGCGTGGACCTGATGGCCGAGGCGTTCGTCCCGTTCGAGCGGGAGATCGCCGTGCTGGTCGCCCGGTCGCCGCACGGCCAGGGCGTCAGCTACCCCGTCGTGGAGACGGTCCAGCAGGACGGGATCTGCGTCGAGGTCATCGCCCCCGCGCCGGGCCTCGGCGAGGAGGAGGCGGCGTACGCCCAGCGCGTCGCGCTCACCATCGCGCGCGACCTCGGCGTTACCGGGCTCCTCGCGGTCGAGATGTTCGTCACCAAGACCGGCCTCGTGGTCAACGAGCTGGCCATGCGCCCGCACAACAGCGGCCACTGGACGATCGAGGGCGCGCGTACGTCCCAGTTCGAGCAGCACCTGCGGGCCGTGCTGAACCTGCCGCTCGGGTCGCCGTCGATGACCGCGCCGGTCGTCGTCATGGCCAACCTGCTCGGCGGGCCCGACCCGGACGTGTACTCCCGGTACGAGCACGTGCTGGCCAACGACCCGGGTATCAAGATCCATTTCTATGGCAAGGACGTGCGGCCCGGCCGCAAGATCGGGCACGTCACGGCCCTCGGCACCGACCTCGACGAGGTGCGGGCCCGCGCCCACCACGCCGTCACCTGCCTGAGAGGACCCGTGGATGCCTGACGTCGGGATCGTCATGGGGAGCGACTCGGACTGGCCGGTGATGCGCCTGGCCGCCGAGGCGGTCGCCGAGTTCGGCGTGTCCTTCGAGGCCGACGTGGTCTCCGCGCACCGGATGCCGGCCGAGATGATCGAGTACGGCTCCCGTGCGGCCGGGCGCGGACTGAAGGTGATCATCGCCGGGGCGGGCGGCGCCGCCCACCTGCCGGGGATGCTGGCCTCCGTCACCCCGCTGCCGGTGATCGGCGTCCCGGTGCCGCTCAAGTATCTCGACGGGATGGACTCGCTGCTGTCGATCGTCCAGATGCCGGCCGGGGTGCCCGTGGCGACCGTCGCCGTCGGCGGCGCCCGGAACGCGGGACTGCTCGCCGTACGGATCCTGGCCGCGGCCGACGAGGGACTGCGGCGGCGGATGGAGGAGTTCCAGGTCGCCCTGCGCGACCAGGCGCACGCCAAGGGCGAGCGCCTCCGCGCCGAGGCCGCCGCCCTTCACGGAGAGTCCGACCCCACACGGGGAGCCTGACTCTGTACGGAGAGCCTGACGCTGTACGGGGAGCCTGATCAGGGGCGGCCGAGCGCCCGGTAGTCCCAGCCCGCGCCCCGCCACGTCTCCGCGTCGAGGGCGTTGCGGCCGTCGACGATGACCCGGGCGGCGACGACCGCTCCCAGGTCCTCGGGGTCGAGCGCGACGAACTCCCGCCACTCGGTGAGCAGCAGCACGGCCTCGGCTCCGCTCGCGGCCTCCAGGGCCGACCCGGCGTACCCGAGGTGGGGATGGGCGGCCCGCGCGTTGGCCAGGGCCGCGGGGTCGTAGAGCGTCACCAGCCCGCCCTGCTCGGCGATCTTCACCGCGACGTACAGGGCGGGCGAGTCGCGGATGTCGTCGGAGTCGGGCTTGAAGGCCGCGCCCAGCACCGCCACCCTCCGGCCGTCGAACGAGCCACCGAGGGCCTCGGCGGCGAGGCCGACCATCCGGGCGCGGCGCCGCAGGTTGATCTCGTCGACCTCCCGCAGGAAGGCGAGCGCGTGGCCGGCGCCTAGTTCGTCCGCCCGGGCGGTGAACGCCCTGATGTCCTTGGGCAGGCATCCGCCGCCGAAGCCGAGGCCGGGGTTGAGGTACCTGCCGCCGATCCGGTCGTCGTACGACAACGCCGCCGACAACTGCGTGACGTCGCCGCCGGCGGCCTCGCAGACCTCCGCCATCGCGTTGATGAACGAGATCTTGGTGGCCAGGAACGCGTTCGCGGCCGACTTGACCAGTTCGGCCGTGGGGAAGTCGGTCACCACGATCGGCACCTCGCCGAGCGGGGCGTAGACGTCCCGCAGGATCTTCTCGGCCCGTTCGGAGGCCACTCCGAGCACGATCCGGTCCGGCTTGAGGGTGTCCTGCACGGCGAAGCCCTCGCGCAGGAACTCGGGGTTCCAGGCCAGCTCGGCCTGCGTGCCGGCGGGCGCGAGCCGTACGAGCTTCTCGGCCAGGCGCTCGGCGGTGCCGACGGGGACCGTCGACTTGCCCACGACCAGGCACTCGCGGTCCAGGTGGGGGGCCAGCGACTCGACGACCGCGTCGAGATAGGAGACGTCGGCGGCGCGCTCGCCCTTCTTCTGCGGCGTGCCCACGCAGACGAAGTGGACGTCGCCGAACTTCGCGACCTCCTCGTAGGAGGTGGTGAAGCGCAGCCTGCCCGAGTCGAGGTTGCGGCGCAGGACCTCCTCGAGCCCGGGCTCGTGGATCGGCAGCTCGCCGCGCCGCAGTCGTTCGATCTTGCTCTCGTCCACGTCCAGACCGAGCACCTCGAAGCCCAGCTCCGCCATGCAGGCCGCGTGCGTGGCACCCAGGTAGCCGGTCCCCAGCACGGTGAGGCGGTACGGCACGGCAGGCTCCCCTCTTGCCGACTCTTCGTGATCTGGCATGGTACCGGCCCTGTCATCTGCCCGAGCAGCCACCTGGGCAAACCGCGGCCTTGGCCCCAACGGTACGGCCAAATGCCCAGGTGGTCGATGCGTCCCGGGCGCTTCGGGCATTACGGCCCCTGTCAGGGCACTCTGTCAGGAAGGCTGCTGTACCGACTGGTAACTTTCCAGTCGGACGTCCTAGTATCGCGTCATGAGCTTCCCTCTCTACGCCCCCGCCGAGGAGCACGAGATGCTCCGGGAGACCGTCCGGGCCCTCGCCGACGAGAAGATCGCCCCGCGAGCCGCGGCGGCGGACGAGAACGAGGAGTTCCCCTGGGAGGTCTACAAGGACCTCGTCGCGGCCGACCTGCAGGCCGTGCACATCCCCGAGGCGTACGGCGGTGCGGGGGCCGACGCCCTGGCGACTGTGATCGTGATCGAGGAGGTCGCCCGCGCCTGCGCCTCGTCCTCCCTCATCCCGGCCGTCAACAAGCTGGGCACCGTGCCGCTACTGCTGTCGGCGTCCGAGGACCTCAAGCAGCGCTACCTGCGACCGGTCGCGGCGGGGGAGGCGATGTTCTCCTACGCCCTGTCGGAGCCGGAGGCCGGCTCGGACGCCGCCGCGATGAAGACCAGGGCCGAGCGCGACGGCGACCACTACGTGCTCAACGGCACCAAGATGTGGATCACCAACGCGGGCGTGTCGGAGTACTACACGGTCATGGCCGTGACCCACCCGTCGGCCGGCGCACGCGGCATCTCCGCGTTCGTGGTCGAGAAGGACGACGAGGGCGTCTCGTTCGGGCCCAAGGAGAAGAAACTGGGCATCAAGGGCTCGCCCACCCGCCAGGTCATCCTGGAGAACGTGCGGATCCCCGAGTCCCGGATGATCGGCGAGCCGGGCACCGGCTTCAAGACCGCCCTCGCCACCCTGGACCACACCCGCATCACCATCGCCGCGCAGGCGCTCGGCATCGCCCAGGGCGCGCTGGACCACGCGATCGGGTACGTCAAGGAGCGCAAGCAGTTCGGCAAGCGGATCGCCGACTTCCAGGGCCTGCAGTTCATGGTCGCCGACATGGCGATGAAGCTGGAGGCCGCCCGCCAGCTCACCTACGCCGCCGCGGCCAAGTCGGAACTGGCCATGAACGGCACGCCGGTCAAGGACCTCACGTTCTTCTCCAGCGCCGCCAAGTGCGCCGCCTCCGACGCCGCCATGGAGATCACCACCGACGCCGTCCAGCTCCTCGGCGGGTACGGCTACACCCGCGACTTCCCCGTCGAGCGCATGATGCGCGACGCCAAGATCACCCAGATCTACGAGGGCACCAACCAGATCCAGCGCATGGTCATGGCCCGCCAGCTCCTCAAGTAGCCCTTGAGCAGCGAAAACCCCGCCTGCCGCACTCGGGAGGCGGGATACGTCATGTCCGATTCGGAGCCTCTAATAGATCTTGTTCCGTGGCTGTTCCGTGAGAGCTGCCGAACGTGTTTGGCTGTGATCGTCAACGTCCATCAGCGGGACGCGCCCGCGCTCACCCAGGGTGACCATCTGTAGTCACGAAAAGCGAAGAGCCACCGGGCGGGTTTCGTCGCCGGTGGCTCGTGTACTTTCGAGGCGCTACCCCGTGGCGACCTGGTCGCCGGAGACGGCGCGGGGACGGAACAGGCGGTCGTCGATGGCCTTGCGGGCTCGGTCGTGGGAGCCGGGCATCATGTGGGCGTACACCCGGAGTGTGAAGCCGGGGTCGGCGTGGCCGAGATACTCGGCGAGTTCCTTCACGGAGACGCCACCCGCGAGCATGACGCTGGCGTAGTAGTGCCGGAGCTGGTGAAGGCCTTCCTTCCGTGAGGTCGTGAAGCGCTTCCGCGCTCGGGCGTCCTTCTCGGCATCCGGGATGACGCCGGCCGCGACGAGGGAGGGCTTCCAGACGAGTTCGCTGTAGCCGCGCGCCCGGATGAACTTGTCGTCCGTCCAGCGGAAGAGCAGGTTGTGTGTACGGAGGGGGCCGTTGAACTTCTCCCAAGGCAGCGAGCAAGCGAGCGGGGGATACGCCTTGACGTGCCGCTTGATGGCCTCAGCGGCAGGCGGCCCGCTCCGCGGCCCGCCGGGCGCGCCGGGCGCGCCGGACGGCCGCGTGCCCGGCTGCGGCTCTTC
>QFZU02000026.1 GCA_003260025.2 Microbispora triticiradicis | reverse complement strand
AGGGACGTCCCTCCGGCGGCGCTCCCTTTTCCGCGTACGCAGGACCGGCGCCGGCCTTCTCGTCGACCGGGTAGAAAACTGCGGCCGAAAGTGACATGTCTGTCACGCCGAAGGCCGTGGCGATATGGAGATACTCCAGTTAGGAGCCAGGCCGTTGGAACGGTCCGGCCCGTGCGGGTCCCCCACTCCCGCGAAAGGAACCCGGCAGAGGAGCCCTCATGTTTCTGCCTCCCATGCGCTCGCTCGCGGCCTCGGCCACGTCGCTGGTGAGCGCGCTCACACTGGCGGTCCTGCCGGCGGTCCCGGCGGCCGCCGCGCCGGCCTCCGCGGCCCCGGCCTCCGCGCTACGGGCGGCCGCGCCCGTCGCGACCCTGGTCCGCGTGCGCGCCTCGCACCACCCCGGCCTGGACCGGGTCGTCTTCGAGTTCCGCGGCCCGCTCCCGGCACGGCGGAGCGCCGGCTACGTGTCCCGGCTGATCGCCGACGGATCGGGCGCCACCATCCCGGTGGCCGGCGACGCGATCCTCGCCCTGCGCTTCGAGCGCGCGGTCGGCCACGACGAGAGCGGCGCCTCCACCCACGGTCCCGCCCGCGAGACCTTCGCGCTGCCCGGGGTTCTCCAGGTCGTCAGAGCGGGCGACTTCGAGGCGGTGCTCTCGTTCGGCATCGGCCTGGCGCGCAAGGCCCCCTACCGCGTCTACACGCTCACCCGTCCGAGCCGGGTGGTCGTGGACATCAGGACGCCGCACCGCACCGTGCCGGTCGGCGTCCACTTCCTCGACTCCCGCCGCTACCACGCGGGGCGGGAGCCGTACACCAGGGTGGTGCGGCGGCCGGTGGTGGCGCCCGCCACCGCGCGCGGCGCGCTCCAGCGGCTGTTCGCCGGGCCGACCCGGGCGGAGTACGCCGCCGGGCTGCGCTTCGTCGCCTCGGGGGCCACCGGCTTCCGGTCCGTGGTCGTCCGCGGCGGGGTCGCCCACGTACGGCTCACCGGCGCCGTCGGCAGCGGCGGGTCGGCGTTCACCGTCGCCGACGAGATCACGCCCACGCTCAAGCGGCTGCCCGGCGTCCACTGGGTGAAGATCTACGACGCCCGGGGCCGCACCGAGCACCCGGCGGGCCGCTCCGACTCCATCCCGGAGAGCCTGGAACCCTGACCGGATCGTACGAAGGGGAGGGCCGGGACGACCCGGCCCTCCCCTTCCCTTTCCGCACCCTTACCCCTGAAAAGGGCGCGGAGCTGAAACTTTCGGACGTCTGTCAAGTCGTCCATCGTCATTCTCGCTGTTCGAACCGGGATTTGTCACTTCGTATTGACCGGCGAGTGAAGGATTCGTAGGGTACGTCACCAGAAAGTTAGGGAAACATTCCGAAACGTTTCGGACGGCCTCGCTCGTGGATCTGGACGTCCGGCCACGTACCCCCACCGGAGGACCTTCCTCATGTCGCACAGACTCGCCGCCGCACTGGCCGCCGCCGGGCTCGTCACCGCGATCGCGGCGACGCCGGCCTCCGCCGCACCCGACCGGCACGGCGACAAGACGCTGGGCCGGCTGGCCGCGGACACCCACCGCTACTTCGGCTCGGCGACCGACAACCCCGAGTTCTCCGACACGGCGTACCTCGGCATCCTCGGCAGCGAGTTCAACTCCACGACGGCGGGCAACGCGCTGAAGTGGTACGCCACCGAGCCGCAGCAGGGCGTGTTCGACTTCACCCAGGGTGACCAGGTGCTCGACTTCGCCCGCAGGCACCACATGTCGTTCCGGGCGCACACCCTGGTCTGGCACAACCAGCTGCCCGACTGGCTGAACAACGGCACCTTCACCGCCGACCAGCTCCGGGCGATCCTCAAGAAGCACATCACGACCGTGGCCCGCTACTACAAGGGCAAGGTCTACTCGTGGGACGTCGTCAACGAGGCGTTCAACGAGGACGGCACCTACCGCGACACGATCTTCTACCGGACGCTCGGTCCCGGGTACATCGCCGACGCGCTGCGCTGGGCGCACCAGGCCGACCCGCACGCGAAGCTCTACCTGAACGACTACAACATCGAGGCGATCGGGCCGAAGAGCGACGCCTACTACAACCTCGTGAAGTCGCTCAAGGCCCAGCACGTGCCGATCGACGGCGTCGGCTTCCAGGGACACCTCGCGCTGCAGTACGGCTATCCGGAGACGCTCCAGCAGAACCTGCGGCGCTTCGCGGACCTCGGCCTGGACGTGGCCGTCACCGAGCTGGACATCCGCATGTACCTGCCGGCCGACGCGACCAAGCTCGCCACCCAGGCCGACTGGTACGCCAGGGTCACCAAGGCCTGCCTCGCCGTCCGCCGCTGCGTCGGCATCACCGTCTGGGACTACACCGACAAGTACTCCTGGATCCCCGCCGTCTTCCAGGGCGAGGGCGCGGCGCTGCCGTACGACGAGAACCTCCAGCCGAAGCCCGCCTACGCCGCGATCCGTGACGCGCTGCGGAGCGCGGGAGGGCGCTGACCCTTCCGGGCGGCACCGGCTCTTCCGGACGGTGCCCGCACTCGGGGGTGCGGGCACCGTTCCGGGTCGGACGTGTCGACCGCGTGAGCGGGCCGCTACGCACGTATTTCCGGTTGGTAATCGCGCTGTAACCTTTCGTGTCGATTCTCGGCGAGGAGGTCACACAGACGCGGGAGGAATCGGTATGCCGTCCATCTTCGATCAGATCGGCGGGTCGGCCGCGGTCGCGGCCGTGGTCGACGAGTTCTACCAGCGGGTCGTCGCCGATCCGATGCTGCGGGGATACTTCGCGGACGTCGACATGGACAAGCTGAAGGCGCACCAGCGCAGCTTCGTCGCCGCGGCGCTCGGCGGGCCGCAGGAGTACCGGGGCAAGTCGATGGACGTGGCGCACGCCGGGCTCGGCATCACCGCCGAGGAGTTCGACCAGGTGGTCGTCCACCTGGCCGGCGCACTGGAGTCGTGCGGGGTGGACGGGGAGACGATCGGCGCCATCGCCGGCGCCCTCGCCCCGCTGAAGGACCAGGTCGTGCAGAGCCAGGCCGTGGCCTGACCCGCTGCCCGGCACGCAAGGAGTGGTGGGTTAACCTAACCTAGGTTATGTTGGACGGGTGTACTCCGACATAATGATCCTGCGCGGCCTGCTCACCGCGCCGAAGCACGGCTACGAGATCAAGAAGTACATGGAGCGCCTGACGGGCGGTCTTCTCAACAACAACACGCTCTATCCCGCGCTGCGCCGCTTCGAGCAGCGCGGGGAGATCGAGAAGATCGCCGAGGAGGTGGCGCCCGGCCGTCCGCAGCGGACCATCTACCGGATCACCGGCAAGGGGCGTGAACGTCTGCTGGCGCTGCTGCGCACGGCCGATCCCCAAGTGCTGACGAAGGACGAGGAGTTCCAGGTCAGGGTCGGGCTGTTCGACCTGCTGCCCGCCGCCGACCGGCGCAGGATCGTCGAGGTCAGGCGGGAGCGCGTCGAGCACGAGCTGGCCCTGCAGGAGGAACTGGCCGCCGCCGCCGGGCACGCGCCCTGGGGTGAGCGCGTCCTCGCCTTCACCGTCGAACGGCTCCGGCTGGAACTGCTCTGGTTGACCGAGCTGGAGGCGGTGCTGGAGGAGACGGGGTGACGGACGCCGCGGGCGCGACGCCCTCCCGCCTCATGTCGGCCGGCCTCGTCGCGGGGCCGGTGCTCTCGATGATCGACTCGTCGGTGGTCAACCTCGCGGTGCCGGATCTCGTCCGCGAGCTGGGCCGCCCGCTGGAGGTCGTCCAGTGGGCGGTGAGCGGCTACCTGCTCGCCCTGGCGATCGGCCTGGCCGCCACGTCGTACCTGGCCAGGCGCTTCGGCCTGGTGCCGACCTATGCCGGGAGCCTAACCCTGTTCACGGTCTCCTCCGCCGCGTGCGCGCTCAGCGCCGACGCCGGCATGCTGATCTGCTTCCGGGTCGTGCAGGGCCTCGCCGGGGCGCCCCTCATTCCGCTGGCGATCGGTCTGCTGATCGGCAGGGGAGGCGCCGCCGAGGGGGCGGGCGGCAAGGTGCCGCTCGCCGCCGGACTCGCGTTCTTCGCCGCGCCCGCGCTGGGCGTCTCCCTGGGTGGCCTGCTGATCGGCGCGTACGGCTGGCGCTCCATCTTCCTGGTCAACCTGCCGGTCGGGCTGCTCGCCCTGCCCGGCGCGCTGGCGGCCCGCCGGGCCGGCCTCGGCACGAGGGGCGACCGCGCCGTACGGCCGGACCTGCCCGGGCTGGTCCTGCTGGCGGCCGGGCTCGGCCTGACCACCTACGGAGTGGAACGGGCGGCGGCGCACGGGTGGGCCACCCCCTCCTGGCCGGCCGGCCTGGCGCTCCTGGCCGCCTACGTGCTGTGGGCGCGCCACCGGCCGCAGGCCGCCCTGGCGCTCGACCTCGCCCGGGACCCCGTACGGGCGCTCACGCTCGCCCTCTGCGCGGTGTCGAGCGTCGTGCTGTTCGCCGTGCTGTTCCTCGCGCCGCTCTATCTCCAGACGATCCAGCACCACAGCGGCCTCGTCACCGGGCTCGCGCTCCTGCCGCAGGGGCTGGCGATGGGAGTGTCGGCAGCCGCGGGCACCAGGATGGCCGAGCGCTTCTCGGTGCGCTTCGTGGTCGTGGCCGGCATGCTGTTCCTCGCGGTCACGACCGGTCTCATGGCGCTGCTGTCGGCCGGCACACCCGTCTGGCTGACCACGCTCCTGCTGTGCGGGCGCGGCCTGGCGATCGGGTTCACGAGCCAGCCCCTGGTCGTCTCGCTGCTGGGCGGGCTGCCGCCCGAGCGCGTCCCGGACGCGAACACGCTGTTCAGCGTCGTGCAGCGGCTGGCCGGATCGTTCGGGATCGCGCTGCTGGTGACGCTCCTCACCACCCGTGGCGCGGCCACCGGATCCGCGCTAACGGGTTTCCGGGAGACCATGCTGGTCCTCGCCGCGACGGCGCTGCTCGGCGCTCTCGGGGCGGCGCTGCTGCGGCGGCCGGCGGAGCGGTCGCCGCTGGTCAGAAGACCAGTTTCAGCTCCGGACGGTGACCGGGGAGGCCGATGAGCTCACGCACCCGCGCCGGCGGCCAGGCGAGCTCCCGCGCCAGCGCGGGCACGGTCAGCCGGGTCTCGGCCGCCGCCATCTCGAAGGCCCGGGCGAGCAGCACGGGCTGCTCGCCGGGATAGCCCGACACCGGCTCCGCCGCGAAGCCGGGCTGGTCGCGCAGCGCGGCGAGCCGCTGCCAGGCCCGCCCGGCCGCCGAGTCGGACAGCAGGCCGACCTCCCGGCACCGGTACAGCAGCGAGTCGACCGACACGCCCCAGACGCGGCGCAACTTGGCCAGCCGCCGCAGGTCGGCGCGGGCGGGCAGGCTCGGCCCGACGCTGTCGCGCGGCGTGAGGAACTCGGCGGCGAAGGAGTCGGCCTCGCGTTCCTGCTGACTGTCCCCGGCCGCCGCGTCGCCGTGCAGGACCAGGTGGCCCAGTTCGTGGGCTGCGGTGAAGCGGTGCCGGTAGACGTCGTCGAAGCGGTTGGGCGTCAGGACGACGATGGGCCGGGGCAGGCTGGAGGTGGAGAAGGCGTCGACCGTGACCGCGTCCTCGTCGGCCCGGGGGAAGACGACGACGATCCCCCGCGACTCCATGTGCCGCACCAGGTGACTGACCGGTCCGGCGCCGAGGCCCCAGTGGGCCCGCAGCGCGCGGGCCGCGCCCACGGGATCGCGGGGCAGGGCGGTGCCGGAGTCGACCTCGCCCCCGGCGAAGCCCGGCAGGTCGACGAAGGGGAGCCGCACCCGCTTCTCCAGCGCGTACGTCAGCTCCCAGACCTGCTCGACGAAGGCGACGGCCTTGGCCCGCTGGTAGGCCCGGGTGGAGCGCAGGCTGCGGAAGTGCGCCATCGAGCCGTCGAGCTTGCCGTGCGGGCGGCCCGGCAGGAAGAACGCCGAGGGGACCGCGAGCACCTCGGCGAGGAGCGGGACCAGGTCGGGCCGCGGCCGGGTGACCCCGGCCTCGTACTGGCCGACCGCGGCGGGCGACACGCCGACGCGCTCGGCGACCTCTTTCTTGGTCAGCGCGGCGAGCCGTCGGGCCTGCGTGAGCCGGGTCCCGTCGAAGGCGTCCGCCACCGCCTGCGGGCTGGGTTCCCGGGAGGCCGCGTCATCGCCCGGCTCCCCGCCCGGCCGCACGTCCGGTCCCTCGGTCGATCCCTCGGTCGGCCCCTCGGCCATCCTTCGGGCCTGTCCCTCGACCGGACTTCCGACCAGCCGGAGTCGCCTATCGTCCTTCATCGGCGACGTCCGGCGCCTCCGCCGGCGCCTCGCTGACCGGCGGCAGGGCCGCCGCGCGCTCGTACGGCGACCGGGGGTTCATCTCGGGAGCGGGCATCGCGCCCCCGGAGAAGACGGACGCCTCGGCCGGCAGGGTCTCGATCGGCAGGGCTGGTGCGGGCAGGGTTCCCGTGAGGGCGGCTCCGGCGAGCGGGATCGCCTCGTAGTGGTGCCAGCGCAGGTTGCCGGTGCGGTCGAGCAGCTCGGCCTCGCCCCACCACGCGTCGAGCAGCCCGGCCCCGGCGTTGCACGCGTACGCGATGAGCACCAGGCGGGTGCCCTCGGGCAGCTGCGTCAGCGCCCGGGCGGCCGGGGTGACCGGTTCGGGCATGCCGGTCTCGGCGCCGCCCAGCGTCAGCTGCTCGGTCCAGGGCCGCGGGCCGAACCGGGTGAACAACGCCTGGACCAGCCCGGACGGCCTGCCGTCGCCGATCCGGGCGTTGACGACGCTGACCGACCGGTCCTTCGCGTAGCGGAAGGGGAAGAGCAGGTTGCCGCCGAGGACGACGAGCTCGTGCTGGGAGCCCTGCGGCTTGACGATATCGACGTCCGCCATGTCCGCGAACGCGCGGGCGAGCGCCTCGAACTTGCGCGACATCAGCGTGAAGCCGAACGGATGCAGATGCCGGGTCCGCGCCGTCTGCTGGGCGTCCCGGGCGTTCTCCAGGGCGACCGCCAGCGCCTCGGCCACGCCGCGGCGGATCTGCTCGGCGCGCGGCCCGAACGTCTCCAGGGCCCAGGTCGACAGCATCGGCCACCTCCGGTGAGCTTCGGGCGGCGACCACCGCACGCCGGGGCCGCTTTATTTTTGAACATCATAGACCCACGCACGCTTCATGCGTCACAACCGACACACCTCTCCTGACTTATCGTGAGATATGGGAGAGATCCTGGTCGGCACGGCGTCGTGGACGGACAAGACGCTGCTGGAGTCCGGGTGGTACCCGCCCGGCGTCACCACACCCGAGGAGCGCCTGCGCCACTACGCGGGCGAGTTTCCGCTGGTGGAGGTCGACTCGACCTACTACGCGCCGCCCGCCGAGGCCACCGTACGGCTGTGGGCCGAGCGCACGCCCCCGGGGTTCGTCTTCGACGTCAAGGCGTTCTCCCTGCTCACGCGGCATCCGACCCGGCCGGGCGCGCTGCCGAAGGACCTGCGGCCGGGCGGCGCCGGCAAGAACCTGTACGCCCGCGACCTCGATCCCCGGATCGTCGAGCAGGTCTGGGAACGGTTCCGCGCTGCCCTGCTGCCGCTGCTGGAGGCGGGCAAGCTCGGGGCGGTGCTCTTCCAGTTCCCCCGGTGGTTCCCGATCGGCCGGGCGAACAAGCACTACATCCTGGAGTGCAGGCGGCGCTGCGAACCGCTGCGGATCTCCGTCGAGTTCCGCAACCACACCTGGATGAGCGAGGAGAACCGGGCCGAGACCCTCGACTTCCTCCGGTCGTACGGGCTGCCGTACGTGTGCGTGGACATGCCGCAGGGCTACCCGGACTCGGTCCCGCCGGTCGTCGCGGCCACCTCCGACCTGGAGGTCGTGCGCTTCCACGGGCACAGCGACAGGTGGACCAGCCACGACGTCCATGAGCGCTTCGGCTACCACTACTCGCTGGAGGAGTTGCGGCGGTGGGCGCCGAGGCTGCGCGATCTGGGCGCGGAGGCGACCACCACGCACGTGCTCATGAACAACTGCTACCGCGACTACGCGCAGACCAACGCCCGGCAACTCGCCGCCGTGCTGGCGGGCCTGCCGGACTGCGAGGTCCGCCCCCGTCCGGCTCGCCCGTGACCTGCGGGACCCGTCGCGGCACAGGCACATCCCCTGCCGTCCGTACGCCGGGGGTGTGATTTCGCTGCCGGGTCACCTCAGGATATGACAGGATCCGGCCTGTTCCATCGACATATCGACGGCATCGCGAGGGAGCGGGACGAATGCGGGAACGGCCGGAACGGACCACCTGCGACCGCCGGTCGTGACGGGTCCCGCCGTGCCGCGACGCCCTCTCGACCCCGGTGATCCCGAGCGGATCGGCGACCACCGCCTCGTCGGCGTGCTCGGCGAGGGTGGCCAGGGCGCGGTCTACCTCGCGCGGGACGCCTCGGGCGGCCAGGTCGCGATCAAGCTGCTGCACGCCAGGGAGGCCGCGGACGCCACGAGCCGCCGCCGCTTCCTCCGGGAGGCGGAGACGGCCCGCGGGCTCGCCCTCTTCTGCACGGCCCGCGTGCTCGACGCCGGGTCCCACCACGGGCGGCCGTACATCGTCACCGAGTACATTCCCGGGCCCTCGCTGGCGACGGCGGTCGCCGAGGACGGCCCGCGTACGGGCAGCGGGCTGCACCGCCTCGCCGTCGCCACGCTGACGTCCCTCGCCGCGATCCACCGGGCCGGGATCGTGCACCGCGACTTCAAGCCCGGCAACGTGATCCTCGGCCCGGAGGGGCCCGTGGTCATCGACTTCGGCATCGCGAGCGCCGCCGACCACACCGTCACCGGCGGCGGCATGGCGGGCACGCCCGCCTTCATCGCCCCCGAGCAGCTCGCCGGGCAGCGGCCCGGTCCCGCCTCCGACGTCTTCAGCTGGGCCGTGACGATCGCGTACGCCGCGACCGGGCGCCTGCCCTTCGCCGGGCCGACCGTTCCGGCCGTCCTGATGGCCATCTCGGCCCGCGAGCCCGACCTGTCCGGCGTGCCCGCCGACCTCCGCCCGCTGCTGGAGGCGTGCCTGGCGAAGGATCCCGCCGCCCGGCCCGCCGCCTCCGCCCTGCTGCGCGCCCTCACCGGCGACGACGCCGCCACGGGGGCCACGGCACCGGCCGCCACGGCACCTGCCACCACATCACCTTCCAGCACGGCACCGTTCACCTCGGCACCCGCCACCACGGCACCGTTGACCACTGCAGCGGCCGATCCGGCCCGTACGGTCGTCTCCGGCGGCGCCGGGATCCCGGCGGACACCGGGAACCCGCCGTCGCGGCGGCGGTGGCTCCTCGGCCTCGCGGCGGGGGTGACGGCCGTGCTCGTCGCGGGCGGGGTCCTCCTGTACGCGTCCCTCGGCGGCGAGGCGGGTCCCCGGGGCGGGAGCCTGCTCTACGGCGACGACTTCGGCGATCGGGGCAACTGGGACGGCTACACCTTCGACCCCGACGCGGCCGGCGACCAGCGCACGACGCGCGGCTACGAGATCGAGCGCGGCGTCTACACGGTCCGCGCCGACAGCACCGATCCCCACAACGTCGCGCTGTCGCCCGTGCCCGCCAAGACCGACGCGGCGGCCGGACGCGACGTGCTGGTCGGCGTGACGGCCGAACCGCGGGAGGACTCCGGGCAGGGTGGCCTCGGGCTCGTGTGCCGATGGGACGAGGACGTTCCCAGCGGCTACGCGTTCCTGCTCGGCCTCGACGGCACCGCCCGCGTCGTGCGGCGGTCCGAGGGCGCGAGCCTCGACGTCGTGCCGCCGGTGAAGGCGGCCCCGCCGAGCGCCGGGCGCGCGGTGCGCCTCCAGGCCTCCTGCCGGGGCTCACGCCTGACGTTCTGGATCGACGGCACCCGCGTTCTCGACGCCGAGGACGCCCATCCGCTGCCGCCGGGCCCGCACAGCCAGGCGGGGGTCCTCGCTCGCGTCCCCGAGGCCGGAGGCGGCGTGGTCACCGTCTCGTTCGACGACTTCAGCGTGAGCAAGGCGGGATAAAGTCACCTGAATGGCGGCGAATCCCTCCCGGCTGGCCTGGCTGGACGCGCTGCGCGGGGTCGCCGCGCTGGGCGTGGCCCTGCACCACGGTGCCTGGACCTTCGTCCCGGAGTTCTGGGCGGGAGTGGACGGGAAGGTCGACGTCGGCACCTGGGGCGTCTTCGCTTTCTTCCTGGTCAGCGGATACATCATCCCGGCATCCCTGGAACGGCGCGGTGACCTGCGGGCCTTCTGGATCGGCCGGGCCTTCCGGCTGCTGCCCCTGCTGCTCGCCGCGCTCGCCCTCGCGCTGCTCCTCGCGTACGCCGGCGCGTTCGTGCCGTCACCCGATCTGAACCGGCGTCCGCTCGCGCTCGTCGCCCTCGGCAACCTCACGATGCTGCAGGAACTGCTCGGCCTGCCCGCCGTGATCGGCGTGATGTGGACGCTCTCCTACGAGATGGCGTTCTATCTGATGGTCGCCGGGCTGTTCGCCGTACGGCAGGCGCACCGGCCGGCGCCGATCGCCGTCGTCCTGGCGCTCGCGGCGGTGCCCCTCGGCCTGCTGCTGCCGCGCGCGACGATCAACGGCCGCGCGGGCGCCGCCGCTCTGGTCCTCGCCGTCGCCGTCGTGCTGGCCGTCGTGGCGTCCGCGGGCCCGTACGGCGTCCTCCGCAGGGCGGCTGCGGTGATCGGGGGCCTCCTCGGTCTGGCGCTGGTCGTGCTGGGCAGCCGGGGTGGCGCCGGGCAGGGGCTGGTCATCGCGGCGATGATGTTCGCCGGGACGGCGGTGTACCGGGCCGAGCGCGGGGCCATCCGGTGGCGTACGGCCGCGGCGGTCCTGTCGGCCGTCCTGGCCTGCGCGATGATCGCAGAGGACGACCCCACGCACACGGTGGCGATCGTGCTCGCGGCTGCCTGTTTCCTGGCCGCCTTCGCACTGCGGGGCCGGGCGTTCCCCCGGTGGCTCACCCACCTCGGGGCGATCAGCTTCTCCCTCTACCTGCTGCACCCGCTGCTGCTGCGGGTCGCGCCGAACCTGCCGTTGTTCTTCCTCGCCACGGTGGCGCTCGGCCACGTGACTTATCGCCTCGTGGAGGTCCCGGGCCAGCGCCTCGGCAGACGCCTGTCCGGCCGGAGCGGCGCCCACGACGGCGCGCGGGGGCCTACGGTCGGGGGATGGGCAAGATCCTGATCGGTACGGCCTCCTGGACGGACAAGTCGCTGCTCGCGTCCGGCTGGTATCCCCCCGAGGCGTCCACCCCCGAGACCCGGCTCGGTTACTACGCCGGCCGGTTCCCCCTGGTCGAGGTGGACGCCACCTACTACAACCCGCCGGCCCGGCGTACGGCCGAGCTGTGGCGGGACCGCACGCCGAAGGACTTCACCTTCAACGTCAAGGCGTTCTCGCTGCTCACCGGGCATCCGACCCGGCCCTCGGCGCTGTACAAGGACCTGCGGGCCGCGCTGGGGGAGCCCAAGGGCACGCTCTACGCGCGTGACCTTCCCACCGAGGCCGTCGAGGAGGTGTGGCGGCGCTTCCTCTCCGCGCTGGAGCCGTTGCACGAGGCGGGCAAGCTGGGCGCGGTGCTGTTCCAGTTCCCCCAGTGGTTCCCGCCCGGCAGCGCCAACCGGCGCTACATCCTGGAATGCCGGGACCGCTGCCTGCCGATGCGGGTGTGCGTCGAGTTCCGCAACAGGGCGTGGATGGACCCCGCCGCCCAGGACGAGACCCTCGGCTTCCTGGCGGACAACGACCTGCCGTACGTCGGGGTGGACATGCCACAGGGGCATCCGTCGTCGATCCCGCCCGTGCTCGCGGCCACCTCCGACCTCGCCGTCGTCCGCCTGCACGGTCACTCGGACAAGTGGACGAGCCGCGTCATCGAGGAGCGGTTCGGCTACCTCTACTCGGAGGAGGAACTCCGGAGCTGGGCGGACCGGATCGCGGGTCTGGCCGGCCAGGCGGTGACCACGCACGTGCTGCACAACAACTGCTGCGCCGACAACGCCCAGCGCAACGCCGAGCGGCTCACCGAACTGCTGGGGCGGCGAGGCGCCGACGTCGTCACCCCGGGCGAGAACCGCCGGCCGTGACCGCGTACGCGGCGTCCCCGGGAGGGCTCGTGCCGGGATGCGGGGTCGCGCACCCGCCGGCGGTTAATCCGTTGCCCGCGCCGAAACGCCGCTGACAGGCTTCCGGGCATGCTTCAGACGTACTCCGCCCATGACGGAACGACCTTGGCCTGTCACGTGTCCGGAGCGGGCGATGCCGTGATCTGCCTGCCCGGCGGCCCGATGCAGAGCGCCGGCTACCTCGGTGACCTCGGCGGCCTGACGGCGCACCGGCGGCTGCTCATGCTCGATCCCCGGGGTGCCGGCCGGTCCGCGACACCCGAGGACGTGTCCTCCTACCGCTGTGACCGGCTCGTCGGCGACGTCGAGGCACTGCGCGAACATCTCGGCCTCGACCGGATCGACCTCCTCGCGCACTGCGCCGGCGCGAACCTCGCGACGCTGTACGCCGCCCGGCACCCCGACCGGGTACGCAGGCTCGCCCTGATCACTCCGAGCACCAGGGCGGTCGGCATCGAGGCCACGGGGGAGTCGCGCCTCGCCACCGCCCGGCTGCGCCGCGACGAGCCGTGGTTCGCTGCCGCGTTCGCGGCTCTCGAGGCGATCGTCGCCGGTGACGCCGCCGACGACGACTGGAAGCGCATCGACCCCTTCTTCTACGGACGCTGGGACGCCGCCGCCCGGGACCATCAGGCGGCCCAGGAGGGCGGGCGGAACGAGGAGGCCGCGGCGGCATTCGGCGCCCCGGGCGCGTTCGACCCACCGGCCACCCGCGCCGCGCTGGGCGGGTTCACCGCGCCGGTGCTGCTGCTCGCCGGAGAGGTCGACCTGAACACGCCGCCGGGCGTCGTCGCCGAGTTCGCGGCGCTGTTCCCGCACGCCGAGTTCGTCGTGCAGCGGGGAGCGGGACACTTCCCCTGGCTCGACGACGCCCACCGGTTCACGACGACGACGGCGGAGTTCCTCGCTCGGCCCTGACACTTCGCGCCGAACCATCCCGGGTTCGGAGGGTCAGGCCCGATCTCGATTCCGCCAGTGGCGGCCGGCCGTGCTCGCGACCCTGTATCGCAATCGACTGCGACCCGGCGGTTGCGAAAGGTCCGATAACCGGTCATCATTGTTCTGACCTTTTTGACTCAAGGCACTTCTAAGCCCGTGAATGGTCGGAGGACTGAAACTTTCAGCGTGGATGTGAACCGCCGGTCTTCACCGCGGTTCATCGTTCCACTTCAAAAGGGTCGGCGGCCGCATGGAGGGCGCGGCCGGGTTCCGCCTGATTGACTGATGCCCCGCGCCGGGATTGGCTCAGCAGCACACCACCACCACGAACGGAGCCGCATCCGTGATCGGCCGAAAAATGTTAGCGCTAACAAAAATCGGATATGGACTGACTCCCAACAGGTGGGTTGATCGTCCGCGGCAATGACGCCGCGGAGAACGCACATCTCGGAGAATGGGAAACATCTGTGCGAAACGTCAGCTCATTACGTCGGCGCCTGAAACTCTCAGCCGCCGTCGCCGCCCTTCTGGTGGCCGGCGCCGGTATGGCGGGGATCCACGCGGCCTCGGCGGCCGCGGCCGGATGCCAGGTCACCTACACGGTGTCCAGCGAATGGCCGGGCGGCTTCAACGCGAGTGTTAACGTTAACAATCTCGGGGACCCGATTAACGGCTGGAGCCTGACCTGGGCGTTCCCCGCCGGGCAGACCATCACCCAGCTGTGGAACGGCAGCTACACCCAGTCGGGCTCCCAGGTCACGGTCACCAACGTCTCGTACAACGGCGCCATCCCCAGCGGCGGGAGCACCGAGTTCGGGTTCAACGGAAGCTTCAGCGGCTCGAACCCGAAGCCGGCGAGCTTCGCCCTCAACGGCGTGACCTGCACCGGCGGCGTCACCTCCCCGTCACCCGGCGGCTCGCCCTCGGCGTCCCCTTCGGCGTCTCCTTCGCGGACGCCCTCGTCCACCCCCTCGCCGCCGCCGGGTGGCACTCGGCCGTGTGACATCTACGCCGCCGGAGGCACGCCCTGCGTCGCGGCGCACAGCACGACCCGCGCCCTGTACGGCAGTTACAACGGCCCGCTCTACCAGGTGCGCCGCTCCTCGGACAACACCACCCGGGACATCGGCGTGCTGAGTGCGGGCGGCGCCGCGAACGCCGCCGCGCAGGACTCGTTCTGCGCGAACACGACCTGCCTCATCACGATCATCTACGACCAGTCGGGCCGCAACAACCGCCTCACCCAGGCGCCTCCCGGCGGCTTCTCGGGCCCGGCTCCCGGCGGGTACGACAACCTCGCGACCGCGACCAAGGCGCCGACCACGGTCTACGGCAGCAAGGCGTACGGCGTCTACGTGGATCCCGGTGTGGGTTACCGCAACAACAACACCAACGGCGTCGCCAAGGGCGACCAGCCGGAGGGCATGTACGCCAGCCGGCAACGGCCCGTGGATCATGGCCGACCTGGAGAACGGCCTGTTCTCCGGCGTCAACCAGAAGTACAACGCGGGCGACCCCACCATCAGCCACCGCTACCTGACCGCCATCATCAAGGGCGAGCCGAACCACTGGGCCATCCGCGGCGGCAACGCGCAGTCGGGCGCCCTGGGCACCTTCTACGACGGCAAGCGTCCCAACGTCTCGGGCTACAACCCGATGAAGAAGGAAGGGGCCATCATCCTCGGCATCGGGGGTGACAACAGCCACGGCGCCGCCGGCACCTTCTACGAGGGCGTGATGACCTCCGGATACCCGACGAACGCCACCGAGGACGCGGTGCAGGCGAACATCGTCGCCGCCGGATACCGGTAAGGCCGGATACCGGTAAGTCAGACCAAGGCAGAACCGGCCACAGCGGATCCGGAAGCCGGAAGACCGAGCCGCCCCTTGCACCACCGGGGGCGGCTCTCCGCTGTTCCGGGCGCCGGCCAGCAGCGACGACAGGTCCCACATGGTCGTGTACCTGGTGACCAGCAGCGGCCACTGGGCCGTCCGGTGGGTCAGGCTGACGGTGAAGGTGCTGCCCGGCGCGATCTGCCCACCCCACAGCGAGGGCGAGGTGACGACCGAGACCGACCCGCTGCCCAGCCTCATGCCGAGCGCGTTCTTCCAGTAGTACTCGACCGGACAGTTCGCCTGGCCCTGCCGTACGCAGGGCGCGACGGCGGCGTGCCGCCCGCCGGTGGCGGCCGTGGCTGATCTCGTGTCGTCCGCGCACGCCTCCCGGCCGCCGTAAGGAAAGGTCGCAGCTGATTACTCCCTTCGTGAATATTTCGGTCGTCTGCGTGAGGTTTTACCCTTTGCTCCTATTTGCCGGGCGGCGAAAAATCGTTCGCTCCTCCCGTACGGGCTGCGGGAGCATGGCCAGGGCGATATCGGCATTCGGGAGGGCTGATGGCTGTGCTCGGGACGGTGGACGAGGCCGAAAATGATAAATCCGCGCGGAGATCGGCGCTTTTGCTGGCATTGCGGTACTACTGCGGCGAGCTGAAGCGGCAGTGGCCGATCGCGGCTCCCGCGCTGGTGCTGCCGGCGATCGGGAACATCTGCCTGTTCTATCTGGCGCCGCTGGCGGTGGCGGGCCTTGTGGGGCACCTCTCCGGCGGCCGGGACGGCTCCTTCGACGCGCTGCTGCCCTACGTGCTCGGCTTCGCCGCGTTGCTTCTGACGGGTGAGGCGTTCTGGCGGGCGGGGATGCACTTCCTGAACCGCGCCGACGGCCGGGGCATCGAGCGCCTCGGCGTGCTGGGCATGGACGAGCTGCTGGCCAAGGACGTCGCGTTCTTCCACGACAACTTCGCCGGTTCGCTGACCAAGAGGGTGCTCGGATTCTCCTCCAGGTTCGAGGAGTTCATGGACACCCTCACGTTCTCGATCATGGCGAAGCTGGTGCCCCTGGCCTTCGCCTCGGTGGTGCTGTGGCGGTACGACCCGCTGCTGGTGCTCGTCCTCGTGGGCCTCATCGTCGTCACCGGTGTTCTCGTCGCTCCGCTCATCCGCCATCGGCAGGCCCTGGTCGACGCGCGTGAGGCGGCCAAGGTGCTGGTGTCGGGTCACGTCGCCGACGTGCTGGCCAACATGGAGACGGTCCGCGCGTTCGCCGCCGAGACGCGCGAGGCCGTCGAGCACAGGGCCAGGATCGCCGAGCAGCGCCGGCTGTCCATCCGGTCCTGGGACTACAACAACCTCAGGGTGGACATGGTCGTCGCCCCGTTGTCGGTGCTCACCAGTGCCACGGGCCTGCTCCTCGCCGCGGCGCTCCGCGGCGGCCTCGGTGTGGAGGCCATCGTCGTGACGTTCACCTACTACACGAACGCGATCAACATCATGTTCGAGTTCAACCAGGTGTACCGGCGTATGGAGAGCACGCTCACCGAAGCCGCCCAGTTCACCGAGCTGCTCCTCACGCCGCCGACCGTGGTGGACCCGGCCGACCCGCAGCCCCTGCGCCCGGCCGACGCGAGCGTCCGCTTCGAGCGGGTGAGATTCGGGTACGCCGGCGGCGCGCCGCTGTTCGACGGCCTGAACCTGGACATCCCCGGCGGCACCAAGATCGGGCTGGTCGGGCGGTCCGGTGGCGGCAAGAGCACCCTCACCCGGTTGCTGCTGCGCCTCATGGACGTGGACGGAGGCAGGATCCTGATCGGCGGTCAGGACATCGCCCGGCTGAGGCAGGCCGACCTGCGGGGCCTCATCGCCTACGTTCCGCAGGAACCCGCCATGTTCCACCGGTCCGTACGGGAAAACCTCGCGTTCGCCCGGCCGGGCGCGACCGACGCCGAGATCCGCCGGGCCGCGCGGGCGGCCCACGTCACGGAGTTCGTCGAGTCTCTGCCGCACGGCTTCGACACCCTGATCGGCGAGCGCGGCGTCAAGCTCTCCGGCGGCCAGCGGCAGCGCATCGCGCTCGCGCGCGCCATTCTGCGCGACGCCCCCGTCCTGCTGCTGGACGAGGCGACCAGTGCCCTGGACTCCGAGAGCGAGATCCTCATCCAGGAGGCCCTGTGGCGCCTGATGCAGGACCGTACGGCACTCGTGGTGGCGCACCGGCTCAGCACCGTCGTCCGCATGGACCGCCTGGTCGTGCTCGACCGGGGACGCGTCGTCGAGCAGGGCACCCACGGCGAACTGCTCCAGGCCCAGGGCTCCTACGCCCGGCTCTGGCACCACCAGTCCGGGGGCTTCCTCGTCGAGGACGACGCCCCCGACGCGCTCCACCTGTGACACACCGGCTTCACGCGGAGCGGGTGGTCCCGACCCGGTTCAGCGCGTCGCGGCGGGCCGGAGCCCGGCCTCCCGGGGGGTTCCCTGGCGCAGGGAGCGTTCGGTCAGGCCGCCGAACAGGAGGCCGATGGCTCCCCACAGGACGAACTGGATGCCGAACGACGCCACTCTGAACCACCACAGCGTGTCGGCGGAGAAGTCGTCGGGAACCTCGTGGATCGGAGGCATCACGGCGTACGCGACACCGACGAGGACGGCGTAGACGACGACGCCCGACAGGGCGGCGTTCCAGGTGCCCAGGCGGGACGACAGGGAACGGCCCGCGTACGCGGCGACCGCCGCCGCCAGGAGGGCGACGAGGATCATCGCGAAGTACAGCGCGGTCCGGCGGCCGATCGAATCGGGGTTGCCGACGGCCGGGGGATTGGCCGGGTACTTCAGGATGGGGGTCACGTACACGACGACGAAGCCGGCGGCGGCGACGGTGAGCGCCGTGGCGCGGGCGCCGAGAGCGCCGAGGCGACCGTGGGCGAAGGCGTACGCGATGGAGTAGAAGCCGCCGAGGGCGGCGCCGTAGACGAGCAGGGCGGTCAGCAGGCCGGCGGTCTCCTGGACGGTCCGGCTGACGAGTTCCGGTTCGGCGGCCTCTCCGGCGGCCGCCGCCTTGGCCTCCTCGATGGAGATGGCGGCGGCGACCTGGGGTTCTCCGGCGAACCAGGCGACGACGTACGCGAGCAGCGCGGCGGCGAGGCCGACGAGCATGCCGCGCACCAGCAGGGAACGCATGGTGGGCATCGGGCGGGCCTCAGTGGCAGGGGAAGCCGAGGAGGTGCCGGCCGTCGTGCACGAACTCGTGCACGGTGTGCCCGCTGATGAGGTGGGTGGCGCCCTGCTCCGCGCCGACGAAGTAGAGCAGGATGAGCCCGGCCACGGCGGCGAAGACCGCCCAGGGCAGGATCTCACGCACGGGGATGGTGACCGGCAGGGGCCGGGAGACGGGGACGGCCGGCTGAGCCATGTGATTCTCCTCACGGGGTCGCTCGCCCCGGTGATGGAGGACAACGGGTCAGTGTCCTGACTCCCGGGTCATCGTGTCGCCCGAACCTTCCAGCCGTCGCGGCCGTGGTGACGAGCGGGAGACACTCCCCGGTCACAGTGGCGGGACCGTCCTGGATTCACACCAGGTTCCTGCGCACCGTCGCCTCTGTCTTCTTTTGTCGCCTTGAGCGTGCACCGTCCGCATAAGTACGTCAAGCCGGGGTCCATACTCGTGACCTATGAAGCGAGTCCTGATCATCGGCATCGGCGCCGGGGACCCCGCCCACCTGACCTTCCAGGCCGCCGCGGCCATCGCGGAGACCGACGTGTTCTTCCTGCTCGACAAGGGAGCCGTGAAGGACGGCCTGGTGCGGCTGCGGCGCGAGCTGATCGCGGCCCACGCGCGGGAGCCGTACCGGACGGTCGAGGCGCGCGACCCGGAGCGCGACCGGACGAGCGGCGCGTACGTGGAGGCGGTGGCCGACTGGCGGGCCCGCCGGGCCGACGTCTACGCCCGGCTGATCGCCGAGGAGGTGCCGGAGGACGGCGTCGGCGCGTTCCTCGTCTGGGGCGACCCCGCCCTGTACGACAGCACGATCGCGATCGTCGAGGACGTCCTGGCCAGGGGCGGAGAGCCGTTCGACTATGAAGTGATCCCGGGGATCAGCAGCGTGTCGGCGCTGGCCGCGCGGCACCGCGTCAGCCTGACCAGGGTCGCCAGGCCGCTGCACATCACGACCGGCCGCCGCCTGCCCGCCGACGTCGAGGCCGCCGGCGACATCGTGGTGATGCTCGACGCGGGCTGCGCGTTCGCGGACCTGCCGGAGGTCGCCGACGCCGACGTCTACTGGGGGGCGTACGTCGGGACCGAGGACGAGATCCTCGTCGCCGGGCCTGTGCGCGAGGTCGCCGGCGAGATCCGGCGGCTCAGGGCGGAGGCGCGCGAGGCGCACGGCTGGGTCATGGACACCTACCTGCTCAGGAAGCCCGCCCGATGACGCCGGTGTCGGTCGTCGGGATCGGCGCGGACGGCTGGGCCGGTCTCGCCGACGCGGCGCGCGCCGAGCTGGTCGCCGCGGACGTCGTGGTCGGGTCGGCCAGGCAGCTCGCCCTGCTGCCCGCGTCGGTGGCCTCCGAGCGGGTGCCGTACCCGTCGCCGCTGGTCGCGGGGCTGCCAGGGCTGCTCGACGCGCACGCGGGACGGGCGGTCGCGGTGCTCGCCAGCGGCGACCCCATGTTCTTCGGCGTCGGCGCGACGCTCGCCCGGCTGCTCGGGCCGGACCGGCTGCGGGTGCTGCCGCACGTGTCGTCGGCCACCCTGGCCTGCGCGCGGCTCGGCTGGGCCGCCGAGGAGGTCGAGACCGTCAGCCTGGTCGGACGGCCGCTGGCCGCGCTGACCGCCGCGCTCGCGCCGGGCCGCCGCGTCCTCGTCCTCAGCGCGGGCGCGGACACGCCCGCACTGGTCGCCGCCCTGCTGACCGAGCGGGGGTACGGCGCGAGCCGCGTCACCGTCTTCGGCGATCTCGGCGCGGCGACCGAGTCCCGCCGCGACGGCACGGCCGCGGACTGGCCGGCCGGTGAGACGCCGCCCGCGCTGAACGTCGTGGCGGTGAGCTGCACAGACGTCCCGTCGGCGGTGCCGCTGGGGCGGGTGCCGGGGCTGCCGGACGAGGTGTACGAGTCGGACGGGCAGCTCACCAAGCAGGAGGTGCGGGCGGTCACCCTGGCCAAGCTGGCGCCCCTGCCGGGCGAGCTGCTCTGGGACGTGGGAGCGGGCTCCGGGAGCGTGGCCGTCGAGTGGCTGCGCGCGCATCCGTCGTGCCGGGCCGTCGCCGTCGAGCGCGACCCCGTCCGCGCGGACCGCGTCAGGCACAACGCGGACGCGCTGGGCGTGCCGCGCCTGCGGGTCGTCACCGGAGCCGCCCCGGGCGCGCTCGGCGGGCTGCCCGCCCCGGCGGCCGTCTTCGTGGGCGGCGGCGTGACGGGGGCCGGTGTGGTCGAGACCTGCTGGGACGCCCTCGCCCCGGGCGGCAGGCTGGTCGCGAACGCCGTCACCGTGGAGTCGGAGGCGGTCCTCGCGGGGTGGCACGCGCGGCTCGGCGGGGACCTCGTTCGGTTGTCGGTGCAGCGCGCCTCGCCGGTGGGCGGCTTCACCGGGTGGCGTCCCCTGATGCCGGTGACCATCTGGACGGCGCGGAAGGAGCGCGAGCAGTGACGGTTCGATTCATCGGTGCGGGGCCCGGCGCGGCCGACCTCATTACGGTGCGTGGGCTGCGGGCCCTTCAGGCGGCCCCGGTCTGCCTGTACGCCGGGTCGCTCGTGCCGCGCGACCTGCTCGCCGACTGCCCGCCGGACGCGCGGCTCGTGGACACCGCGAACCTCACCCTGGACGAGATCGTCGCCGAGATGACGGCGGCGCACGCGGCGGGGCTCGACGTGGCGCGGCTGCACTCCGGCGACCCGTCGGTCTTCAGCGCGGTCGCCGAGCAGATGCGCAGGCTCGACGCGCACGGCGTGCCGTACGAGGTGATCCCGGGGGTGCCCGCCTTCGCGGCCGCCGCCGCGGCGCTGGGGCGGGAGCTGACGGTTCCGGGGGTGAGCCAGACGATCATCCTGACCAGGACGTCGGCGCGCGCCACCCCGATGCCGCCCGGCGAGGAACTCGCGACGCTGTCGGCGAGCCGCGCCACGATGGTGCTGCACTTGGCCGTGCAGCGGATCGCCGCCGTCGTGGCCGACCTGCTGCCCGCGTACGGCGCGGACTGCCCGGTGGCGGTGGTCGCCCGGGCCAGCCGGGACGACGAGGAGATCATCAGGGGCACCCTGGGCGACATCGCCGACCAGGTGGTCGCGGCGGGGATCAGGCGGACCGCCGTGATCGTGGTGGGGCGGGCGCTGACGGCGCACGAGTTCCCCGACAGCCACCTCTACTCGGCCGCGCGGGACCGCGCGTGCTCGTCCTGATCCTCGGCGGCACGGCCGAGGCCCGGGCGCTGGCCGCCGAGCTGGCGCCGCTGCCGGGCCTGCGGGTGGTGTCGTCGCTGGCCGGCCGGGTCGCCGATCCCCGGCTGCCGGTGGGCGAGGTCAGGTCGGGCGGCTTCGGCGGCCCGGACGGGCTCGCCCGGTGGATCGCCGAGCACGGTCCGCGGGTCGTGGTGGACGCCACGCATCCGTTCGCCCAGCGGATGAGCGAGTCGGCGGCGCACGCGTGCGCGGCGACCGGGACGCCGCTGCTCGGGTTGCGGCGTCCCGGCTGGTCGGAGGGCCCGGAGGACGTCTGGCTGCGGGTGCCGTCGCTCCGGGCGGCGGCGGACGCGCTGCCCGGTCTCGGGAGCCGTGTGTTCCTGACGACGGGCCGCCGCAGCCTGCCGGTGTTCGCGCCGCTGACCGGGCTGTGGTTCCTGGCGAGGTCGGTCGACCCGCCGGAGCCGCCCGTTCCCCCGAACGTCCACGTGATCCTCGCCCGGGGGCCGTACACGGTGGCGGGAGAGCGCGCCCTGATCGGCGAGCACCGGCTCGACGTGCTGGTCACCAAGGACAGCGGCGGGGAGCAGACCCGCGCCAAGCTGGTCGCGGCGCGCGAGGCGGGGCTGCCGGTCGTCATGGTGGACCGGCCCGCGACGCCCGGCGGCGTCACCCGGGTGACGGACGTCGCCGACGCCGTCACCTGGGTACGCGATCACGCGGGATAGCGGCGCGGGGTGAAGACGACCGCCCCGTCCCCGCGCTCGACGACGCGGGTGGTGGACGAGCCGACGATCAGCAGGCAGCGCATGTCGATCGCGGCCGGGTCGAGCTCGCCCAGAGTGGTGATCAGGACCGACTCCCGCTCGCCGCCGACGTCGCGGCCCACCACCACGGGCGTGCCCGGATCGCGGTGTTCGAGCAGCAGGTCGCGGGCCGCGGCGACCTGCCAGGTGCGGGTCTTCGACGCCGGGTTGTAGATCGCGAGGACGAGGTCGGCGCGGGCGGCGGCGGAGATCCGCCCGGCGACCACCTCCCACGGCTTGAGCTGGTCCGACAGCGACAGCACGCAGTAGTCGTGGCCGAGCGGCGCGCCCGCCCGGCCGGCCACGGCCTGCGCGGCGGTCAGACCGGGCACCACCCGCACCGGGACGTCCGCGTAACGCGGGTCGGCGGCGGCCTCCAGCACCGCGCTGGCCATCGCGAACACGCCCGGGTCGCCCGACGACACGACCGCGACCCGCGCCCCGGCGAGGGCCAGGTCGAGCGCGTGACGGGCGCGTTCGGCCTCGACGCGGTTGTCGGTACGGTGCCGGGTCTGGCGGGGGTTGGGCGCGACCCGGTCGACGTAGGGGCCGTATCCGACCAGGTCGGTGGCTTCGGCGAGGACCTCCTGGGCCTCCGGGGTCAGCCAGGGCCGCCCGGCGGGGCCGAGGCCGACGACCGCGACCTCGCCCGCACCGGTGCGTCCGGCGGTCTCCGGCACGAACGTGAGCTGCGCCGGGCTGGGGATCAGCGCCAGCGAGAAGTACGGCACCTGCCCCGGGTCGACGTCCTTGAGCGGGGCCACACGCTGGGCGTCGGTGGTGGCGCGTTCGACGTACCAGGCCTCGTCGAGGCGGCCCGCCTCGGCCAGCGCGTCGCGCACCTTCTCGAACGTGCGGCCCAGCTTGAGCACCGCCGCCGAGTCCGTGTCGCGCAGCTTCTCGGCCAGCACGGCGGCGGGCAGCGTCCCGGGCAGGACCGTCAGCGTCTCGTCGCGTTCGACCAGCGGGCGGCCCAGCACGGCGGACGCCCCCGCGATCGAGGTGACCCCGGGGACGACCTCGGCCGGGTAGCGGTGCGCGAGCCGCTTGTGCATGTGCATGTACGACCCGTAGAAGAGGGGGTCTCCCTCGCACAGCACGACGACGTCGCGCCCGGCGTCCAGGTGCGCGGCGAGACGGTCGGCGCAGCCGGCGTAGAAGTCGTCGAGCGCGCCCTGGTAGCCGCCGGGGTGGTCGGTCGTCTCCGTCGTCAGCGGATACTGCAGGAGCTCCTCGATCTGCCCGTCGCGCATGTGGTGGGCCGCGATCGACCGGGCGATGCTGCGGCCGTGCCGGGCCGCGTGGTAGGCGATCACGTCGGCCTCGCCGATCAGGCGGGCGGCCTTCACGGTCATCAGTTCGGGGTCGCCGGGGCCGAGGCCGACGCCGTAGAGCGTTCCTGTCACGTCTCGTCACTCCTGCTCGCAGGCGATGGCGTTGACCGCCGCCGCCGTCATGGCACTGCCGCCCCGGCGGCCGTGGACAACCAGAAACTCCAGGCCGGACGCCGCGAGGGCGCGCTTGGACTCGGCCGCGCCGATGAAGCCGACCGGGACGCCCAGCACGGCGGCGGGCCGTCCCGCGCCTCCGGCGACCAGTTCGAGCAGCCGGAACAGCGCGGTCGGGGCGTTGCCGACGGCCACGACCGCGCCGTCGAGGCGGTCGAGCCACAGGTCGAGCGCGGCGGCGCTGCGGGTGGTGCCGAGCCGCTCCGCGAGGGCGGGCACGCGGGGATCGCCGAGCGTGCAGACGACCTCGTTGCCGGCGGGCAGGCGCTTCCTGGTGATGCCGGAGGCGACCATCCGCGCGTCGCACAGCACGGGCGCACCCGCCAGCAGCGCGGTACGCGCCTTCTCGACCACGCCGGGGGAGTAGCCGAGGTCGCTCACGAGGTCGGTCATGCCGCACGCGTGGATCATGCGGACCGCGACCCGGGCGACGTCGGCGGGCAGCCCCGACAGGTCGGCCTCGGCCCTGATGGTCGCGAACGACCGCCGGTAGATCTCCGCTCCGTCGCGGACGTAGTCGTGCTCGGGCACGGACACCTCTGTTCGTGGATGGCGGACGGTGGATGGACGGACTGGAGGATGGATGGAACGGTGGATGGACGGCTGGACGGACGGTCAACGGCGGACGTCGTAGCCGCCGGTCGTGGCGACCACGTCGGTGACCCGCCCCCTCGGGCGGCCGCAGCGGCGTTCGCAGCCCGCCCAGTGGATCAGGCCGGCATCGAGCGGTTCGGCACCCGGTGGCCGGAGACCCGGAGGTTCGGGCACGCCGGACTCCGCCCAGCGCACCGCGTCCGCCTGGACGTCGGCCAGCGCCTTCGCGCAGCCGGGCCGCCCGGTGCAGGCCGACAGTCTGGCGTACGGCGAGGCGGGGTCGATCACCAGCCCCGCTCCGGCGAGCGCCTCGGTCACCGGCCCGACCGCCTCGGGCGCGAGGTCGGGCAGCACGACCGTACGCCACGGTGTCAGCCGCACCTCACCGGCTGCCAGATCGGCGAGCAGGCCGGCCTGGCCGGCGGTCAGCCTGCCGAGGGGGACGATCACGTCGAGCGCCACCCGGCCGTCCACCTGCGCGGACGGGCCGCCCCTGCGCGGCGTGGCGGGCGTCACCGGCACCGGGGGCAGGACAGCGAGCCGCCCGGGGAGGCGGGCGGCGATCGTCGCGGGTCCGCCGGGGAGTTCGGCCACCCGCCAGGCGTCGCCGCGCACCTCCTGGAACTCCTCGGCCGCGGCGAGCGCGACGGAGACGGCGTCACCGGCGGTCACCGACCCGACCGGCTCCCCCGCGAGCAGCAGGGTCAGGCCGCCGGGCTGAGAGACGGGCTGAGAGTCGGGATGCGCGGCGAGGGTCACGTCCGCCCCGAGCCCGAGGACGTCGCCCGTTCCGTCGTCGAGCGCGAACAGGAACCGGCCGGGCAGATGAGCCAGGGCGGCACGGCCGCACAGGGCCGCGTCGAGGTCCGCCACCAGGGGCCGCACGTCCAGGACGGCCGTCGCCGAACGGCCGCTGAGCGGCGAGGCGACGATGTTCCGCACGCGCTCGTGGGTCGCGGACGGCAGCAGTCCGGCGGCGGCCATCCGCGCGGCGAACGCCGGTGGGTCGGCCAGCCCGCGCACCTGCACGTTGGCCCGTGACGTCAGTTCGACGACCCCGGCGCCCAGTTCGCGGGCGCAGGCGGCCAGCTCGCGCAGGGCGGCGGCGGCCAGCCCGCCGCCGGGCACGCGGACGCGGGCCAG
>QFZU02000025.1 GCA_003260025.2 Microbispora triticiradicis | reverse complement strand
CTTCGCGGCGGCCAGCGCGGCGCCGGGCGCGGCCAGGGCGGCCCGCTCCCGTTCCACCACGGCCCCGGCCCGCTCGGCGACGGCCCTGGCCTCCTCCACCGCGGCGCGGGCGAGGTCGACGCCCTCCTGCGCGGTCTCCAGCTCCGCTACGAGCTCGGGGTCGGCCGCGGGCTCGTCGAGCACACCCGTGTCCAGCTCGTCCTGGGCCTGCTCGGCGCGGCGGGTGGCGTCCTCGACGGCCCTGGTGAGCCGGCCGATCTCGTCCCCGGCGGCCCTGGCGCGGCTCCTGGCCGACTCGACCTGGCCGCGCAGGCGGGCGAGCGCCTCCCTGCGGTCGGCCGCGGCGCGGGCGGCGACCGAGAGGCGCCGCTCCTCGGCGGCCAGCGCCTCCTCGGCCTCGGCACGCACCTCGACGGCGGCGGCGAGCCGCTCGCGCGCCTCGTCCAGCTCGTCGGCCAGCACCCGCTCCTGCTCGCGCACCTCGGCGGCCTCGCGCTCCAGGTCCTCCGGATCGCGCCCGCGCCGTTCGACGGACGCGGCGTCGGCGGCGTGCCGCCTGCGCTCGGCCGCCAGGCTCTCCACGCCGCGCAGCCGCTCCCGCAGGCCAGAGAGGTGGTAGAAGGTCTCCTGGGCCGCCTTCAGCCGCGGCTGGGCCTCGTTCTCCGCGGTCTCCAGCTCGGCCTCCCGGCGCTGACCCTCGGCCAGCTCGGCCTCCACCCGGGCCCGCCTCGCCTGTACGGCCGCCTCGTCGGCCTCCTCGCGCTGCAGGGTGTCGCGGAGGGTCACGACGTCGTCGGCGAGCAGGCGCAGCCGCGCGTCACGCAGGTCGGCCTGGATGACGGCCGCCTTCCTGGCGATCTCGGCCTGCCGGCCGAGCGGCTTGAGCTGGCGGCGCAGCTCGGCCACGAGGTCCTGGACGCGGGTGAGGTTGGCCTGCATCGCGTCGAGCTTGCGGAGCGCCTTCTCCTTGCGCTTGCGGTGCTTGAGCACGCCCGCGGCCTCTTCGATGAACGCCCTGCGCTCCTCGGGGCCGGCGTGCAGCACCTGGTCGAGCTGGCCCTGGCCGACGATGACGTGCATCTCCCGGCCGATGCCGGAGTCGGACAGCAGCTCCTGGATGTCGAGCAGACGGCAGGTGTCGCCGTTGATGGCGTACTCACTCTGGCCCGACCGGAACATCAGCCGGCTGATCGTGACCTCGGTGTAGTCGATCGGCAGCGCGCCGTCACCGTTGTCGATCGTCAGGGTGACCTCGGCGCGGCCGAGGGGCGGGCGGCTGGAGGTGCCCGCGAAGATGACGTCCTCCATCTTGCCGCCGCGCAGCGACTTGGCGCTGTGCTCGCCCATCACCCAGGCGAGGGCGTCGACGACGTTGGACTTGCCGGATCCGTTGGGGCCGACCACCGCCGTGATGCCGGGCTCGAAACGGAGGGCGGTGGCCGAGGCGAACGACTTGAAACCGCGTAAGGTGAGCGTTTTCAGGTACACGTCCGCCCCCCTCGGTCTCGCCCGTCGGCTGGGGGGAAAGACTACAGGTCCCGGGGCCGGAGTACGCGGAATAGACGCCGCTTGACATCCGGCCGGCCGGGGTGGCAATTCCCGTGGAACAGTTCCGGAAATGGCAAGGGACGCCTTTGCGGGGCGTCCCTACAATCCTTTTCCTGTTCCGGCCGGTCCCTCAGGTGAGAGCCGGCTCGCGATCCTGCAGCCGGACCAGGGCCTCATCACGAGTTTGCGCCGCGAGCGCGTCGTTCTGGGCCTGGAGCCGGTTGAGTTCTGCCTCGAGGTCGCGGATGCGCTGCTGGAGGCGACGCATTTCCGAGATCATTCGAGGATCAGGACCGCCGACGTGGCCGAGTAGAGCCTTCGCCATAGTAAAGGGTCCTCCACGCTGAGTGACCAGACTGGTTCGCGCACTTCATGCCGCGGGAGGGGTGCGCGTGGTTCCTCTCAAGAGTCGCACCGGCATTGGAGACGGTCAAGTTGAACGCTCCGCACGATGAAGCCGGTGGGCACTCTCGCTAGGTAAATATACCGGATTTACGGGGTTTGAGGGAAGCCCTACCTCTCGACAAACCCGGCGATACTCCGCTTCGCTTCGCTCCAGCGCTCGACCACCCCCTCGACGTGGCCGGGCGTGTCACCGCCGCGTAACAGGTCCAGGAGCTTGTCACACGACTCCCTGGGACCCTCGGCGACGACCTCGACCCTTCCGTCGGCCAGGTTCGCGGCCCACCCGACCAGCCCGAGTTCCAGCGCGCGGGCGCGGGTCCACCAGCGGAACCCCACGCCCTGCACCCGTCCCCGGACCCAAGCCGTCAACCGAATCACGAATACAAGTATCCAGATCGCCTCCGGCGGCGATCGCCGGGGGTGGGGCCACGGGCGGGCTAGGGCCGGGCTAGGGGCGCGCGTTCCTCGGGCGGGGCTGGCACTTCGGGCAGCTGTAGGAGGACCGGTTCATGAACGCCTCCCGCCTGACCGGCGTGCCGCACCGGCGGCAGGGCTCGTCGCGCCTGCCGTACACCGCGAGCGACCGGTCGAAGTAGCCGCTCTCGCCGTTCACGTTGACGTACAGGCTGTCGAAGGACGTGCCGCCCTGGCCGAGGGCCTCGGTCATGACGGCACGGACCGCCGCGAGCAGCTCGAAGATCTTCGGCCGGGTCAGCGCCTCGGTCGGGCGCGCCCAGTGCAGCCGCGCCCGCCACAACGCCTCGTCCGCGTAGATGTTGCCGACCCCGCTGATCAGCGACTGGTCGAGCAGCGCCCGTTTGATCCCGGTACGGCGCAGCCGCAGCCGGACGGCGAACTCGGCGTCGTCGAAGGCGTCCTCCAGCGGGTCGGCGGCGATGTGCGCCACCGGCTCGGGCACCGCCCGGCCCCGCCCCGCGGTCATCGGGGCGACCAGCAGGTGCCCGAAGGTGCGCTGGTCGACGAAGCGTAACTCCGGCCCGCCGTCGGCGAAGCCCATCCGGACCCGCAGGTGCTTCTCGATCGGCGCGGTCGGGTCCACGACGAGAAGCTGGCCGCTCATGCCCAGGTGGGCGAGCAGCGACTCCCCCGCCTCCTCCGTATCCGCGGGACCGTCCAGCAGGGGCAGCCACAGGTACTTGCCCCTGCGCTCGGCCGAGGCGAGGGTGCGGCCCTTGAGCTGGGCGGCCAGATCGCCGGTGTTGCGGCGGACCGCCCGGGGGTTGAGCACCTCGGCCGCGGCGACCGTCCGGCCGGCGACCCAGCGTTCCAGGCCCCTGCGTACGACCTCGACCTCGGGCAGTTCGGGCATGTTCCCTCCCCGGGCGGGGTCAGGCGCGGACTGGGCCGGCGCCCTCGCGGGCGTCGCGCATCGCGCGGATCGCGGTCCAGGCCGCCTCGGCCGCCTGCTGCTCGGCCTCCTTCTTGCTGCGCCCGGCGCCCTTGCCATACTCCTTGCCGCCCACGCGCACGACGGCCGAGAAGGACTTGGCGTGGTCGGGCCCGCTCTCGTCGACGTGGTACTCCGGCACGCCGAGCATCTCGGCGGCGGTGAGCTCCTGCAGGGACGTCTTCCAGTCGAGCCCGGCGCCGAGCGACGCCGACCGCGTGATGAGGGGGTCGAACAGCAGGTGGACGACGCGGAACGCCTCGTCCAGGCCCTTGTCGACGTACACGGTGCCGATCAGGGCCTCCAGCGTGTCGGCCAGGATGGAGGACTTGTCCCGTCCGCCGGTGCCCTCCTCGCCGCGGCCGAGCCGCAGGTACTTGCCGAGGTCGAGCGTCCTGGCGACGTCCGCGAGCGCCCGCATGTTGACCACGGCGGCGCGCAGCTTCGCGAGCTGGCCCTCCGGCAGGTCCGGGTGGTTGCGGTACAGCGTGTCCGTCACCACCAGGCCGAGCACCGAGTCACCCAGGAACTCCAGGCGCTCGTTGGTCGGCAGCCCGCCGTTCTCGTACGCGTACGAGCGGTGCGTGAGCGCCCGCTCCAGGATTCCGGTGCTGAGCCGGACGTCCAGCAACTGGTGAAGCTCGTCTCTGGCGATCTCGACGGGCACGGGTTTCGCCGATGGTGCGGCCATGGATTCCTCCCAACTCCTGCGCGGGACAGGGCCGTGCGCGGGAGGCAGGTGGATCCGCCGATGGCCCGAAGGCGTGGTGGACGCCGGTCCGCCGGGAGCCGATGGCCCCGGCGTCCACCACGGCCGCGGGCGTGCATGCCGGTGCGTGTCTACCGTCCTACCGCCGCACGTTCCTCAAAGAACGGTAACGCCGGCCGGGTCCTGTTGACGATCCGGCCGGCGTCCCGATTACTGTGCGCGGCCCGGAGACTGGTCTCCGGGCCGCGCTCGCGGCAGCTTGCGCGCGATCAGGCCGACGGCTCGACGACCTGACGGCGGTTGTAGGTGCCGCAGGTCGGGCACGCCACGTGCGGGCGCTTGGGCGAGCGGCACTGCGGGCAGCTCACGAGTGCGACTGCCGCCGCCTTCCACTGGGACCTGCGGGCGCGGGTGTTGCTCCGCGACATTCTCCGCTTGGGGACGGCCACGTCAACCCTCCTGATCGTCTTCCTGTTCCACAACCAAACCCTGCAGCGCCGCCCAGCGGGGGTCGGCCGTCTCGTGCCGGTGGTCCGGGCCGGCCTCCGCCAGCCTGACTCCGCACTCCGCGCAGAGACCGGGGCAGTCTTCACCGCACACCGGGCTCAGCGGCAGTGCGAGCACCACCGCGTCACGGAATACCGGCTCGAGATCGAGCAGTTCGCCGTCGAGGAGCAGATCGTCCTCTCCGGCGTCCTCCGCCGAGTAGAAGTAGAGCTCCTGGAAGTCGACCTCGATCTCCGAGGTCAACGGGTCCAGGCAACGCGAGCACTCCCCCGTGAGGGGAGCCTGCGCCGTGCCCGTCACGAGCACGCCCTCCATCACCGCCTCGAGCCGGATGTCCAGCTCGACGTCGGCGTCCTTGGGAACGCCGATCATTCCGACCGCGAGGTCCACCGGCGCCGGGAGGGTCGGGGCGAGGGTGCGCATCGATCCCGGTCGGCGTCCCAGATCGTGGGTGGAAATCACCCAGGGGGCACGGGGATCGAGGCTGCGCAGACTCATCCTGCTCTCGTTAGGCATGGCGAATCACCGCCGTCGTGCAAGGCTGAAAGGCAAGAATACCAGCCCCGTTCAGCCTCTGAGCCGCTCGATGAGCAGCTGGTGGACGAGGTCCGGGACCAGGCCCGACACGTCGCCGCCGTACCGGGCGATCTCCTTGAGCCTGCTCGACGACAGGAACGAGTACTCCGGGTTGGTGGACATGAACAGCGTCTCCACCCCCGACATCCGATAGTTGAGCTGGGCCATCTGCAGCTCGTAGTCGAAGTCGCTGACCGCCCGCAGGCCCTTCACGATGGCCGGGATGCCCTGCTGCCTGCAGAAGTCCACCAGCAGACCGTGGAACTTCTCGACCCGGATGTTGCCGTACTCCTTCGTCACCGCCTGGAGCATCTCGATGCGCTCGTCGACGGTGAACAGGCTGCGCTTCTCGATGTTGATCAACACGGCCACGACGACCTCGTCGTACAGCCGTGACGTCCGGCCGATGATGTCCAGATGTCCGTTGGTGACGGGATCGAACGACCCCGGGCAGACGACGCGACGCAACGCGCACCCCCATAGATTCACGGGTTCCCGGCGGCGCGACCGTACCAAACGGCCGCTTCGCCGTACCGGCGGACCCTGTCCTCGGTGAATCCCTCCGGCCACACCAGGTCCTTACCCCTGGACTCCCGCTCGACGGCGACCAGCGCGCCCTCCGCCAGCCAGCCGTTGTCGCGCAGCGCCGCGAGCACCCGCGAGACGGCCTCGTCCGAGACCGCGTAGGGCGGGTCGGCGAAGACGAAGTCGTACGGCTCCTCGCACGGGCGGCCGACCACCCGCTCGACCTTCTCGGCCCGCAGGAACGCCCCCGGCAGCCCGAGCGACGCAATGTTCTCCCTGATCGTCCGCACGGCCCTGGCGTCCGACTCGACCAGCAGCGCGTGGGCGGCCCCCCGGCTCAGCGCCTCCAGGCCCACGGCGCCCGACCCGGCGTACAGGTCGAGCGCCCGGGTCCCGTCCAGCGGCCCGAGCGTGGAGCCGACCGTCGCGAACACCCCCTCCCGGGTGCGGTCGCTCGTCGGCCTGGTCGATCTCCCCGGCGGGACGGCCAGCCTGCGGCCCCCCGCCGTCCCTGCGATCACCCGCGTCACGTCCTCATTGTCCCGCCCGCGACGGCCGCCGCGGCACGCCGGTGACGGGCCGGGCGTAGATCAGCCCGGTCAAGAGTGGGCAAGCGGCGGCGAGGAAAGGGTAAGAGCCGTATCCCTGGCCCTGTCCCATGCGCATCATGAGTTCTGCGGCCTTCACGGTGACCCAGCGGGAGGCCGGCCGGCGTGATCGTGAGCCCTTCCGCACGTCGGCGCCTCCGGCACCTGACCCGGAGGCGGGCCCGGCCGGGGACGGCATTCGGGGGGAGGCCGTCCCCTGAGCCGGGCTCTGGGTCGTCACACGGGCGTCGTGTTCGCACGGCGCCCGTTCCAATTCCCCCGGCTTCCCCGGGCTTTCCCCGGCTCCCGTCGCCTCACGCCGCCGGACTCCCGATCGGGCCGGTCAGGCCTTCTCCAGGAACTCGGCGCGTTCGTCGGAGACCAGGGCGTCGATCTCGGCGCGCAGCGCCGGGTGGCCCGACAGCCCGGGGTCGGCGGACAGCAGCGAGGTCGCCTCGGCGCGGGCGGCCTCGATGACGTCCTCGTCCCGCAGCAACTGCAGCAGCTTGAGCGACGACCTGCGCCCGGACTGGGCGGCGCCGAGCACGTCGCCCTCCCGGCGCTGCTCCAGGTCTACTCGGGACAGCTCGAAGCCGTCGAGGGTCGTCGCCACCGCGTCGAGCCTGCGCCGCGCCGCGGTGCCCTCCGGCGCCTCGCTCACCAGCAGGCACAGCCCGGGCAGGCCGCCCCGCCCGACCCGGCCGCGCAACTGGTGCAGCTGGGAGACGCCGAAGCGGTCGGCGTCCATGATGACCATGACCGACGAGTTGGGGACGTCGACGCCGACCTCGATGACCGTGGTCGCCACCAGGACGTCGATCTCCCCCCGGGCGAAGGCGCGCATCACCGCGTCCTTGTCCTCGGGCGCCAGCTTGCCGTGCAGCGCCTCGATCCGCAGCCCCGCGAGGGGACCCTCCGCGAGCGTCCGCGCGACGTCGAGCACCGCCAGGGGCGGCCGGCGCTCGTCGTCGGCCTTCGCCAGGTCGCCCTCGTCGCCCTCCTGGTCGCCGATCCGCGGGCACACCACGTACGCCTGACGGCCGAGGCCGGTCTCCTCGCGGACCCGCTGCCACGCCCGGTCGAGGTAGTGCGGCTTCTCGGCGGCGGGCACCACGTGCGTGGTGATCGGGGCGCGGCCGGAGGGAAGCTGGGACAGCGTGGAGACCTCCAGGTCGCCGAACACGGTCATCGCGACGGTGCGCGGGATCGGTGTCGCCGTCATGACCAGCACGTGGGGCCGCCCGCCGCCGCCCTTCTCGCGCAGCGCGTCGCGTTGCTCGACGCCGAACCTGTGCTGCTCGTCGACCACGACCAGCCCGAGGTCGAAGAACTGGACGTGCTCCTGGAGCACGGCATGGGTGCCGATCACGATGCCGGCCGTGCCGGAGGCCGCGTCGAGCAGCGCGCTCCTGCGCGCCGCCGCGCCCATGGACCCGGTGAGCAGCGCGACCGCCGTGCCGCCGAGCATGCCGCCGCCCGCGAGATCGCCCAGCATGGCCACGATCGACCGGTGGTGCTGCTGGGCGAGCACCTCGGTGGGGGCGAGCAGCACGGCCTGGCCGCCGGAGTCGACCACCTGGAGCATCGCGCGCAGCGCTACCACGGTCTTGCCCGCGCCGACCTCGCCCTGCAGGAGCCGGTGCATGGGGTGCGCACGGGCGAGGTCGGCCGCGATCTCCTCGCCGACCCGTCGCTGCCCCTCGGTGAGCTCGAACGGCAGCCGCTTGTCGAACTCCCCGAGCAGCCCGCCGTCGCGCGGGGCGCGTGGTGTGGCGGCCCACGCGGAGGCCTCGATCCGCCGCCGCACCAGGACGGCCTGCAGCACGAACGCCTCGTCGAACTTCAGCCGGTCGTGGGCCCGCGCGACGTCCCCCTGGCCGCGCGGCCGGTGGACCAGGCGCAGCGCGTCCTCGATCGGCAGCAGGCCCAGCCGCTCCCGCAGCTCGCCGGGGACGGGGTCGTCCAGGCTGAGCACGTCGAGCACGGTCTGCACGGCCCGGCGGATCTTCCAGCTCGGCAACCCCTGGGCCGAGGGATAGATCGGCACCAGCGCGGAGGCGAACTCCTCGGCCGTCTCCGCCGTCTCGTCGAACGACTCGTACTCGGGATGGGTGAGCGAGACGCGCCGGGACTTCCCGGCGACGAAGACGTTGACCTTCCCCGAGAACATCGCCTCGGTGCCCGGCGGGAGCCGCTGCTCGGCGACGTAGGCGCCCTTGCCGAAGAAGGCCAGGTGCAGCCGCTCCCTGCCGTCCGTCACCACCATGTCGAGCCATGTGCCCTGCCGGTTCTTCATCGGCCGGCGGACCGCGGACGACACCTTGGCGACCACGGTCACGTGCTCGTCGTGCTCCAGCGACGCGATCGACGTCAGCTCACCCCGCTGGGCGTAGCGCCGCGGATAGTGGCGCAGCAGTTCGCCGACCGTGCTGATGCCCAGCGCGCTCTCCAGCGGGGCGGCGGACCTGCCGACCGCCTTCTTGAGCGGCTCGTCGAAGCTCGTCACGACACTCATTACTACCCGTACGCGCCGACAATCGGGCTCACTCGGCGCCGATCAGGAGGGGATACCCGCCCTGCCCGCCCTCGTACACGACGATCTCCAGGTCGGGCCGCGTCCGCTCCAGGTGGTCCTCGACGGCCCGCGGGACCTCGGGCGGGGCGCCCACGCCGACGACCAGCGTGACCATCTCGGTGCCGCCCGACACCAGGCGCCGGGCGACCTCGACGGCGGTCTCCGCCAGGTCCGCGCCGATCAGCGCGACCTCGCCGTCCACCACGCCGAGGACCTCGCCGGGACGGCACAGGCCCGCACTGGTCACCGCCGCCCGGTCGGCCACCCACACGTGCCCGTGGCGGGTGTGCCCGGCCGCGTCGGTCATCGCCACGACGTCGTCGTCGAACCGGCGGAGGGCGTCGTGCACGGCCAGCGCGGCGAGGCCCTGCACGGAGGCCCGGGTGGGCAGGACGCTGACGGTCGCGCCCTCCTCCCTGGCGATCTCGGCGGCGGCCACGGCCACGTCGTACACGGCGGCGTCGTTGGGCAGCACCGCGACCTCGGCGCCGGCCCCGCGGATCGCCCCCACCAGCGCGGCGACCGGCGGCACCGACCCCGGCTCGCGCCGTACGACCACCGCTCCCGCCTCCGCGAACAGGCCCGCCAGGCCGTCTCCGGCGGCGACCGCGACCACTCCCCTGGCCGGGCCCGGCTCGTGCGGCCGTCCCCCGAGCCAGGTGACCTTGATCCGGTGCGGGCGCCCGGCCCGCAGCCCGGCCTCGACGGCCGCGCCCGCGTCGTCCACGTGGACGTGGACGTTCCACAGGTCCTCCCCGCCGACGATCACCAGGCTGTCCCCGAGCGCGTCCAGCTCCGCCCTCAGCCGGCCCACCTCGTCCGCGCCCGCGTCCAGGAGGTACATGACCTCGTAGCCGGGGCCGTCCCCGTGCCGCCGCCCCGCCTCCTCCGGCGCGATCCCTCCGCGCGCCTCCGGCACGACTTCAACGCCCGCCTCGGGCACGACCCCGACGCGCGCCTCCGGCGCGACCCGACCGGCCGGGGCAGGCACCTCGTGCCGCTCGCTGTACGCCTCGGTCACCACCTCGGCCAGGCTCTCCAGGACGATCACCAGCCCGGCCGCGCCCGCGTCGACCACCCCGTTGCGGGACAGCACGTCGAGCTGCCCGGTCGTGCGGCGCAGCGCCCGCCGTGCCTCGTCGGCCGCCAGGCGGGCCACCCCGGCCAGGTCGTCCGGCGCGTCCCGTACGGCCCGCGCGGCGGCGGACAGCACGGTGAGCAGGGTGCCCTCCACCGGCCTGGCCACCGCCGCCCTGGCCGACTCGGCCGCTCTCACGAGGCCGGCGCGCAGGCCGGCGCCGTCGCCCCGGGCCGGGCCAAGCGTGTCGGCCAGCCCCTTGAGCGCCTGGCTGACGATCACGCCGGAGTTGCCCCGCGCGCCGAGCAGCGCTCCGCGTGCCAGCGCCGCCCAGGTGGCGCCGACGTCCGCGTCCGGGGGCAACGCGTCCAGCGCGTCGGCCGCGGAAAGGAGCGTGAGGTGCAGGTTCGTCCCGGTGTCCCCGTCCGGCACGGGGAAGACGTTGAGCGCGTCGATCTCCGCCCTGGCCCGGCCGAGCGACGTGGCGCAGTGCCGGGACCAGCGCCGTACGGCGGGGGGATCGAGCTCCTTGAGCATCCGCCGTCCTTCCTTCCGCGCGCCCCGGCCCCGCGATGCGCTACCGTTGGCGGGTACGAGACTATCCCCGTTCGCCGGGCTCCCGTTTGGCGTGGACCGGCGCACATCGGATATCCTCGTGTGGCCAGCCGGTTGTCCCGGCATTGCTCGGATGAGCCGCTGCACCGGCGCCGGGCCGATCGACTGATTCAAAGGAGCGATTACCGTGGCTTCCGTCTGCGACGTCTGCGCCAAGAAGCCGATTTTCGGCAACAACATCTCCCACTCGCACCGCCGCACCCGCCGCCGCTGGAACCCCAACATCCAGACCGTGCGCGCGGTGGTCAACGGGACGCCGAAGCGGATGAACGTCTGCACCTCCTGCATCAAGGCGGGCAAGGTCACCCGCTGACCGTGTGACTCCGCGAGAGCCCGCCACCGGTTCGGTGGCGGGCTCTCGCACTCCCGGGACCGGTGACGGGCACGTGCCGACCGCGCACGACTCCCGCGGAGCCGGATTCCGGCCCATGATCGTTCGAGTCGGCCGGGCCCGCGCACGCCGGATCATGCGGGTTCGATCCGTGACGCCGACGCCGTTCCGGACATCGGCGAGCCAGGAAGGGTTCGGGCTGTTGAGCGAATACACGCTGCGCGTGATCGGGCGAGTGGAGTCGCCCCTCACCGACCGAGCGGCGGCACCCCTGCAAGCCGACGAAGGCGCCCCCGGCGCCTGGCTGGTCTTCGACGAGCGGTACGCGCCCGCCCTGGAGGGCCTGTCGCCGGGCACCGACGTGCTCCTGCTCACCTGGCTCGACCGTGCCGACCGCGACACGCTCACCGTCCACCCGCGCGGAGACGCCACGCGTCCGCGCGCCGGCGTCTTCACCACCCGCAGTCCCGACCGGCCCAACCCGATCGGCCTGCACGAGGTCCGCATTCTCGCGATCGCCGGAACGCGCGTCCAGGTCGGCAACCTCGAAGCTCTCGACGGGACCCCGATCCTCGACGTCAAGCCTCTCCTCACGCCGGACCGGTGACGCGACGGACCTCCGCCGGCCGCGCCACGGTACGGGCGCGGCCGGCGTGATCCCGCTCAGACGTCCGCGCGCGTTCGCCAGCCGTGGTCGACCGGGCCGATGCCCGCGCCCAGCGGGAACCCGTGCGCGATCGCGCCCGTGACGTACTCCTTGGCCCGCCGTACGGCGCCGGGGACGTCCTCGCCGAGGGCGAGGTAGGACGCGATGGCGGAGGCGAGCGTGCAGCCGGTGCCGTGGGTGTGCCGGTTGTCGAGCCGCTCGGCGGTGAAGCGGTGCTCGGCCGATCCGTCGGTCAGCAGGTCGACGGGCTCGCCGGGCAGGTGCCCTCCCTTGACGAGCGCCCACTTCGGGCCGAGCGCCAGCACCGCCTCGGCGGCGCGGGGCAGGTCGGCCTCGTCTTCGACCTTGACGTTCGTGAGCTGCTCGACCTCCCACAGGTTGGGGGTGACCACGGTCGCCGTGGGCAGCAGCGTCCTCCTGACCGTCTCCACGGCCTCCGGCCGGAGCAGGCTGTCGCCGTGCTTGGACACGCCGACGGGGTCCACCACGACGGGAACGGCGACGCCCGCGAGGACCTCGGCGACGGTCTCCACCAGCGCCGGCGAGGCCAGCATGCCCGTCTTGATCGCCTGCGCTCCGATGTCGCCGAGGACCGAGTCGAGCTGCGCCCGCACCGCCTCCGGGGGCAGCTCCCAGTAGCCCTGCACGCCCAGCGAGTTCTGCGCCGTCACCGCGGCGATCACGCTCATGCCGTGCACGCCGAGGGCCAGCATGGTCTTCAGGTCGGCCTGGATGCCGGCGCCGCCGCCGGAGTCGGAGCCCGCGATCGTCAGAACACGTGGTGGGGTGGTCATGGCCCCCATCCAACCAGGTCCCCCTTGACGCGAGCCGCGCCCCTTCGCGGGTACACCCGGCCCGGCCACCCAGGCTCCGGCGCTGACCTCACCGCACGCCGTGACGCGCGGCGAGCCGCCCACGACGCACACCGCACGCCGGCGACCATGCCCACGGGTCGCTTTGCGGCGGGGTCAGCGGTGGTGGCGGCGGGACGAGCGCTCGCGGCGGCGCGTCACTCCTCGGTGACCGCCGCCGGGGCACGGGACCTAGGCACGAGCGTCAGCGGTGGTGGCGGCGGGACGAGCGCTCGCGGCGGCGCGTCACTCCTCGGTGACCGCCGCCGGGGCACGGGACCTAGGCACGAGCGTCAGCGGTGGTGACGGCGGGACGAGCGCTCGCGGCGGCGCGTCACTCCTCGGTGACCGCCGCCGGGGCACGGGACCTGGGCGCGAGCGTCAGCGGTGGTGACGGCGGGACGAGCGCTCGCGGCGGCGCGTCACTCCTCGGTGACCGCCGCCGGGGCACGGGACCTGGGCGCGAGCGTCAGCGGTGACGGTGGCGGGACGAGCCGCTGGTGACGGCGCAGCTCCCTTCGGCGAGTGAGCATTCGGCCGGGGTGCGGGAGGCGCCCTCCGCGTCGAAGGCGACGCCGATCTCGCCGCCCTCGGCGAGCGACTCGCCGGTGACGACCAGGGTGTCCCCCTGCTGCTCCCAGCCGGAGGCGCCCTGCACCGCCGTCACCCGCCCGCCGACCGGCAGCCGGAGCGTCCAGGAGGACAGCGCCGGGCCCTCGTTGCGTACGGCGAGCCTGGCGGTGTAGGCCGCGCCGCGCCTGCCCGCCGCCGAGTAGGTCACGCGGACGGCGCCGTCACCCCGCGCGGAGGCCGGGGCGGCCGCGTCGGTGTGCGGGGCCTCCCCGCCCGAGTTCGCCGAGCCCGCCTCGTCCGGCTCCGAGGTGTCCAGGGCGACGGGGCCGCCCGGGTCCGTGCCACCCGTCGTGCCGCCCGCTCCGGGGGCGTCGGCCGTCGCGGGAGCGCCGACGTCGGCGGGCGTGGATCCGGCGCCGGTCCGCGCGCCGCTCCGGTTCCGGGCGGGTGACGTGGCACGCGGCTTCGGGGAGGTGGAGGACGAGGTCCGCGCCTTCTCCCGGCCACGACCCGGATCGGCGCCCGGGACGGGGCCGGAATCGGGCTGGGAGCCGGGACGGGGGGACGCGCCGGGACCGGTGTCGCCCTGTGCCGGGTCATCGCCGGTCCGGCCGTCCGCGGCTCCGTCTCCCACTGTGCTTCCCGCCGCGCCTCCCGCCGCGTCGCCTGTCTGCGGGGCGGAGGCGGTCTCCTGCGGCGCCCCCGCGCCGAGAGAGGGGGCGCTGTTCGCGGCACAGTCCACGGTGGACACGCAGGCCTGCCGGGGCGGGTCGACGGTCAGCGTGCTCCGCCCGGCCATCAGCCGCGCCCCGCCCGTCGTCACGCCGACGGCCAGCAGCACCGACAGGCCGGACACCAGCGCCATCCGCCGCAGGCGCTTCGGCGGCTCCGGCCGGTCGTTCCAGCCGGAGCCGAGGAAGCCGCGAGGGGCGTCGTCGTGGGAGGCGAGGCTCTCGGGAGACAGCGCGGCGAAGGTCCTGGTGCCCGGCCCCGGTTCCGGGTCGCCGGGGTCACCCACGTCCGGCGTCCCCTCCCCGGCCGGGGGGAGGTGACCTTCTCCGGTGTTTCGTCCTGCCGCGTGACGGCCCATGGCGGTCCTCTCTGTCGCCGACCGCCATACTTAATAACAGATCTAATACACGTATGTCACAAATTTCACATCATTCACGGAAGTGGTCCCATCCCCCCACCGTCCTGACCTGCCCGTCCACGCGGACGCCCTGACCCTGCTCGACCTCGCCGATGACCGTCCACTCCGGCGGCAGCCGTACGGCGGGAGGGAAGGTCGCGGCGAGCGCGTGGTCGTCGCCGCCGGTCAGCACCCACTCCAGCGGGTCGGCCCCCAGTTCGCCGGCCGCCGCGGCCAGGACCTCCGCCACGGGCAGGGCGGCGGCGTCCAGGGCGACGGCCACTCCCGAGGCCTCCGCGACGTGCCCGAGGTCCTGCAGCAGGCCGTCGCTCACGTCGAGCATGGCCGTCGCGCCGAGCAGCGCGGCCCGGGGCCCGCAGGCGTACGGCGGCCGGGGGCGCCGGTGCGCCTCCGGAAGCTCCCGCAACTCCGGCGACCCGGCGCCCGCCCCCGCGGTGAGCAGGGCGAGACCCGCCGCCGCGTGACCGAGGCGTCCCGCCACCGCGACCACGTCCCCGGGCCGCGCGCCCGACCGGGTCACCGGCGGCCGTCCGCCGAGGTCCCCCAGCGCGGTCACCCCGAGCACGACGATCTCCGAACGTGTGACGTCGCCCCCCGCCACGGTCGCGCCGACGAGGTCGCACTCGTCGCGGAAGCCGTCGGTCAGCGCGTCCAGCCAGTCGGCGGCGGCGTCCGGGGGCAGGCCGAGCCCGACCACCAGCGCGGTGGGATCGGCCCCCATGGCGGCGATGTCGGCGAGGTTCTGCGCCGCCGCCTTGCGGCCGATGTCGTAGCCGCCCGACCAGTCACGGCGGAAGTGCCGTCCCTCGACCAGGAGGTCCGTGCTCACCACCACCCGGCCGTCGGGCGCGCGCAGGATCGCGGCGTCGTCACCAGGGCCCAGCAGTACGGCCGCGCCCTGGGTAAGCCGTCCCGATATTCGCTGAATTACTCCGAATTCGCCCAGTTCTCCGACTGTGATAGCACACCCCTTGTGCATCCGAGGTACGGTTACGCTCCGGCACTGATCTCTACCCGGAGGGCGTCATGGTGCAGGCCTACATCCTTATCCAGACCGAGGTCGGCAGGGCGGCCAACGTGGCCGAGGAGATCTCGTCCATCCCTGGGGTGACGCAGGCCGAGGATGTCACCGGCCCCTACGACGTGATCGTCCGCGCCCGGGCCAACAACGTGGACGAACTCGGCAAGCTCGTGGTGGCCCAGATCCAGGCGGTGCAGGGCATCACTCGTACACTGACGTGTCCGATCGTCCACATCTGACCGCGAACCGACCGGGGGGACGATGCGCGTGGCGAGGCGGCCCGCGGCGGCGGGCACGGCCGCGGCGGGGGTGACGCTGGTCCTGATCGCGGCCTGCTCGTCCACCGTCCACGTGGAGCCGCCCACGCCCGCCGGCGAGGCCGCGGCAGCCTGCCGCAGGCTCGGCGCGGCCCTGCCGGAGACGCTCGACGGGCTCGGCCGGGCCGGCTCCGAGCCGCCCTCGCCGTACGTCGCCGTCTGGGGCGACGGCCAGATCGCCCTGCGCTGCGGTGTGCCCCGGCCTGCCGCGATGGAGCCGACGGCCGAGGTCGTCGACGTCAACGGCGTCGGCTGGTTCCAGGATCCCCGGCTGCCGACGCTGTTCACCTCGGTCAACCGGGTGGCGTACGTCGAGGTCACCATCGCCAAGAACCACCAACCGGCCGCGGTGCTGGTCGATCTCGCCGGGCCGGTCAAGCGGAACGTCCCCGAGTAGCCGGCGCGAGCCGTCGGGACGGCATGGTCAGCGCAGCCCGGCGGGGCGGCGCAGGGCGAGCTGGATCAGGCGGTCCACCAGATCGGCGTACGGCAGCCCGGTGGCGGCCCACAGCTGCGGCGCGACCGACAGCGAGGTGAAGCCCGGCATGGTGTTGATCTCGTTGACGATCAGCTCCCCGGACGGCGTGTAGAAGAAGTCGACCCTCGACAGTCCCTCGCAGCTGAGCGCCTCGTACGCGCGCACCGCCATGGCCCGGATCGTCTCGGCCACCTCGGCGGGGATGTCGGCCGGGGCCCGCAGCTCCATCTGGCCGGGGTGATACTTGGCCTCGAAGTCGAAGAACTCGCGCTCGCCCCGCACCAGCACCTCGCCGGGGACGCTGGCCTCGGGAGCGGCGCCGTCCGGCGACTCCAGCACCGCGCACTCGATCTCGCGGCCGACGACGGCGGCCTCGACCAGCACCTTCGGGTCGTGCTCGCGGGCCCGCTCGATCGCCTGCTCCAGCGACTCGGGATCGTGCGCCTTGGAGATGCCCTGCGACGACCCGGCCCTGGACGGCTTGACGAACACCGGCCAGCCCAGTTCCTCGATCTCCTTCAGCACCCGGCCGCGGTCGAGGCGCCAGTCGCGGTCCCGTACGACCACGAACGGGCCGACCGGCAGGCCGGCGGCGCGCAGGACGAGCTTCATGTACGCCTTGTCCATCCCGACCGCGCTGGCCAGCACGCCCGAGCCGACGTAACGGACCCCGGCCATCTCCAGCAGGCCCTGGATGGTCCCGTCCTCGCCGAACGGGCCGTGCATGACCGGGAAGACGACGTCCACCTGCCCGAGCGGGAGCGGGATCTCGCCGGGCTCCAGGGCCACGAGCGCGCCCGAATCCGCGGGCAGCGCGAGCGCCGTGCCCGAGTCGTCCACGACGGGGAGGCGGCCCGACTCGATCGCGTACGTCTGACTGCCGGAGGCCAGCACCCAGCGCCCGTCCTGGGCGATGCCGATGGGGACGACCTCGTACTTCGTCCGGTCGATGGCCTGCAGCACGCTGCCCGCGCCCATCAGCGAGACGGCGTGCTCGGAGTTGCGCCCGCCGAAGACGACTGCCACGCGCACGCGTGACGGGGACTCGCGATCCTCATTCATGATGCCCGAATCTACCGTGTTCGAGGGGCATAACGGCTTGTCAGCCGCGCGCGGCGGAGAGCCGGAGGGCTGGTCAGACGCCGTAGCGCTCCGGTTTCGGCGTGCGGGACATGAGCAGCACGGCGGCCTCTCTGGGGGTCATGCCGTCGTGGACGACCCCCACGACCACCTCGGTGATCGGCATCTCCACGTCGTGCTTCCTGGCCAGTTCGAGCACCGACTCACACGACTTGACGCCCTCGGCGGTCTGCTTCGTGGCCGCGACGACCTCGGCCATCGTCATCCCGCGGCCCAGGTTCTCGCCGAAGGTCCGGTTGCGCGACAGCGGCGAGGTGCAGGTCGCGACGAGGTCGCCCATGCCGGCGAGACCCGCGAAGGTGTGCTGGTCGGCGCCGAGCGCCGCGCCCAGCCGGGCGATCTCGGCGAGCCCCCGGGTCATGAGCGTGGCGCGCACGTTGTCGCCCAGGCCCATGCCGGCCGCGACACCGACGGCCAGCGCGATGACGTTCTTGACCGCGCCGCCGAGTTCGACGCCGACCACGTCCGGGTTCGTGTACGTCCGGAACCACGGCAGGTGGCACGCCTCCTGCAGCCGGGCCGCCACCTCCTCGTCGGTGCAGGCGACGACGGCCGCGGCGGGCTGCCGCCGGGCCAGTTCGGGGACCAGGTTGGGCCCGGAGACCACGGCCACCCGGCTCTCCGGCACCTCCGCCACCTCGCAGACGACCTCGCTCATCCGCTTGCAGGTGCCGAGTTCGACGCCCTTCATCAGGCTGACCAGCACGGCCCCGGGCGGGATGTGGTGCTTCCACACCTGGAGGTTGCCGCGCAGCGTCTGGGACGGGATGGCGAGGACCACGAAGTCCGCGCCGTCCATGGCCTCGGCGGGGTCGGTCGTCGCGCGCAGGGTGTCGGGCAGCCGCGTCCCCGGCAGGTACTCCGGGTTCTCCCGGGTCTCGTTGATCGCGTCGACGATCTGCGCCCGCCTGCCCCAGAGGGTCGGAGTGGTGCCCGCCTCGGCGAGGATCATCGCGAACGTGGTGCCCCACGAGCCCGTACCAAACACAGCCGCCCTGGTCACTGGACGCACCACTCCTCTTGCCTCGCGCGCTCACCCCTCACCGTACGCTCCGGTCAGCCGTTGGAGTCGTTCTTCGGGTCATAGGGGACCTCTGGCGCCTTCTCATCCCGAATCTCGGCGAGCAGGGCGGTGATGGCCGCCATGATGTCCGCGGTCGCGTCGCGCAGGACCGAGCCGCGCAGGGGCTGCCCGGCGTACCGGGACAGGTCGACCGGCGGCCCGGCGAGCACGTGGAAGGTCGTGCGGGGCAGGAGACGAGGCTTCTTCTCGCCGTACGGCAGCAGCTCCTGGGCGCCCCAGTGGGCGATCGGGATGACCGGCACGCCGCTCGTGAGGGCCAGCCGGGCGACGCCGGTCTTGCCCGCCATCGGCCACATCTCGGGATCGCGGCTGATCGTGCCCTCGGGATAGAACATGATGCAGGCGCCGTTCCGCAGCCGCTCTTCGGCGATCTTGAGTGACCGCGTGGCCTCGGTGCTGTTGCGCTCGACCGGGATGGCCTGGAGCTGCCTGACGGCGCGGCCGAGGACGGGCAGCCGGAAGAGGCCGGCCTTGGCCAGGATCGTCGGCCACCGCCCGTTGTTGTAGAGGTAGTGGGCGAGCAGCACGGGGTCGGACCACGACAGGTGGTTGGCCGCGATGATCAGCCCTCCCGTGCGCGGGATGTTCTCCCCGCCGCGCCACTTCCGCCGTACGAACAGCCGGGAGATCGGCTTGACGACGACGACCGCGAGCGCCTCCCACCGGCGGGGCGGCCGCCCGGCCCGCCGGCTCACCACCCCTTGGGGACGACCGGAACCGGGGTCGGCGGCGCGGGGTGCGGGAGTGCTCGGGTCGGGTGCGGGGTCGCTGGGGTGGCTCACAAGGTCTCCAAAATCACCAGAATCCGGGACAAGTCTCCCGGTTGGCCATGCGCGATGTCGAGGCGGGATGCTACAACCATGCCCCTGGTGCGATGGTCAATTGTGGTTCCGGTGAAGACCCTGATCCGGGCCAAGACCCGGCTCGCCGCCGCGGCGGGGCCGTACCGGGCCGACCTGGCGGTGGCGGTGGCCCTCGACACCGTGGCGGCGGCGCTGCGCTGCCGCCTCGTGGCGCGGGTGGTGGTCGTGACGGCCGACCCGCTGCCCGCGCGGCGGCTGGCCGCCCTGGGCGCCCACGTGGTGGCCGATCCCGACCGGGGCCTGAACACGGCCCTGCGGACCGGCGCGGAGAAGGCCGTGCGGCTCGCGCCGGGCGACGCGGTCGGCGCCCTGCAGGCCGACCTGCCCGCGCTGCGGCCCGCGGAGCTGGAGACGGTGCTCGGGGCCGCGCCGGAGTTCGACCAGGCGTTCGTCCCCGACGCCGCCGAGGTCGGCACCACGTTCTACGGCGTACGGCCCGGCGTGCCCTTCCGGCCGGGGTTCGGCGGCGAGTCGCGGGCCCGGCACCTCTCGCGGGGGGCCAAGGAGCTGGCCCCGCCCGGGATCGCGTCGGTGCGCCGGGACGTCGACACGGTCGAGGACCTGCGCGAGGCCCTCGCCCTCGGAGTCGGCCCCGCGACCGCCGAGGTCGCCGCCCGGATCCTCGGCGGCGCATCGCGCTGACGCGCCGGCGGCCGGACCGTGGTGGCAGGGAAAGGCGGTCACGCCGAGCCCCCGCTCCGGCATGACCGCCCGCGACTCCGTCGTGCCCGCTAGTGGGTCGCCTCCGCGTTCTCGCGGGCGTGCCTGGGCAGGAGGAACGCCACCGCGAACGTCACGACGAGCATCCCGGCGACGACCCAGAGGGTGACCTTCATGGCCTGGTCGAAGCTCGCGGCGGTGGGCAGGTCGCCGAGCAGGTCGAAGAAGATCGTGCCGAGCAGGGCCACGCCGAAGGCGTTGCCCAGCTGCTGGACCGCGGTCATCGTGCCGGAGGCCGAGCCGGTCTCGTGCTCCTCCACCCCGGCCAGGACGATGTCGAAGAACGGCGACATCAGCATGCCCATGCCGACCCCGCTCACCAGCAGGGCGGGGACGAGCTGCCAGGCGGTCACCTGCGTCCCGGTGACGGTCAGCGTGAGCAGGACGCCGAGGACCCCCAGCGTCATGACCAGCGTGCCGAGGTGCAGCAGCCGGCGCCCGAGCTTCTGCAGCGGCTGGGCGACCCCGAAGCCGACGATCATGCCGGCGGACCACGGGACCATCACCAGGCCGGCCTTCAGCGCGGAGTAGTGCAGCCCGATCTGGCAGTAGAGGTTGAACGCCAGCATGAACCCGGCCATGCCGGAGAAGAACACCAGCCCGGTGAACAGGCCGCCGGTGAACGCGCGCTTGCGGAACAGGCTGGGCACGATCAGCGGGTCGCCGCCCGCACGGCTCCTGCGGGACTGGAACCATCCGAAGGCGGCGAAGACCACCACCGAGGCGGCGAGCATGACGAAAGCCCAAGCCGGCCAGTCGTGCTCACGCCCCTGCACGAGGGGGTAGATCACCAGGAAGCCGCCCAGGGAGGCGAGGACGACGCCGCCCAGGTCGAGCCGCAGCGGGTGCGGCGACCGCGACTCGGGCAGGAAGCGCAGACCGGCGGACAGCGCGGCGAGGCCGAGCGGCAGGTTGACCAGGAAGATCATGCGCCAGCCGGTGCCCCAGTAGTCGGCCTCCACGAGCCAGCCGGCCAGGATCGGGCCGCCCACGGCGGACAGGCCCATCATCGGCCCGAACATGCCGAACGCCTTGCCCATCTCGGCCGGCGGGAACATCTCCTTGATCATGCCGAGCCCCTGGGGCAGCATGACCGCGCCGAACAGGCCCTGCACCACCCGGGCGCCGATGAGCATCTCGGGCGACTGCGCGACGGCGCACAGCAGGGAGCCCGCGGTGAAGCCGGCGGCCCCGATCAGGAACATCCGCTTGCGCCCGAAGATGTCGCCCAGCCGGCCGCCGGTGATCAGGCCCACGGCCATGGCCAGCGTGTAGGCGGCGCCCAGCCACTGGATGACGGACTCCGATCCGCCCAGGTCGGCGCGCATGCTCGGGGCCGCGATGTTGGTGACCATCGCGTCGAGCAGATCCATGATCTCGGCCGCGAGGATCACGAAGAGAGCGGCCCAGCGCCACCGGTACGCGGGCGCCTCATCCACCGGCGCCTCGGACGCCGCGGTGCTGACGGTGTTCGCCATCACCCCTCCTTGAGTTTCTGAACAGTGTTCACCAACAACTGAGCGCTGTTCTATCATTGAACGGCGTTCAGTTCAAAGTCCGCTGTTCTCAAGATATATCTCGTTCGCCGAGCACACAAGATATATCTCGTGCGGAGAGCGGTGTTCGCTGAGCGGAAGCGGTGTTCACTACCATGGGCGTGAGAGTGGGAGGTTCTCGTTGACGCAGCCGGACATGCCGACGCCGCCGTGGGAACGCCCGCCGAAGCGACGCAGGCCGCCCAGGGCGCCCCTGAGCCGGGAGCGCATCGTGGACGCCGCGTACGCGGTCCTCGACCGGGAGGGCTACGACGGGCTGAGCATGCGCCAGGTGGCCGCCGAGCTGCACGTCGCCGTCTCGGCGCTGTACGTCCACGTGCGCGACAAGGACGAGTTGCTGCAGCTGATGTACAACCGGCTCTTCGACGGCTACGAGCTGCCCGAGCCCGATCCCGAGCAGTGGCGGGAGCAGCTCAGGAACTTCGCCCGTCAGGGGAGGCAGCGCCTGCTCAGCCACCGGGACATGGCGAAGATCTCGATGGCCCACGTCCCCTTCACCCCGGAGCTGCTCCCCCACGTCGAACGGATGCTGGCGATGTTCACCGCCGCCGGGCTGCCGCGGAAGGTCGTCGCCATCGCGGGCGACCTGCTGTCGACGTACATGGACGGGTTCGTGCTGGAGGAGAGCCTCTGGCGGGACCGCTATCCGGAGAACGGCGGTGCGGCCCCAGAGAAGATGCGCGAGGAGATCCAGAGCTACTTCTCCTCGCTGCCGCCGGACCGGTTCCCGAACCTGGTGGAGCTGGCCGACGTCATGGTGGACGAGTCGAACGACTACCGGTTCGAGCTCGGCGTCGAGATCATCCTGCGCGGCATCGCCTCCTACATCGGCGAGCCGGACCCCGGGAACGACCAGCCGGAACCGGGCTGAGCCTCAGCCCACCCGGCGGATGCCCGGCGCCAGCAGGATCGGCAGATGGGCGAGCGCGTACGCGCCGCAGGCCGTCCAGAACGCCACGCGCACCCCGGCGAGCTGCCCGAGAGTGCCCGCCAGCAGGCCGCCGAGCGGCGTCGGGCCCCACATGAGGAACCGCATGGTGGCGCTCAGGCGGCCGAGCAGGTGCGGAGGGCAGATCGACTGACGGTAGGTCCCCTGTGCCACGGAGAAGACGGTCGTCGCGACCCCACTGGCCGCGAGGGCCGCCGGGAAGATCAGCAGGCGCGCGCCTCCCCCGGTGAACGCGAGCGGAGGGATGAACAGCGTGGCCGCCAGCGCCGACGCGTACATGGCCCGGCCCGTGCCCATCCGGGCGACGGCTCTCGGGCCGAGCCAGGCGCCGAACACCCCGCCGGCCGCGCCCGCCGACAGCAGCGTGCCGTACGCGCCCGGGGACACGCCGACCTCACGGACGAGGTACAGCGGCACGGTCGCCGACCACAGGCCGAACGACGTCATCGTCAGCGCCCCGACCATGGCGACGCGGCGCAGGACGGGCTGCCCGAGGACGAACCGGAGCCCTTCGGCGATCTCGGACCGCAACCCGCCGCGCGCCGCCTCGCCCTGCTCCTCCGCCCGCCCCTCGCCCTGCCCTGTGCCCTGCCTTTCGCCCTGCCCTGTGCCCTGCCTTTCGCCCTGCTCTGTGCCCCGCCCCTCGCCCGGGCTCCCGGCCCGCCCTCGCCCCTCGTCCGTCCGTACGCGGACGAGCAGCAGCGCGGAGACGGCGTAGCTGAGGGCGTCGGCGACGACCGCCATGGGCGCGGTGAGCGCCTGGACCAGCCAGCCGCCGATCGCGGGGCCCGACAGTTCGGCGACCGAGACGTTCGCGGCCAGCACGCCGTGCCCGCGGGCGAGGCCCCGCGGGCCCACGATCGCGGGCAGGTAGCTCTGGTGCGCCACGTCGAAGAAGACCGTGCACAACCCGGTCAGCAGGGCCACCGCGTACATCTGCGGAAGTCCGAGCGCGCCGGCCGCCGCGGCGGCGGGAATCGACAGCAGCGCCGCCGCGCGGACCACGTCGGCCGCGACCAGCACCGGACGGCGCGGCATCCGGTCGACCCAGGCTCCGGCGGGCAGCCCGACGAGCAGGAAGGCCAGCATCTCCGCGGCGGTGAGCAGGCCCACCTGGAACGGGCTCGCGTGCAGGGTGATCGCCGCCGTGAGCGGCAGGGCGACCAGGGAGACCTGGCTGCCGACCTTGCTGATCGCGTCGGCGCCGGCGTAGCGCCGGAAGTCCCGGGCACGCCACAGGCTCCGGCTCGCCGTCGTGGTCACGCCGGACGATGCTGGCACCCGCACGATCAGGACGTCAACGGAGTTTCACGGCGGTCCGGGACGCGGCGATAGGCTGACGACGTGCGGGTGACGGTGCAGGCGACGGTGCGGAGCTTCGATCCGGAGAGCCGGTCGGGCGTGGTCCTCCTCGACGACGGCGCCCGCGTCCCCTTCGACCGCGAGGCGTTCGACGCCGGGCCGCTGCGACACCTGCGTCCCGGCCAGCGGGTCGCCCTCCTCATGGCGGACGGCCGGGTCTCCTACCTCACGCTGTCGACCTTCCCCCTGCCCGGAGAAGGGGACCTCATGGTTGACACCGGGCGGGTTTGACCGGACGCCCTGGCCAGGGGTGTACTGAAAGGGCAGGCACCTCGTTCGGTGAGGCGTCTGCGCGGACACAGGCCACTGACCCTCCTCGTCGAGAGACGTCCCGGGTCAGGACAGGTCTCCCCGGCTTAAGGGGTGACCCCAAGTGGCTTCCCCGCTCGCGGGGATCACGCCGCGCAGTGCCGAAGCTCTTACGTGAGGGGTGCGTGCGCGACGCGGTACGGCGAGGGGCGCGGTCGTCGCCCCATGACCGTGAGGAGGTGGTCGGGATGAGTTCCGGCAGTCCACATCCGTTCCGTCCCGTCACCCTTCCCGCGCCCGGCGGGCTCCGCCGGAGGTGATCCGGCTCGTCGCGCGGGCCGAGACCGCGCAGGCGCGTCCGGCCCCGCCGCCCGGCGTGTGACGGGTGCCCATCCGTGCCCGGATTCCCGGCGCGTGACAGGAGGTCCGTCATGACCATCACGATTTCTGTCCCGTTCGCGCTGCCGCCGACCCTGGTCAGGGCGGCTCGCGCCCTGTTCCCCGTCCTGATGCCGCTGGCGCTCGCGCTGGTGGGCACCGCCGACGCGGGAGTCGGCCTCGTCGTGGGGCTGGAGATCGGGCTCGCGATCCTGCGGCATCTGCTGGGACCCTGACCGCCGTACGGCAGACCTGCGCGAGGCGTGCCGATAGGGAGTGTGCGACACCCATAACCGGCGGCTCGCCCGTCGAAGTACGACTCCATTCGCCTGGGATCCACAGGCCCATCATGTCCGCCCGTCGGGAGGCCAGGTCCTTGCTGTCGCCTACTGCCGTCCTTGGGTGAACTTGCTCAACGCGTCGTCGACGATCCCGTGCAGGGCTCTCGAACAGGCCGAGACCCTGCCGTTGGGCGGGTAGTAGACGCTCGCGACGGGCGGCTGATCGCAGTAGTCCTTGCCGTGCTGGCTGCAACACCGCTCCGTGGCCGCCACGCTTCTGGGATCGTGAAAGGCCTGGTCGAACGGCATAACGATCCGAATCTCCATGGGCTCCATGCGGCGAAGCGTAGAAGCAGAGCGGCTGTCCGTCGAGGCCGTCCTGTGGACGGCGTGGAGGCCTTTCAGAGATGAATCGCGACCTGCGGGACCCGACGGCACCGAGGATGATGACGAGATCTGAGTGAAGGGGTCTCGATCGCCGAGGCCAGCGCCAGCGTCGCGTCGATCTGGGAATCCATCGCGACCGCCGACGGGTCCTCCGCACGGCCGGCGGGGTCGGCCCGGTAGAGGGTGGCGGAGCCGCCGGTGCCGACGTCGCCAGCCCAACGAGCCAGCCCCGGACCAGTCGCAACACCGGGTCGCGGTACTAGCCTGCGGTGGTGACCGGAACCGAACTGGACGAGTTGATCGTGGCTGACAGCGCGGCGCTGCGCGCGTGGCTGCTGGGCAACCACACTGCCTCTCCTGGCGTGTGGCTCGCCCTGACCAGGAAGGGTGGCTCCGTCACCACGCTGACCTGGCAGCAGGCGGTCGATGAGGCACTGTGCTTCGGCTGGATCGACGGGCAGGCCCGCAAGCGCGACGAGGAGAGTTCCTGGAGACGGTTCACCCCGCGCCGGTCCCGCAGCGTCTGGTCGCAGCGCAACGTCGCCAACGTGGCCCGGTTGGAGGCGGCCGGCCTGATGCTGCCCGCTGGCCGTGCCGCGGTGGAAGCCGCGAAGGCCGACGGGCGGTGGACGGCCGCCTACGCACCGCCGTCGGAAGCGGAGGTCCCGGCCGACCTGCGAGCCGCGATCGCCGCCGACCCAGCGGCGCAGGCGATGTTCGAGGTGCTCACCAAGACCAACCGCTTCGCTCTCATCAGCCGGGTCAATGCCGTCAAGCGGGCCGAGACGCGCACCCGGAAGATCGCCGAGTACGTGGCGATGCTGGCCCGGCACGAGACGATCCACCCTCAGCGAGCCAGGCCGACGCACCCGCCGACGTCGTTACCGGATGTCTGCCAGAACAGACGAATCCACGTTGTTCACCAGAACTGTGCTCTCGAAACTCCGTCTGGTCCGCTTCAAGAAGCGTGAAGATCTCCGCTGGTGCACGGTCCGAGAAGTGCGACAGCTGCAGGTCGCGTCGGCGTACCTGCGCTTCGCTGAACCGTGGGCATCGCAGGAAGATGACGGAAAGGCGATCGGCAGTACCTTCCCGCGATCGAATCATGCTCGTCGAGCATGCTCAGCACGTGGGCTGAGCGCCCGTGCCGGCGTCAGCTGTATCGCTCGACGAGCGCGTTGCCGATCGAGGCCAGGTGGTCTCGCACACCCGGAGGGCCGGTCACTTCGAGCCATTCGACCAGCCCGGCGACTTCGCCGGCGAGGGTGTAGTCGTCATGGCCGCGGATCACGACGTCGATGCGTCCGTCGGTCGTGGTGCCTCCGACTTCGAGTCGGTCGCCGAACCCGATCCGGAGAATGCCTATGGCGTGGGGCGCGCAGACGGCCTGGACCTCCAGAGGTGTTCGTCTGCGGTCGATCTCGTCGGCGATCTCGCGCCAGCTCTGGGCGAGGTCGAAGTCCTCGGGCCGGTGCACGGGATCGCCGGTCGGGTCGGCGGATGTCACGCGGTCGATGCGGAAGGTCCGTCGGCCGGTCTCGGTGTGGGAGACGAGATACCACGCCGGGCCTTTGGCGACGATGCCCAGCGGGTGGACGGTCCTCTCGGTTTCGGCGCCTTTGCTATCGACATAGCCGAGCCGCACCTGGACGCCGCGGATCACCGCGTCCTGGAGGTCGTCGAGGAAGCGAGGTGGTCGGTGCTCGACCCGGCTCGACCCCCATCGTCGCGGGTCCATGACCAAGGATGCTGCTGCTGCTTCGGCTTGGGCGCGGAAGGGTTCCGGCAGGGCGTGGACGAGTTTGCGCAGGGCTGCTTTCACGGCCGGGGTCGCGGCCGAGGCCGGGCCGGCGACCAGGAACAGGGCGCGGGCCTCACCTGCGGTCAACCCGGACAGGTCGGTACGGGCGCCGCCCACCAGGCGCCAGCCGCCGCCCCGTCCCTGCGTGGAGTACACGGGCACCCCGGCCATGGCCAGGGCGTCGAGGTCGCGGCGGGCGGTGCGCTCGGAGACCTCCAGCTCCCGGGCGACCTCTGCCGCTGTCACCTGCTCACGCCGTTGCAGCATGAGGAGGACGGCCACCAGCCGGTCGGTTCGCACGCCCATAAAACTCCCACACAAACCGGTCATGAGGTGACCGGTTTCGGCGTCAGGATGGCGCCATGACCTCAACCGATTTCCCCAAGCCCACCCTCATTCCGGTCAACGGTGTGGAACTCGAAGTCTTCGAAGCGGGCCGAGAGAACGCGGGAAGGCCCATCGTGCTCTGCCACGGCTGGCCGGACCACGCCTTCACCTGGCGCCACCAGATGCCCGCCCTCGCCGCGGCCGGCTACCACGTCATCGCCCCGAACCAGCGCGGCTACGGCAACTCCTCCCGCCCGGCCGAGGTGACGGACTACGACATCGAACACCTGTCGGGTGACCTCGTCGCGCTCCTGGACCACTACGGATACCAAGACGCCACCTTCATCGGCCACGACTGGGGCGCGTTCGTCGTCTGGGGCCTGACCCTGCTGCACCCCACCCGTGTGAACAAGGTGATCAACCTGAGCTTGCCCTACCAGGAGCGCGGGGAAAAGCCGTGGATCGAGTTCATGGAAGACATGCTCGGCGGCGACTTCTACTTCGTCCACTTCAACCGGCAGCCGGGCGTCGCCGACGCCGTATTCGAAGACAACACCGCCCAGTTCCTCCGCAACCTGTACCGGAAGAACCAGCCGCCGCCGGAGCCTCAGCCGGGCATGGCACTGATCAACCTCGCCAGAGCGCAAACACCCCTCGGCGAACCCATCATGAGCGACAGCGAACTGGCCGTCCTCGTCTCCGCCTTCGAAACATCCGGATTCACCGGCGGCATCAACTGGTACAGGAACCTCGACCGCAACTGGCGCCTCCTGGCGGACGTGGACTCGATCATCCACCAGCCCGCCCTCGTGATCTACGGCGACCGGGACCCGGTCGCGAGGTCGGAAAACCTGGCAGAGTTCGTGCCCAACGTGGAAGTGGTCTGCCTGGACTGCGGCCACTGGATCCAGCAGGAAAAACCCGAAGAAACAAACCAGGCCATTCTCAACTGGCTGGACAAGCGGGATGACGCCTAACGTCTCGTGATCCCAGCCTGCGATAAACGCCTGGCCACTGAGGATTCTGGGCTCACTACCGGCAAGGCAGCTACCACCAGCCGCCAGCTGTGACTGATCCACAGGTCAGGGCGCTGGTGCTCAGGTCTCCGCAAGGGTCTGAAGGAACAGTTGGCCGCACGGGTCGCTCCAGTCGTGGATGGTCATGCCGACGCCGAACAGGACGCCCCGGCCAGACAGGCTCGTCAGGATGTCGTTGGCCTCAGCCATGTTGCGGGCGAACCGGTCGAACTTTGTCACGGTGAACACGCTGCTGTCCCAGACGGGATAACGGCGGCAAATACGCCATGAGCGCCAAGGGCCTCGGCAAGACCGCATGTGCTTCCAGTGACCTCGCCTTCGTTTTCACTCTCGGACCGACGCTGGTCCGCATCGCCTATTACGGCACCAAGGCCACCACGATCCATCAGCTCTGGCCGGGCATCGCGACCGAGAGACCCAAGATCGCCTTCGGCACCCTTCGGTACGTCGGAGACGGAACTCCGGGCCCCAGCATCAGCGGCGTCGTGATTTTCACCCCGGAGGGTGGCCGGCCGATGAAACTCGGGTACGACTGGATGGCTGGATTCAACCGAATCACTGAGGCATGTAACGCCGACTGGCTCACCGGTGGTGATCCGCGCAACGCCCCAACCGGGAGCCTCGTTGCTGTCTTACCCTGCCGCGATTCCCCTGTCGAACCGCACCCTTGCCCGTCTGGCCGAGCTCATCTGCTCCCACCGCGCCGAACACCGCAGCCGGTGGCGGCGCCTGAACCCCGGGCAACAGGCGTTACTGGTGCTGGCCCACCTGCGCAACGGCGACACTTACACCCGCCTGGCCACCGGCCAGAAGCCGTACTACTCCGGCAAGCACAAGCGCCATGGGATGAACGTCCAGGCCCTCGCCGATCCCGCCGGCCGCCTGGTCTGGGCCTCTCCTGCTCTTCCCGGCGCGGTGCACGACCTGAGCGCAGCCCGGATCGTGGGTCTGATCGACGCACTGACGGCCAACGGCGTGCTGACCTTCGCCGACAAGGGCTACCAAGGCGCAGGTGGCACGGTCCGCACCCCGTTCAAGCGCCACTGGCACCGGCCGCGGCTGTCACGCGGGCAGAAGGACGTCAACCGTGCCCACGCCCGCATCCGAGCCCTCGGCGAACGCGCCATCGCGACTCTGAAGACGTGGAAGGTCCTGGCCAAGCTCCGCTGCTGTCCTCGCCGGGCCACCACGATCGTGCAGGCCGTCCTCGTCCTGCACGCCGTCGAAGCCGACCCCTACTCAGGATTAAAAAGGGCTCAATGGACCAGCTGAGATTGCGATATCCGAGTTGACCTGCCAGTCGTCATTGAGCGCCTTGCGGGACTCCGCCCGGCCGACCCGCGTGCCGCCCATCATGGCGTCTGCTGGTCGCGGCGGGTCTGCTTCTTCTCGCGGATGACCGCGTGGGCGTCGGCGACGGGGCCTAGGTGAGCGAGCTTATCGGGATTGACGATCGAGCGGATGGTCTGGATGCGTCCGTCCAGGATGTCGAGCGTCCAGACGTTGAAGATGTGACCGTCTCGGTCGCGGATGATCGCACCCGGCTGGCCGTTCACCTCGTGCGCCTCCAGCACCGCGCCGATCTGGGCGAACGGCGGGATGGCGACGGACAGCACCCGGGCGACCTTCGCGACGCCGAAGAGGGGGATCGTACTCCCGATCTTGCCGGCGCCGTCGTTGACCAGCTGGACGTCGGCGGCCAGCAGTTCCTGCAGCCCTGTGACGTCCCCCTCCCTCATCGCATGGAAGAACCTCCCGGCGAGCTGCTCGCGGGCCCGGCGATCCGCCTCGAAGCGGGGCCGGCCCGCGTCCATGTGACGGCGTGCCTGCACCGCGAGCTGGCGGCAGGCCGCCTCCGACCGCTCCACCGCGGCGGCGATCTCCCGGTAGCTGAAGGCGAACACCTCGCGGAGCACGAAGACCGCACGCTCGAGCGGGCTGAGCCGCTCCAGCAGGATCAGCGCCGCCATCGACAACGAATCGGACAGCTCCGCCGACCGCTCCGGGTCCTGGTAGGGGTCGGTCAGCAGCGGTTCGGGGAACCATGGCCCGACGTAAGCCTCGCGCCGGACGCGGGCCGAGCGCAGCACGTCGATCGAGATCCGCGTCACCGTGGCCGACAGGAAGGCCTTGGGTGACTCGGGCTGGGCCGGGGAACCTTCGTAGCGCAGCCAGGCCTCCTGGACGGCGTCCTCGGCCTCGCTCACGCTGCCCAGAATGCGGTAGGCGATCGCGAAAAGCAGCGGCCTCAGTTCCTGGAAGTCCTCGACGCGACTCACGCCGACCATTGATATCACCAATCAGGATAAAGGTGACATGGTGTCGCAGGTCACACTCGGGCGATCTCACATCTCTGCCGGGCTATCTCGTCCAGGGGGTTGTAACGGCTGAAAGCGGCAACAAGGAGCACACCATGCAGAAGGTTTGGTTCGTCACCGGCTCGTCCCGCGGCCTGGGCCGCAACTTCGTGGAGGCCGCCCTGGCGCGCGGCGACAAGGTCGCTGCCACCGCTCGGAACACCGCGAGCCTGCAGGCGCTGGCCGACACCTATGGAGACGCGGTGCTTCCACTGGAAATGGACGTGACCGACAGGGCCACCGTCTTCGAGAGCGTGAAGCGCGCCAAGGAGCACTTCGGCCGGCTCGACGTCATCGTGAACAACGCCGGCTACGCCCAGATCGGCGCGGTCGAAGAACTTACAGAACAGGAACTGCGCGACCAGCTCGAGACCAATCTGTTCGGCGCGGTGTGGGTGGTCCAGGCCGCGCTGCCGTACCTGCGCGAGCAGCGCTCGGGGCACATCATCCAGCTTTCCTCGGCCGCCGGGGTCATCGCGATGCCGCTCGGCGGCGCGTACCACGCCTCTAAGTGGGCCCTGGAGGGCCTGAACGAGGCGCTCGCCGGCGAGGTCGCCGAGTTCGGCGTCAAGGTGACCATCATCGAGCCCGGCGGCTTCGCCACCCGGGACGGCCACAACCCCGACCCGCTCGCCAACGGCCACATGGCCAAGCCCGACCCGGCCTACGACGGTCTCCGTCAGCACCTCGGGGCGATGACAGGGAAGATGCCCGCAGGCGACCCGGCCGCCGCGGCGCAGGCACTGCTGAAGCTCGTGGACTCCGCCAACCCGCCGGTGCGGGTGCTGTTCGGCAAGGGCTTCCACCCACTGATCGAGCGGGCCTACGCCGACCGGCTCAAGACCTGGGCCGACTGGCAGGACCTCTCAATCGAGGCACACGGCAACCTCGAAGCCCGCTGACTCAGGTGAGAGGCCGCGCAACCGGCGAGCGGCGCCCAGGTCGCCCAGGTCGCCTGGGCGTCCGGGCGATCCGCTCGGCCGGTGAGCCGGATTGTCCTGACGGAGTTGGGGCCTGCTCCCACGTGGGCGGGATGATCGGGCTTCCACCTCAGTCGCTTACGGCCCCGACGCCCGGCACGGCCTAAGGCGGTGCTCGACGAGGTGCGGGTCAGCCTCGATCTGGGGACGCTTGACGCGTTCGTGCATCGGTGGTGGATCTCCGCCTGCGACTCCGTACGCGACCCTGAGGGCCGGCGGCAGATGCACGACCGGGCCGAGCAGGTGCTGGCCGGAGGACCCCGTCCCGAGGGCAAGCCGTGGCGCGAGATCCTCGCCGCCCGTGGAATCGACGTGTAGGTGTAGAAGCTCGTCATTGAGCCGGTTGCCGAAGAGCAGATCGCCGCGCTACCCGACGAGGCGCTGCGCCCACTCGCGGAGTTGTTCACGCTGCTGGAGACCGCTCCGTGGAGCGGGGAACCGTACAACCGGGCGAAGCCGAGATCAAACATGCTGACCCATGCCTTCGGCGAGCGCGGCTTGGCCACCTACGTCGTCCTCGAAGAGCAGCGTGAAACCCTCCTTGTCCGCCTCGAATGGCCCTGACCGGCGAGACGGACTCGCAGACTGCGCATCCGCTGGGAAGTCCGCGAGGACATCCACCGCGCCTTCCTCAGCATCGGCTGCGCCCTCATCTGCTGGCGCCGCCTCAGCTCATTGCGTTAGGAGCTCTTAGGCCGACGGCAGGCGCAGGGCGATCATGGCGATGTCGTCCTCTCCCGTCAGGGGCATCCCGGTGAGCAGTTCGTCGCAGAACCGGCCCAGGGGTGCGCGGGCGAGCGGCTCGGCGCACCGCCGCAGCCGTTCGAGTCCGTCGCCGATGTCCTCGCCCCGCCGTTCGACGAGGCCGTCGGTGTAGAGCAGCAGGGTGGCGTGCGGCGGCAGCATCTCCACGGCGCTGGCCCACGGCCTGCCGTGGTCCAGGCCGAGGAGGGGGTTGCGCGCGTCGCGCAGGAAGCGGCTCCGCCCGTCGCCGGTCACCAGCAACGGCGGCGGATGCCCGGCCACCGAGTAGGCCAGCCGCCAGCCGCCCTCCTCGTCCCTCTCGGCGCGGGTCAGGACGCAGGTCGCGGTGCTCTCGCCGTTCAGGGTCTCCAGGGCGGCGTTGAGCCGCCGCAGGACGTTCCCGGGAGACTCGTCGCGGTCGACGGCGAGCGCCCGCAGCATGTTCCGCACCTGGCTCATGCACACGGCCGCGGCGAGGTCGTGCCCGGCCACGTCACCGATCACGAGGTCGAGGGCGCCGCCGGACGGCACGAACGCGTCGTACCAGTCTCCGCCGATCTCCGCGGCGGTCGGGCTCGCCTGGTAGCGCGCGGCGATCTCCAGGCCGGGCACCCGGGGCGGCTCCGCCAGCAGGCTGTGCTGCAGGGCCAGCGCAACCCTCTGGTTGCGCCGGAACCGCAGGGCCTTGCTGACCGCGTCGTGCGTGTGGTCGAGCATCTCCCGCATCAACCGGACGTCGTCCGGCGCGATGGGAGGGCGGTCCCCGCAGACGCCGGTCACGACCACCGTCGCCACCTCGCCCTCGACGACGACCGGCATGATGGCCAGGCTGTGCTCCCCGGCCTCCTCGATCCAGGCCGTCACGTTGTCGGCGCAGGGGAACGGCGGCCGTCCCGGCGGGAAGGCCGCCTGCAGGGGCCGGCGCCGCCGCACCGCGCGTACGAACCCGCTGTCGGCGGGGTGGTACTCCTTGCGCCGCGCCGGCAGGCTCGGCAGCCCCTCCCGTACGGCGGAGGCGACGCGCTCGGTGACGATCGACGCGGGCGGCGCGCCGATCGCCTCGGGCAGCAGGTAGACGTAGCACGAGTCGGCCAGCTCCGGCACGATCACGTTGGCGAACTCCTGGCACATCTCCTCCAGGTTGGAGATGTCGCTCGCCGCGGCGGCGGCGCGGTCCAGCAGCCGGCGACGCCGGGCCTCCTGCCACTCCTGCTCGACGTCGGTGGAGGCGCCCACCCACTCCACCACCTCGCCGTCCTCGTGCACGGGCACGGCCCGGTAGCGGACGTGACGGTAACGGCCGTCGGGGGTGCGGACGCGGTAGATCTGCTCGTAGAGCGAGACGGCCTGTTCGGTGGCCCTGTCCCAGGACTCGACGGCGGCCGCGCGGTCCTCGGGGTGGACGGCGCGGAACCACCCGTCGCCGAGGCTCTCCTCCACGCTCTGCCCCGTCAGCCGCTGCCAGCCCTGGCTCATCTCCCTGGCCTCGCCGTGCGGGCCGGTCACCCACACCAGGTGCGCGTCCGCCCACACCATGCTCTGGTAGCGGCGCTGGATGCGGCGCCACTCCTTCTCCATGACCCGGACGCGCCGGGCGGCGGCGAGATGCGCCGTGATCTCCTGGACCACCGCCAGCAGACCGTTCTCCCCGCACGTGAGGGGCACCCTGGACAGGCTCAGGCGGAAGGAGCCCTCGCGGGACGCGCCGCCGGGACCGGTCACCGTGACGACGACCTCGTCGAGGCACGCCGCCTCCCCCGTCTTCAAAACGTGGCCGAGCGTGCCGGGCGAGAGCCGCCGGACGAGGCCGGGGAGGGCCTCCCGGACGGGCGTCCCGGCCGGCCACCCGACGGCCGCACGGTCGCCGCACGTCCACCCGTCGACCGACCACTCACCGTCCGGCCGCTCGCCGAACATGGCGGCGACGGCGGCGTTCGTGTAGACGAGCCGATGGTCCTCGCCCCGGGTCACCAGGACCCCGACCGGCGCCTGGTCGAACAGGTCCAGTGGAATGCGGCTGGTCTCTCGTTCGTGGCCGACGTGCACTGACTCAATCCCCCGGTCGCATCGCGCGCGGACCACCGGGGGTCCGGGAGGCGCCCCGGCGATTCGCTTTCCCGATGGTTGCACACGTTTGCGCAGTTCAGGGTGGAGTTTCGCGCTGTTTACCCCGTCATGACGGGCACAAGACGAACGGCGCCCGGGAACCCGAGCGCCGTCCACAGTGCTGAACCTGCGTGAGCCTTGCTTGAACGATCCTGCTTGAACGTTCCTGCTGGAACGCCCTTGCAGAGGCGACAACGCCGGCGACGACCACAGGGCCGGCCGTCGCCGGACCCCGCGGGCCGGCTACTTCTTCTTGGCGGCCTTGCCGCCCGCGTTGACCTGCTCCTTGAAGTCCGCGCCAGGGCGGAACCTTGGCGCCCAGCTCTCCTCCACCTTGATCGGGTCGCCTGTGGAGGGGTTGCGAGCCGTACGGGCGGGCTTGTGCACCATCTCGAAGGCGCCGAAGCCGGTGATCGAGACCTTGTCGCCACTGGCGACGGCACCCTGGATGGCGTCGAGGACGGCGTTGACGGCCTCGGTGGCCGTCTTCTTGTCACCGACACGATCCGTGATCGCGTCGACGAGTTCCTTCTTGTTCATTTCGGTTCCTCCCCCTTACGCGCTTGAAATTAGGGGACGAGGTCGCGGGACTCAATCACCGGGGGGCATGTTTCGCCTGCTCGGCGTGTCGGATGCGCCGTCCAGATAGGCGATGAAGACGTCCAGCCGGGCGGCCGCATGGGCTATGTCCCGCTTTGCCACGTCACAGATAGCAAGCAGCCGTCGCGCCAGGCGGGCCTGCTCCTCCTGTGGTAAGGCTAACGCCCTGACGCGGCGGTGCGCATCACGCAGTCGCCGCGCCAGCAGCGCGTCTTCGGTCTGAGGCTCGTTCAGACGGTCGTCGGCAGCCATGGCTGCCGCCCATTCTCGTACTCCTCGATGGCGTCCGCGTGACGCAGGGTCAGGCCGATGTCGTCGAGGCCCTCCAGCAGCCGCCAGCGGGTGTAGTCGTCGATCTCGAACGACGCGACCAGATCCCCCGCGCGCACCTGGCGTTCCACGAGGTCGACGGTGATCTCCGTCTTCGGGTCGGCCTCCACCGCGTCCTGCAGGCTCTTGACGACGTCCTCGGGCAGGACGACCGGCAGCAGGCCCATCTTGGTGGAGTTGTTGCGGAAGATGTCGCCGAACCGCGAGGCGATCACGGCGCGGAAACCGTACTGCTGCAGGGCCCAGACGGCGTGCTCACGCGAAGAGCCGGTGCCGAAGTCGGGCCCGGAGACGAGGATCGACGCGCCCTCGTACGCCGGGTCGTTGAGCACGAACGACGGGTCCTCCCGCCAGGCGGCGAACAGGCCCTTCTCGAAGCCCGTACGGCTGACCTGCTTGAGCCAGACGGCCGGGATGATCTGGTCGGTGTCCACGTTGCTGCGGCGCAGCGGCACGGCCCGGCCGGTGTGCGTGGTGAAGGCGTCCATGATGATCTTCTCCTGGGACGTGGGCGGACTAGAGGTCGGCGGGGGCGGTCAGCCGGCCGGTCACCGCGGTCGCGGCCGCGACCTGCGGCGACACGAGATGGGTGCGCCCGCCCTTGCCCTGGCGGCCCTCGAAGTTGCGGTTGGAGGTCGAGGCGCTGCGCTCGCCCGGCTTCAGCGTGTCGGGGTTCATGCCGAGGCACATCGAGCAGCCGGCCTCGCGCCACTCGGCGCCGGCCGCCGTGAAGACCTCGTGCAGGCCCTCCTCCTCCGCGGCCTTCTTGACGCCCATGGAGCCCGGGACGATCAGCGTACGGGTGACGACCGAGCGGCCGCGCAGGATCTCGGCGGCGGCGCGCAGGTCCTCGATGCGGCCGTTGGTGCACGATCCCACGAAGACCGTGTCGACCTGGACGTCGCGCAGCGGCGTGCCGGCGGTGAGGCCCATGTACTCCAGCGCCCGCTCGGCGGCGGCCCGCTCGACCGGGTCGGCGAACTGCTCGGGCGACGGCACGGCGGCGCCGAGCGGCGCGCCCTGCCCCGGGTTGGTGCCCCAGGTGACGAACGGCGTGAGGGTCGCGGCGTCGATCTCCACGACCTTGTCGAACACGGCGTCGTCGTCGGTGCGCAGCGTCTTCCAGTACTCGACCGCCCGGTCCCAGGCCTCGCCGGAAGGCGCGTGCGCACGGCCGCGCAGGTACTCGAACGTGGTCTCGTCGGGGGCGATCAGGCCCGCCCGCGCGCCGGCCTCGATCGACATGTTGCAGACGGTCATGCGGCCCTCCATGGAGAGCCTGCGCACGGCCTCGCCGCGGTACTCGACGATGTGACCCTGCCCGCCGCCGGTGCCGATCTTCGCGATGATCGCGAGGATCAGGTCCTTGGCGGTCACGCCGACCGGAAGCTCGCCCTTGACCTCGATGGCCATCGTCTTGGGCCGGTAGGCGGGCAGCGTCTGGGTGGCCAGCACGTGCTCGACCTCGGAGGTGCCGATGCCGAACGCGATGGCCCCGAACGCGCCGTGGGTCGAGGTGTGCGAGTCGCCGCAGACGATGGTCATGCCGGGCTGGGTCAGCCCGAACTGCGGGCCGATGATGTGCACCACGCCCTGGCCGGCGTCGCCCATCGGGTGCAGGCGGACGCCGAACTCGGCGGCGTTCTTGCGCAGCGTCTCGACCTGCGCACGCGACACCGGGTCGGCGATCGGCCCGAGCACGGTCGGCACGTTGTGGTCCTCGGTGGCGATCGTGAGCTCGGGACGGCGCACGGGGCGGCCGGCCATGCGCAGGCCGTCGAACGCCTGCGGGCTGGTCACCTCGTGGATGAGGTGCAGGTCGATGTAGAGCAGGTCGGGCTCGCCCTCGGCCCGGCGTACGACGTGCTGCTCCCAGACCTTCTCAGCCAGTGTTCGACCCATGGTTGACGCCTCCTCGCGCTCAGGCCCCCGGCAATGTCTCTCATGATGAGACGGATATATCGGGATATGGACAGTCTATCTAGTTATCCCCACCATTGCGTTTGCATCTCGTATGGCGAGACGGCAGTATCGGGGTATGGACAACTCTAGCGGGGTCGGAGTACTCGACAAGGCGGTTCTCGTGCTAAACGCCCTGGAGGCGGGCCCCGCTTCCCTGGCACAGCTCGTCCAGGCGACCGGTCTGGCCAGGCCCACGGCCCACCGGCTGGCGGTCGCCCTGGAGCACCACCGCATCGTCTCCCGCGACACGCAGGGCCGCTTCATCCTCGGCCCCCGGCTCTCGGAGCTGTCCACCGCCGCGGGCGAGGACCGCCTGCTGGCCGTCGCCGGGCCGGTGCTCATCCAGCTCCGCGACCTCACCGGGGAGAGTGCCCAACTCTACCGCCGCCAGGGCGACGAGCGGGTCTGCGTGGCCGCCGCCGAGCGCGCGAGCGGCCTGCGCGACACCGTGCCCGTCGGCTCCGCGCTGCCCATGACCGCCGGGTCCGCCGCGCAGATCCTGCTCGCCTGGGAGGAGCCCGACCGGCTGCACCGCGGCCTGCGCGGCGCCAAGTTCACCGCCGCCACGCTCGCGAGCGTACGCAGGAGGGGCTGGGCGCACAGCGTCGGTGAGCGCGAGCAGGGCGTGGCGAGCGTGTCGGCGCCCATCCGCGGCGCGGGCGGCAAGGTGATCGCCGCGGTCTCCGTGTCCGGGCCCATCGAGCGGCTGACCCGTACGCCCGGCCGCATGCACGCCGCGCCGGTCGTCACCGCGGCCGAGCGGATCACCGAGGCCATGCGCCGGGCGAACTGAACGCGCGAACCGGTGCAACTGAGGGGCCGAACTGATTGGAGAGCGGCCTCCCGATAGCCCTAGGCTGGCGGGGTGACAGATCGCATCGAGGCAGCCGCCGCTGAACTGCGCCCCCTGCTCCAAGAATTCATCCTCTGGACGCCGGGCAACGCGCCGGGCAGCGACCCCGATCTCGTGGGTCCGGTGGCACTGTGGCATCGCCTGATCGCCCGTACCGACGTCGGGCTCTGGAAGCGCGGCGATCTGCGCACGATCCTCCTCGAACGCATGCCCCAGGTCGTGGAGGACCCCGACGCCGCGGCGGACGGGATGATCCCGGCCGTCCGGGCGTACCTGACCTTCCTGTCCGGCACCGGACGGCTCACGCCCGGCTCGGCCTCCCTGGAGACCCTGCTGGCCGAGCTCGACGAGGTCGAGGACGACTTCGTGGAGGCGATGGAGGACGTCATCGCCGAACGCGACTGGGACGAGGAGGAGGACGAGCTCGACGAGGAGGGGTCCGACGAGGGCCTCGGCGACTTCGAGCCGTTCGCCGACGAGATCGCGGCGCTGCCCACGGTCCGGCTGCGCCCCGACGTCGAGCTGGCCGAGGCGGCGCGCGGGGTCACGCTCATCGCCCAGGCCCGCGACCTGGCCCTGTGGGTCGGCACCGGGCGCAAGGTGGGCGAGGAGACCCTGCTCGGCGAGGCCGAGGTGGACGAGGCCGTGCGCACGATCGGCCTGTCCGATCCGCGCAACATCTGGAACCTGTGGAACCTCGCCATCGACCTGGAGTTCCTCGCCCCCGACGGCGACGACACGGTCAGCGTCGACTCCGACACCGAGGGCTGGCCCTACGAGGACGACGACGACGTCCTCGACGTCTGGATGCTCGGCCTGCACTCGGTCGACTACGGCGACCCCGAGCTGGACGACGACGACCTCACGCTGGCCCTGTCCGGCCTGACCCGCGCGCTGCTCGTCCGCCTGCTGCTGGCGGGGGGCCGCCGGCGGGTGCCCGAGCTGCGTGAGGAACTGGCCGAGGCGGCGGCCGAGTACGACGATCTCGGCGCCGACGCCTGGGCCGCCGCGGGCGACCCGCTCGCCTCCGTCCTCGCCTGGCTGACCGGGTACGGCATGGTGACCGTCGAGAACGACACGGTGACCCTGACGCCGCTCGGCGCCGAGGGCCTCGTCCACCTGCTGGACGACGAGGACATCGAGGTCGACGCCCGGCCCGCGATCGACGCGATGACCGCCCTCGACCTGCTGTCGTTCAGCGCGGACATGTCCGAGGAGGAGGCAGACGAGGAGTTCGCCGCCTGGCTCGCCCTGCGCGACCCGGCGCGGGCCGCCGCCGAGCTGCTGGGCGCCGCCGCCGAGGAGGAGGCGGACGCCCTCGTCCGGGTGCAGGCGGCCAGCCTGGTGGGCTCGCTGGGCGAGGCCGCCATACCGGCCTGGCAGGAGGCGCTGAAGGAGCCGTCCCTGCGGCCGTACGCCGCGACGCACCTCACCCAGATGGACGTCGAGGACGCCCCCGAGCCCACGCAGGCGGACACCCACTGGCTGATCCTGGACATGTGGACGATCTCCGCGGGGCTCGGCCGGCCGGAGTTCGTGTCCAGCCTGCACGACATCGGCCCGGCGCCGACGCTCATCGGGCTGCTCGACGTGATCTGGAAGGTCCGGCACCCGCACCTGGAGGAGCTGCTGGAGCTCATCGACGAGGCCCACCCGGACAAGCAGGTGGGCAAGGCCGCCAAGCGGGCCCTGTTCAAGGCGCGCTCGGGACGATGACCGGCCTCACCCCTTCGTAGGCGAGCCCGGCCTCCGGCTCCGGCCGGGCCCGTCGGAGGGGTGCGATCAGCTCGGCGACCCGGTCGAGCTGGTCGCGCTGGCCGTGCAGGCTCAGGGCGCCCAGGCGGACGACCAGGTGCCGCGCCCCGGCGGCCACGTAGCGGCGTAGGCCCGCGAGCACCTGATCGGCCGTGCCGGTGACGACCGCCTGGATCCGCTCCAGTTCCTCCAGCGGCATGCCGTACGCGGCCCGTGCGTACGCGTCGAGGGCCCGGCGACCGGCCTCGGGTCCGTCCTCGTCGATCCACACGGAGACGAACAGGGCCGGGGTGACGTCCTCGGGCCGCCGGCCCGCCGTGCCCGCCGCTTCCCGTACGGCCGCGAGCCCGGCGGCGTAGTCGGCCGGGTCGGGCGGATAGGGCAGCCACCCGTCGTAGTGCCGCCCCGCGCGGGCGAGCGCGGCCGGTGTGGCGCCGCCGAGCCAGATCGGCGGCCCGCCGGGGCGGAACGGCCGGGTGGCGGGCGGGATGTCGTCGAATCGGAGGATCTCGCCGTGGAAGGAGGTCTCGCCCTTCCACAGTGCGCGCCAGAGCGCCACGGTCTCGTCGAGCCGCGTGAAGCGGCGCTCCCACGGCACCTCCGACAGGGTGTAGAACGGCCGGCCGAACCGGCCGGGGAACCCCGCGCCGACCGTAACCGTCAGCCGGCCCCCGCTGAGCAGGTCGATCGACGCGAGGGACTGGGCGGCCTGGATCGGCCGCCGCAGGAAGGGCAGCAGCGCGCCCGTCCCCAGGGTCACGTGGCCGGTCGCCGGCGCGAGCGCCGCCAGCATGGTCAGCGCCTCGACGCGCGGGCTGATCAGGGAGTCGTTGACGAAGAGCGAGGAGAACCCCGCGCGTTCCGCCTGGCGGCCGAGGGCGACCAGCTCTCTGGGATCGCCGTCCGCGCCCCACTGGGCGGTTCCGGTCGGAAGCAGTACACCGATGTCCATGCCGGCGATGCTCGCGATCCGCGCGGGCGGGCGGCAATTCCCCGCAGGGAATGGCCGGGACGCCGCGGATGCCGCTAAAAGGGTCACCGTGGACTTCCCCCGCGCGCTCCGCGACCGCCGGACCCGCCGTCGCCTCAGCCAGCTGGAGCTGGCGCTGCGGGCGGGCACCACCCAGCGGCACCTCAGCTTCATCGAGTCCGGCAGGTCCGTGCCCGGCCGGAACATGGTCGTACGGCTCGCCGAAGGGCTCGAACTGCCGCTGCGCGAGCGCAACGAACTGCTCGTGGCGGCCGGGTACGCCCCCGCCTATCCGGAAAGCCCGCTCGACGACCCGGTGCTCGCCCCGGTGCGCACGGCGATCGGCCACATCCTGCGCGGGCACCTGCCGTACCCCGCGCTGGTCGTGGACCGCGACGGCGGCCTGATCGCCGCGAACGAGGCCTTCGGCCTGATCACCGAGGGCGCGGATCCCGTGCTGCTCGGCGCTGGGGCGAACGTGTACCGCCTCGCGCTGCATCCGCGCGGCCTGGCGCCGCGCATAGGGAACCTCGCCGAATGGGCCCGGCATATCCTGACGCGCCTGGGTCACCTGCCGGAGCTGCGCGACGAGCTGACACGGTACGTGCCCGCGCCGGAGCCGTCCGCCGGGCAGCTCGGCTTCGCGGTGCCGCTCCACCTGCGCACCTCGCTCGGCGAGCTGCGTCTCATGACGACCGTGACGACCTTCGCCACCGCCGTCGACGTCACGCTCTCCGAGCTGAAACTGGAGGCGTTCCTGCCGGTGGACACCACGACGGCCGGGATCCTCCGGAGGTTCGCCGGCGGAACGGACGCCACCGGCCCCGCCACGGCGCCGGGCCGGGCTCACGGGCTCGGACGACCGGCCGGTGACCGGGGCCGGTCTTAGGCTGGTTCTCGTGACGCCCGTATCACTGACCGTGGAGGCGGTCCCGGAACTGGAGCAGGCGGTGGACCTCGCCATCGCGCTGGTGCTGTCGGCCGCAATCGGGGCGGAACGGGAGATCCGGCAGAAGAGCGCCGGGCTGCGCACGCACACACTCGTGGGGTTCGGGGCCGCGCTGTTCATGCTCGTGTCCAAGCACGGCTTCTCCGACATCCTCAGTGAGCACGTCACACTCGACCCGTCCCGGGTGGCCGCGCAGATCATCTCCGGCATCGGTTTCATCGGCGGCGGGCTGATCTTCATACGGCGCGACGCGGTGAAGGGCCTGACCACCGCCGCCGCCGTCTGGCTGACCGCCGGTGTCGGCATGGCCGCGGGCGCCGGTCTGTGGCTGCTGGCCACCCTGGCGACCGTGGGGCACTTCGTCGTGATGCTCGGGCTCACCCCGCTGGCCGCCCGGTTCCCCCGCTCCCGGCACACGCCGTATGCCCTGAGGCTGTCCTACATCGACGGCCGCGGCGCGTTCTCCCGGATCCTGACCGAGTGCGGCGCACGCGACTTCGCCGTGAGCGAGCTGTCGCTCGAACAGCCCGGTGAGCGCCGCGAGGGCCGTACGGTCACCGTCTCCATGACGGTCCACGGCCCCGGCTCGATCGGCGACCTCACCGCCGCACTCGCCGGCATCGACGGCGTGCTGACCGTCTCCAGCCTGGACGTCGGCGCCCGCCATCTCTAGGGCACACAACGCGAAACCCCGAGCCGCGCGTCCGCGGCTCTCGCGCTGTCAGCTCCCCGCCTCCAGCAGACCGAGCTCGCGCAGGCTCTCGGCCGTCTCCACGATCGCCGTCTCGGCCGGGCGCGGACGCCATCCGAGCTCGTCGCGGGCTCGATCGTTGTGGATGACCGGCCGTGGCGGTTCGTCTCCCGGCGCCTCCCGCGTTGGAACCCGCGCGGCGAGCGGACCGAGCCGCCGGCGCAGGATCTCGGCCACCTCCAGAAAGCTCAGCACCGGACCGTCGGCGACGGCCAGGAAGCGCTTGCCCGCGGCCTCGGGCGCGGCCATGGCGCGGATGTGCAGGTCGGCCACGTCGCGCACGTCGACGACGCCGAAGCGCTGCCGGGGCGCGACGCTCATGCTCCCGTCGAGCAGCACCTTGACCAGCTGGGTCGAGGAGCGCAGGCCGGTCGTCAGGGTGGGCCCGAGGATGGCGGTCGGGTTGACCACGACGAGTTCGGTGTCGCCGCCTTCGCGCTTCATCCAGTCCCAGGCGGCCCGCTCGGCGATCGTCTTCGAGCGTGGGTAGGGCGCCAGCCCCGGCATGTCGGGGTCGGTCCAGTCGGCCTCGGTGAACTCGGCGCCGGGCTTGGGGGTGTATCCGACCGCGGCGAAGGACGAGGTGAGCACGACGCGCCGGACGCCCGCGTCCCGCGCGGCGCGCAGCACCCGCAACGCACCGTCACGGGCGGGGACGATCAGCTCGTCGGGGTCCTCCGGCTGGACGACGGGGATGGGCGACGCGACGTGATGGACCTCGTCGCAACCCGCCAGCGCGGCGGCCCACCCGTCGTCGGTCGTCAGCTCCGCGGCGACGACCTCCAGGCCGGCGTCGTCGGCACCGCCGCGACGCACCGCCGCGCGCAGCTCCGCCTCGCGGGACGCCGAGCGCGCCGTGGCACGCACCTCGCCACCCGCCCGCAGCAGCGCGGCGACCAGATGCGTGCCCAGGTAACCGGACCCGCCGGTGACCAGAACCCGGCTCATCGCGGCAGCTCCAGACGGCCCACCGCGTCCGTGACTCGCCGCATCGCCTCGGCCTCCGCGCCGGCGTCGCCCCGGTCGCGGGCGTCCCACAGGGCCGCCTTCTCGCGCAGGTAGCCGAGCCGCGCGCGCTGAGCGGAGATCTCGGCCTCGATCCGCTCGGCCTGTCGCAGCAGCAGGTCGCGCTGCTCCGCCGCCGCGGCCCGCCCGCGCGTGCGGTTGGCCAGGTAGGTACGCATGGCCTCGATGCCCATGCCGACCGCGCGAAGGCAGGCCAGCACCTCGATCACCTCAAGGTCCTCGTCCTGGTAGCGGCGATGTCCGCTGCTCTCGTCACGGCCGATCGGCCCGACCAGCCCGGCCTCTTCGTAGTAGCGCAGCGTCGGCTCGCTCAGCCCGCTGTGCCGGGAAACGTCCTGGATGGTGAAGCTCGTCATGCGACCAGCACAGCATCCCTCAAGCGCTTGAAGTCAAACACGAGCCGACAGTCCCTGCGACGACGAAACCCCCGGCACGACCATGAACAGGGTGCGGCGTCGCCGTAACGGCGAAACCCCCGGCACGGCAGGGTGCCGAGGGTTTCGGTGAGGTAGCCCCGACCGGATTCGAACCGGCGCTACCGCCTTGAGAGGGCGGCGTCCTAGGCCACTAGACGACGGAGCCGAGTGCAGTGAAGTAGTCCCGAGCGGATTCGAACCGCCGTTACCGCCTTGAGAGGGCGGCGTCCTAGGCCACTAGACGACGGGACCATGCACTGCGCTGCTTCCAGCAGAATCCCTTGGGGGGATCCAGCTGGGGTACCAGGACTCGAACCTAGACTAACGGAGCCAGAATCCGTCGGGCTGCCAATTACCCCATACCCCATCTGCTCGCGGGGGCCTCGCGGCTCCCGCTTGCGACTCCGAAAGGATAGCCCAGCTTGCGACCCACTACCAAAACGATTGCGGCGCGCCCCGCGATCTCGTGATCCGATCCTCCCGGGCGAAGGCCCCGGCGCTTCTGTGCGAGGCTGGGACAAACGCCAGCGCCACGTGAGGAGCCGCCCGCCATGACCTCGGCCGCGAACCCCTTCCTCAGCCCCAGCGACCTGCCGTACGGGCTGCCTCCGTTCGAGGAGATCAGGGAGGAGCACTACGCACCGGCGTTCGAGCAGGGCATGGCCGAGCACCTCGCGGAGGTCGAGGCGATCGCCGCGAACCCGGAGCCTCCGACGTTCGAGAACACCATCGAGGCGATGGAGAGGTCGGGCGGGCTGCTCGACCGCGTCTCGGCGGTGTTCTTCAACCAGGCGTCGTCCGACACCACTCCGGGCGTGCAGGAGATCCAGCAGGCCGTCACGCCCAGGCTCGCCCAGCACGCCGACGCGATCCACCTCGACCGGAGGCTGTTCGAGCGCGTCCAGGCGGTCGAGGCGGCCGATGAGGAGCAGCGGTGGCTGCTGAAGCGCTACCTCACCGATTTCACCCGCGCGGGCGCCACGCTTGACGAGCGGGACCAGGACCGGCTCAGGGAGATCAACGAGCGGCTCTCGGCCCTCGGGACCACGTTCCAGCAGAACCTGCTCGCCGACACCAACGAGCGCGCGGTGGTGGTCGAGGACGTCGCCGAGCTCGACGGGCTCTCGCCGGACGCCGTCCAGGCGCTCGCCGACCAGGCCGGGGAGCGCGGCCTGGACGGCAGCTACCTGATCTCGCTGGTCCTGCCCACCGGTCAGCCCGCCCTGGCCGAGCTGACCGACCGGTCCCTGCGCGAGCGGATCTACCGCGCCTCCTCCGGACGCGGCGCCGGGAACGCCGGCCTCATCAGGGAGATGGCCGCCCTGCGCCGGGAGCGGGCGCGGCTGCTCGGCTACGAGAACCACGCGGAGTACGTCCTGGCCGACCAGACCGCGGGCACGACACGGGCCGTGACCGAGATGCTGGACCGGCTCGTGCCGCCCGCGGTGGCCAACGCCCGCAAGGAGCAGGCGGACCTGGAGGAGATCGCCGGGCACCCGATCGAGCCGTGGGACTGGGCGTTCTACGCGGAGAAGGTGCGCAAGGCCCGCCACGACATCGACAGCCGCCGCATGCGGCCGTACTTCGAGCTGAACACCGTGCTGGAGAAGGGCGTCTTCAACGCGGCGACGCGCCTCTACGGCGTCACCTTCCACGAGCGCCCGGACCTGCGGGGCTACCACCCGGAGGTGCGGGTCTTCGAGGTGCGGGACGAGGACGGCTCGCCGCTGGGCCTGTTCCTGGGCGACTTCCACACCAGGGCGTCCAAGCGGGGCGGGGCGTGGATGAACAGCCTCGTGAAGCAGTCGGGCCTGGAGGGCACCCGGCCGGTGGTGGTCAACAACCTCAACATCGTCAGGGGCGAGCCGACCCTCATGACGTTCGACGAGGTCAACACGATGTTCCACGAGTTCGGGCACGCGCTGCACGGCCTGTTCTCCGACGTGCGGTTCCCCCGGTTCTCCGGTACGGCCGTGCCGCGCGACTTCGTGGAGTATCCCTCGCAGGTCAACGAGATGTGGGCGACGCATCCGGAGATCCTGGCGGAGTACGCGCGGCACCACGAGACGGGCGAGCCGATGCCGCGCGACCTCGTCGACCGGATGCTGGAGACCCAGAAGTTCGGCCAGGGCTTCGCCACACTGGAGTACCTCGCCGCGACCCTGCTCGACTGGGCCTGGCACACGGCGTACGACGGCGACGAAGACGTGGAGGAGTTCGAGCGGCGGGCGCTCAGGGACGCCGGGGTGGACCTGCCCGCCGTCCCGCCGAGATACCGCAGCACGTACTTCGCCCACATCTGGGCGGGCGGCTACAGCGCCGGCTACTACTCCTACATCTGGAGCGAGGTGCTCGACGCCGACACGGTCGAGTGGTTCGGCGAGAACGGCGGGCTGCGCCGGGAGAACGGGGACGCCTTCCGTGCGGCCCTGCTCTCCCGGGGCGGCAGCGTGGACTCGATGGCGGCGTTCCGGGCCTTCCGCGGCCGGGACCCGGAGATCGCCCCTCTCCTCGACCGCCGCGGCCTCCGCTGATCCCTCAGGGGATCAGGACGCGCCCTGGAGGCGGGTGAGGGCGGCGCGGAGGCGGTCGAGCGAACGCTCCCGGCCGAGCACCTCGATCGACTCGAAGAGCGGCAGGCCCACGGTCCGGCCGGTGATCGCCACCCGGACCGGCGCCTGCGCCTTGCCGAGCTTGAGGCCGTGGGCGAGGCCCACCTCCTCCAGCGCGGTCTTCAGCGAGTCGGGGTCCCAGCTCACCGTCTCCAGGCGCTCGGCGTACCCGGCGAGGATGGCGTCCGCCCCCGGCTTCATCGCCTTGTCCCAGGACGGCTGGTCGAAGACGGGCTCGTCCAGGAACAGGAAGTCGACGTTGGCGGTGACCTCCGACAGCACCGCGACCCGGGTCTGCACCAGGTCGGCCACGCGGGCGAACACGTCGCTGTCCCAGGACGGGTCGAGCCACGGCTCGCAGCGGGCGGCGAACACCTCGCGGGGCAGCGCGCGGATGTACTCGCCGTTGAAGGCCCGCAGCTTCTTCTCGTCGAAGAACGCCGGGGCCTGGTTCACGTCCTCCAGCCGGAACAGCGGCATCATCTCCGACCACGGCATGATCTCGCGGTCGTCGCCCGGCCCCCAGCCGAGCAGCATCAGGTAGTTGACCATCGCCTCGGCGAGGTAGCCCTCGTCGCGGTAGGACTCCAGGGCGACCTTGTCACGCCGCTTGGACAGCTTCTGCCGCTTCTCGTTGACGATCACGGGCACGTGCGCCCAGACCGGCGGCTCGGCGCCGAGCGCCCGCCACAGCAACTGCTGCTTGGGCGTGTTCGACAGGTGCTCCTCGGCGCGGACCACGTGGTCGATCCGCATCTCCATGTCGTCGACCACGTTGGCGAGGATGAACAGCGGTGAGCCGTCCCCCCGGACGATGACGAAGTCCTCCATCGCGGCGTTCGGGAACTCCACCCGCCCGCGGACCTTGTCGTCCACGACCGTCACGCCCTCGTCGGGCGTGCGGAACCGCACGGCGCCCTCGGTCAGGCCGAGGTCGCGGCAGTGCCCGTCGTAGCCCTGGTGCTCGGAGCCGGTCCTGGCCTTCACGTCGTCCCGCGTGCAGGTGCAGTGGTAGGCCTTGCCGTCCTTGAGCAGCTTCGCGGCCGCCTCGCGGTGCTGCTGCTCGTACGCCGACTGGAAGTAGGGCCCCTCGAACCGGGGCGAGTCGCCGTTGATGCCGATCCAGGCGAGGGCCGAGATGATGCCCTCGGTCCACTCCGGCCGGTTGCGCGCGGCGTCCGTGTCCTCGATGCGCAGCACGAACGTGCCGCCGGACCGCTCGGCGATCGCCCAGTTGAAAAGCGCCGAACGAGCGCCACCGACGTGGAACATGCCGGTGGGCGAAGGGGCGAAGCGCACCCTAGTCACGTGAGATCACCCGGTTAGTGAGAGTTCCGATTCCTTCGATGGAGACCCCGACCTCGTCGCCGACGGACATCGGGCCCACCCCGGCGGGGGTGCCGGTCAGGATGACGTCGCCGGGCAGCAGGGTCATGACCGCGCTCACGTACGCGATTAGCGCGGGGATGTCGTGCAGCAGGAGGGAGGTGCGGGCGCTCTGCCTGACCTCGCCGTTGAGCGTGGTCGTGATCGACAGGTCGGCCGGGTCGAGCTCGGTCTCGATCCAGGGGCCGAGCGGGCAGAACGTGTCGAAGCCCTTGGCCCTGGCCCACTGGCCGTCCCTGGCCTGCAGGTCGCGTGCGGTCACGTCGTTCGCGCAGGTGTACCCGAAGATCACCTCACCGGCCCGCTCGGCCGGCACGTCGCGGCAGAGCCGGCCGATCACCACGGCGAGCTCGCCCTCGAAGTCGACCCGCTCCGACAGCTTCCCCGGGTACGCGATCGCCTCCGACGGCCCGATCACGGTCGTGTTGGGCTTGAGGAACACGACCGGCTCGGCCGGGGGCTCGCCGCCCATCTCCCTGGCGTGGTCGGCGTAGTTCTTGCCGATTGCGATGATCTTGCTGGGCAACATGGGGGCGACCAGGCGGACCTCGGCCAGCGGGAACCGCTCACCGGTGAACTCCACCCCGTGGAAGGGGTGCCCGCCGATCCTGGCGATGACCTGCTCGCCCTCTTCCACCACGCCGAAGGCGACCTGGTCGCCCATCGAGAACCTCGCGATACGCACGTCACGAGCCTAGTGGGGTACGCCCAATGGGCGTGCTTAAGGTGGTCTGCTGTCGGATGAAGTCGAGCGTACGGGAGTCGATGTGCCTTCGGTCGTGAAGATCAACGTGCTGACGGTGCCCGAGGAGATGCGGCGCGAACTGGAGCAGCGGTTCGCGGGCCGGGCCGGGATGGTGGAGTCCGCCGACGGGTTCGAATGGTTCGAGCTGCTGCGGCCGGTCGAGGGCGGCGACCGCTACCTGGTCTACACCCGCTGGCGCAGCGAGGAGGACTTCCGGCGCTGGCAGGAGAGCCAGGCGTTCCAGGCGGGACACGCGCGGGCCGCGGCCGAGGCCGCCGCACAGGGGGAGAACCAGGGCGAGAACCACGGCCACGGACACGGGCAGGGTCACGGCCACGGGCACGGCGGTCCCGCCGCGACCGGCTCCGAGCTGTGGTCCTTCGAGGTGGTCGAGAGCGCCGGGCCCAAGGAGGATTGACCCGGCCGGGCCGCCCGGTCGCACCGGGCGGCCGGCCAGGCGGCGGGATCAGGCGGCGGGATCAGGCGTCCAGGGGGTTGGCGGCGATCCGGTCGCCGACGCCGCCGTCGACGGAGCGGGCCGCCGCGCAGCCCGGCTTGCGCCGCGCCTGCTCCTCGAAGGCGGCGAGGAACTCCGCACCGAACCCGAGCCGGGGATAGCGGCTCAGCACGGCGGCCCGGGCGTCCCCCGGGAACTCCCCGGGCCGCCGCCCGGACACGTCCCAGGACGTGGCGACCTGCAGGAGGTGCGACTCGGGGTCCTCCGACGCGGAGACGTCGTCGCGCATGTGCAGGACAATGATCTCCTCGGCCCGCGCGGCCCGCTCCGCCGACCATCCCGCCGCCAGGCCGAAGACCCAGGCGAGACGTCCTCCCGCCTCCTCGAACGGCACGCGGTGGCTGTCGAACGTCTCAGTCAGCCCGGCGTCGTGCAGCAGGGACGACACGTAGTACAACTCGTCGTCGAAGCCGATCCCGTGCGCGCGAGCGTACCCGGCGCCCCACAGGTAGGACCTGATCGAGTGGTTGAGCAGCGCGGGCGGGCAGAACCTGGTCGCCGTGGCCAGCGCCGCCGCGGCGGCGGGAGTCTCGGGGAACGGTGCGAGCATGGCGACCAGGCTGGCAGACCCCGTCCGGGACGCACGAGCGGCCGGACGGTCGTTTCGCGCAAGGATCCGGCCAAGGACGGCAGGGCGCGTTCGCCACGGTGAGCGACGACGGAGGTACGGCGGGGCGACAGCGGGGCGATCACCGGGCGACGGCAGGGCGAAGACCGAGGTCGGTTGCGTAGTTGTGATCAAAGCGGCTTGACCAGATCATCAAAAACCGGACAGCATGGCGCACCCCTGCCCTGAATCCCGGAAGGAACCGGCGTGCCCCGCCGCCTCACCGCCCTCCTCCTGTCGGCCGCGCTCCCCCTGAGCGCGCTCGCCGCCACGACGGCCGTGCCCGCCGCGGCCCGGACGCCGCAGCGCACGCCGGAGTGCCAGGGGGACTGGCTGCCCGCCACCCCCACCTCCCCCGACATCATGAACGGCAGGCTGTCCTTCCTTGCTCTCCCCGCCGTCACCGTGGGCAAGGACGTCAACTGGCGCCTGGACCCGTACCGGAACCGGTCCTGGCAGATGGTGTTCCAGTCGCTGCGGTGGATGGGCCGGCTCGTGGCCGACTACGAGTCGACGGGCAAGACCGACTACCTCGACCGGGCCGTCGAGATCGCCAGGGACTGGGTCGCGGACAACCCGTACGGCGGCCGGACGACCGCCAGGTACGCCTGGGCCGAGCATCCCATCGCGCTGCGCGCCCCGGCCCTGGTGTGCCTGAGCAGGTACGTGAAGGAGCGCTGGCTCACGTCGAGCCTCGCCCTGCACGCGAAGCTGCTGGCGGACCCCAAGCACTACGAACTCGGTCACAACCACGGGCTCGACCAGGACATCGGCCTGCTGCGCATCGGCTGCCGCTACGGCAACCCGGCGTGGAAGAACCTCGCCGTACGCCGGATGGTCAAGTCGATGACGCTCGACATCGACGGGCAGGGCGCCCTGCGCGAGCAGGCGCCACGCTACGCGATCTACGTGCACGACCGGCTCAGGGTGGCGGTCGACACGATCAAGGACTGCGGGATGAAGGTGCCCGCGGCGCTGGCGAGCCGCTGGGAGAGCCTGCCCCGGCACATCAGCGCCGCGACCCAGCCGAACGGCTACATGGTGCCGATCGGCGACGGGCCCGCGGACGTCCAGCCCGCCGCGTTCGACCACGCCGACGCCACCGTGCAGGTCTTCGACGCGGGATACGTCTTCGGCCGTACGGCCTGGGCCGACCCGCAGTCGGCCTACTACTCGATCCGGTTCGGCCCGGCGCTGAAGTTCCACGGCCACGAGGACCACATGGGCGTCACCTACTACGCCCAGGGCCGCTCGATCCTCACGGAGGCGGGCTTCCACTCCTATGAGAACACGCCGTACCGGCGGTGGACGCTGAGCCCGGAGGCCCACAACGTGCCGGTCCTCGTGGGCCGGAGGTTCCGGGGGCACACCCCCACCAAGCTCGTGCGCCGGTCGCTGGACAAGGAACGGCAGTCGTTCACGTTCACCGACCGGGCGTACGGCGTGGCGCGCACGCGGTCGGTGCTGGTCAGCCATCACCAGGACGTGATGGCGGTGCTCGACGGCGGCGGCAAGCTGCGCAACCTGTGGCACCTCGCCCCGGACCTGAAGGTCGTGTCGAACGCGGGCGGCCGGGTGGTGGTCGCCGACGGCGGGTGGAAGGCGTCGATCGTCCAGCTCGCGATGCCGTCGTGCCGGCCGGTCGGAGGCCAGCGGGTGGTGCGCGGGCGGACCTCGCCCTACCAGGGCTGGATCTCGCCGGGATACATGCGCAAGGAGCCCGCCGGCGTGATCGTCTCGCCCGTGGCCCGCTCGCTGCTGACCGTGGTGGTGCCCGGGACCGACCGGCCGGATGTCACCTGCTCGGGACGCACGCTGATCGTGCACACTCCGGCCGGTCCGGTCACGCTGCGCACGAGTTCGTCCGGCACGCTGTCGTAGCCCTCCCCCTGGGGGCCGGCGGGCGGCTACCCGTAGACCGAAGGGGAGCCGGCCGCGACCTGCTTGGCCTGGTCCGGCACGTGACCGAGCTTGCCGACCTCGTTGGCGAGCCCCTCCAGGACCGCGCGCAACTGCACCTGCGTGACGTCGGCGAACGTACGCAGGTAGGCGATCCGGCGCTCCAGCTCCTCGGCCTCGGCGCTCTGGACCCCGTCGCCCGCGCGGTAGGCGCCGACCGCCTGGTTGGCCGCCTCCTCCGCCTGGCGCTGCGCCTCCGTCAGCATCTCCTCGTACTGCTGGCGGGCCTGGCCGACGATCCGCCGGGCGTAGTCCTCCGCCTCGGCGATCTGGGCGTCGGCGGTCTGCTGCGCGCGGGAGAGGATGTTGATCGCGTCGACGCTCGGGGTCTGCGGCCCGGTGGCCTGCTCGGGGTTGAGGCCGTGCTCCTTGTACCACTGCTTCATGCGGTCGATGTACGCCCGCAGGTCCGCCTTCTCCTTGTCGCTGGCGGCCATGTCGTCCGCGACCCGGTACAGGAACGCCCGCACCTCGTCCTCGCTGTAGCCACGGCGCCCGAGGGGGGTGCGCGTGAACTCGTGCTTGCGTACCCGATCCGGGGTGAGGGGCTGGCGCTCACCCGCCGGGCTTCCCCAAGGCATCTCCGCCGTCATGACTCCCGACCTCTGTCGCTCGTGAACTCGTCGAAGTGGATCTGCTCGGACGGCACGCCGGCGTCCAGCAGCCGTCCGTTCGTGGCCTGCACCATCTCCTCCGAGCCGCAGACGAAGACGTGCTGGCCACGCCATCCCTGCAACGCGACGTCCACGGCGTATCCGCGGGTGCCCCGGTAGAACGGGTCGTGGGAGACGACCGGGACGACGTTGAGCCAGGGGTGCTCGGCCGCCATCTTGCCCAGCGCCTCCAGGTCGTACAAGTCCCTCGACGTACGGGCGCCGACGACGAGGTCCACCCTGCGCGACGGGCCCTCGAAGGCGATCTGCTCCACGAGCGCCTTGAGCGGCGCGAGGCCGGTACCGCCCGCGATCATGAGCAGGTCGCCCTGGACCTCCGGAGCGAGCGTCAGCCGTTCGCCCACGGCCGCGCCGACGCGCAGGACGTCGCCGCGGCGCGCGCCCATCACCAGCGCGGAGCTGAGCGCGCCGCCGTCGACCATGCGTACGTGCAGGTCGATGGTGTTGTCCTGGCGCGGGGCGTTGGCGAACGAGTAGAACCGCCAGATGCGCGGCCGCATGGAGTAGGAGATCGACGCCGACTGTCCCGGGCGGAAGGGGTACTGGTAGTTCAGCCGCGCCCGGATGACGGCGATGTCGAGCGTGCGGTTCTCCTGGCCGATGATCTCGGCCTCCCACCACGGCGGGGACACCTTCGCGGCCTCGTTGGACGCCTCGACCATCACCTGGGCGACCAGGTTGTAGGCCTGCGTCCAGTCGTGCGCGAGCGCGGGGGTCCACCGGTCGCCGAGGAAGTGTTCGAGCGTGGCGAGCAGGGCCTGGCCGACGGCGGGGTAGTGCGCGGCGGTCACCGCGAACTTGCGGTGGTCGCGGCCGAGCTGCTGGAGGAACGGGACGACGTCCTCCACCTGGTCGACGTTGCTGACGACGTGCCCGAGCGCGCCCACGAGCCGGTCGCGCTGACGCGCCATCGACACGGGGAACATGTCCCGCACATCCGGATTCATCAGGAAAAGAACGGAGTAGAAGTACAGCGGCACCTGGTCACCCGAACGGGAGACGAGGTGCCAGCTGTCCTTGAGAGCCTGCGTGTCCACTCAGCCGGCCGTTTCCGCCGTCGTATCCGAGGGGCCGGTCACGATGGACGGCTTCACCTTGCCCAGCACCAGGCCGACGTCGCGCAGGATGTCCTCGCCGACGCCGCCGGCCTCCAGGACGGCGAACAGGTGCTCGCCGACCTTGTCGTAGTGCTCGGACGTGACGCCCATGCCGGCGTGCGCCTCTCCGAGGTCACGGCCCTCGTACGGCTCCGGGCCGCCGAGGACGGAGCACAGCAGCACGACCATGTGCCGCTTCAGCCTGGGCATGTCGATGCCGGCGAAGTACGGCTTCAGGTCGTCGTCGGCGAGCACGCGCACGTAGAAGGCGTCGACGACGTCGCGCACGACCGGCGCGCCACCGATCTGGTCGTAGTAAGACGGCGAGGTGATCACAAGACCCTCCCATTCCGGGTGTGACAGCGAGGGGATGACTGATGTCCGAAAAGTGTTCGAACCGAAAGCAGTCACGTGGCTGGTCATGGTGATGGACGTGGCTCGGCTCTCGCGACACCGGCCACTCCCGGGGGGGGGGGGACGATCAGAAGCCGGGCAGGTCGCGACAGCACGGGGTTCGGTGCGCAGATGCTTCTTGCCGTCACCCTCCGTTGAGCCAGAGCATGGACGCTGAGGCTGGAACCGTGGCCGGGATCGCCGTCATGGCGAAGACCGCCTCAGGAGCTTCGCCTATCTAAGCACTAAGTAGACCAAATGTCACTAAAACCACAGACGTTCTCTCACGTCCCGTGAGCATCCGGTCGCAATCCGATCATCCCGGCCCGCCGGGCCGCGGGATCAGGCGCTGTGGCCGGCCCGCAGCAGACCATAGGTCACCGCCTGCTCCAGCGCCTGCCAGGACGCCTCGATGACATTCTCCGCGACACCGACCGTGGCCCACTCGCCGGTCGCGTCGCTGGAGGTGATCAGCACCCGCGTCACCGCGTCCGTGCCGTGGGTGCCTTCGAGGATCCGCACCTTGAAGTCGATCAGCTCGACCTCGGCCAGCTCAGGGTACAGCTTCTCCAGGCCGAGTCGCACCGCGCGGTCGAGCGCGTTCACCGGGCCGTTACCCTCGCCGGTCGCGACGATCCGCTCCCCCTTGGCGTGCAGCTTCACCGTCGCCTCGCTGACCACGTCGCCGCCCGGCCGGCGCTCGACGATGACCCGCCACGACTCGACCGTGAAGTGGCGCCGGTTCCCGCCCTCGACCATGTCGCGCAGCAGCAGCTCGAAGGACGCGTCGGCGGCGTCGAACGTGTGCCCCTTGGCCTCCAGCTCCTTCACCCGCTCGACCAGCCACCGCGACTGGTCGCCGCTGAGCTCGTAACCCAGCTCGCGGCCCTTGAGCTCGACCGAGGCCCGGCCGGCCATGTCGGAGACGAGCATGCGCATGTCGTTGCCGACCTGGGCGGGGTCGATGTGCTGGTAGAGGTTCGGGTCCACCTTGATCGCGGAGGCGTGCAGGCCCGCCTTGTGCGCGAAGGCCGACATGCCGACGTACGGCTGGTGGGAGTTGGGCGTGACGTTGGTGACCTCGGTGATCGCGTGCGCGATGCGGGTCATGTCGCGGAGCGACTGCGGCGGCACCAGGTCGAAGCCCCGCTTGAGCTGGAGGTTCGCGACCACGGTGAACAGGTTGGCGTTGCCGGAGCGCTCGCCGTACCCGTTGGCGCAGCCCTGCACGTGCGTGGCGCCGGCCCTGACCGCGGCGAGGGTGTTGGCGACCGCGCAGCCCGTGTCGTCGTGGCAGTGGATGCCGACGCGGGCCCCCGTGCCGACCGCGTCGTGCACCACGTCGGCCAGCTCGTCGGGGAGCATGCCGCCGTTGGTGTCGCACAGCGCGATCACCGAGGCCCCCGCCTCCGCCGCCGTGCGCAGCACCTCCAGCGCGTACGCGGGATTCGACCGGTAGCCGTCGAAGAAGTGCTCGGCGTCGAGGAAGACCCGCTGGCCCTCCGTGACCAGGTGGGAGACCGTGTCGCGGACCATCGCGAGGTTCTCCTCCAGCGTGGTCCGCAGGGCCAGTTCGACGTGCCGGTCGTGACTCTTGGCGACAAGCGTCACGACCGGCGCGCCGGATTCGCGCAGCGCGGCCACCAGAGGGTCGTCGGCGGCCTTCAGGCCCGCCCGGCGGGTCGCGCCGAAAGCGGCGAGCTGCGCGTGCTTCAGGTCGAGCTCGGTCTGAGCCCGCCGGAAGAACTCGGTGTCCTTGGGGTTGGCGCCCGGCCAGCCGCCCTCGATGAAGCCGACTCCGAGGCCGTCCAGGTGCCGCGCGATGGCCAGCTTGTCGGCGACGCTCAGGTTGAGCCCCTCCTGCTGGGCCCCGTCGCGGAGCGTCGTGTCGTACACGTGGAAGCGGTCGTCGGCCATCTCTGTGTCTCCTTCGCGGGGTCGCGTGTCTCGCCGCGCGCTATGTTCACCGGGCTGTGTTCGTCGGCCTGTATTCGTTGGCCTGTGTTCGTTGGCCTGTGTTCGTTGGCCTGTGTTCGTTGGCCTGTGTTCACGGAACTGTCTTCGCCGACCTGTTCGCCGGTGCGGGGCCCAAACAAAAAGACCCCTCACGGACGTGAGAGGTCTGCGCGCCGGCGATGTCCTTCAGCCGGCGCGCCTGCCGATAATGAGCAGACCGTTGTTCATGGTGCTCAGCAGTTTGCCACAGCCGGTCACCCTCTGGCACATCGATCTCATCCTACGAGATGTGCGCGAGTGTCCGGCCAGCTCAGCGGGTCACAGCCTAGAGTGATCACCATGAAGGCCGCCGAATTCATCACGCCCGCCGTCGCCGAGTACGCCGCCGCCTACACCACCCCGCCCGACGCCCTGCTCGCCGAACTGGCGGAGGAGACCCGCCGGCTGATGGGCGACCGCAGCACCATGCAGATCGCCCCGGAGCAGGGCACCCTGCTCACCCTGCTCGTCCAGCTCAGCGGCGCCCGGCTCGCCGTCGAGGTGGGGACCTTCACCGGGTACTCCTCCATCTGCATCGCCAGAGGGCTGCCCGCCGACGGCCGGTTGATCGCCTGTGACGTGAGCGAGGAGTGGACCTCCGTGGCCCGGCGTTACTGGGCGAAGGCGGGGCTCGACGGCCGCGTCGAACTGCGCCTCGGCCCGGCCGCCGACACGCTGCGGGCGATGCCCCCGGACGAGCACGTCGACTTCGCCTTCATAGACGCCGACAAGGCGGGTTATCCCGTCTACTACGAGGAGGTCCTGGCCCGGCTCAGGCCCGGCGGCCTGATCGCGGTGGACAACACGCTCCAGCACGGTGCGATCACCGACCCCGCCGCGGGCGGCAACGTCCCGGCGATGCGGGAGTTCAACGACTTCGTGGCGCGTGACGACAGGGTGACCAGCGTGCTGCTGTCCGTCGCCGACGGGCTCACCCTCATCCGGAAGCACGCCGCCGGCCCGCGCTGATCGAGACGCGGAACCGCGTCCACCGCCCGCGGACCCTGTTCCGCCTGACCGGCCCGCCTCTACGACGCGAGAGGCAGACGCAGGACGAACCTGGCGCCGACGGGGCTGTCGGCGACGCACAGGGTGCCGCCGTACATCTCGGCGATCGCCCGCGCGATGGTCAGGCCGAGCCCCGAGCCGCCGGGGTCCCGTTCCCGGGCCTCCCTCCGGCGGTACATACGCTCGAAGACCCGCTCGCGGTCCGCCGGGGGGATGCCGGGACCGTCGTCGGCGACCTCCAGGACCGCGTCGGGTGGAGCGGCGCCCACGTGGATCTCGATCTTCGTGCAGGCGTGCCGTTCGGCGTTGGCCAGAAGGTTGCCCAGCAGGCGGGCCAGCCGGATCCGCGAGGCCCGCACCAGTACGTCAGGGGCGAGGCGGGTGTGGACGGCGACCGCGGTGCCCGGAGTGCGGCGGTCCAGCTCGTCGGTGACGAGTTCGGCGAGGTCGACCGTCTGGGCCGGAAGCTCGCCGGACTCGGTGTCCACCCGCGCGAGGTCGAGCAGGTCGGCCACGATGTCGTTGAGCCGCTCGGCGTCGCAGAGGGATTTCCGCAGAATTCGCTGCAGGTCGATGCCGGGTTCGGAAAGCGCGCACTCCAGCTCGATCATCAGGCCGGTGATGGGGTTGCGGAGGTCGTGCGAGGCTTCAAAGACCAGCCGCCGCTGCCGCTCGATCGCCTCGCGCAGCGCGGAGGTCGTTTCGCGCTGCTCCCTGTGCGCCTGCCTGAGTTCCTCGTTGAGCGCCTGCAACCCACGGGCGAAGGCGTCCACGTCCCTGGCCGGGGCACCGCCCTCGCCGGCCCTGCCCCCTTCGGCGTCCGCCGGGGGCTGCCGCCGAAGCGTCTCGACGAGATCGGTGACCTCCTCGGTGCTGAGGATGATCCACAGCACCTCGCCGTGCGGGCCGGGCACAGGCGTGTTCACCGTGCTCCAGTAGCGCTCCTCGAACACCCCCGGGCTGCCGGGCGCCTCGACGTCGTACCGCTGCAGCGGCATGAAGTCCCGCCGCCGCGTGGTGAGCACCTGCTCCAGCGAGGCGCGCAGACTGTCCGCCCCCTGCGCCCCGGCGTCCGGGGGCACCCCGGGGTTGGGCGGGAAGGCGGCGAACAGAGGCCTGCCCAGCAGGTCCTTCGCCGTACGGCCGACCACCTTCAGGTACGCGTCGTTGGCGGCGACGATGACGAGATCGGGAGTCAGGATCAGCGAGGGGGCCTGGCCCGCCCTGAACACCGCCTCGTAGTCGATCGTCGGCTTCATCACCGCGGCGCCCTTCCTCCCGCCTCCCCTTACCAGGGTAGGCGAACGCCCAGGTCACCCCCACTGTGGCAACCCTCGGCGCGCGGCCGTACGCGCCAGGGCAATGACGGAGTAATAACCCGCCATGAAGGCGCCGGACTCATGATCGGCGTTCCTTCGGCGAGTACGCTCGCGAAGCGGTTCTTGTTCGCGGGCCGACCACCCGGCTCGTTCGCGGGAGAACGTCATGCCCGAAAAGCGTGACGCACAGAAAGAAGCAGGGGGCGACGAATGACTCACCGGCGCGGCGGGGCGTTTCTCACAGGCAGGGTCGCCGGTCTCCTCGTCGCCGGCGCCTCGGCCTCGGCCGCCTTCATCACCGGCGTCGCTCCGATGGGCGCCGCCGCCGACAACGGGCACGGCCGCGCCGAGCGGAACGTCGTCCGGGCCCCCGGTGGTGAGCAGCCGGGCAACGCCCAGGGAGACAGGTCGGTCACAGGCGGTTCCACCCGCAACCACGGCTACCAGCACACCTCGGCGAACACCTCCGGCGGCTCCTCGAACGTGCAGAACGCGCTGTGCCGGCGCGCCCGGGTCTGCAACATCACCCAGCACGTCACCATCGCCGGCCCCCGCGTGACCGTGAGTGCCGGCCCCTCGCCGCGGGCGACGCCCGCCGCCAGGCCGGCTCCGGTGCCCACGGTCACCGTCACGGTCACGATGACCCCGGCACCCGCGCCGACGCCCCTTCCGGCCTCTCCCGCCGTTCCGGCGACGCCGGCGCCGTGCCCGGACCCCCGGCCCCTGCTGGGTGACGACGGCAGGGGCGGAGCCGGCGTGCTCGGCGGGCTGCTGTCGCTGTCCCTCCTCGGAGGGGGCACGACCTGCCCCGGCTGAGTGTGGGTCCGGCGGCGCGGGCCGCCGCGACCCAGGTCAGCAGATCTTGTGCACCCAGTGGTGGGTGTCGGGGCGGGCGCCGTACTGGATGCCGACGAGTTCCTCGCGGATCCGCATCGTGACGGGGCCGGGGGTGCCGTCGCCCACGGTCCAGCTCCGGTCGGTGCCCTTCACCGAGCCGACGGGGGTCACGACCGCCGCGGTGCCACAGGCGAAGACCTCGGTGAGCTCGCCCGACTCGCAGCCCGCCTGCCAGTCCTCGATCGAGATCTTGCCCTCCTCGACCGTGTAGCCCAGCTCGCCGGCGAGGCTCAGGATCGAGTCACGGGTGATGCCCGGCAGCAGGGTCCCGGTGAGCGACGGAGTGACGAGGCGGTCGCCGAAGACGAAGAACAGGTTCATCCCGCCCATCTCCTCGACCCACCGGTGCTCGAAGGCGTCGAGCCAGACCACCTGGTCGCAGCCCTCCTCGACGGCCTGCCGCTGGGCCACGAAGGCCGCCGCGTAGTTGCCGCCGCACTTGGCGAACCCGGTGCCGCCGGGCGCCGCCCGGGTGTACTCGGTGGACAGCCAGACCGACACCGGCTTCAGGCCGCCGGTGAAGTACGACGCGGCGGGCGAGGCGATGACCAGGAACTTGTACTTCTGCGAGGGGTGGTTCACCCCCAGCGCGGTCTGCGTGGCGATCATGAAGGGGCGTAGGTAGAGGCTGTGGCCCTCGGCCGTCGGCACCCATTCGCGGTCGGTCTGGACGAGGAGTTCGAGCGACTCGACGAACGTCTCCTCCGGAAGCGCGGGCATCGCCATCCGGGCCGCGGACTGGTTGAACCTCGCCGCGTTCGCGTACGGCCGGAAGGCGACGATCGACCCGTTCGACTGCCGGTAGGCCTTGAGCCCCTCGAACAGCTCCTGGGCGTAGTGGAACACCGCGGTGGCGGGATCGAGCACCAGCGGGCCGTACGGCTGGAGCCTCGCGTCGTGCCAGCCCTCCCCCTCGGTGTAGTCGATGGAGACCATGTGGTCGGTGAAGACCTGGCCGAAGCCGGGGCTCGCCAGCATCCGCTCACGCTCGGCCGCACCGCGGGCCTGGGGGTTGTGCTGCACGTCGAACCTGAGATGGGTGGTCATGGCGAGGTCCTTCTCTCTTCGTCGTCGTAGTCATTGTGCGACGAGTCGGCTAAGGGAAAACTAGGGCATTCGACAGGTATGAAAAAGCGCATGGCGGCCCATACCGGGCCGCCATGCGCGTCGTCTGGATGAGCGGCCGGGATCAGCCGGCTACTCGGGCGGCGATGTCGTCGCCGATCTCACGGGTGGACCGGGCGGTCCAGGCGCTCTGGCGCTCCACCAGGTCGTCGGCCACGGCCTGCTCGACGCGGGCCGCGGTCCCGGTGTGGCCGAGATGGTCGAGGAGCATGGCGACCGACAGGATCGTGGCGGTCGGGTCGGCCTTGCCCTGGCCGGCGATGTCGGGGGCGCTGCCGTGGACGGGCTCGAACATGGACGGCGCCGTGCGGGCCGGGTTGACGTTTCCGCTGGCCGCGAGGCCGATGCCGCCCGCCACCGCCGCACCGATGTCGGTCAGGATGTCGCCGAACAGGTTGTCGGTGACGATGACGTCGAAGCGCTGCGGCTGGCTGACGAAGAACATCGAGGCCGCGTCGACGTGGCAGTAGTCGGTCTCGACCTCCGGGAACTCCAGGCTCAGCCGGTCGACGGTGCGGGCCCACAGGTCGCCCGCGTAGGTCAGCACGTTGGTCTTGTGCACGAGGGTCAGCTTGCGGCGCGGCCGGGCCAGCGCCTTCTCGAAGGCGTAGCGCACGACGCGCTCGACGCCGTAGGCCGTGTTCAGCGACTCCTGGGTGGCGATCTCATGCGGCGTGCCGCGGCGCATGACGCCGCCCGCCCCGGCGTACGGGCCCTCGGTGCCCTCCCGGACGACGACCATGTCGATGTCCTCGGGGCCCGCCTGCCCGAGCGGGGTCGCCACACCGGGGAACAGCTTGACCGGGCGGAGGTTCACGTAGTGGTCGAGCTCGAAGCGCAGGCGCAGCAGCAGTTCGCGCTCCAGGACGCCGGGCGGCACACTCGGGTCGCCCACGGCACCCAGCAGGATCGCGTCGTAGCCGCGCAGCTCGTCGAGCACCTCGTCGGGAAGCGTCTCACCGGAGGCGTGGTAACGCCTGGCGCCGAGATCGTATTCGGTGGTCTCGGACTTGACGCCCGCGGCGTTGAGGACCTTGAGGCCTTCGGCGACGACCTCGGTGCCGATACCGTCACCGGGGATGACTGCCAGGCGGATGTTGCTCGACTCCATGCGTTCACCTTACCGGTTGTCTCGGAGACCGAAACACCGATCTCACCATTCGGGCCACTGCGGGGGTCGGCGCCGGGGTCAGCGCTGGGGCGCACCCCCGTTGTCGCGGCGGTCCAGCGCGATCTGCAGGGCGGCGGCCGCCTCGTCCTCCGCCTCGTCGGCGCGGTTCGAGGGGGCGCGGTTCCAGGGATACATCTCGTACATGGCGAAATCCCACATTCGACCGAGGAGTGAATGTCCGTACGTCTGCGGTGCGTCTCCGCGCGTCGCGGATCCTGGTACCCGGGCCACCGGTGGACCGCGGGTCACGCGCCACAGGTGGGCCGAAGGCCGATGACGTCACGCTCCACGGCGGACCGGCCTGCCCTGATCAGGCTCCGTCGCGGCAGGTGCGAAGTGCGGGGCGTCATATGAAACAGTACCCCAGAATCTCCTAGGACGACCTAGTATCTCGCATCGTGAGACGCCGGTCCGCGAACGGGAGGAGAACAGAACGGCCCGGCGCGTGCGCGCCGGGCCGTTCTCGACGGTTCCGAATGACCGGACCTCCGGGGGATCAGTCCTCCAGGTCGACCGAGCGGCCGCTGTCGGCCCCGATCTCCCCGGCGATCTGCTCGACGACCTCGGACGGGATCGCGGTGTCGACGGTCAGCGCGATCAGCGCCTTGCCGCCCTTCACGTCACGGGAGACCTGCATCGAGGCGATGTTCACGCCGTGCTCGCCGAGCAGGCGGCCGACGGTGCCCACGATGCCGGGACGGTCGGCGTAGGTGAAGAACGCCAGGTGCTCGGTGGGCTCGATCTCCATCGCGTAGCCGTTGACCTCGACGATCTTGGTGATCTGCCGCGGGCCGGACAGCGTGCCGGAGACCGAGACCGTACGGCCGTCGGCGAGCACGCCGCGGACCGTGATGACGTTGCGCCAGTCGGGGCTCTCCGCGCTGGTGACCAGCTCGACGACCACCCCGCGGTCCTTGGCCAGCAGCGGCGCGTTGACGTAGGTCACCGCGTCCTCCACCACGCCCGAGAAGACGCCCTTGAGCGCGGCCAGCTCCAGCACCCGCACGTCCTGGGCGGAGATCTCGCCGCGCACCTCGATGTCCAGGCTGGTCGCGACCTCCCCGGCGAGCGCGGTGAAGATGCGCCCGAGCTTCTCGGTGAGCGGCAGGCCCGGCTTGACGTCCTCGGCCACCGCGCCGCCCTGGACGTTCACGGCGTCGGGCACGAACTCCCCGGCGAGCGCGAGCTTGACGCTGCGGGCGACCTGCGTGCCGGCCTTCTCCTGGGCCTCGTGGGTGGAGGCGCCGAGGTGCGGCGTGGCCACGACCTGGTCGAACTCGAACAGCGGGCTGTCGGTGCAGGGCTCCTTGGCGAAGACGTCGATGCCGGCGCCCGCGACGCGGCCCTCCTTCAGCGCGGAGTAGAGGGCGTTCTCGTCGATGATCCCGCCGCGGGCGACGTTGACCAGCCGGACGGTCGGCTTGACGATGTGCAGCTCGCGGTCGCCGATGAGACCGACGGTCTCCTTCGACTTGGGCAGGTGGACCGTGATGAAGTCGGCCTGCTGGAGAAGCTCGTCCAGCGACACCAGCCGCACACCCATCTGGGCGGCGCGGGCCGGCTGGAGGTAGGGGTCGTAGGCGATCAGCTCCACGCCGAACGGCTGGAGCCGCTGCGCCACGAGCTGACCGATCTTGCCGAGGCCGAGGATGCCGACGACCTTCTCGTCCAGCTCGACACCGGTGTACTTCGAGCGCTTCCACTCGCCGCTCTTGAGCGCGGTGTGCGCCTGGGCGACGTTGCGGGCGCTGGCGAGGATCAGGGCGACCGTGTGCTCGGCTGCGCTGGTGATGTTCGAGGTGGGCGCGTTGACGACCATCACGCCGGCCTTGGTCGCGGCCTCGACGTCGACGTTGTCCAGGCCAACGCCCGCCCGGGCGACGACGCGCAGCTTCGGCGCGGCGGCGATGGCCTCCGCGTCCACCTGGGTGGCGCTGCGGACGATCAGGGCGTCCACGTCGGCGAGGGCGGGCAGCAGCTGCGACCGGTCGGCGCCGTCGGTCTGCCGGACCTCGAAATCCGCGCCGAGCACGGCGAGGCCCGCTTCGGAGAGCTCTTCTGCGACGAGTACGACGGGCTTGGTCACTGGATGAGTCCTTCGTGAGGTGCGACTGCCTGGACGACGCGAGTCTATCCGGGGCTTGTGAAAGTCCTCACGAGAGCCCGGCATACGAGACGGCGGCCAAGGTCACGTAGGCGTCGCGGCGGCACGACGACCAGGTCTCAGATCGGCGCCCCCGGCGCTGCCGGTTCCGCCGGGCCCGCGCCGCGGCGGAGGGCCACGGCGGAGGTGCCTCTGTGACGGAGGGGAGTCATGAGACTCCCTCATGTAAAGGCCCGATCGGTCGGTGTACCCCGCCTCGCGAGATCCCATCCGGACTGTCGCCATCTTGGTATTGATCGCACCTAATCTTGGGGATTAGCCTGTTTCGCCATGGTCCAGTCCCTATCGTGCTGGCTATGAGCATCGGGAACCCCTCCCTGGGCGACGTTCTCGCGCGGCATGGCAGCCCCCGGCAGCTCCTGGCGGCCCTCGCGGAGTGGGGCATCCTGGTGGCGGTCCGTCCCGACCGCTCCGTGGTGCTCGGCACGACGCAGAACGGCGAACGCGTTCTGCTCGGCTACACGTCCGAGGCGACGTACGCCCGGCACCGTGGCAGTCACTCCCTGTCGGCCTGCGACGCCGACACCGTCCTCGACATCCAGCGCGTCACCGGCGTGCGGGAGATCGTGATCGACGCGGCCGGTCCCGCCGCCGCCGCGGTACCGATCGACGACCTGCGGCGTTACCTGGAGGCGACCCGCACCGGGCCCACACCGGCCCTGTCGGCCCTGGGCTCGCCCGTCCCCACGGCGTACGCCACGGGGGCGATGGCGACCGTGAGCCGCGCGCAGGCCGCGCGGCCGGCCGCTCCGCCGCCCGCCCCGGCTCCGGCC
>QFZU02000024.1 GCA_003260025.2 Microbispora triticiradicis | reverse complement strand
GGCCGCGCGGGCCACCGCGGCCGCCCTCGTGCCCGACCGCACGCTGCCGTCGAGCGCGCCCGTCGCGGGCGGGCCGGGCGTGCAGGTCACGCCGCCGCAGCTCCTGGCGATCTCCCCGGCCACGGTTCCGGCGCGGACACTACGCAGGATCGCCAGGTTGCCGCACGTGCAGAAGGTGGCGGTCACCGACGGCGGCGCCGTGCACGTCGCCGGTACGGCCCTGCGCCTGCTCGCGGTCGACCCGGCGCAGTTCCGCTCCTGGACGCCCAAGCGGGTGGCCGAGCACCCGGAGGTGTGGAGCGGGCTCGCCCGGGGCGAGATGGTCGCCGACAGCGGGACGATCAAGCGGCTCGGCGTGCGGCTGGGCGTCGACTACCAGATCGACGGCGGCCCCCGGGTGCGGGTCGCGGCCTCGGCCTCGCTCGGGCTGCCCGACATCGACGGGCTGGTCAGCCAGGAGGTGGGGCGGCGCCTCGGCTTCCCCGCCGGGGTCGTGGTGCTCGTGCACGGCGACCCCGGCAAGGTGGACCGGGATGCGGTCGCCCGCCTGCTCGGCAAGGGCGCGCAGGTCGTGCGCATCGGCCCGGAGAGCGAACGGCCGAAGGCCGCCACGCCGCAGGGCCAGGCCCTGGTGGGGCGGCCGGAGAGCTACCTCGACCTCTACCAGCGCTCGGCGACCGTCTGCCCCGGCCTCTCCTGGACCGTCCTCGCCGCGATCGGCCAGGTGGAGAGCAGCCACGGCCGCAACAACGGCCCGTCGTCCGCCGGGGCACTCGGGCCGATGCAGTTCATGCCCGCCACCTGGAAGTCGTACGGCGTGGACGGAGACGGCGACGGCGAGGCGGACATCTGGAGCCCCTACGACGCGGTGCCGTCGGCGGCCAAGTACCTGTGCGCCAACGGGGCCGGCGCGGGCGGCGAGAAGCTCAGGAAGTCCGTGTGGTTCTACAACCACTCCTGGGACTACGTGAACAAGGTGCTGTCCCTCGCGGACGCCTACGCCCGCTCGTACGCCTCCTGACTCAGGACACTAGGAGGGCCGGCGGGCGGGGGCCGGGCAGCAGGTGCCCGGGCACGGCGCGGGCGCGGGTTCGGCGAGCAGCTCGGCCACCATCGACACGAACCGCGGGTGGGTGCCCGCGGTCGCGGCCCTGGTGAGCGGCAGCCCGAGCTTTCCGGCCAGGGCGGCCGCCTCCGTGTCGAGGTCGTAGACGACCTCCATGTGGTCGGACACGAACCCGATCGGCACCAGCACCACGGCCGGCACGCCCTCGGCGTGCAGCGCCTCCAGGTGGTCGCAGACGTCCGGCTCCAGCCACGGGACCTGCGGCGGGCCGCTGCGGCTCTGCCACACCAGGTCCCACGGCCGTCCCTCGTCCACGGCCGCGACGACCAGCCTCGCGGTCTCACGCAGCTCGGCCTCGTACGCGCCGCCGGACGGGCCGGCGGTGCGCGCCATGGAGACGGGGATGCTGTGCGCGGTGAAGACGAGCCGGGCGCCGGTCCGCACGTCCTCGGGGAGCGCGGCGAGCGCCTCGCGGGTGTGGTCGGCCATCGCGGCCACGAACCCCGGGTGGTCGTAGTAGTGGCGCAGCTTGACGATCTCGGGGGCCCCCGGCACGGCGGCGCGGGCACGGGCGATGTCGTCGAGGTACTGCCGGCAGCTCGAATAGGAGCGGTAGGCCGCGGTGACGAAGGCCGCCGCCCGGCGGACGCCGTCCTCCTTCATCCGCCGGACCGTGTCCTCCAGGAACGGATGCCAGTTGCGGTTGCCCCAGTAGACCGGGAGGTCCACATCCAGCGCGTCGATCAGCTCGCGGCACTGCCGGTTGATCGGGCTGACCCCGCCGAACCGCTGGTAGTGCGCCTCGACCTCCAGCAGCCGCTCACGCGGCACGCCCCGGCCGCGTACGACGTTCTCCAGGAACGGCATGACGTCCTCGGGACCTTCCGGCCCCCCGAACGAGACGACGAGCAGGGCGTCGTACCCCGCGTTGTCCCCTGCGTCAGACCCCGTGGTGCTCCCCATGAACGACAACACTATCGGGGGGTCGAGACGGTCGGCCCGGGCGAGTAGGTTCGAGCGGTGACCCAATTTCCCGACATCCGCGAGTACATGGCCCTGCCGCGCGTGGCGTCGCTGCGGCTGTCACCCGACGGCACCCGGCTCGTCTCCGTGGTCCAGTCCCTCAACCCCGACGGCAGGTCGTACGGAACGGCGCTGTGGGAGATCCCTCTCACCCCCGAGGGCGAGCCGCACCGGCTGACGCGGTCGGCGAAGGGGGAGGCGGGCGCGGAGTTCGCCCCCGGCGGCAGCCTGCTGGACGGAGGCCTGCTGTTCGTCTCCCGGCGGCCCGACGAGACGGTCAAGGAGCCGGGCGGCGACACGCCCGCGCTGTGGCTGCTGCCGGAGCGGGGCGAGCCCGTACGGCTGGCCACCCGCCCCGGCGGGATCGGCGCGGTCCGGGCGGCGGGCGGTGTGGTGGTCTACGCGTCGGAGGTGCTGCCCGGCGACGCCGCGACCGAGGAGGAGCGCCGCAAGGGCCGCGAGGACGACGGCGTCAGCGCGATCCTGCACGAGGGCTACCCGATCCGCTTCTGGGACCACGACCTCGGCCCGGCGCAGCCGCGGCTCTTCGCGGGCCGCGCCGCCCGGGACGGCCTGGAGGACGTCCGGGACCTGACCCCCGAGCCGGGCGGCGCGCTGCGCGACGCCTCCTTCGCGGTCACCCCCGACGGCTCGGCCGTGATCACCGCCTGGCGGGAGTTCCTGCCGAACGGGGCGGGGCGCACCGACCTGGTCGCGATCGACCTCGCGGACGGGTCCCGGCGGACGCTGGCGACCTCGCCGGGCCACGACTTCGGCGGGCCGGTCGTGGTGTCGCCCGACGGGCGGCACGTCGCCTGCACCCGGGAGCGGCACGCCACCGAGCGGGTCTCGGCCACGGTCGACGTCTGGGTGATCGACCTGGCCACCGGCGAGGGGCGGGCCGTCGCCGAGGAGATCTTCCCCGCGTCGGTCGCGTGGGCGCCCTCGTCGGCGGAGCTGTTCGTCGCCGCCGACGACCGGGGTCGCCGGCCGGTCTTCCGCGTCTCCCTGGACGGGCCTGCCGCCTCGGCGACGACCCGGCTGACCTTGGACGACGGCGCGTACGCCGAGCTGTGCCCGGCCCCCGGCGGCGAGGTCTACGCCCTGCGCGGCGCGGTCGACTCGCCGCCCGTGCCGGTGCGGATCGACCCGGACGGCACCGTGACCGCGCTGCCCTCGCCCGTTCCCGCGCTCGACCTGCCGGGCACCCTGACCGAGGTCACCGCCACGGCCGACGACGGCACCGAGATCCGGGGCTGGCTGGTCGTCCCCGCGGAGGCGACCGCCGAGGACCCCGCGCCGTTCCTGCTGTGGATCCACGGCGGGCCGCTCGGGAGCTGGAACGACTGGAGCTGGCGCTGGAACCCCTGGCTGATGGCGAGGCACGGATACGCCGTGCTGCTGCCCGACCCCTGCCTGTCCACCGGGTACGGCCAGGGCATGATCGACCGGGGCTGGGGCGACTGGGGCCCGGTCACCCACGCCGACCTGATGGCGATCACGGACGAGTGCCTGAAACGGCCGGAGATCGACGAGCAGCGTACGGCGGCGATGGGCGGGTCGTTCGGCGGCTACATGGCCAACTGGGTCGCCGGGCACACCGACCGCTTCCGGGCCATCGTGACGCACGCCTCCCTGTGGAACCTGGAGCAGTTCGCGGGCACCACGGACGGCGCGGACTACTGGCAGCGCGAGTTCGGCGCGCCCGGCTCGGCCAGCTACGAGAGGCTGTCGCCCCATCGCTGGCTCGGCGAGATCAGGACGCCGATGCTGGTCATCCACGGCGACAAGGACTACCGCGTGCCGATCGGCGAGGGCCTGCGGCTGTGGTGGGACCTCCAGCGGTCGGGGGTCGAGGCGAAGTTCCTCTACTTCCCCGACGAGAACCACTGGGTGCTCAAGCCCGGCAACGCGATCGCGTGGTATGAGACCGTTCTGGCCTTCCTGGGTCAGCACGTGCTCGGGGAGGAGTGGCGCCGCCCGGCCTCCCTGCGGTGACCGTCCGAGAGCTCTCGATCCTGGTTTGGGAGGATGTGGGAGCTATCCGTGGCCGTTCCGTTCCGGCGGGCGGCCACGATCACGAACTCAGGAGGGGGCACACCGGCATGGACGAGCGGGAGCGGCGGGACGACCGCGTTCGGGAGGAGGAGCTGCTGGAGCTGGCGGCCCGCATAGCGGAGGAGGCCGGCCAGATGCTGCTCGCCAAGCGGCCCGCGCGGCCCGAGGTGCTCGCCACCAAGTCGAGCCCCACCGACGTCGTCACCGCGCTGGACCGGGCCGCGGAGGAACTGATCCGCGCCCGGATCGCCGAGGCCCGGCCGCGTGACGCGATCCTCGGCGAGGAGGGCGGCGACACCCCCGGCGAGGGCGTAGTCCGCTGGGTCGTCGACCCCATCGACGGCACGGTCAACTTCCTGTACGGCGTGCCCGACTGGGCGGTCAGCATCGGCGTCGAGGTGGACGGCGAGATCGTCGCGGGCGCGGTCAACAACGTCCCGCGTGGTGAGCTGTTCACCGCCCGCCGGGGCGGCGGCGCGTGGCTGCGGGGCGAGCGGCTGCGCTGCAACACCGGCGTCCCGCTCGACCGGGCGCTCGTCGCGACCGGCTTCGGCTACGGCGCCGCACGCAGGCGCGTGCAGGCCGAGGTGGTCGCGCAGGTGGTGCCGAGGGTCAGGGACATCCGGCGGGGCGGCTCCTGCGCGATCGACCTCTGCTCCGTGGCGGCGGGCCGGGTGGACGCCTACTACGAGCGCGGCGCCAACTACTGGGACCACGCCGCGGCCGGTCTCGTCGCCGCGGAGGCGGGGGCCCGGCTCGGCGGCCTCAACGGCAAGAAGGTGGGTCCCGACATGGTGCTGTGCGCCGCGCCCGGGCTCTTCGAGGAGCTGCACGACCTGCTCGTCCCCCTCGACCCCGAACGGGACTGACCACCACGGCGTTCCACACGGCCCGGCACAGTCGAAGGGGCCCGCCGTACGGCGGGCCCCTTCGTCAGGTGATGGCGCGGTCAGCGGTTGATGGAGACGCCGTGATCCTCCGCGAGGCGGTGCAGGTCCTCGATCTCGGCGGTGAGGGTGTCGGCGAGGAAGTCGTCCCCGCTCGTCGTGGCCTCTTCAAGACCCTTGTAGGCCTGGTCGAGCCTGGATTCGATCGTGGTCGTGAACTCGCCCATCTCACCTTCTTTCTCAGGGGGCGAACGTGTCGCGGGGACGCCGGCGCGGAATCCGCTCAGGAGAGACGCGCCTACCCCGGCACACGACAATGGAGGGTGCCCGGGGCCATACCCATAACGGGACCGAGCGCAAACCTGTGAATTTCTGTGCTCTACGTCACGTAGAGTGCCGGGGCCGCTTACCGGCGGCTTACGCCGGTCATGGCCACAATGAGGGCGTCCGTACCAGCGAGGAGGACCTTGATGCGCGTGCTAGTGGTGGAGGACGAGAGGGTGCTCGCGGACGCGATCGCCACCGGCCTCCGCCGGGAGGCGATGGCCGTGGACGTCGCCTACGACGGCGCCGCCGCCCTGGAGAAGACGGGATACATCGACTACGACGTGATCGTGCTCGACCGCGACCTGCCGAAGGTCCACGGTGACGAGGTGGCCCGCCGCCTGGTCGCGGAGCGGTCCGCCTCGCGGATCATCATGCTCACCGCCGCGGGCGACGTAGACGCGAAGGTGGAAGGGCTGGAGCTCGGCGCCGACGACTACCTGGCCAAGCCGTTCGTCTTCATGGAACTCGTGGCCCGGGTGCGCGCGCTCGGCCGCCGGTCCGCGCCGGCGCTGCCGCCCGTGCTGGAGCGGGCCGGCATCCGGCTCGACCCCGGCAAGCGCCAGGTGGCCAGGGACGGCGCGGAGATCCATCTCACCAAGAAGGAGTTCGCGGTGCTGGAGGAGCTGATGCGCGCCGAGGGCGCGGTCGTCAGCCAGGAGGACCTGCTCGACAAGGCGTGGGACGAGAACATCGACCCGTTCACCAACGTGGTCAGGGTGACGATGATGACCCTGCGCAAGAAGCTGGGCGACCCGCCGGTCATCGAGACCGTGCCGGGCGTCGGCTACCGGCTGTGACGCCCGGCCGGATGTCGGATCCGATGGGCACCGGTCCCTACCGAAGCCAGGTTCCGCCGCCGCCCAGCGGGCCGCCCGCCTGGGACGGCCCGCCGCCCCTGGTCGCCCACCCGGTCCAGCGGGCCAACCTCCTCGACGAGATGCGGTCGCTGCAGAACCGCGTCAGCATCCGCTGGCGGCTGACCCTCACGTACGCCGCGCTGGTCTTCGTCGCCGGCGCGCTGCTGGTGATGGTTATGTACGTGCTGGTCGGGCATGCGATCAACGTCGGCTGGCAGAGCGTGCCGAAGATCCTGCTGCCGCCGAGCGTGCCGCAGGAGGTGATCGACGAGTTCAACAACAACTACGCCAACCTGCAGGCGGAGGCCACCGCGGCGGCGCGGAGCGAGCTGCTGCAGCGGTCGCTGCTGGCGCTGCTGGGCGTGGGCATCTTCGCCCTGATCCTCGGATACGTCGTGGCCGACCGGGCGCTGCGGCCGATCAAGAAGATGACGGTCACCGCACGGAAGCTGTCGGAGACCTCCCTCGCCCACGAGCGCATCGACCTCCAGGGCCCCGACGACGAGCTGAAGGAGCTGGCCGACACGTTCGACGCCATGCTCACCCGGCTCAACACCGCCTTCGACGCCCAGCGGAGGTTCGTGGACAACGCCTCGCACGAGCTGCGCACGCCGCTGGCGATCAACCGCACCGTGCTTGAGGTGGCCCTGTCCGACCCCGAGGCGTCGGACGACCTCAAGGTGCTCGGGCGCACGCTCCTCGGCACCACCGCCCGCAACGAGCGGCTCATCGAGGGCCTGCTGCTGCTCGCCCGCAGCGAGCGGGAGCTGTCGGTGCGCAAGCCCGTGGACGTGCAGGAGGTGGCACGGACGGCGGTGGAGCAACTGGCCGCCTTCGCCGAGGAGGAAGGGGTCACGGTTGAACACGACCTTCATCCCGCCGCCACGACGGGTGATCCGGTTCTCGTCGAACGCTGCCTCTCGAACCTCGTCGAGAACGGCATCAAGCACAATCTTGGTCCCAACGGAAAAGTATGGGTCCGTACGGGAATGGTGGACGGGGGTGCGGTTGTTCAGGTCGCGAACACGGGACCGCACGTTCCCGCGTACGAGGTGGAGAGCCTGTTCGAGCCGTTCCGGCGGCTGAATGCCGACCGGGTCCAATCCGCCAAAGGCGCGGGTCTCGGCCTGTCCATCGTGCGCGCGATCGTCCGGGCGCACGGCGGAACGGTCGTCGCCGTTCCCCGCGACGGGGGCGGGCTCGTGGTGACGGTGCGACTCTCCGGAAACGGGGTTTCTCCGGGGATGCCGCAGTCGGCGCGCTGATGGAGCGTGCGCGCCGTACATGTGGTTGGATGTGCCGTCGAACACGGTGGGGATACCGCCGATACTGTGGTTTTCGCCATATTTGGCTAACCGCAGTCCCCGGCGGTGCACGCCACCCGTGTCGGGAGGTTCAGTGTTCGTTCAAGCGGGTACCGATTGCACGATTTCCCGGCCCCCGCGGGCACAACACCGGCCTCCCGAGCGTTAGGACGCGCGACACGAGCGCAGGCAGATAGATGAGGGGGATGGAGTAGCAGATGGCTACCGACTACGACAGCCCGCGTAAGACCGACGACGACCTCAGCGAGGACAGCCTCCAGGAACTACAGGCGCGCCGGAGCGACAAGTCGTCGGGCAGCATCGACATCGACGAGACCGATCTGGCCGAGTCGCTGGAGCTGCCGGGGGCGGACCTGTCGAACGAGGAGCTCTCGCTTCGGGTGATTCCTCGGCAGGCCGACGAATTCACCTGCTCGCGGTGCTTCCTGGTGCACCACCGCAGCCAGCTGGCCTCGGAGAAGAACGGCCAGCAGGTCTGCCGCGAGTGTGCCGCCTAGGAGACCCTGAGGAGGGTCCGTGACTTCAGACGCGGATCGATCGAACGACGAGGTGGCCGACCTGGTCGGCAAACTCGTGGCCCCTGAGGAGACGGACGGGGCCGAGCGGCGACGGCTGCTCGGCCGCCTCAGCCAGGCCCTGGCGAAGTCCGCGGGGAAGGCGCGCGAGCGCGGGACCGGCCGGGGCCGATGGCTGGCCGACGTCTTCATGAACATCGCCCCGCGGTTACCGATCAGGGACCTGGCGACGCTGCGGGAGCACCACTACGGCCTCACCGGCGATCAGCTCGCCGACGACCTCGTCCGCACCGCCGCCAAGGCGACCATGGCGGTCGGCGCGGTCGGCGGAGCGCTCGCCGCCGCCGAGTTCGCCGCCCCGCCCCTGCTGCTGTCCGCGCCCGCCCAGATCGTCGCCGAGACGCTCGTCGTGGCGGCCATCGAGGTGAAGCTCCTCGCCGAACTCCACGAGGTCTACGGCGTGCAGGTGCCCGGCAACGGCACCCAGAGGGCGGCCGCGTACGCGCTCGCCTGGTCGAAACAGCGGGGTGTCAATCCCCTCGCCCCCGGTTCGGCCACGATCGCGCTCGGCACCGCAGCGAAGACCGCACTGCGCAACCGCCTGATGCGCACACTCGGCCGGCACCTCACCACCCTCGGCCCCTTCCTCACCGGGGCGGTCGCGGGCGCCGCCCTCAACCGGGCCGCCACCAAGAAGCTCGCCGCCTCCGTTCGCGCGGACCTGCTCCGCGGGCACGCCCTCCCGCCGGGCTGACCCCCGTTCCCCGGCCGCTCTCCGGCCGTCTCCTCCCCGCGTCCCCTCCACCGTCTCCTCGCCGACCGGCACGCCTCCGGCGACGGCGGCCGGTCCAGGTGACCATCCCAATCGGCACTCTCCGGCCGTCCCGATGTTCCGGGTAGAGAAGTGTCACCGATTGGTCTAAACCACTTGGCGAGCCCCCGTGAGCTGCGTGAGATCATTCTCACAGTTTCAGCTGTGAATTGTGCACGTCATTACGGGTATGGGGTCGCCTGGTGGCTTTCCGTATGGTGGTCACAGGCGACCCTGGAGGGGTTCATGCGTGATGGCACCAGCTCATTTCTGATCGTCGCGAACCGGCTGCCGGTGGACCGCGTGGGTGAGAACGAGTGGCGTCGCAGCCCCGGAGGGCTGGTGACCGCCATCGCGCCCGTCATGCAGCGCCGTGACGGCGCCTGGCTCGGCTGGACCGGCGCGGCGGGAGAGGAGCTCAAGCCGTTCGACCACGACGGCATGCACCTGATCCCCGTTCCGCTGTCCCAGCTCGAGGTCGAGCTGTACTACGAGGGGTTCTCCAACGCCACCCTGTGGCCGCTGTACCACGACGTGGTCGCCACCCCGATCTACTCCCGGGTGCTCTGGGACGCCTACAAGGCGGTCAACGACCGGTTCGCCCGGGCCGCCGCCGAGGCCGCCGCCCCCGGCGCGGTCGTGTGGGTGCAGGACTACCAGCTCCAGCTCGTGCCGGCCATGCTGCGCAAGCTGCGGCCCGACCTGAAGATCGGGTTCTTCCTGCACATCCCGTTCCCGCCGGGCGAGCTGTTCTACCAGCTCCCCTGGCGCAACGAGATCCTGGAGGGCCTGCTCGGGGCCGACCTGGTCGGCTTCCAGCGGCCGGGCGGCGCCGCCAACTTCCTGCGCCTGTGCCGCCGCCTGCTCGGCGTGCAGTACCTGCGCAACGAGATCCAGCTCGAGGACCGGACGGTGCGCGCCGAGTCGTTCCCGATCTCGGTCGACTTCGGCGAGCTGGACCAGCTCGTCCGCGAGCCGCGCGTCCAGCAGCGGGCCAGGGAGATCCGGGCCGAGCTGGGCGACCCCGAGCACATGCTGCTCGGCGTCGACCGGCTCGACTACACCAAGGGCATCGGCCAGCGGCTCAAGGCCTTCGGCGAGTTGCTCGACGACGGCTCGGTCAAGCCGGGCGAGGCGGTGTTCGTCCAGGTGGCGACGCCGACCCGGGAGCGGGTCGCCGAGTACATCCGGCTGCGCAACGACATCGAGCTGCGGGTGGGCCGCATCAACGGCGAGCACGGCATGCTCGGCCGTCACCCGATCTCCTACCTGCACCAGTCGTACAACAAGGAGGAGCTGGCCGCCCTGTACTGTGCGGCCGACGTCATGGTCGTCACGCCGCTGCGCGACGGCATGAACCTCGTCGCCAAGGAGTACGTCGCCTGCCGCCACGACCTGCGCGGCGCGCTGGTGCTGAGCGAGTTCGCGGGTGCGGCCGACGAGATGCGCCAGGCCTACATGGTCAACCCGTACGACATCGCCGGCATGAAGCGGGCGATGCTGGCCGCGATGCGGGCGACCCCGCACGAGCTCGCCCGCCGGATGCGGTCGCTGCGGCGCAGGGTCGCCTCGCACAACGTGGACAGGTGGGCCAGCGACTTCCTCACGGCCCTTGAGTCCGGGGAGCCGGCGCCCGCGCCTACGGAGTGAGGTCGCGGGCGGCGTCCTTCCAGGAGCGCCACTTCCTGGCCGCCGCCCGGGTCGCCACGATCCGGGTGACCTCGATGCCGAGCCCCATCACGACGGCGTAGGCGATCGCCTCGCCGAGGCCGATGTCCGGGGAGTCGGCGCTCGCCGGGGGCTCCTTGCCGGTCGCCTTCTCCCAGGCGTACGCCAGCACCTTGCGGGAGGCGAAGCCCACCGCGAGGCCCAGCAGTCCGCCGATGATCCGCCACTGCATGTCGGGCTTTTCCGACAGGCCGAGTTCCCGCTTGGCCGCGCGAGCCGTGTCCGCCATGATTCCTCCTCCATAACGACCTTAGTGTCTCCCCTCGGGGAGGTGCGCCACGCCATACCATGTGGTGGCATGACCGAACAGCGACTCCCCGCAGCCATGCCCGAGAAACCTGCTCTCGACGGCCTGGAGGCGGTATGGGTAGCCCGCTGGGAGGCCGACGGGACCTACAGGTTCGACCGGTCCCGCGGCAGGGACGAGATCTACTCCATCGACACCCCGCCGCCGACCGTGTCCGGATCCCTCCACGTGGGGCACGTCTTCTCCTACACGCACACGGACACGATCGCCCGTTACCAGCGGATGCGGGGACGCGAGGTCTTCTACCCGATGGGGTGGGACGACAACGGCCTGCCCACCGAGCGCCGGGTGCAGAACCACTTCGGCGTCCGCTGCGACCCCTCCGTGCCGTACGACCCGGACTTCACGCCGCCGGAGAAGCCGGACGCCAAGCGGCAGGCGCCGATCTCGCGCCGCAACTTCATCGAGCTGTGCGAGCGGCTGACCGCCGAGGACGAGAAGGCGTTCGAGGAGCTGTGGCGCCGCCTCGGCCTGTCGGTGGACTGGTCGCTGACCTACGCGACCATCGACGCCGGCGCCCGGGCCGCCTCGCAGCGGGCGTTCCTGCGCAACCTCGCCCGCGGCGAGGCGTACGTCGCCGAGGCGCCCACCCTGTGGGACGTGACGTTCCGCACCGCCGTGGCCCAGGCCGAGCTGGAGGACCGGGAGTGGCCCGGCGCCTTCCACCGCATCGGCTTCGACCTGTCGCCCGCGCAGCGTGAGCAGGGGTTCGGCGAGCGCGTGTGGATCGAGACGACCCGGCCCGAGCTGATCCCGGCCTGCGTGGCCCTGGTCGCCCACCCCGACGACGAGCGCTACCGGCCGCTCTTCGGCACCACCGTGCGCACCCCGGTCTTCGGGGTCGAGGTGCCGGTCGTGGCCCACCACCTGGCCGAGCCGGACAAGGGCTCGGGCATCGCGATGATCTGCACCTTCGGCGACGTGACCGACGTGACCTGGTGGCGCGAGCTCGACCTGCCGACCCGGCCGGTTATCGGCTGGGACGGCCGCCTGCTCCCCGAGCCGCCGCACGGCGTGCCCGCCGGGCCGTACGCCGAGCTGGCCGGCAAGACCGTGCACAGCGCGCGCGAGCGCATCGTGGAGATGCTGCGCGAGTCCGGCCACCTGGACGGCGATCCGCGCAAGATCCAGCGGCCGGTGAAGTTCTACGAGAAGGGCGACCGCCCGCTGGAGATCGTGACCACCCGGCAGTGGTACATCCGCAACGGCGGCAGGGACCTCGCCCTGCGCCGCGCGCTGCTCGACCGGGGCGGGGAACTGGAGTGGCACCCGCCGCACATGCGGGTCAGGTACGACAACTGGGTGGAGGGCCTGGCCGGCGACTGGCTGATCTCGCGCCAGCGGTTCTTCGGCGTGCCGATCCCGGTCTGGTACCCCCTCGACGCCGAGGGCGAGCCCGTCTACGAGGCCCCGATCACCCCGCCGGAGCGGGCGCTGCCCGTCGACCCCTCCAGCGACGTGCCGCCCGGCTACAGCGAGGACCAGCGCGGCAAGCCGCTCGGCTTCGCCGGCGACCCCGACGTCATGGACACGTGGGCGACCTCCTCGCTGACCCCGCAGATCGCCGCCGGGTGGGAGCGCGACGACGACCTGTTCCGCCGCGTGTTCCCGATGGACCTGCGGCCCCAGGCCCACGAGATCATCCGTACCTGGCTGTTCTCGACGGTCGTGCGGTCGCACCTGGAGCACGGCGGGCTGCCCTGGCGGCACGCGGCGATCTCCGGGTGGATCCTCGACCCCGACCGCAAGAAGATGTCGAAGTCCAAGGGCAACGTGGTCACGCCCATGGGCCTGCTGGAGGAGCACGGCTCCGACGCGGTCCGCTACTGGGCGGCGAGCGGCCGGCCCGGCACCGACACCGCCTTCGACACGGGCCAGATCAAGATCGGCCGGCGGCTGGCGATCAAGATCCTGAACGCGTCGAAGTTCGTGCTGGGCTTCCGGTCCGAGGGCGGCGGGGAGGTCGTCGAGCCGGTCGACCTGTCCATGCTGGCCGCGCTGCGGACGGTCGTCGACGAGGCCACCGAGGCGTTCGAGGCGTACGACTACACGCGGGCGCTGGAGCGGACCGAGCGGTTCTTCTGGTCGTTCTGCGACGACTACGTGGAGCTGGTCAAGGCCCGCGCGTACGCCGGGGACGCGTCGGCGGTCGCCGCCCTGCGCGCGGCGCTCGGCGTGCTGCTGCGGCTGTTCGCGCCGTTCCTGCCGTTCGTGACCGAGGAGGTCTGGTCGTGGTGGCGGGAGGGGTCGGTGCACCGCGCCGCCTGGCCGTCGCCGCGGGACCTGCCCGAGGCGGAGCGCGGCGACCCCGCGGTGCTGGACGCGGTGGCCGAGGTGCTGCGCCGGGTGCGGCGGGCCAAGTCGGAGGCCCGGCGGTCCATGCGGGCCGAGGTGTCCCGGCTGACCGTGTCGGGAGACCAGGCCGACCTCGTCAGGCTCGCCCAGGACGACCTGTGCGCGGCGGGGAACGTCGACGAGTTCGTCCTGGAGCCCGGCGACGCCCCCCTCGACGCCGTGGCGGAGCTGGCCGCCTGACGCGCCGCAGGCAGACGGAAGGTAAAACGACTGCGCGCCGCGCCCCCGGGCATGCCAGGCTGGAGCCGTGATCCCGTCTAACCCGTCCAAGAGGCGATCCCCCGAGGGGGTGCCGCCGACACTCGCCACGCTGGCGGCGTGGAGCTGGCGGCTGCTGCTGGTGGGCGCGGCGATCTACGTGCTGGCGATGATCATCGGCAGGATCAGCTTCGTGGTCCTGCCGGTGGCCGTCGCGCTGCTGCTCGCCGCGCTGCTGTACCCGCTCACCAGGCGGCTGCGGGAGGCCGGGCTGCGGCCGATCTACGCGACGTGGATCACGATGCTTCTCGGCCTCGCCGTGATCGTGGGCATCGGCATCCTCATCGGCACCCGGGCGAACGAGGAGTTCCCCGGGCTGGTCGCGCAGATCCAGCTCACCGCGCGCAACCTGCAGAGCTGGCTGCTGCACGGCCCCCTTCACCTGAAGGAGGCCCAGATCGCCGACATCGTCGACCAGCTGAGCCGGCAGGTCAACGAGCAGCGCAGCCAGATCACCAGCACGCTGCTGACCGGCGCCACCGCGTTCGTCGAGGTCCTGGCCTCGATCGTCCTGCTGCTCTTCGTGACGTTCTTCCTGCTCAAGGATGGCGACCGCATCTGGGCCTGGTTCCTGCGCGGCTTCGGCCAGGCCGCGCCCCGGGTCGACCGGGCCGGCCGGGCCGCCTGGGTGACGATCTCCCACTACGTCCACGGAACGGTGGCGGTCGCGGCCATCCACGGCATCGTGATCGGCATCGTGCTCGCCGGGATGCGGGTGCCGTTGTGGGCCCCGCTCGCCGTGCTCATCTTCTTCGCGAGCTTCATCCCGATCGTCGGCATCCTCTTCGCGGGCGCGATCGCGACGCTCGTGACGTTCGGCTCGCAGGGGTGGGTCTACGCCCTGGTGTTCGTCGGCGTCCTCGTGGTCGAGCAGCAGCTGGAGAACCACGTGCTCCAGCCGCTGATCGTCGGCCGGGCGCTGGCCTTCCACCCGCTGGCGATCATCCTCGCCCTGGCCGTCGGCGGTGTGCTCGGCGGCATCGCCGGGGCGGTCGTGGCCGTGCCGCTGACGGCGGTCATCTACCGCGCCCTCCCGGAACTGCGCTCGGACCGGCCCGCCATCGAGCCCTCGGGGGACGGGGGAGACGCGGGCCCCCCGGACGGCCCTCCGGGGCCGGCCGGGACCGCTCACGAGCCCGCGCCGGAGCCCGGGCACGCCGGACCCGCGGCCGAGCTCACAGCCGGTTCCGCGGCCGCGGGGGGCGGGGAGGGGGAGGTGGACCGGCCCCCGGGGACGGCGCCCCCGTCCTCCGGCGCGGGAGAGGCGGTGTCGCCCCAGCGCAACGGGTAGGGTCTTGCCTCATGAGCAGCCCTGTGCCGAACGCCACATCGCCGGCTCCGGCGGGCCCGGGTCCGGGAGGCACCGTCCCGGGACGCGGCACCGTCCCCTTCGGGGGAGCCGAGGCCGCCGCATGAGCGTCGAGATCCTGATCCACCGGCTCGATCCGGGTCTGCCGCTTCCCGCGTACGCGCATCCCGGCGACGCCGGGGCCGACCTGTACGCGGCGGAGGACGTCGAGTTGCTCCCCGGTGAGCGGGCCGTCGTGCGGACCGGCGTCGCGATCGCGCTGCCGGACGGCTACGCGGCGTTCGTGCATCCGCGTTCGGGCCTCGCCGCCCGGCACGGCGTGACGCTGGTGAACGCGCCCGGCACGGTCGACGCCGGCTACCGGGGCGAGATCAAGGTCACGATGATCAACACCGACGCCAAGGACGCCGTACGGTTCCGGCGGGGCGACCGGATCGCCCAGCTCGTCGTCCAGCGGGTGGAGCGTGCGGCGTTCTACGAGGTGGACCGGTTGCCCGGCTCCGTACGGGGCACGAACGGGTTCGGTTCGACGGGGAGCTGACAGCCCCAAGCACGCACATGCCCGGCACACGCAGATGCCCGGCACACGCAGGACACGAGGAGAGTGAGCGAAGTGTTTCGACGCCGGCGACGCGCGGAGGAGGAGACCGCACCGGCCGTCGTGCGGGAGGACGGCCCCGCCACGGCGCGGGCGACGGGCCCCTGGGACGCGGCGGACGACTATCCGGAGGCCGAACGGGTCGACCTGGGAGGCCTGCGCCTGCCCGTCGACCCCCGGTTCGAGATCCAGCTCAGGGTGGACGGCGACCAGATCACCGGGGTGATCGTCCTGCTGGGGGAGAGCCTGCTGCAGGTGCAGGCGGTCGCCGCGCCCAAGCGGAACGGCATCTGGGACGAGATGCGGGCCGACGCCGTCAGGGACGTGACCGCCGCGGGCGGGGCCCTGGAGGAGCGGGACGGCCCCTTCGGCCCCGAGCTCGTGGGCCGGGCTCCCGCGCAGGGCCAGACGGAGCCGCAGCCGGTGCGTTTCCTCGGCGTGGACGGCCCCCGCTGGTTCCTGCAGGCCGTCATCAGCGGCCCGGCGGCGTCCGGCGGGGAGGCCGGCGACGTCCTGGAGGACGTGGTCCGCGGCATCGTGGTGGTCCGCGGCGACGAGCCGATGCCGCCCAGAGAGGTGATCCCGCTGCGCCTTCCGGTGGACCGGCAGCCCGCCGACGAGCAGGCCCCCCACCGGGATGAACTGCGGCCGTTCGAGCGCGGCCCGGAGATCAGCGAGATCCGCTGAACGGCGGCGCCCGGCCCGCCGGGACGTCGCCGTCGGGCCGGGCGGTCCGGCACGCCGGGACCGCGCCCGCGGGCCGTTGACGAATCGGGGGCAAGCCCTGCCCTTGCCGTCCTTCTGACCGGCTGGCGTTCTCACGTATGCTGCGGGGAGGCATGGCCCGGGAACGACACCCGGGGTGGAGCCAGACGATGGGTCCCCCCGTGGGGACAGCGAGCGAGGAAGCCGGGTGAGCGACCGATGGACACGCCGGAGCCTGCCAGACGGGGCGGACTGCGGGGTCTCCTGCGGCGGCTGACCACCAGCCAGGCCGAGCTGGAGGCCGCCGAGCTCCAGGAGGACCTGGAGCAGGAGGGGGCCACGCCCATCGCCAGGTGCGGCGAGCGCCAGCGGTCGTGCGTGGCGGGCACGCTGCGCACCGTGACCCTGCGCCCGCGCGGCGGCGCGCCCGCCCTGGAGGCCGAGCTGTACGACGGATCGGACGTGATCGACCTCGTCTGGCTCGGCCGCCGGAAGATCGCCGGGATCGAGCCCGGCCGGGTGGTCCGGGCCGAAGGACTGATCAGCGTCCAGGACGGCCGGAAGGTCATGTTCAACCCCCGCTACGAGCTGCGTCCGGCTGGTGGCCCTTGATCTCTCAGGAGACCGTATGAGCACAGCGGACATGACGGCCCCCGCCGCGCACGCCACCGTTGAGGCGGCCGTTCGTGCCCAGATGAGCAAGGCGCTGGGCGGCAAGCGAGGGATCGTCGAGGCGGCGGTGCCCACGATCGCCTTCACCGGCACGTGGATGGCCACCCAGGACCTCAAGACCTCCCTGATCGTGGGCATCGCCTCGGCGGTGGCGCTCCTGGTGGTGCGGATCGCGCAGCGGACCACGCCGCAGTTCGTGCTCAACAGCCTGGTCGGCATCGGGATCGGCGCGTTCTTCGCCGCCCGCACCGGCGACGCCAAGGACGTCTTCCTGCCCGGGATCCTCTACAACGGGGCCTACGCGGCCGGCATGCTGCTGTCGATCGTGGTGCGCTGGCCGATCGTGGGCTTCCTGATCGGCTCGGTGACCGGCGACCCGACGGCCTGGCACAACGAGCCGGCCCTGGTCCGGCTGTGCGCCCGGCTGACGTGGCTGCTCATGCTGCCCTGCCTGCTGCGGGTGGTGGTGCAGCTGCCGCTCTACCTGGCCGACCACGTGACCGCGCTCGGCGTCAGCAAGATCGTTCTGGGCTGGCCGCTCCAGGTGGCCGGACTGGCGGCGATGGTGTGGGTGCTCGCCCGGGGCCGTACGCCGATCGAGCCGCCCGCCCAGCCCTCCGTCTGACCCCCCCGGCGGACCGGCCGCCCGGGGCGATGCCCGCGCGGGCGGCGCGGCCGGCGTACGGCTCAGGAGCGGTCGTGGGCCGACAGCAGTTCGGTGAGCTCCTGCTCGACCTCCTGGCTGGCGACGAACAGCAGTTCGTCGCCGGCCTCCAGCGGGTCGTCGGCCGAGGGGACCAGCACCCGGCCCTCCCGCAGGATCGCGACCAGGGCGGAGTCCACCGGCCAGGGAACCGAGCCGGTCCGCTGGCCCACCACCGGGGCGTCCTCGGCGAGGGTGAGCTCCACCAGGTTGGCCTGGCCCTGCCGGAAGGTCATCAGGCGCACCAGGTCGCCGACGCTGACCGCCTCCTCGACCAGGGCCGACAGCAGGCGCGGGGTGGAGACGGCGACGTCCACGCCCCACGACTCGTTGAACAGCCACTCGTTCTTCGGGTGGTTGACGCGGGCGACCACCCGGGGCACGCCGTACTCGGTTTTGGCGAGCAGCGAGACCACGAGGTTCACCTTGTCGTCGCCGGAGGCGGCGATGACCACCTGGCAGCCGTTCAGCCCCGCCTCGTCCAGCGAGGAGATCTCGCAGGCGTCGGCCAGCAGCCACTCGGCCCGCGGCACGCTGTCGATCTTGATGGCGCGGGGGTCGATGTCGATGAGCAGGACCTCGTGGCCGTTCTCCAGAAGCTCGACCGCGATGGAGCGGCCGACGGCTCCGGCGCCGGCGATGGTGACGCGCATCAGTGCTCCTCGTCGGACGGCGGGGCGGACAGCGCCTTGTTGACCCGGTCCATGTCGTTCTCGGCGGCGACCAGGTGGAGGATGTCCCCTTCCTGGACCACGGTCGCGTCCCTGGGCACGAGCGCCTCGCCCATCCGGTTGACGAAGGCCACCCGCGCGCCGGTGGCGTCCTCGATCGCCCTGGCCCGGGTGCCGATCCAGCCCTGGTGGAAGGCCACCTCGGCGAGGACGACCGTACCGGTCGGGTCGCGCCACAGGGGCTCGGCGCCCTCGGGCAGCACCCGGCGCAGGATCTGGTCGGCGGTCCAGCGGACCGTGGCGACGGTGGGGATGCCGAGCCGCTGGTAGACCTCGGCCCGGCGGGGGTCGTAGATGCGGGCGACCACGTTGTCCACGCCGAACATCTCGCGGGCGACCCGCGCGGAGATGATGTTGGAGTTGTCGCCGCTGCTCACGGCGACGAAGGCGGCGGCCGAGGCGATGCCCGCCTCTTCGAGGACGTCGCGGTCGAAGCCGATGCCGGTGACCCTGCGGCCCCGGAACCCGGCCCGCAGCCGCCGGAAGGCCTGCGGGTCGCGGTCGATGACCGCGACCGAGTGGCCGTTGTCCTCCAGGATGTGGGCCAGGGTCGAACCGACCCGCCCGCATCCCATGATCACGATATGCATGCTCCCCCGCCGTGGGTGTGTGGCGGACTCCTATTGGAGACAGTATGTCGCCCATGCCGTACACCGCATGACCCGGGCATGGCGTGGGGGGACTAGGCTCAACAGACGTGTCCAAGGTGCCAGATCTTGTCAAGCGGCTCCTCGTGGGGCGTGCCCTGCGCAGCACCCAGCTCCACCACCAGCTGCTGCCCAAGCGTGTGGCACTGCCGGTCTTCGCAAGTGACGCGCTGTCCTCGGTCGCGTACGCACCGCAGGAGATCCTGGTCATCCTGTCGCTCGCCGGGGTCAGTCTCTACGCCATCAGCCCGTGGGTCGCGGCGGCGGTCGTCCTCGTCATGCTCGTCGTGGTCGCGTCCTACCGGCAGAACGTGCACGCCTATCCCAGCGGCGGCGGCGACTACGAGGTGGCCACGACGAACCTCGGCCCCACCGCCGGCCTTACCGTGGCGAGCGCCCTGCTCGTCGACTACGTGCTGACCGTGGCGGTGTCGGTCGCCAACGGCGCCGACTACGTGGGCGCGACGATCCCGTTCGTCGCCGAGCACCGCCCACTGGTGGCGATAGCCATCGTCGTGCTCCTGACGATCATGAACCTGCGCGGCATCCGGGAGTCGGGCGTCGCGTTCGCCGTGCCCACCTACGCCTTCATGGCCGCGGTCATCGGCATGATCCTGTGGGGCCTGTTCCGCGTGTTCCTGCTCGGTGACGAGCTGCGGGCCCCGACGGCGGGCTACCGGCTCCTCGCCGAGCAGACGGACCTCGCCGGGTTCGCGCTGGCGTTCCTGGTGCTGCGCGCCTTCTCCTCCGGCTGCGCCGCGCTGACCGGCGTCGAGGCGATCAGCAACGGCGTCCCGGCCTTCCGCAAGCCCAAGAGCAGGAACGCCGCGACGACGCTGCTCATGATGGGCCTCATCGCGGTCACGATGTTCGGCGGGATCATCTTCCTCGGCCTGGAGTCCGGGGTGAAGGTGACCGACCCGGCCACCGTGGCCAGGGACCTCATCATCGACGGGCACCCGGCAGGACCCGGCTACTACCAGCAGCCGATCATCGCGCAGGTCGCCTCGGCCGTCTTCGGCGACGGCTCGGCCCTGTTCGTCGTCATCGCCGCGGTGACCGCGCTGATCCTGTTCCTGGCGGCCAACACCGCGTTCAACGGCTTCCCCGTGCTGGGGTCGATCCTCGCCCAGGACCGCTATCTGCCGCGGCAGCTCCACACCCGCGGCGACCGCCTGGCGTTCAGCAACGGCATCGTCATCCTCGCGGCCGGGGCCTGCCTGCTCATCTGGGCGTTCGACGCGGACGTCAGCAAGCTGCTCAACCTCTACATCGTCGGCGTGTTCGTCTCGTTCACCCTCAGCCAGATCGGGATGGTCCGGCACTGGACCCGGCACCTGAGGACCGAGAGCGACGCGAAGGCCCGCTTCCGCATGATGCGCGCCCGGGTGATCAACGGCTTCGGCGCGGTCATGACCGGGCTGGTGCTCGTCGTCGTGCTGGCGACGAAGTTCACCCACGGCGCGTACATCGTCTGTCTCGCGATGCCGCTGCTCTTCCTCATGATGAAGGGCATCAGGCGGCACTACGACCGGGTCGCCGCGGAGCTCGCCGCGCCGGAGGAGACCGAGGTCGACGAGTCGATGCTGCCCGCCCGCAACCACGCGGTCGTCCTCGTCTCCAAGATCCACAAGCCCACGCTCCGGGCCCTCGCGTACGCCAGGGCGACCCGCCCGTCGAGCATCGAGGCCGTGACCGTCAGCGTGGACGCCGGCGAGGTGAGCAAGCTCAAGGACGAGTGGGAGCGGCGCGGCATCGGGGTGCCGCTGAAGATCCTCGACTCGCCGTACCGCGAGATCACCGGTCCGGTGCTGGAGTACGTCAAGTCGCTGCGCCGGAGGTCGCCGCGCGACGTCGTGACCGTCTACATCCCGGAGTACGTGGTCGGCCGCTGGTGGGAGCACCTGCTGCACAACCAGAGCGCGCTGCGGCTCAAGGGCCGCCTGCTGTTCAAGCCCGGCGTGATGGTGACGAGCGTGCCGTGGCAGCTCGCCTCCTCCGACCGGCTCAAGCGACGCAGGGAGCCGTCCGCGCCCGGCGCATCACGCCGTTCCTACCAGCAGCCGTCGAAGGACGCGCAGGTCGGGGCATGACCGATACGAAAGGGGCCGGCCGGATGAACGGGAACGGCAGCACGGCACCGCAGGAGCCGGGCGGGACGCACCCCGCGCGGCTCGAACTGACCGTGGGCGCCGTCGCCAACGGCGGCTGGTGCGTGGCCAGGCACGAGGGCCGGGTCGTGTTCGTCCGGCACGCGCTGCCGGGCGAGCGGGTCGTGGCCGAGGTCACCGAGGAGACCACCCGGTTCCTGCGGGCCGACGCGGTCGAGATCCTGGAGGCCTCACCGGACCGGGTGACGCCGCCCTGCCCGTTCGCCGGCCCCGGCCGGTGCGGCGGGTGCGACTGGCAGCACGCGTCACTGGAGGCGCAGCGCCGGCTCAAGGCCGACGTCGTCGCCGAGCAGTTGCGGCGCCTGGCCGGGCTGGACCACAAGGTCGTGGTCGAGGAGGTGCCGGGGGCGCCGGACGGCCTCGGCTGGCGCACCCGGGTGCAGTTCGCCGTCGACCGGGACGGCTCGGCCGGGCTGCGCAGGCACAGGTCGCACGAGATCGAGCACATCACCGGCTGCCTCATCGCCCATCCCGCCGTCGAGGAGGCCGGGGTGGAACGGCTCGCCTGGCCCGGAGCCTCCTCGGTGGAGGTGGTGGCGGCCTCCGGCGGGGACCGGGCCGTGATCGTCGAGCCCCTGCCGCACCGCAGGGCGACGATCCCGGACGTGGACGCCGCGGTCCTCCTCGACGAGGGCAGGCGGGGGACCCGCGCGCTGCGCGGCCGGGCCTCGCTGACCGAGCGGGTGGGGGAGCGGGACTACCGGGTCACCGCGAGCGGGTTCTGGCAGGTCCACCCCGGCGCGGCGGCCACACTGCTCGGCGCGGTGCTCGACCTCGGCCGTCCCGAGCCGGGGGAGTGGGCCCTCGACCTCTACTGCGGTGCCGGTCTGTTCGCCGCCGGCCTGGCCGAGGGGGTCGGCCCGGAGGGCGCCGTGCTCGGCGTCGAGTCGGATCCGCAGGCCGTCCAGGACGCCCGGATCAACCTGCGCGACCTGCCGCAGGCGCAGATCGAGCGGGGAAAGGTCGAGGAGGCCCTCGACCGGCTCGGGATCGAGCGGGCCGACCTGGTGGTCGCCGACCCGCCCCGCGCGGGCCTTGGCCGCCAGGTCGTCGAGCGCGTCGCGCGCCTGGAGGCCCCGCGGGTCGTCTACGTCTCGTGCGACCCCGCCACCCTGGCGCGGGACATCGCGTGGTTCGCGCCGTACGGCTACCGCCTGGAGAACCTGCGGGCGTTCGACCAGTATCCGATGACCCACCACGTCGAGTGCGTGGCGCTGCTCGTGCGGGAGTAATCCGGTCCCGCCCGTGCCTCACGCGCTCCGGCGAGCCGGGGCGCACGAGGCGGGATATCCCGAAAGCGGGATAATGGACGGATGAAATTGAGGATCTTCACCGAGCCGCAGCAGGGCGCGACCTACGAGGACCTGCTCCGGGTGGCGCAGACGGCCGAACGCCTCGGATTCGACGCCTTCTTCCGGTCCGACCATTACCTGCGGATGGGAGACGGCGACCCGGGGCCGGGTCCCACCGACGCCTGGATCACCCTGGCTGGGCTCGCCCGGGAGACCTCGCGCATCCGGCTGGGCACGCTGGTGACCGCCGGGACGTTCCGGCTGCCCGGCCCGCTGGCGATCAGCGTCGCCCAGGTGGACCAGATGAGCGGCGGGCGCGTCGAACTGGGCCTCGGCACCGGCTGGTTCGAGGAGGAGCACACGGCGTACGGCATCCCGTTCCCTCCGCTGGGTGAGCGGTTCGAGCGCTTCGAGGAGCAGCTCGAGATCGTCACCGGGCTGTGGGCGGCGGCGAAGCCGTTCTCCTTCGACGGCGCGCACTATCGGCTGGTGGACTCGCCCGGGCTGCCGAAGCCGGCGCAGCGGCCGCGGCCGCCCCTGATCGTAGGCGGCGGGGGCGCCAAGCGGACCCCGCGGCTGGTCGCGCGGTTCGCCGACGAGTACAACGTGCCGTTCCTCCTGCCCGAGGACACCGCCGCCGCCTTCGACCGGGTCAGGGCGGCGTGCGAGGCGGCGGAGCGGGAGACCGTCCTGCTGTCGGCGGCGCAGATCGCCGTCGTGGGCCGGGACGAGGCGGAGGTCGCCCGGCGGGCCGCCGCCGTCGGCCGGGAGGTCGGCGAACTGCGTGTCAACGGCCTGGCCGGCACCCCGCAGGAGGTCATCGACAAGATCGGCCGGTTCGCCGAGATGGGCGCGGAGCGTCTCTACCTTCAGATCCTCGACCTCGACGACCTGGAGCACCTGGAGTTGATCGCCACCGAGGTGCTGCCGCACGTCTGAAAAGCCGGTAGCCGGTGAAAGGGGGCATCCGGCACACTTTGCCGGGTGCTCCTGACGATCACGACGACCATGCGGCCCGCCACGGACCTCGGTTACCTCCTGCACAAGCATCCCGGCCGGGTGCAGGAGTTCGGGCGGTCGTTCGGCACCGCGCGGGTCTTCTACCCGGAGGCGGACGGGGACCGCTGCACGGCGGCGCTGCTCCTGGAGGTCGACCCCGTCCGGCTGGCGCGCTCGCGGGGCTCGTCCTCGCCCGACTTCTCGCTGAGCCAGTACGTCAACGACCGGCCGTACGCCGCGTCGTCGCTGCTGGCGTCGGCGCTCGCCGACGTGTTCCGCACCGCGCGGACCGGGCGCTGCGCCTCCCGGCAGGACCTCGCCGACTCGGCGATCCCGCTGGAGATCACGCTGCCCGCGCTGCCCTGCCGGGGCGGGTCCGACCTCGCGCGGCGGCTGTTCGCGCCGCTGGGCTGGGAGGTCGACGCCGAGGCCGTACCGCTGGATCCCGGCTTCCCCGAATGGGGCGACTCCCGGTACGTACGGCTCGCGCTGCGGGGGCGGGTGCGCCTGGCCGACGCGCTCAACCACCTGTACGTCCTGCTCCCGGTGCTCGACGACGCCAAGCACTACTGGCTGGCCGGCGACGAGGTCGACAAGCTCGTCCGCGCCGGTGAGGGATGGCTCGCCGGGCATCCGGACAAGGCACTGATCACCCGGCGCTACCTCGGCCGGCGCAACGCGCTGACGCGCGACGCGTTCGCGCGCCTGGCGGAGGTCGGCGACGACGTCGAGGAGGCCCTGGAGCCACCGGTCGAGGAGGAGCCGGGCACCGAGACCCCCGAGCCCGCCGAGACCCCAGAGGCCACCGGGATCACCGAGCTGCCCGGGACCACCGAGCGGCCCGGCCCCGGCGATGACAGCGGTCTCGGGAACGACAGCGGTCTCGGGAACGACAGCGGTGCCGGGAGTGAGCCCGCCGAGGCCCGGGTGCCGCTGAACACCCTGCGCCGGGACGCGGTCGCCGCGGTGCTGACGGAGATCGGCGCGCGCTCGGTGATCGACCTGGGCTGCGGCTCGGGACAGCTGCTCGGCGTCCTGCTGCGCGACCCCGCCCTCACCCGGGTGACCGGCATGGACGTGTCGGCCCGCGCGCTGGCACTGGCGGGGCGCCGTCTGCGCACCGACCGGATGCCGGACGCCGTGCGCGCCCGCTTCACGCTCTTCCAGGGCTCGCTGACGTACACCGACGCGCGCCTGGCCGGGTACGACGCCGCGGTGCTGATGGAGGTCGTCGAGCACGTGGACCCGCCGCGGCTGCCCGCCCTCGAACGGGTGGTCTTCGGCACGGCCAGGCCGTCCCACGTGATCGTGACGACTCCCAACGTGGAGCACAACGTCAGGTACGAGTTCCTGGCGGGCGACCGGCGGCACCCCGACCACCGGTTCGAGTGGACCCGCGCGGAGTTCGAGCGGTGGGTCGCGGGCGTCTGCGCCGCGTACGGATACACGGCCGATCTGCGGCCGGTCGGCGAGGACGACCCCGAGGTGGGCCCGCCGACCCAGATGGTGGTCTTCGGCAGGAGGGAGGAGCGGCCGTGACGGAGGTCAGCGTGCCGGAGCTGTCGCTGGTGGTGCTGGTGGGCGTCTCCGGCAGCGGCAAGTCGACGTTCGCCGCCCGGCACTTCGCGCCCACCCAGGTCGTCTCCTCCGACTTCTGCCGCGGCCTGGTCTCGGACGACGAGAACGACCAGACGGCGACGTCCGAGGCGTTCGACCTGCTCCACCACATCGTGGGCGTCCGCCTGCGGCGCGGCCTGCTCACGGTGGTCGACGCGACCAACGTGCAGTGGGAGGCCCGCAAGCGGCTGATCGAGCTGGCCAGGTCGCACGACGTGCTCGCCGACGCGATCGTGCTCGACGTGTCCGAGGAGGTGGCCCGCGCCCGCAACGCGGCCCGGCCCGACCGGGCCTTCGGGCCGCACGTCATCACGCGGCAGCGCAGGGAGCTGCGCCGGTCGCTCGGCAAGATCTCCAGGGACGGTTTCCGCCGGGTGCACGTCCTGAGCGGCGACGAGATCGACGACGTCACCGTCACGCGCGAGAAGGCGTGGACCGACAGGACCCACCTCACCGGGCCGTTCGACGTCATCGGCGACGTGCACGGCTGCCGGGCGGAGCTGGAGTCGCTGCTGACCAGGCTCGGCTGGGAGGTCGGGCCGGACGGCGCGGTCCACCCCGAGGGCCGTACGGCGGTCTTCGTCGGCGACCTCGTGGACCGCGGCCCGGACACGCCCGGGGTGCTGCGGCTGGTCATGGGCATGGTCGCGGCGGGTACCGCGCTGTGCGTGTCCGGCAACCACGAGCGGAAGCTGGTGCGGGCCCTGGACGGCCGCAAGGTGCGGGTCGCGCACGGCCTGGAGCGGTCGCTGGAGCAGCTCGACGCCGAGCCGGCGGAGTTCCGCGCGGCCGCCCGGACGTTCATGGACGGCCTGATCAGCCACTACCGCCTCGACGGGGGCAGGCTGGTCGTCGCGCACGCCGGGCTCAAGGAGGCCTACCACGGGCGCGCCTCCGCACGGGTGCGGTCGTTCGCCCTGTACGGCGACACGACCGGGGAGACCGACGAGTACGGCCTGCCGGTGCGCTATCCCTGGGCGGACGACTACCGGGGCCGCGCGATGGTCGTCTACGGCCACACCCCGGTGCCCGAGCCGGAGTGGGTCAACAACACGATCTGCCTCGACACCGGCGCCGTCTTCGGCGGGCGGCTGACCGCGCTGCGCTACCCGGAGAGGGAGCTGGTGTCTGTCCCGGCCGAGCAGGTCTGGTACGAGCCCGTGCGCCCGCTGACCGCGCGGCCGCCCGCCCGCGACCCGGGCGTGCTCGACATCGGCGACGTGGACGGCACCCGTTTCGTGGAGACGCGGTTCGGCGGCCGGATCAGGATCGCGGAGGAGAACTCCCGCGCCGCGCTGGAGATCATGAGCCGGTTCGCCGTGGACCCCCGCTGGCTGGTCTACCTTCCGCCGACCATGGCGCCGCCGGAGACCTCCACGCTGGACGGCTACCTGGAGCACCCGGCCGAGGCGTTCGAGGAGTTCGCCCGCGCGGGGGTGTCACGGGTCGTGTGCGAGGAGAAGCACATGGGCTCGCGGGCGATCGCCGTGCTGGCGCGGACGCCGGAGGCGGCGGCGCGCCGTTTCGGAATCGCCGACGGCACGGCGGGCAGCGTCTACACCCGCACGGGCCGGCCCTTCTTCGACACGCGCATGCCGGAACTGGTGGACCGGCTGCGCGAGGCGTGCGCGCCGCTGTGGGAGGCGCTGGACACCGACTGGGTGGCGCTCGACTGCGAGCTGCTGCCCTGGTCGGCCAAGGCCGAGGGCCTGATCCGCGACCAGTACGCCTCGGTGGGAGCGGCCGCGCGGGCGTCGCTGCCCGCGGCGGTCGCGATGCTTGAGACGGCGGCGGAACGTGGCCTGGATGTAGGCGCTCTGCTCGACCGCACCCGCCGCCGCGCTCACAACGCTGCCCTGTTCCGCGACGCCTATGCCCGTTACTGCGGGCCGGTTTCGGGTCTCGACGGCGTACGGCTCGCACCATTCCAGATCCTCGCCTGCGAGGGCAGGGCGACGGCGGTGGACGAGCCGCACGAATGGCACCTGAAGACCCTCGGCCTGATCGACTCCCCGCTCGTCACCGCGACCCGTCACCGGTTCGTCGACCTGGGCGTACCGGAGGAGCGCGACGCGGCCGTGGCGTGGTGGACGGACCTGACCGAGGCCGGGGGCGAGGGAATGGTGGTCAAGCCCGCGTCCTTCACCCCCGTTCCGGTGACCGGGGCGCCTCCGGCCGGGGTTCGGGAGGCCGGCCCGGCCGGCGAAAGGCCCGAGGACGCGCCGCGGCCGGCGAGGGCGCAGCCCGGCGTGAAGGTGCGCGGCCGGGAGTACCTGCGGATCGTCTACGGCCCCGACTACACCGAGTCGCTCGGCCTGCTGCGCCGCAGGTTCACCGGCAGGAAGCGCTCGCTGGCGCTGCGGGAGCACGCGCTCGGGCTGGAGGCGCTGGCGCGCCTCGCGGAGGGGGAGCCGCTCTGGCGGGTCCACGAGGCGGTCTTCGCCGTGCTCGCCCTCGAGTCGGAGCCGGTCGACCCCCGTCTGTGAGACCGGACAGCCCCCGGGTACGTCCTTCCGCTCACGCGACGGGAGCCGTACCCGGGGGCCGGGTTCAGCGGGACACGGTTCAGCGGGCCAGGGCTCAACTGACTCGCCGTACAGGAGGGCGTCCTCCTTGCTGCCGAGGGGGCGGGGCGACCGCCTCGGGCTTCCCGAGACCCGGCGGCGGGGTTCAGCCCGTGAAGCGGGCCAGGAACAGACTGAGCCTGAGCTCGTGGTGCTCGCGCGGCAGCCGCCCGCCGCGCATGAGGGTCACCAGGCCGTGCAGGGCCGCCCAGAAGGTCTCGGTCAGCGCGCCCAGGCTGTCGCCGCCCGAGTAGGGGCGGACGGCCTCGGCCAGCTCGCCGAAGGCCGCCTGCAGGGCGGGCGGCGCCTCGGGGGTGGCGAACGGCAGCGGGACGATCTGGCTGAACATCACGTCGTAGAGGGCCGGGTGCCGGTCGGCGAAGGCCATGTAGGCCGCGCTGACGCCGGCGATGGCGCGGCGGGCGTCCGGCGCCGCGGTCCTGGCCGCGCGCAGGTCCACGGCCAGGTCGGCGCAGCCCTCCACGGCGACGGCCGCCATGATCGCGTCCTTGCCCTTGAAGTGGCTGTAGAGCACCGGCTGGCTGTACTCGACGCGCTCGGCCAGCCGCCGGGTCGTGACCGCTTCCCAGCCCTCGGCCTCGGCCAGCTCCCGGGCCGCCGTGATGATCAGCTTCTCCCGCTCGGCGCGCTCCCGCTCCCTGCGTGACTGGATCGACATGCCCGAACTCTAGCAGCGCTAGCGTTTATGGCGATGCTCTGCTAGCGTCATTATTGTTCCTAGCGCTGCTAGTTCCCGGAGAGAGACATGCTCACCCCCATCGCGTACGGCCTCGCCGTCGTCCTCAACCTGTTCGTCCTGTTCATCGGAGCCCGTTTCCTGTTCGCGCCCCACGCGGCGGCCGCCGGCTACGGCGTCCCGGCCAAGAAGGACGGCGACGTCGCCTACCTGACGATCAAGGGCCTGCGTGACGGGGGCTACGGTCTGCTGGGCCTGGCCCTGCTGGCCTTCGCCGGCGCCCGCGCCGAGGCCTGGTACATGCTGATCGTCGCTCTGTTGCCCCTGGGCGACACCCTGATCGTGCTGCGCAACGGCGGCACCCGGGCGGTCGCCTTCGGCATCCACTTCGCGACCGCCGTGATCGTGCTCATCAGTGCCGCCCTGCTCTTCGCCGTCTGACACCCGCACCCGTCGCACCACTGTTGGCCGACATCCTCATCGTCGTCACACCGGGCGTGGAGCGCTTCGAGTACTTCCGTCAACTGGAGCGCATCGCCTACGGCAGGCAACCCCTGGAGTCCCTCCTGGAGGTTCAGGAGCTCTACGACAACCACCTGCGCACCAGCGCCGTCTGGAACGCGACCAGGAGCGGGCGGCACTAGCATCGCGGCATGGCCCCCACCAAGGCCGACCTCGAGGCGGCCAGGAACGCGACGATCGAGGACGTGCTCGGCCCCCGGCTCGACGTGCTGTTCTGCGGGATCAACCCCAGCCTCTATTCGGCCGCGACCGGTCACCACTTCGCGCGACCGGGCAACCGGTTCTGGCCCGCCCTGCACCTGTCCGGTCTCGTGCCACGCAGGCTCGCGCCGTCCGAGCAGCACCTGCTCCCGTCGTACGGGCTGGGCATCACCAACATCGCGGCCCGGGCGACCGCCCGTGCCGACGAACTGGACCCGGAGGAGCTCCGCGTGGGCGGCGAGCGGCTCGCGCGGCTGGTGGCGGAGGTCCGGCCCCGCGTCCTGGCGGTAGCGGGGGTGTCGGCCTATCGGGTCGCCTTCGCGCGCCCCGCCGCCCGGATCGGCCCGCAGGAGGAGACGATCGGCGGGACGGCGCTGTGGGTGCTGCCCAACCCCAGTGGGCTGAACGCCCACTGGAGGCTGGAGGCCATCGCGGCCGAGATGGCCCGCCTGCGCCCACCGCGGGCCTGACGGGATCGACTGCGGCGGTCAGGGACGGCCCGCACTGGGCTCCTCAGAGTCCTCCGGGTCCGGGCACCGGTCCGCCTGCGCGCCGTACCCGGCCTGCACCCGTGCGGACAGGAAGCGGGCGGCCTCGTCGAGCGCCTCGTCGGCCTCGTCGAGGTGGCCGAAGTGATTCTGGAAGACATGCGGCACCTGCGGCCAGACCCGCAGCGTGACCGCCACCTCGTCGGCGGCCGCGCGTCCGGCGAGCCGGACGGCATCGTCCAGCAGGAGTTCGTTCGAGCCGGCCTGCACCAGTAGCGGGGGCAGGCCCCGCAGGTCGGCGAACACGGGGCTCGCCAACGGCTGGGCGGCATCCTGACCCGCCAGGTAGGGGGTGGCGAACGCCTGGATCGCCTGCCGGGTGAAGATCGGGTCGGCGTCCTTCTTCGTGCGCATGCTCTGCCCGCCGAGTGTCAGGTCGGCCCACGGGGAGAAGAGGACGGCGCCGGCCGGCTGCGGCAGTCCGGCGTCGCGGGCCGCGACCAGGGTGGCGACGACCAGCCCGCCGCCCGCGGAGTCCCCGGCGAGCACCAGTTCCTCCGGTCGCACACCCCCGTCGAGCAGTGCCCGGTAGGCGGCGAGGCCGTCGTCCACCGCGGCGGGGAAGGGATGCTCGGGGGCCAGCCGGTAGTCCAGGGACGTCGCCCGCAGCCGGGCACGGCGCGCCAGCTGGGCGGTGACTCCCGCGTGCGTGCCGGGCGACCCCAGGACGTAGCCGCCGCCGTGGAAATGGAGCAGCCGCCCGCGGCGGGTGGCGGTGGCCGGGGTCAGGTCGAGCGCGGGACGGCCGGCGAGCACCGTCTCGTGCGCCGCGACGTCGCCGGGCAGGGGCCGGGAGAGTGCCTGGGCGAATCCGGCGCGCTGCTCCGCCGGCGTCGGGTTCGGGGGGGCGGGGGCGTTGCGATGCAGGGCGTCGACGGCCTCGCGCTGCAGGCGGGTCATCCGGACCTCCATGATGTCGGGGGTGAGAGGATGCATTCCGTGGAATGCACATGTGGTCCTCAAGTCGATTCCGCAGAAGATGATTCCCTGGAATCAATTGAATCGGCGGATGTGACGGACATCACTCGCCTGTTCACCGATCTCGTCCGCGTCGAGACCCGCCTGTACAACGCGGTGAGCGACCGGCTGCGCGCCGAGCAGGGCATCGGCCTGGGTCAGTTCGAGTTCCTGCAGATCATCGACGGCCGCCCCGGGTGCCGGGTGCTCGACATCGTGCGCGAGGTGGGGATCACCGTCGGAGCCGTGAGCAAGGCCGTCGACCGGCTCGAGAGCGCGGGTCTGTGCGTGCGCGCGGCGCATCCGGAGGACCGGCGGTCCTCCGTCCTCAGCCTCACGCCGGAGGGGTCCCGGCTCCTGGCCGCGGCCCGCCCGACCTTTGAGGCCGAGCTGGCCGCCCGCACCGCCGCCGTCCCGGCCGCCGACCTCGCACGGACCGCCGGGACGCTCGCCATCCTGCGCACGGTGCTGGAGGAGCACCAGCGGGACGGGGCCTGAGCCCTGTCCCGCCGGCCGGAACGGGCGAGTCTCAGGGGTGGCCCGGGTGGGAGAGGATGCGCCAGGGCGAGGGAGGCGGCAGGGGCGCCACCTCACGGTCGTGGAAGGCCACCATGTCCTCCGCCTCCGCGTACAGCTCGGCGATGATCTCGGCGCACTCGTCGATCACGGCCGGGTCGGTGATCCGCCGGCCGCCCACGTGCGCCCCCATATCGTCGTAGAGGACCTCGTACATCAGGCCCGGGCCGAGGATGAGCAGCTCGGGCAGGGGTCCGCGGTCCTCCAGGTGCCGCACCGACCGGGCGTGCAGCGCCCTCGCCCGCTCACCCGCCCGGGTGCGGGCCGCGAGCAGGACGATCTCCCATTGCAGGTACGGCGTCGGCGGCGTCTCCACGATCCGCAGGCGGCGTAGCTCCGCCCTGGGCGGGAGGTCGTCGGCGAAGCGCATCTCGCCCATCAGCGCGAGTGCCCGGTCCCAGTCTCCGCTCACCATGGCGACCCAGCTCGGCGTGTCGGGCTCGTGGAAGTGCTGGGCGCGTTCCAGCTTCCACACCACGCCCTCCACCTCGCGTAGGTGCTCGTAGAGCTCGGTCCGGTACTCCGCCGCGTGGAGGACTTCTCCCGCGACCTTTCTGACGTGCTCGAACGCTTCTCCGGGCATGGGGCCTCCTCGGCCGAAGCCGAATAGTGGTCGGAGCGCGCCCGGCCCCGGCCCGGATCGAGGAACGTGGCGCGCGTCGATCTTCCGCGGACGTGTGGCGCGTGTCAGTTCCCCGTCGAGTTGCTGCAGGCGCTCGTCTCCGCGGCGTCCAGCAACCTGATCCTGATCTGCCTCGTCCCCGCCGTTCGCTCGGTCTGCGGCACCACCTCGGGTTCCGGCTCGGCTGCCTGCATATCACCCTCCGTTCATCGGGGTGGCCGCAAACTCTCCCCCGAGGGCGACATGTCGATCGTTGGCCTCCGCCGATGCCGGGTCAAGGCCCAATTCGCGAGCGGCGCGGCCGATGCCGGTGCCGGGCGAGGCCCAGGACCGTCGTCACCAGCCAGGCCAGGAACAGCAGCTTGGCGACCAGGAACAGCGGCCAGGCGAACCCGGAGACGAACGCGACCACGAGGACCACCGCGGCGACGAGCGGCAGGACCGGTGGCCCGCCCCTCGCGCGCCTCGCGCCCGCCCAGTGGGCCCCCCGGGGCGCGCCCCACGCCGCCCCCCAAGGCGCCGTGTACGGCGGCCGCCCCCAGGCCGTCGCGTACGGTCCCCGGGCCGCGCCGTACGGCCCCCAGGCCGCGGGGAAGCCGTGGCGGTGGTGGTGATGCCCGGGGTACGGCGATCCGGGCAGGGGAGCCGCAGCCCGGAAGCCGGGCCGGAAGTCGGCCCGGACGTCGGGGAGGAGGTCGGCGGTCACCCGCCGCAGGTCCTCCTCCGTACGGGCGGCGAGGGTGGCGTCGAGGCGCTCGTCCAGTTCCTCGCGGGTGATGCGGCCCTGCGCGAACGCGTCGTGCAGGACCCGCATCACCTCGTCGCGCTCCCTGTCGCCGATGCGCAGGGCGCCGGCGGGGGGCCGGCCGGCCCCGTCGCCATACCCGCCGCCGGTGTCGTCGGGGAATGCCATGGTCACTCCTCGGCGGGGTCGCCGTCGGCGAGGATCCGGTAGAGCTGCCGCCGGGTCTCCGTCAGGACCTGCCTCGCCTGCCTGATCTGCCCGTCGCTGCCCGACTGGGCGATCTGGAACAGCGCCGACGCCGCCTGCCGGGACAGGCCGAACAGCTCGTGGACGTCGTCCCCGATGTCCGGCGTCATCTCCTCCCAGGGAGCGCGCACCTCGGACTCGTGCTGCGCGACGTACTCCCGGCCGGCCTCGGTGAGCTGGAACGTCTTGCGCCCGTCGGTCTCCTCGGCACGGACCAGGCCCTCGTCGCTGAGCTGCTGGAGCGCGGGGTACACCGCGCCCGGGCTGGGCTTCCAGCCGCCCTGGCTGCGCTCGGCGATCTCCTGGATGATCTGATAGCCGTTGCGCGGCTCCTCCGCGAGCAGGGCGAGGATCGCCGCGCGCACGTCACCCCGCTTGGCCTTGCGGGGCCGCCCGAAACCCCGGCCGCCGAACGGGAAGTTCCCGCCCGCCCACGGCCCGAACGGGCCGCCCGGGCCGCCCGGACCGAAACCGCCCCACGGGCCGCGCCCCCGCATGCCGCCCCTGTGCCGGTGCTCGTGCGGACCGGTCTCCTGATGCTCCTGGTGCCACATGGCCGCCTCTTTCATGTTCGCGTACGCCCGGCGCAGGGCGCGCCGCAGGTGGCGGCGCATCTCGTCGCGGAGCGCGTCCCGGGCGTCCCGGGGGTCGTGGCCGGCCCAGGGCCCGCCGAACGTGTGTGCCTGGCTCATCGCGTGTCCCTTCTTTCCGATCCGTTCTCGATGCCTCAAAGATATATCGAGATTGTTCTCCTGGCGCGAGCGGGGAAGAGTGATGTAGCTCACCCGGAACTTTTTCCGGTTGCGGGGAACACCGGCCGAGACCGTAGCGTTATCTGCCACAGGCGGGATCGTTCTGCTCTGGGAGGGCTGGGGGGTGCTCTTGGAGCGGGACGATCCCGCACCCTTTCGGCCCGGATCGGCTGGGGTCCCGGCGGCGGCTGTGCCTCAACCTCGGCCCGGGCACCCGCTGGCTGGTGGTCGGCGACCGCACCATCATGAGCATCTGCCGCGTCCTGGGCCGCGACCAGGCCGGGCACCTGCCGCCCACCGACGACGTGCGGGCCTACGTCGCCGACGGGCACCCGCTGCGGTGCCTGCGCATCCGGCTCGGCCCCGGCGAGGAGCGTGGCGTACATCGGGACGATCACGATGGTCGAGACGATCAGCCGGTGGTGGTGGAGGAGATCGATGACAGCGCCGACGGGTACGTCGTCACTGACGGTGGTCGGCCGCAGCGTCCCGGTGACCTGCTTGTCGTCGTCGTTGTCTCGCAGGGACGGCACGGCCGTCAGGTGCTCGTGCCCGGTCGTGACCGACCAGGCGATCTTCACCTGGGGGACGCGGCCCGCCAGCCACGACGGCTTACCGAAGTAATACGTGCCACCGGCCTCGAACGCGGTGAAGCCGATCTCCTTGGCCAGGCGCAGGCCCAGGTCCCACGACGGCTCACGCCGGGACTTACTGGTCCCTGCCGCTTCGGGCGGATCCATAGATGTGGAGCGTCCGCCGTTAGGCATGGATGAACTGGTCGACCACTGGACGGTGCTCAGCGACGAGGCCGACCTGGTCAACTGCCGCGAGATCCGCGATCATCTCGGTTTTCGGGAGTGCTCGGTCGCCGACGCTGACAAGCTGATCGACTGGCTGGCGGTCAACGTCGCGCACGCCGAGCGGCAGTCGGACCGGGTTCGCGAGGAGTTGCTCAAGCAGTGCCGGACTGAGCGGATCGAGCCGCCCACGTCTGGGCGCATCACCCGGATCGTGCGGTCGGCGCTGCACAACGCCGAGGAGACCTGGTTCGCGAAGATCGCGGCCCGGCTGGATGCCGAAGCCACGGCCCGTGTGCTGGCCCTGATCGCCCCTGAAGGCGATGCCGGTGAGGCCCAGCAGGAGGTCGAGGAGGACCAGGCGGACGCGATCGGTGCGCGTCAGTGACTGGGCCCACGTCGCCGGACGGCCCGCGTCCGCACACTCAGCGATCGTGGCCACTCTGATGGTCGCGTCCGGCGGCAGGGATGCCCAGGTCGGGAGGAACTCAGTCGGTCGGGCCAAAAACCTTTTTTGGAGTTGTTTGTAACACTTAGGGGTCTCGGCCCACTTCCTCCTGTCGGAACAAACACCGGGACGAAGGGGGCAGGCGGTGACGGACGATTCTCAACAGTTCACCACCATGTATGACGAGTGCCGCCAGCGAGTATGGGCCTACGTGGTCAGCCAAGCGGGCCGGCAAGTCGCGGACGAGGTGGTGAGCGAGACGTTCGCGATCGCCTGGCGGCGATTCGACGACGTGCCCGACCCCGCGCTGCCGTGGCTGCTCGGCGTCGCCCGCAACGTGCTGCGTGACAACATCCGCGCCGAGATCAGGCGTGAGTCGCTCGCCGCCGAGCTGCGGGCCTGGACCGAAGAGGACCACGCCGAGCGGGTGGCCGAGCGGCTGGCCGTCGTCAACGCGCTGGCCTCTCTGACCCAGGAGGAGCGAGAGCTCCTGATTCTCGTGGCCTGGCAGGGGCTCACACCCCGCGACGCGGCACGTGTCATCGGCTGTTCACCGGCGGCCTTCCGTGTACGCCTGCACCGTGCCCGCAAGCGGCTGGTCCAGGCGATGAGGACGGCCCCGGTGGCCCGCTCCCAGTCCCGAGTGCGCAATCTCAGTGAGGAGTGGTCATGAACCCGATGGAGCAGCTGCGGAAGGCGCGCCCGGCTCACCTCGACACCCCGGTGGACGAGGGCACCAGGGCCGCCGAGCTCACCCACGCCATGGCGCAGTTCAGGCCGGCCAAGCCGGCCCGCGCCAGGAAGATCGCCAAGCCCGTGTGGGGTCTCGGCCTGGTTGGCGTCGCGGCGGCGACCGCCGTCGCCGTCGGGATCACCGCGACCGGTGGCACGACGTCGGCGCCGAGCGCGCCGGCCGTCGCCCAGGGCGCCCAGCCCGCCGCCGTCAAGCTTTCCGCGAAGCAGGTCCTCCTGGTCGCGGCCGAGTCGTCGCTGAAGGCCAAGGCGGGCAGCGGCGCGTACTGGTACGTCGAGAGCACGAGCGGCAACGCCGACATCGTGGGCACCAAGGTGCGCTACACGGTGAACAGCCTGGGCCGCAGCGAGACATGGATCGCCCGTTCGCCGAAGGTCGACAGCTGGTGGATCTCGCAGAACCTGGGCACCAAGCCCGCCCCCGGCTCGGAGGCCGCCTGGAAGCGGGACGGCTCGCCGACCACGTGGTCGGTGAAGGGGGCGAAGAGGGGCGCCACCGGCAAGAGGGTGATCGACTCCAAGGCCGGAAAGCCCTTCGGCAACCCGATCAACGTCGGTGACAAGGTCGCCGACCTGGCCGGGAAGAACGTGTCGTTCGCCGAACTCCAGACGCTGCCCACCACCGCGGCGGCGCTGAAGGCGCGCCTGCTGCAGGGGTACGCCGGTCACGGCACCGAATCCAACGACCCGCAGGACGCGGACGCCTGGCTCTTCCAGGTGACCTCTGGCCTGCTGAGCAGCATGCCCGTCAAGCCGGCCGTCCGGGCCGCGGCCTACCAGGTGCTCGCCGGTCTGGACGGCGTGCGGTCCCTGGGCGAGGTGACCGACGCCCTCGGCCGCAAGGGCCAGGGCATCGGCAGGGCGGAGAACTGGCCCAACGGCCAGTACGAGCGGCAGATCATCGTCGACCCGCAGACCGGCGTCCTGCTGACCGATCAGATCGTGGCCGTCCACGCCGGCGGCCAGTGGGCGGGGGCGAAGCCGGGCACCGTCGTCAACTGGAACGCGATCACCAAGGCCGCGTGGACGGACGACAAGCCGGTCAAGCCGTAACGGCCGGATGATCGGACTCCTCTGACAGGGGCCCCACCGGACGCCGGCGTCGGCATCCGGTGGGGAGAGGAACGGGGACACCGGGACTTCGAACGCGGTCCGGTCGGCGAATCAGAGCTCGCCTCTCTGAATCGCTGCCCAGGACCGAGTTCGAACCTTTTGCGGAGCAGGCCGGCCGCGCATGCTGAACAGGAAGCGGGTCGGTCGCGTGCGGCGCACCAGCAGGTCGTACGCGATGACGGTCAGGATGAGCGAGGCTCCGACGATCGCGAGGTACTTGACCCCGATCGGCGCGTCCCAGCGGACCACGCCGTACGCGACGGCGACGACGATCGGCTGGTGCAGGATGTACAGCGGCAACACCGCGGCGGCCAGGGAACCGTACAACCGCTTCCCCGCACCGGGCCGCGAACTCGCGCCGGCTTAGTCGGTCACGCTGTGCGGGGATCACGGGCAGCGTTCCGGGAGGGTGGCCGTGCGCGTACGACCTGTGGCGGAGACAATCGCCTTGCCGATCGCGTCGCAGGGTGTCGGCTTGTCCTGCGGGTGAGCTGGCAAGCGGGGGTGTCGCTTATCAAGACCCTTCGGACGTAGGCGTAGGCGCGGACGTTGTAGGTGACGTCGTAGGCGTCGCCCTCGGGGATGGACTCGACCATGGTGAGGGCCGGTGTCTCGCGCCCGACGACCATGATCCACGGCCAGTCCTCCACCGGGAGGTGGGCGGCGTCGAGCGCGAACCACGAGATCAGCTGCGGCATTGGGTTGGCGCCGGCCGGGGTGCAGGGGCCGAGCTCGTCTTCGAGCATTTGCAGTCGGGGGGCAAGTGCTCGGCGAGGTGGTCGGTGACGGCGCGGGAGGCGCCTTCGAGGCCGATCACCGCGGCCGCCCGGGCCGGTGCAGGGCCGCTCCGGCGGTGCGGCGGCGGTGGGGGGCCAGGGTGGTGATGAGCACGTGGCGGCCCGCTAGGCCGCGTTCTTCGACTCCGGGACTGCCGCGGCGCCGATGACGCGAGCCCGACACAGGTCCGGCCTCGTGGGCGCTTCGCGGATTTTGTCGGTGCTTTGCCGTACAGTCTCAAGGCGTGATCTTGACATGATGGGGCACTCGCACGCCCTCAGCGGGGCGGCGGTGTGGCTCGCGGTCGCGCCGGCCCTGGTGGCGCTGCCGGGCGCGGTGGGCCATGCGGAACTGGCGACGCTGACGGGCCCGATCCTCACCCCGCCGGAACTCGTCGCGGGGGCCGTGGTCTGCGCGGGCGCGGCCATGCTGCCCGACCTCGACCATCCGAGCGCCACGATCGCCCAGACGTTCGGCCCGGCGACCTACCTGCTGAGCAAGGGCGTCAACTTCGTGAGCGGCGGGCACCGGCACGCGACGCACTCGTTGCTGTTCAGCGTCGTGACCGGGGTGGGCGCGCACCTGCTCGGCGACCGCTACGCGGTGGGCCGCGACATCCTGGTCGTCCTGATGATCGGCCTGGCGCTGCGCGCCGTGGGGCTCGGCGTGCCCGGCAAGACGCTCACCTCCGCGGTGGTGAACGTCGGGATGACCGCCGCGCTGTTCCTGACGTTCATGACGCTCGGGGTCACCTACTCCTGGCTGGGGATCGCCATCGGGGTCGGCTGCCTCGTGCATGTCATCGGCGACTGCCTGACCGAGCGCGGCTGTCCCGTCTTATGGCCGATCAAGGGGCGCTGGCTCCTGCCGTTCGACATCGGAATCAAGACCGGCAGGGCGTTCGAGAAGCAGTTCCTCGGCCCGGCCCTGTCGATCGTGGTGATCGCGCTGCTCTGCCTGCGGCTGATGCCCGCCTGAGCGCGGGCCGGCGGCCTGCGGAGGCGCGAAACCCGGGCGCTTACCCACAAGTAACTTGATGTCGAGATATCCGGAGAGATATCTTGATGTCGAGACATCCTCGCGCCGCACAGGTAAGGGCAACCTAATTGTCGGGAGTGTTCCTTCGGTGCGGGAGGATGCATAGCGAACTTGTGAACAAGCCCGGAACCCTGGGGAGGCGAACTTCGTGTCCGCGAACAGCTTCGGCAGCCGTGACACGCTGCGCGTCGGTGACGCGTCATACGAGATCTACCGGCTGGACGCCGTCGAGGGGTCGGCGCGCCTCCCGTACAGCCTGAAGATCCTTCTGGAGAACCTGCTGCGCACCGAGGACGGCGCGAACATCACCGCCGACCACATCCGCGCGCTCGCCGGCTGGGACCCGAACGCCACGCCGAGCGTGGAGATCCAGTTCACCCCGGCCCGAGTGATCATGCAGGACTTCACCGGCGTCCCGTGCGTGGTGGACCTCGCCACCATGCGTGAGGCCGTCCGCGACCTGGGTGGCGACCCCGCGAAGATCAACCCGCTGGCCCCCGCCGAGATGGTCATCGACCACTCGGTCATCGTGGACTACTTCGGCCACCCCGACTCCTTCCAGCGCAACGTCGACCGGGAGTACGAGCGCAACCGCGAGCGCTACCAGTTCCTGCGCTGGGGCCAGACGGCCTTCGACGAGTTCAAGGTCGTGCCGCCGGGCACCGGGATCGTCCACCAGGTCAACATCGAGCACCTGGCCCGGGTCGTCATGATCCGCGACGGCCGGGCGTACCCCGACACCTGCGTGGGCACCGACTCGCACACCACGATGGAGAACGGCATCGGCGTCCTCGGCTGGGGCGTCGGCGGCATCGAGGCCGAGGCCGCGATGCTCGGCCAGCCGATCTCCATGCTGATCCCCCGGGTGGTCGGGTTCAAGCTGACCGGCAAGCTGCCCGCCGGCGCCACCGCCACCGACCTCGTGCTCACGATCACCGAGATGCTGCGCAAGCACGGCGTCGTCGGCAAGTTCGTCGAGTTCTACGGCGAGGGCGTCAGCAGCGTGCCGCTGGCCAACCGCGCCACGATCGGCAACATGAGCCCGGAGTTCGGCTCCACCTGCGCCATCTTCCCGATCGACGGCCAGACGACCGACTACCTCACGCTCACCGGCCGCTCGCCCGAGCAGGTCGCGCTGGTCGAGGCGTACGCCAAGGAGCAGGGCCTGTGGCTCGACCCCTCGGCCCCCGAGCCCGTCTTCAGCGAGTACATCGAGCTCGACCTGGCGACCGTCGTCCCGTCGATCGCCGGGCCGAAGCGCCCGCAGGACCGCATCCCGCTGTCGGACGCCAAGTCGGCCTGGCGCGCGGCGGTGCGCACGTACGTCACGGACGAATGCATCGAGGGCCCCGCCGACGAGGCGTCGGCCGAGTCGTTCCCGGCCTCCGACTCGCCCGCGATCTCCCACAGCGGGGCGGGCGACGTGCCGCACGCCGTGCGGCGTAACGGCGAGCGGCCGCACCGCCCGACGCGGGTCACGCCGGCGGACGGCGCCTCGTTCGAGATCGACCACGGCGTGGTCACCATCGCCGCGATCACCTCCTGCACCAACACGTCCAACCCGTACGTCATGCTCGGCGCGGCCCTGCTCGCCAGGAACGCCGTCGACAAGGGCCTGGCGCGCAAGCCGTGGGTGAAGACCTCCCTCGCCCCGGGCAGCCAGGTCGTCACCGGCTACTTCGAGCGGTCCGGCCTCCAGCCGTACCTCGACAAGCTCGGTTTCAACCTGGTCGGGTACGGCTGCACCACCTGCATCGGCAACTCCGGCCCGCTGGACCCGGAGATCTCCGAGGCGATCCAGGAGAACGACCTCGCGGTCACCGCCGTGCTGTCGGGCAACCGCAACTTCGAGGGGCGCATCAACCCCGACGTCAAGATGAACTACCTGGCCTCGCCGCCGCTGGTCGTGGCGTACGCGCTGGCCGGGACGATGGACATCGACCTGAACAACGAACCGCTCGGCGTCGGCGCCGACGGGCAGCCGGTCTTCCTCAAGGACATCTGGCCCGCGCCCGAGGAGGTCGCGGCCGTGGTGTCCGAGTCGATCGGCCAGGACATGTTCCTGCGCGACTACGCGGACGTGTTCAAGGGCGACGAGCACTGGCGGTCGCTGCCGATCCCGACCGGTGACACCTTCGAGTGGGACTCCGACTCGACGTACGTCCGCAAGGCGCCGTACTTCGACGGGATGCCCGCCAAGCCCGAGCCGGTGACGGACATCAGGGGCGCCCGGGTTCTCGCCAAACTGGGCGACTCGGTCACGACCGACCACATCTCGCCCGCCGGATCGATCAAGGCCGACACTCCGGCCGGTCGCTACCTGCGCGAGCACGGCGTCGAGGTCAGGGACTTCAACTCCTACGGCTCCCGCCGCGGCAACCACGAGGTGATGATCCGCGGCACCTTCGCCAACATCCGGCTGCGCAACCTGCTGCTGGACGGCGTGGAGGGCGGCTTCACCCGCGACTTCACCAAGGGCGGGGAGCAGGCGTTCATCTACGACGCCTCGCAGAACTACCAGGCCGCCGGCATCCCGCTGGTCGTCCTGGCCGGCAAGGAGTACGGCTCGGGCTCGTCGCGCGACTGGGCGGCCAAGGGCACCGCGCTGCTCGGCGTCCGCGCCGTCATCGCCGAGTCGTACGAGCGCATCCACCGGTCGAACCTGATCGGCATGGGCGTGCTGCCGCTGCAGTTCCCCGAGGGCGAGACGGCGCAGTCGCTCGGCCTGACGGGCGAGGAGACCTTCGACATCGTCGGCGTCGAGGAGCTCAACGCCGGCGCGACCCCCGCCACCGTGACCGTGCGGGCCGGGGACGTCGAGTTCCAGGCCGTGGTGCGGATCGACACCCCGGGAGAGGCCGACTACTACCGCCACGGCGGCATCATGCAGTACGTCCTGCGCTCCCTGCTCGCCAAGAGCTGAACCACGTCCTTGCCGGACACGGCGTCGTCCTGGGCGGAATCCAGTCCCGTCCAGGACGACGCCGTCGTCCTACAGCATGTCGGCGACCCAGTCGGTGATCTCCGACATCACGTCGGGCGGGACCACTCCGATTCTTGTGCCGAAGCGTTCGGGTGAGAGCGCGCGGATCTGTTCGACCATCGCCCAGCTCGTCTTCGGCAGCCCCGTCTCCTCAGGCGTCATCTCGATGTGCGTGTCCCAGTCGCGGAACCGCGTCGTCAACGGGACGGCAAGCACGGGATCTCGCACAAGCCTGTTGAAGATGTCGTTGCTGACGACGACGGCGGGCCGCTTGTACCCTTGCTCGCGGCCGATCGGCTCGCCGAGGCTGGCCCACCAGATATCGCCTTGCCTAGCCCTCAATTCCTCTCCTCAGGTCCGTCGGGGAGATCTTCGGGCAGATCGAGCAGACCTTCCCAATCGGGGGCGATGCGATTCGACGGAGGGCCGAGCCACAGGTCGCGCTCCGCGACGTACTCCGCCCAGCTTTCGGGGTCTTCCCTCCGCGTCCGCTCCATCTGCGCCGCGACACGCTGCCAGCGGAGCTTCTTCCTGTGCTCCTTCACGGCGTCCTCGACCAATGCGGTCATGCTCTTGCCTTCCTGCTCCGAGAGGCGCGCTATCAGGTCCCTGATCTCGACACTGACCCGGATCGTCGTGTGGCGTTGCTCGCTGCTCATACCGCGAGGCTACGATCCTGTCTACAAAGGGGTCTACAGAAAGCGCTATGGCGCTGTCGCTGTGAGGGAGTCTACGGACCCTATGATTACTCTCGCAACATATAGTGATTACTGACGGTGATTGTCTAGGCTTCCGGGCCGGATAACCGGTTGCCGCGACGCGGGGAGCCCCCGCTAGGGTCCCGCCATGGATCACGAGGCGGCATTGCTGCTGGTCGCGGGAGTGGCCGTCTTCGCCGGGGCGGTCGTGCAGGGCGGGGTGGGGTTCGGCCTCGGCCTGGTGGCGGCTCCCGTGATCACTCTGCTCGACCCGACGGTGATGCCCGGCGCGGTGCAGGTCGTCAACATGACGATGCCGCTGTTCACGCTGGCCCGGGAGTGGCGCCGGACCGAGTGGCGGGGCGCGGGCTTCGCCCTCCTCGGCAGGCTGCCGGGAAGCGCCGCCGGGGCCCTGGTGATCGTCTACGTCAGCACGGCGACGCTGGGCGTGCTGGTCGGCGTCATGGTGCTGGCCGCGGTGGTGCTGACGGCGCGCGCCGTCGCGGTGCCCCGCAACGGCGCGACGCTGACCGCGGCCGGGTTCCTGTCGGGCATCACCGGCACTGCCACGGGGATCGGCGGGCCGCCGATCGCCCTCGTCTACCAGAGCGCCCGCGGCCCGGAGATCCGGGCGACGCTGGCGACGTTCTTCTGTTTGAGCGCCGCGCAGTCGCTCGTCATCCTCGGCCTCCTCGGCAGGCTGCCGGCCCGCGCGCTGGTCGCGGGGGCGGCTCTGGTGCCGTTCGTCCTGCTCGGCCACGCCGCGTCGGGGCCGCTGCGGCGCTATCTCGACGGCGGACGGGTGCGCGGGGCCGTCCTCGCCGTGGCGGCGGTCTCCGCGTGCGCGCTCCTCGGCCAGAGTCTCGCCCGGTGAGCGCGCACGTGCCCCGAGGACGGCGGCCCGCCCCGTGAGGGCGGGCCGCCCGGCGGGTCATACCCCGGTGACGGTCCACAGGTTGTTGGTGTTGGTGTTCGGCGTCCACATGCCGACGGCGGAGCCGGCGGTGGTGTAGCCCATGCCGTCGAGGGAGGTCCCGGTGCCGCGGTTGATGATCTGGTAGCGGCCGTTGCCGACGTCGTTGAGGCGCCACTGCTGGTTGTTGCCGCCGTTCCAGGCCGACTGCCTGGCGTTGGCGCCGTTGGCGGTGTTGCCCCAGCTGTCGACGACCATGCCGTTGGTGCGGTTGACGATGCGGTACCAACCGCCGCCCAGGTCGACCAGCTGCCACTGCAGGTTGTTGCTGCCGTCCCAGTTCCACTGCTTGAGGTTCGACCCCGACGCCACGTTGCCGCCGCTGTCCAGCACCAGTCCGGTGGCCACGTTGGCGATCCGCACGTAGCCGGTCGGGGTGCCGCCGGAGCCCAGTGAGGGGATCTGGCCGTTGAAGGTCAGCTTGACCACGTACGCGGGTGCGGTGAACGGGGCGTTGGACGAGGGCATCGAGATGTGCAGGCCCGAGCCGTCCTGGGTGCGGTTGGGCAGGTTGGTGTACTGGCCCGCCGACGAGCCGAGCAGCTGCACCGAGGCGAGGTTGCTCAGGCTGATCCGGTTCGAGCCCAGCGTCGCGATGTTCAGCGTGGCGCCCGGCCAGCCCAGCACCGTGGCGTACAGGACGGTGTTGTCCTTGCTGCGGGTGAACCGGATGTCCTGCGCGGTGCCCGCGCGCGGGGTGGTGAAGGAGCCGCCGCCCATCTGCGTGGGACCCTCGCCGAAGGCCGCCCAGGCCCGGGTGGCGTAGATGGACTCGCCGAAGCGCTTGAGGTAGTCGCCGATGCCAAGCAGGATCGACCGCTGCCCGGAGGGGATGGTGCCGTCGGCCATGGGCGCGATGTTCAGCAGCATGTTGCCGTTCTTGCTGACCCGGTCGATCAGCGAGTGCAGCATGGCGTTCAGCGAGTAGTAGCCGATGCCGTTCGTGTAGCACCAGCTGGAGCTGGAGATGCTGTCGTCGGTCAGCCAGTAGGGGGTCTGGATGCCCGCCGGGCCGCCGCGCTCGTAGTCGACCACCTCGCCCCGGGTGTTGTACCCGTCCTTGTAGGTGGCGACGACGTCCTTGTTCCAGGCGACCGCCTGGTTGTAGTAGTACGACAGGAAGTTCAGCCGGTACGACTCGGGTATCTGGCTGAGGTTGAAGTCCTCCCAGATGACGTCGGGCTGGTAGCCGTCGATGATCTCCTTGAGCTTGTCGTACCAGAGCTGGTATTCGGTGGTCTTGTCGAGCTGGCCGTACAGCTTCTTGAGGCTGGTGCTGGACTGTGACGGCACCCACTGGTAGAAGCCGGTGAAGTTGTAGGCGTGGTGCATGGCCACCAGCAGCTTCAGGCCCTTGGCCCGGATGGCGTCCGCGTGCAGGCGCAGCAGGTCGAGCTTGGGGCCGGTGGCGACCGAGTTCCACTCGTTCACCCTGCTGTTCCACATCGAGTAGCCGTCGTGGTGCTCGGCCACCGGCCCGGCGAACCTCGCGCCGGCGTCCGCGAAGAGCTGCGCCCACTCGTCGGGGTCGAAGTTGCCGCCGGCCGACTTCAGCTTCGGTGCGAACTGCACCCAGTTGCCGGCCTTGTCCCGGGCGCCGTTGATGAAGTTGTGGTACGGCCACGCCGACGGGTCGCCGTAGACGCTCTTGTGGTGGTTATTCTCGTTCGACCCGCTGTTGTACATGTTGCGCGGATACCACTCGTTGGCGTACGCCGGGACGCTGAAGACGCCCCAGTGGTAGTAGATGCCGAACTTCGCGTCCTGGAACCATTCGGCGGCCGGCGGGTGCTGGTCGACCGAGGACCAGCTCGCGCTGTAGCTCTGCGGGCCGGCGGTGGCCCACGCGGGGCCGGCCTTCAGCACACCGGCGGCCGTGGCGACCGCGGCAGAGGCGAGCAACTGGCGGCGGCTCATCCGGAACGAAGGCGAAGACATGGGCGTGCCTTTCGGTGGAGGGGGTCCTGTGGGGTGCCGCGCACGAGGGTTACTGCTAAGACATGGGATGTCTTTGTAGGACGGGCCGGGAGGCCTGTCCAGACCCAACGCGACCGGCGGCCCCTCACCGGTGCCTGTCCCACCGTCCGCCGCGCTGCCGGAGGGGGGTCAGGCCGGACCCCTTCGGCGACGTTCGCGCATGCCGCGGGCCCTGGCGGCCGGCGCCGGCCCGCTCTCGTCGTCCGCGCCACGGCGCCGGGCCCGGGATGACGGCCGGCCTTACAAAGGCATGGGATGTCTGTAAGTTTCACGGCGCGCTCTCGCCACCGGTGCGGTCACTCCGGCGGCTCGTCCGCGAGGCCGGGCACCGGACGGCCGAGGTTCTCCCTGAGCCAGGTCTCCGTGGTGTTCACGTGCAGCAGCGCGGCCGCCTGGGCGAGGGGCGCGTCGCCGTCCGCGAGCGCCCGGTAGATGGCGGCGTGCTCGGCGATCGTCCGGCCGGCCGCGTTCTCCACCACCAGTCCGCGCCACACGCGGGCGCGGAGCGTCCGGCCGGCGATGCCTGCGAGCAGGGCGCACAGCGATCGATTGCCCGTGGCCGCGAACACGGCGCGGTGGAAGGCGTCGTCGTGGTGGTTGAGCAGCTCCACGTCGTCCTGGGCGGCGATCATCGCGTCGAGGTGGCGTCCCACCTCCGCGAGCTGGGCGGCGGTGATCCGGGTGGCGGCCAGGGCCGTGGCCACCGGTTCGAACAGCCGCCGCACCTCGGTGATCTCAAGAAGGTCGTCGCCCCGCATCATCTCCACGGCGAGGCCGACGCCCTCCAGCAGCAGTTCCGGCTTGAGGCTCGTGACGAAGGTGCCGTCGCCCCTGCGCACCTCCAGCACGCGGGTGGTGACGAGAGAGCGGACGGCCTCCCTGAGCAGGTTGCGGGACAGTCCGAGCTCGGCGGCCAGATCCTGCTCCGGCGGCAGCCGCGCGCCCGGGGGCAGGGTCCCGTCCTTGATGAGCTGCCGGATGCGTTCGATCGCCTGCTCGGTCAACGACATACCCGAATCTTCGTACGCGGGGGTCGTGAACAGCCACACGGCCCGGTGCCGCGCCGGCCCGGGAGCGCCGGATATGGGACGGCCGGAAAGGGGCGGCGGCGCGCCGAGGCTCACGGAAGGTCACGTCGCACCCTCCGGCGGTGGTGGCAAACATGCGATGTATTCGGCCCGGCCTCCCCACCCCGCCAAGCCACGGAACCGGTTGCACTCCGGCCGGAGAGCAGGACTTTAACCCCGAATTTCAGGGGTTTCGGCGATTCCGACGCCGGGAGGTCTGGACACTGACATGGTTTTGGCCATAGAAAGACATCCCATGTTCTGTCAATAATGAGCACGTACGAGGGCAGCCTCGCCGGAGGCTCGCGCGTCCCTGGCGCGGGCCCGATCGAGCCCGCGGGCGCGGTCGGTCACGGCAGGCCCGTCGTGGCGATGCAGAAGGAGAGACTATGAGACGCAGACGCTTCGGGGCCGGGCTGATTCTGGCCATGTCGGGTTTCCTCGCCGCCGCGTGCGGGGGGAACGGCGGTTCCGGGGGCGAGGGGAGCGCGGCTTCCGGCGGGACGGACACGGCGGCGAAGACGGTGGTCGGCGTCGACTACCCGCGGTCGGACACCGACTTCTGGAACTCCTACATCCAGTACGTGCCCAAGTTCGCCGGCGAACTGGGCGTCGACCTCAAGACCACCAACTCCCAGAACGACGTGGCCAAGCTGGCCGCGAACGTGCAGACGCAGATCGGCCAGGGCGTCAAGGCCGTGGTCATGGCGCCGCAGGACACCGCCGCGGTGGCCCCCACGCTGCAGCAGCTGGAGGGGAAGAAGATCCCCGCCGTGCTGGTGGACACGCGCCCCGACACGGGGAACGCGTTCATGGTCGTGCGCGCCGACAACCGCGCGTACGGCGAGAAGGCCTGCAAGTTCCTGGGCGAGAAGCTTCAGGGCAAGGGCAAGGTGGTCATGCTGGAGGGCGACCTGGCCTCCATCAACGGCCGTGACCGCACCGAGGCGTTCAACGACTGCATGAAGCAGAACTACCCCGGCATCACGGTCTTCGGCGAGGCCACGAAGTGGGACGGCGCCGTGGCCGCGCAGAAGCTCTCCACGAGGCTCACGGCGAACCCGGACATCAAGGGCGTCTACATGCAGTCGAGCTTCGCTCTCGCGGGCACGCTGCAGGTGCTGAAGCAGCGGAACATCCTGGTGCCGCCGGACGACCCCAAGCACGTCTTCGTCGTCTCCAACGACGGCATCCCGCAGGAGCTCAAGGACATCGCCTCCGGGAACATCGACGCCACCGTCTCGCAGCCCGCGGACCTCTACGCCAAGTGGGCGCTGTCGTACGCGCAGGCGGCGGCCGAGGGCAAGACCTTCCAGCCGGGCAAGACCGACCACGACAGCAACATCATCGAGGTGCGGCCCGGTCTGCTGGAAGACCAGCTCTCCGCGCCTCTGGTCACCGCGGACGGCGGTACGTACGGTGACATCCCCAGCGTCAAGCACGACGACAAGTCGCTGTGGGGCAACAACCTGAGCTGAGAGGCATGACAATGGGCGATTTCGCGGCAGGGCCCGCGAGCCCTTCGCCCGCCCGCGACGGCGAGCCGGTCCACACCGGCCCGCCCGTCGCCGAGGCGGAACGCATCACCAAGAGATACGGCGAGACGACGGCGCTGGACCGCGCCCACATCACGATCAGGCAGGGGGAGACCCACGCGCTCGTCGGCCGCAACGGTGCGGGCAAGTCGACGCTGGTCTCCATCCTCACCGGCCTGCAGGCGCCGGACGAGGGCGAGGTCCGCTTCGCCGGGGCGCCCGCGCCGCGGTTGTCCGACCGCGACGCGTGGCGGGAACGGGTCGCCTGCGTCTACCAGAAGTCCACGATCATCCCTGAGCTGACCGTGGCGGAGAACCTGTACCTGAACCGGCACGATCGCAACCGGTTCGGGCTGGTCGGCTGGAAGGGCGTGTGGCGGAAGGCCGCCGAGCTCCTGGAGGCCTGGTCGGTGGACGTCGACGTCCGCCGGCCGGCCGGGGAGCTCGGCGTGGAGCAGCGGCAGTTCGTGGAGATCGCCCGGGCGCTGTCGTTCGGCGCGCGGTTCATCATCCTGGACGAGCCGACCGCGCAGCTCGACGGCGCGGCGATCTCGCGGCTCTTCGACCGGATGCGGGCGATGCGGGACCAGGGAGTGACCTTCCTGTTCATCAGCCATCACCTGCAGGAGATCTACGAGATCTGCGACACGGTCACCGTGTTCCGGGACGCCCGGCACATCCTGACCGCGCCGGTGGCGGACCTGCCGCAGGGAGAGCTGGTCGCGGCGATGACCGGTGAGGCGGCCGGCCTGCGGGAGCACGCCGTGCGCCCGCCGGTCGCGGCCGAGGCTCCGGTGGTTCTCGACGTCCGAAGCCTGACCGACGGCGACGTCTACAAGGACGTCGACCTGCGGGTCCGCGAGGGGGAGATCGTGGGCCTGGCCGGTCTGGGCGGCAGCGGGAAGACCGAGCTCGCCGAGACCATCGTGGGGCTGCGGGCCCCGCAGGCCGGGACCATGGAGGTGGCCGGTGAGCGCCCGCGACCGGGGAGCGTGCCGGACTCGCTCGCCGCGGGCGTGGGATTCGTCCCCAGGGACCGGCACCACCAGGGGCTCGTCCCGCTGATGTCGATCGCCGACAACACCACGATGACCGTGCCCGAGCGGCTCGGGTCGGCGGGGTTCGTCAGCGGCCGCCGCAAGGACGCGCTGGCCCGCCAGATGATCACCAATCTGGCGATCAAGACCCCCGGCCCTGACCTGCCGGTCTCCGGCCTGTCCGGCGGCAACCAGCAGAAGGTGGTGATGGCCCGCGCACTGGCGAACGACCCCCGCCTGCTCGTGCTGATCACGCCGACCGCCGGGGTCGACGTCCGGTCGAAGGAGTTCCTGCTCGAAAAGGTCGAGGAGATCGCCGGGAACGGCACCGGCGTCGTGATCGCCTCCGATGAACTTGACGATCTGCGGCTGTGCAACCGGGTGCTCGTGCTGTTCCACGGCCGGGTCGTCGCGGACCTGGCCGCCGGCTGGCACGACCACGAGATGGTGGCCGCCATGGAAGGAGTCGACCTCGATGCCTGAGACCACCGCCGCCCACCCGGGGACGGGCCACCCCCAGGGCTCGGCGCCGCCGGAGAACGCGGGAACGGGAGGGCGTCGCTCCCCGATTCCGCTGGCGCGGCTCCGGGACTTCGCCCTGGTCCCCGCGATCATCGTGATCGCGATCGTCGGGCAGATCGTGAGCCCGATCTTCCTGCAGGCCGACAACCTGATCAACATCCTGCAGACGATGTCGGAGATCTCGCTGCTCGTCCTGGCACAGACGCTCGTGCTGGTCGCCGGCCGGATGGACCTCTCGCTGGAGTCGACCTTCGGGCTGGCTCCCGGCGTGGCCGCCTGGCTGACGGTCGCGGCGGGGGCGGGACACGGGCTCGGGCTGCTGTCCGGGGCGTGGGCGATCCCGATCACCCTCCTGGTCGGGGTGCTCGTCGGAATGGTGAACTCGCTGTTCATCGTCCGCTTCGGGCTCAACGGCTTCATCGTCACGCTGGGCATGCTCATCGTGCTGCGCGGCCTCCTGACGGGCATCTCCGGCGGGCAGACCTTCTTCAACCTCCCCGAGTCCATGACCTACCTCGGCTCGACGATGTGGCTCGGCGTGCCCGCGTCGATCTGGATCTGCCTGCTGCTGTTCGCGGCCGGCATCGTCCTGCTGGGGTTCACCCGGTTCGGCCGCGCGCTGTACGCCATCGGCGGCAACGTGGACGCCGCCAAGGCGGCGGGCATCCGTACCGACCGGGTGCTGTGGATCACGCTGATCTCCGCCGGCGCGCTGGCCGCGCTCGGCGGGCTGATGCTGTCGGGCCGGCTCGCCTCCGTCGCCGCCTCCCAGGGGAACGGAGCGATCTTCACCGTGTTCGCGGCCGCCGTCATCGGAGGGGTCAGCCTCAACGGCGGCAAGGGAACGGTGTTCGGCGCGTTCACCGGCATCCTGCTGCTCTACATGATCCAGAACGTCCTGACGCTCGCGGGCGTGCCCGCGCAGTGGATCGACGCGCTCAACGGGGCGATCATCCTCACCGCCCTGGCGATCTCCCGGCTGACCGGGGGCAAGTCACAGAACTGAGGGGGTTCCGGCAGCCCGGGCACGGCTGCCGGAACGCCTTCGCGCGGCCGCCGGATCACGGCGCCGCCGCGGCGACCGACTCCCGGAGGCGGACGGGCATCGGCACCCGGTGCACCTCCCCCTCCCGGGCGGCGCCCTCCCCGACGGCGTCGTCGCCGTCGCGGCCCATCTCCGCGAACAGGACGTCCACCGCTTTACGGCCCAGTTCGTAGTGGGGGAGCGCCACCGTCGTGAGCTTGGGACGCATCCACGCGGCGATGGGGTGGTCGTCGAAGGAGACGACCGAGACGTCGCCGGGCACCTTCAGCCCGAAATCGTCGAGCGCCTGGTAGGCGCCCAGGGCGACCCGGTCGTTGAAGCAGATCAACGCGCGCGGCCGCCCGCCCTCCAGCAGCGCCCTGGTCGCGGCGAGGCCGTACTCGGGCTGCCAGTCGGCGCAGACGTGGGCGCCCGCCACCTTGACCCCCGCCTCGCCGAACACCTCCCGGATGCCGATGAGCCGCTCGACGGCCGCGACGCCGCCTCCCCGGGGAAGGTCACGCCGCCCGGGACCGGCGCCGATCAGATGGATGCCCTCGCGATGGCCGGCGTCGAGCAGGACCCGCGCGGCGCGGCGGCCGGCCTCGACCTCGTCGGGGAGCACCGAGGGCAGCGGAGACCGCTGCTTGGGCAGCGCGTTGAGCAGCACGGCGGGGGCGGCCCCCATCCCCTTGGGCACCCTGATGGTCCGCGTGTACATCGCGGCCAGGATGAGCCCGTCCACCTGACGGTCGTGCATGGCCTGCAGCAGGAGACGTTCGAGCTCGGGGTCTCCCTCCGTCTCACCGATGAACAGCATGAAGCCGCGCTCCCGCGCGGCCTCCAGCGCCCCCTTGATCATGTCGCCGGCGAGCCGCGACGTGGCGATCGTGTCCGAAACGAAGCCGATAGTCCGAGTTGTCCCAGTTCGTAGGCCTACGGATACGATGTTCGGCCGATACTGCAACTCGGCCGCGGCCTTGAGCACGCGCTGCTCGACATCCTGAGAGATGCGCAGCTCCCGCCCGCGTCCGGACAACACGAGCGACGCGGTGGTCGGCGAGACGCCGGCGATCTTGGCGACGTCCGCCAGTGTGACCCGTCGTGGGCTCACCGAGCGACCTCCTGAGCTGTGAGGGGGTTGACACCCCGCGACGCGTATGGTGAGACTACCGCATTGCTAATCCGATTTAGCAAACCGAACCCCGGGGTGTCCGGCGTCAGCCGTCGAGGGGATCCCCGAGTGGTCCGTTCACGCAACCAACCCGAGCAACCAAACCCGAGCAACCCAAGGAGACGCACATGTCGCGTCGAATCCGCCGATGGAACGGAGCGGTGCTGACGGTCGCGCTGGGAGGGGCGCTGGCGGCGGGGTGCGGGGCCCCGGGCGGCGACGCCCCCCAGGCGGAGGCCACCGGCACGTCCCCCTCGTCCGCGCCCACCTGCGGTACGGCGCCGGTCACGCTCAACGGCTACTTCGAGACCGGCTTCCCGCTGCCGAAGGATCTCGCCGACGAGTTCACCAAGCAGCATCCGAACGTCAAGTGGAACATCCGTGAGGACCAGTTCGCGGTCATCACCCAGAACGCGCCGCGCGTCCTGGCGGACGACCCGCCGGACCTGATGCGGCTTCCCCAGGTGTCCGAGCTCGTCAAGAACAACCTGCTGAAGAACCTCGACGGCTACGCCAAGGCGTTCGGCTGGGACACCTGGCCGGCGTCGCAGCTCCAGCAGATGCGGATGGTCCCCGGCGGGAAGACCCGCGGCGAGGGCTCCCTGTACGCCATGGGACTGAACTTCAGCATGACCGGCGTCTTCTACAACAAGAAGCTCGCCGCGAAGATCGGCATGTCGGCGCCCCCGGCCACCCTGGCGGAGCTGGACGACGCCCTCGCGAAGGCCAAGAGCGCGGGCGTCCAGCCCATCGCCCAGTTCAACGGCGGAGCCACCGGCGGGCTCGCCTTCCCGCTGCAGGACCTCATGGCCGCCTACGGTCCCCCCGGGCCGATCAACGACTGGATCTTCCAGAAGCCGGGAGCCACCATCGACACGCCGTCGAACCTGCAGGCGACGCGGCACCTGGAGAAGTGGATCAAGGCCGGGTACTTCTGGAAGGACGTCAACGCCGTCGACTACGCGACGATGATGAGCCGCTTCATCAAGGGCGAGGGCCTCTTCATGTTCAACGGCGACTGGGAGTCGGGGAACCTCGACAAGCAGATGCCGGGCGACGTGGGCTTCTTCCTGATGCCGCCGGAGCAGGAGGGCGGCGCCCAGGCCGCGATGTCCGCGCCGCTCACCTTCGGGATCAGCTCCCGGGCGAAGAACGCCGACTGCGCCGCGTTCTTCCTCAACTGGGTGGCGACGGACGCGAAGGCGCGGGAGATCGGCGTGAAGGTCGGCGGATCCCACCCGATGGGCCCCGCCGACGCCGCGATGCCCGAGGTCGAAGCGGGCACGGTCACCGCGAGCACCCTGGAGGCGGGCGCGAAGATCGGCAAGGACAACGGCGCGATGGACTTCATCGCCAACGCCACGGGCGCGATCTACGCCAAGAGCTGGACCCCGCAGCTGCAGAAGCTGGTCGCCGGGCAGCAGACCCCCGACGGGCTGCTGAAGTCGGTGCAGAGCGACTACACGAGCCAGGTCGGGGGGAGCTGAGCGCCGATGGCACGGCGCACTCCGAAGACGAGAGGAACGGTCCCCGCCCGCGCGGCGGGGCTCCGCACCCCGAGCTGGGTCGGCTGGCTGTTCGTCGCTCCGGCGCTGGCCGTCTACGCGGTCTTCGTGCTGCGGCCGATCGTCCTCACCTTCCAGTACTCGGTGTACCGCTGGGACGGCATCGGCTCGTCCACCTGGGTCGGGCTCGGCAACTACGGGAAGGTGTTCACCGACCCCGACCTGTTCGCGACCATCCTCAACGCGGTCAAGCTGATCGTCTTCTTCAGCCTGATCCCCGTCGTGCTCGGCCTCGTGATCGCCTCGACGATCCGGCGGATCGCCGCGAGCCGGCTCGCGCTGGCCGCCCGGACGGTCCTGTTCCTGCCGCAGGTCATCCCGCTCGTCGCGGCGGGCATCACGTGGAGCTGGCTGCTGTCGTCCACCGGCCTGGTCAACCAGCTGCTGTCGCACATCGGTCTCGGCGGCGTGACGCGCGCCTGGCTGGGCGACTTCTCCACCGCCCTGCCGGCGGTCGGCGTGATCGGCGCGTGGGTGCTCCTCGGCCTGTGCACGATCCTGCTCCTGTCCGGGATGAGCAAGATCGATCCGGCGCTGTACGAGGCGGCCCGGATGGACGGCGCCGGGCCGATCCGCGAGTTCGTCTCGATCACGGTGCCGAGCCTGCGGCAGGAGATCGGCGTCTGCGTCACGGTGACCGTGATCGCGGCCCTGGCGAGCTTCGACATCGTGTACGTCGCGACCCAGGGAGGCCCGGGGAACGCGACGATGGTCCCCGGCCTGGAGATCTACTACCTCGCCTTCTCCGAACGGCAGGTGGGCACGGCCTCCGCTCTCGCCGTCGTGCTCATGGTGCTCGTCATCGTCGTCGCCATTCCCATCCAGTGGCTCACGAAGGACAGAACCTCATGATCGTCGGACGCGGGGAGACGTGGAGCGGGAGGGTGCTGCTCGTCCTGCTGATGGCGGCCACGCTCATGCCGTTCGCCAGCCTGTTCGTCACGGCCCTGCATCCCCCGGGCAGCTACCCGTCCGGTCTCGACTGGCCTGCCGACCCGCACTGGGGCAACTTCGTCGCGGCCTTCCAGGCCGCGCGGATGGGCGAGCTGGTGAAGTCGAGCACGCTCATCGTCCTCGGCGTGGTGCCCGTCTCGCTGCTCCTCGCGACGCTGGCGGGCTTCGCCATCGGCCACCTCCGCATCGCGGGACGCAACGTGGTGTTCCTGACGTTCGTGCTCGGGCTGACGCTCCCCTTCGAGGGCATCATCACGCCGCTGTACTACCAGGTGCGCGACATGGGCCTGCTGAACACCAGGTGGGCCATCATCCTGCCGCTCATCGGGCTGTTCATGCCGTTCGCGGTGTTCTGGATGCGGGCGCACTTCGTGAACATGCCCGACGAACTGTCCGAGAGCGCCCGGATGGACGGGGCGAACCTCTGGCAGCTCTTCTGGCGCATCCACGTGCCGCTGGCCATGCCGGCGCTGTCGTCCCTCGCCATCCTGCTGTTCCTGTGGACCTGGAACCAGTTCCTGCTGGCCATCGTCCTCGTCGACGACCCGCTGAAACGGACGATGTCCGGGGCGCTCGGCGCCTTCCAGGGACAGTGGGGGACCGACATCCCGCTGCTGTGCGCGGGCTCGCTGCTGATCCTGACCCCCACACTCGCCATCTTCCTGATCTTCCAGCGCCGCTTCGTCACGGCTCTGCTTCAGGGTTCGCTGAAGGGATGAACCGCGTGAACGAGGACGGCCCCGCGCGCTGGACGCGGCGGCATCTCGACCTGCTGACCACCGGCCCGCTGACCCTCGCGCCGGAGACGACGGCGCCGCCCGCCCACACGCCCGCCCCGCCGCGTGTGCTGCCCGGCGACGACGTCTGGGACCTGTGGCCGATCCAGGAGGAGGACGGATCGATCTCCGTGGTCCTCGGCCGCGAGCTGTGGATGGCCCTCTCCGCGCCCGCCGCCGGCCATCCGGAGGAGCGTCACGACCACGCCCGGATCCGGCTGCTCGCCAGGGACGGCGACGGCTGGCACGACCTCGGGCCCGCGTTCGCCGACGGCGCCTCGCCGGGCAGCCGCGAGTGGTCCGGATCGGCGGTCCGCCGCCCCGACGGCACCGTTTCGGTCTTCTACACGGCGGCCGGGCGGCGGGGCGAGGCACGCCCGACGTTCCTCCAGAGCGTCGTCGAGACCCGGCCCGCCGTGGTCGTCGCCGAAGGCGGCCGCGTCCTGCTCGACCGGGCTGCCGGGCACCGGGAGGTCCTCCGGTCGGACGGCCGGGCCTACCTGCCGGCCGACGAGATCGACGGCGGACCCGGACGGATCAGGGCCTTCCGCGACCCGGGCTGGTTCCGCGACCCGGCCGACGGGCGTGAGTACCTCCTCGTCGCGGCCTCCGTGGCGGCGTCCGGGGCGGGATCCGTGGCGGCGTCCGCGGGCGGAGCGGCTGTGGACGACGGAGACGGCGGCTACATGGGCGCGGTGGCCCTCGCCGAAGCGCGGGACGGCGGCTGGTCGCTGCTGCCTCCCCTTCTCGTGGCCGACGGCGTCAACCACGAGATCGAGCGGCCGCACGTGGTGGTCCGCGACTCGTCGTACTACCTGTTCTTCTCGACCCAGCGGCACTCGTTCCACCCGCCGGGAAGCGCGCCCACCGGGCTCTACGGCTTCGTCGCGCCCCGCCTGACCGGGCCGTACGCGCCGCTCAACGGGTCGGGGCTGGTGGCCGCCAATCCCCCGGAGGAGCCCGACCAGGCGTACGCCTGGCTGGTGATGCCCGACCTACGCGTCGTGAGCTTCGTCAACTACCGGTCCGTCGGCGGCGGCGCGGACCCCCTGCGGGCCGGGGCCGCCGAGGCGCGGGCCGCCTTCGGCGGGACGATCGCGCCGGTCTTCCGGCTCGCCCTCGACGGAGCCCGCACCCGCGTGGTCGTCCCCGCGGCCACCGCCGCGCCCATCGCTGGGCCCTCAGGAGGGGAGCAGCGGGAGCAGGGCGTTCAGCCGCCCGGACGCGAAACCTGAGAGATCCAGCGAGCAGAAGGTGAAGCCGGCGCCGCGTACGGCGGCGTCGACGCGCTCGCGCGCCTCGGTCACGCGCGGGATCTCGTCCCGCGGCACCTCGACCCGGGCGAGCGTGCCGCCCGCGTGCGCGCGCACCCGGCACACCGGGAAGCCGAGGTCGCGCAGCGCGGCCTCGGCGGCCTCGACCCTGGCCAGCACCTCGGGCGTGACCGGGTCGCCGTAACTCACCCGCGAGGCCAGGCACGGCGCGGCGGGCTTGTCCGCGGTGACCAGCCCGAGCGTACGGCTGACCAGGCGCACTCCGGCCTTGGTCAGCCCGGCGTCCACCAGCGGCGCGATGGCTCCGCGCTCGGCCGCGGCCCGCTGCCCCGGGCGGTGGTCGCCGAGGTCGTCGAGGTTCGTGCCGAGGGCGACCCGGGCGCCCATCGCCGCCGCCAGCGGCCCCAGCGCGTCGAACAGCGCCGACTTGCAGTGGTAGCAGCGGTCGGCGCCGTTGGCGGCGTACTCGGGCCGCTCGGCCTCGTCGGTGCACACCTCCAGGTGGGCCAGGCCGTGGCGCCGCGCGAACGCGCGGGCCGCGGCCCGCTCGGAGGCGGCCAGGCTGGGGGAGACCGCGGTGACGGCGAGGGCCCGCCGCCCGAGCACCCGGGTGGCGGCGAAGGCGAGCAGCGCCGAGTCGGCGCCGCCGGAGTAGGCGACGACGAGCGCGTCCTCCCGGCGCAGCCGGGCCGTCAGCCGCTCCAGGGCGTCGTCGGCGGCTCCGTCGGCCGTGGGGTCGGCCGCGTCGTCCAAGCCGGTCGGGCGGTCAGTCATCGGCGCCTCCACGTCAGCCTCCCCAGCGATGCCCGTCAGGGTAGCGGTAGGCGGCGACGGACTCGTCGTGCATGCGGGCGTTGTACCCGGGCGCGTCGGGCAGCCGGTAGCGGCCCCGCTCGATGCGGACCGGGTCGACGAAGTGCTCGTGCAGGTGGTCGACGTACTCCAGGACGCGCCCCTCCAGGCTGCCGCTCACGCAGACGTAGTCGACGACCGACATGTGCTGGACCAGCTCGCACAGGCCGACCCCGCCCGCGTGCGGGCAGACGGGCACGCCGAACTTGGCCGCCATCAGCAGGATCGGGACGATCTCGTTGACCGACGCGAGCCGGCACGAGTCGATCTGGCAGAAGTCGATCGCCCCCGCCTGCAGGAGCTGCTTGAACATGACCCGGTTGTGCGCGTGCTCCCCGGTGGCCACCCCGACGGGAGCGATCGCCTTCCGGATGGCCGCGTGGCCGAGCACGTCGTCGGGGCTGGTCGGCTCCTCGATCCACAGCGGCTCGTACGGCGCCAGCCGGTTCACCCACTCGATGGCCTGGGGCACGTCCCACACCTGGTTGGCGTCCATCATGAGGGTCAGGTCGCCGATCTCCTCGCGGGCGATCGCCAGGCGGCGTACGTCGTCCTCCACGTTGGCGCCGACCTTGAGCTTGACGTGGGTCCAGCCGTCGGCGACCGCCTCGCGGCACAGGCGGCGCAGCTTGTCGTCGTCGTAGCCGAGCCAGCCGGGTGTCGTGGTGTAGGCGGGGTATCCGTGCGCGGCGAGCTCGGCGATACGCTCCTCGCGGGTGGGGGCGAGCCGGGCCAGCATCTCGACGGCCTCGTCCGGGGTCAGCACGTCGGACAGGTAGCGGAAGTCACAGGCGGCGACCAGCTCCTCGGGCGTCATGTCCGCCACGAACCGCCACAACGGCTTGCCGGCCCGGCGGGCGGCGAGGTCCCAGGCGGCGTTCAGCACGGCCGCCGCGGACAGGTGCACCACCCCCTTCTCCGGACCCAGCCAGCGCATCTGGCTGTCGGACATGATCTGGCGGTAGAGACCGCCGAGGTTCCCGGCCAGCTCGTCGACGTCGCAACCGGTCAGCCGTGCTCCGATCTGCCGCGCGGCGGCCACGCACAGGTCGTTGCCCCGTCCGATGGTGAAAGTCAGGCCGTATCCGGCGAGGTCGCCGTCGGTCTGCAACACGACGTACGCCGCGGAGTAGTCGCCGTCCGGGTTCATGGCGTCCGACCCGTCGAGCGTCGCGGAGGTCGGGAACCTGATGTCGATCACGTTCACCGAGGTGATCGTCGGCATGGGCGAACTCCAAATGATCCGATGAATGTGATTCGAACAGTATGGTCACGCCCACCTGAGGTCAAGTAAGTCGGCAAATATCCCACCAAACGGCTTTACTTCAACCCGATGAATCTGACAGGCTCGGCACCACACTTGCCCCTGTGAACCAGTCGGAGTGGACGGATCGTGAAGCTGTTGCGGGTGGGTCCGCCGGGTTCTGAGCGGCCCTGTGTCATGGGCCCCGGCGACCGGGTGCTGGACCTGTCGTCACTGACGAAGGACATCGACGGCGCGTTCCTCGCGGGAGGAGGCGTCGACCGGGTGCGGACGGCCCTCGCGGAGGGCACGCTGCCCGAGGCGGAGCCGTACGAGCGGGTCGGAGCGCCGGTGGCTCGGCCGGGGAAGGTCGTCTGCATCGGCCTGAACTACTCCGACCACGCCGAGGAGACCGGAGCCGCCCTCCCGGCCGAGCCCGTGGTCTTCATGAAGGCGTCCAACACCGTCGTCGGCCCCGACGACGAGGTCCTGGTGCCCCGCCTCAGCGTGAAGACCGACTACGAGGTCGAGCTGGCCGTCGTCCTCGGTGGCACCGCCCGCTACCTGTCCTCCCCGGAGGAGGCCGCCGGTCTGATCGCCGGATACGCGATCTCCAACGACGTCTCCGAGCGGGAGTTCCAGAACGAGCGCGGCGGCCAGTGGGACAAGGGCAAGTCGTGTGAAACTTTCAACCCCCTCGGCCCCTGGCTGGTGACGCCCGACGAGGTCGGCGACCCCCAGGCCCTCGGCCTGCGGCTATGGGTGAACGGCGAGCAGCGCCAGAACGGCAACACCAAGAACCAGATCTTCGGCGTGCACCACGTGATCTGGTACCTCAGCCAGTTCATGGTGCTGGACCCCGGCGACGTGGTGAACACCGGCACCCCCGCCGGCGTGGCGCTCGGCCGCGGCCCGCAGGCCTACCTGCGGGAGGGCGACGTGGTCGAGGTGGAGGTCGACGGCCTCGGCCGGCAGCGCCAGCGGATGGGGCAGGCATGAGCGAGTTCGAGGGGCTGGTGGCGGTGGTCACCGGTGGCGCCTCGGGCATCGGCAGGGCGGTCGCCGAGGAGCTGACCGCGCGGGGCGCCCGGGTGGCGGTGCTGGACCTCAAGGACACCGAGTTCACGTGCGACGTGACCGACGACGCCTCCGTACGGCGGGCGGTCGCGGCGGTGGCCGAGCGGTACGGCCGGATCGACGTCCTTGTGAACAACGCGGGCATCGGCGCGGCGGGCACCGTCGCCGACAACGACGACGCCGAATGGCTGCGGGTGTTCGATCTCAACGTCGTCGGGATCGCCCGCGTCACCCGGGCGGCCCTGCCGCACCTGCGGGAGTCCCCGCACGCGGCGATCGTCAACACCTGCTCGATCGCCGCCACCGCGGGGCTGCCGCAACGGGCGCTGTACTCCGCGTCCAAGGGGGCGGTGCTCGCGCTGACCCGCGCGATGGCGGCCGACCACATCCGTGAGGGCATCCGCGTCAACTGCGTGAACCCCGGCACCGTCGACACCCCCTGGGTCGGGCGGCTGCTGGACGCCGCCCCCGACCCGGCCGCAGAACGGGCCGCGCTGGCCGCCCGCCAGCCGCACGGCCGGCTGGTGACGGCGCAGGAGGTCGCCCACGCCGTCGCGTACCTCGCCAGCCCGCGGGCGGGGTCGACCGCCGGGACCGAGCTGGCCGTGGACGGCGGCATGGCCGGCCTGCGACTGCGGCCGGTGGGCTCGTGAAGGTGTCCCTCGGGCCGTACGGGCTCGGCACCGCGCCGCTGGGCGGACTGTTCGCGCAGGTGGACGAGGAGCAGGCCGAGCGCACCCTGGCCGCCGCGTGGGCGGCGGGCATCCGCTACTTCGACACCGCGCCGCACTACGGCACCGGCCTCGCCGAGGAGCGTCTCGGGCGCTTCCTGCGCGGCCTGCCCGGTGGAGGGGCGGGGGAGGCGATCGTCTCCACCAAGGTCGGCCGCGTCCTGGTGCCCGGTGAGGGCGAGGAGGACGGCTTCCCCGGTCGCACGCAGTACGTGCGGGTGCGGGACTACAGCCGCGACGGCGTGCTGCGCTCACTGGAGGACAGCATGCGGCGCACCGGGCTCGACCACTTCGGCGCGGTGTTCGTCCACGACCCCGACGAGCACTGGGAGCAGGCCGCGGGGGAGGCGTTCCCGGCCCTGGCCGAGCTGCGCGACCAGGGCGTCGTCGGCGCGATCGGCGCCGGGATGAACCAGACCGCGATGCTGACCCGGTTCGTCCGGGAGACGGACGTCGACGTGGTCCTCGTGGCCGGGCGCTACACACTGCTCGACCGGTCGGCGGAGGAGGAGCTGCTGCCCGAGTGCGCGCGGCGCGGCGTCGCCGTCGTCGTGGGCGGGGTGTTCAACAGCGGCGTCCTGGCCGGCGGCGGCACCTACGACTACGCCGCCGCCCCGCCCGAGGTGCTCGACCGGGCGCGCGAGATGGCCCGCGTCTGCGAGTCGTACGGCGTGCCGCTGCCGGCGGCGGCGCTGCGGTTCCCGCACCGGCACCCGGCCGTGGACACCGTGCTGATCGGCGCGCGCAGCGCGGAGGAGATCACCGAGGACCTGGAGCTCGCGGCGGCGGACATCCCCGACGCCCTCTGGGACGATCTCGAAGGTCTGGGCCATGTGGGTTGACCTCGCCTACGGCGCCGACGGCCTCGCCGTCGACTTCCCCGGCGACCGGACCACGGTGATCGCGCCGGTGGCCCGGCCCGCCGTCCCGGACGAGACCGCCGAGCTGCGGCGGGCCCTGCGCGAACCCGTCGCGGGACCACCGCTGCGCGAGCGGGTGCGCCCCGGCCAGACGGTGGCGATCTCCGCCTGCGACGGGACCCGGCCCCAGCCCAGGCACCTGATGATCCCCGCGATCCTGGACGAGCTGGACGGGGTGGTCGACCTCGGAGACGTGGTGATCCTGGTCGCCACCGGCACGCACCGCGGCAACACCCCCGAAGAGCTGCGCGCGATGTTCGGCGACGAGGTCGTCGACGCCGTGCGGATCGTCAACCACGACGCGCGCGACGCGTCCTCGCTGCGGTGGATGGGCCGGCACGGCAAGGACGTGCCGGTCTGGCTGAACCGCGAGTGGACCGACGCCGACGTGCGGATCACGACGGGGTTCGTGGAGCCGCACTTCTTCGCCGGGTTCTCCGGCGGGCCCAAGCTGGTCGCGCCGGGCCTCGCCGCCCTGGAGACCGTGCTCACCCTGCACGACGCGGCCCGCATCGGCGATCCCCGGGCGACCTGGGGGGTCATCGAGGGCAACCCCGTCCACGACGACGTCCGCGCGATCGCCGCGGCGACCGGCGTCACCTTCGCCCTCGACGTCGTACTGAACCGGGAGCAGAAGATCGTCCGGGCGTTCGGCGGCGACCTCGCTCCGATGCACGCCGCCGCCACGGCCGCGGCCCGCGCCGCCGCGATGCGGCCGGTCGCCGAGCCGTTCGACGTGGTGGTCACGACCAACGCCGGTTTCCCGCTGGACCAGAACCTCTACCAGTCGGTGAAGGGCATGAGCGCCGCCGCCCAGGTCGTCCGGCCCGGCGGGACGATCATCTGCGCGGCCGAGTGCCGGGACGGGTTCCCCGACCACGGCTCCTACCGCGAGGTGCTCACCTCCGCGGCCTCGCCCGACGCGCTGTTCGAGGAGATCTCCCGCCGCACCGAGACCATCCCCGACCAGTGGCAGGTGCAGATCCAGGCGCGCATCCAGCGGCAGGCCCGGGTGATCATGCACACGGCTCGTCTCGGCGACGCCGACCTGGCCGCCGCCCACCTGGAGCGGACCGAGGACATCGCCGCCACCGTGCGGGCCCTGCCGGGGCGGGTGTGCGTGCTGCCGGAGGGGCCGATGACGATCCCCTACCTCTCGGGAGAGTGAGCGTGCTCCGCTATCCCCTGATCCACCCGCCGCTGCTGGCCGCGCTCGCGGCAACCGGGCACGGCTCGCGCGTCCTGCTCGCCGACGCGAACTACGCCCACGCCACCAACGTGCGTACGGGCGCCCCGGTGATCCACCTCAACCTGCGCCCCGGGCTGGTCCGCGTGGACGACGTCCTGGAACTCCTGGTGGACGCCGTACCGCTGGAGGCCGTGCACGCGATGCGGCCCGACGAGGGGGGCGAGCCCGGCGTGTTCGCCCGCTACCGCGAGCTGCTCGGCCCGGCCCTGCCGATCCAGGTCCTGCCCAGGTTCGGCTTCTACGAGGCCGCGAAGGAGCCGGACGTCGCGTTCGCGGTGGCGACCGGCGACGACCGGCTCTACGCCAACCTCCTGCTGACCATCGGGTACGTCGTACCGGTATGAGTGAGGCACTCGACCTCGGCTACGCCCGGGTGGACCTCGGCCGCGAGGCGCGGCAGGGGCTGCCCGAGATCGTGTACGGCCCGGGCAAGCGGGTGAGCGAGATCGCCGGGATCGTCACCGCACTGCTCGCCCGGAACACCGGGCCGGTCCTGGTGACGCGGGTCGAACCCGGCCCCGCCGCCGAGGTGCGCGAGCACGTCCCGGGCGGCGCGTACGACCCCGGCGCCCGGCTGCTGGTCTGGCGGCCCGCGCCGCCGGTCGCGCACACGGTGGCGGTGGTCACGGCGGGCACGGCGGACGGCCCGGTGGCGGCCGAGGCGGCGGCCGTCGCCTCCGCGCTGGGCCTGCGGACCACCCTGATCAGGGACGTCGGGGTGGCCGGGCTGCACCGGGTGCTCGCCGCGGCCGGCGACCTGCGCGCGGCCGACAGTGTGATCGTCGTCGCCGGCATGGAGGGCGCGCTCGCCAGCGTCGTCGGCGGTCTCGTCGAGACGCCGGTGATCGCGGTGCCCACCTCGACCGGGTACGGCGCCGCGCTGGAGGGCGTGACGGCTCTGCTGGCCATGCTCACCTCCTGCGCCGCCGGGCTGACCGTGGTGAACATCGACTCCGGCTTCGGCGCCGCCCTCGCCGCGTACCGGCTGACCAGGAGGGCCTCCCCGGCGAAGGCGTCTCCGGCGGGCGAGGAGCCCCGATGATCCTCTACCTGAACCCGTTCACCGGACTCGCGGGCGACATGCTGCTCGGCGCGCTGCTCGACGCCGGCGCCTCGCTCGACGCCGTACGGCGGGCGGTCGCCGAGACCGGCCTGACCGGCTGGCGGCTCGACGCCGAGCGGGTGCGCACCGGCGCGCTTACCGCCACCCGGGCGCTGGTGACGGTGGACGACGACGCCACCGAGCGCCGCGCCGCCGAACTGCTCGCGATGGCGGCCCGCACCGGGCTGCCCGTCGCGGAGGCCGCGCTGACCGCGATCGCCGAGGCCGAGGCCGCGCTGCACGGCGAGCCGGTCGCCGAGGTGCACCTGCACGAGCTCGGCGGGCACGACACGCTGGTCGACATCGTCGGCTGCGCGGCGGCGCTGCGCGACCTGCGCGTGACGCGCGTGCACTGCGCGCCGCTGCCCCTGGGCGCCGGAGTCGTCCGCACGTGTCACGGCGTGCTGCCCGTCCCGGCCCCCGCCACGCTCGCCCTGCTGAAGGGGGCGCGGGTGCGGGGCGGAGAGGCGGGGGAGGCGGTCACCCCGACTGGGGCGGCCCTGCTGGGCGCCGCGGGCACGACGTATGGCCCGGCTCCGGAGATGGTCCTGCGCGCCACCGGGTACGGCGCGGGCGGGCGCGTGCTGCCCGACCGGCCCAATGTCACCGTCGCCATGCTCGGCGAGCCCGTGGCCGAGCCGGAGGCGGTGACCGGGCCCGGCCGCCAGGTCGTCCTGTCGACGAACCTCGACGACGTGACGGGCGAGGTGCTCGGGCACGTCGTCGAGCGCGCCCTGGCGGCGGGCGCGGCCGACGCGTGGGTCACGCCCGCCGTGATGAAGAAGGGCCGCCCCGCCCACGTCCTGCACGTGCTCACGCCTCCCGAGCTGGCCGGCGAGCTGCAGAACCTGGTCCTCGCCGAGACGGGGAGCCTTGGCCTGCGGCGCAGCGTGGTCGAGAAGGTCGCGCTGCCCCGGCACTTCGAGACCGTGCGCCTGCACGGCCGGGACGTGCGGATGAAACACGGGCCGTGGGGGGTCAAGCCCGAGTACGACGACCTCGCCGCGCTGGCCGAGGCCACCGGCAGACCACTGAGGGAACTGGCACGAGAGGCCTACGACGCACTGTGACTCCTCCTGTGACTTCTTCTGAGACATCCGCGGCACGGATCGACGCCCACCACCACCTGTGGGACCTGTCCCGGCGCCCCCAGACCTGGCTGGAGCCGCCGCAGATGGCTCCGATCCACCGCGACTTCACCGTCGCCGACTACGACTCGGCCGCGGCCGGGGCGGGCGTCGGCCGGTCCGTGCTCGTGCAGGTCCTGCCCGACGCCGAGGAGACGCGCGAGTTCCTGGCGCTGGCGGCGGACTCGCCGACCGTCGCCGGGGTGGTGGGATGGGCCGACCTGACCCGGCCCGATCTCGCCGCCGAGCTCGCCGCCCTGGCCGCCTCGCCCGGCGGCGGCCTGCTGCGCGGGATCCGCCACCTGGTGCAGGGCGAACCCGACCCGCGCTGGCTCGCCAGGGACGACGTGCGCGCCGGGCTGCGGGAGGTGGCGGCGGCCGGGCTCGTCTACGACCTGCTCGTCGTGCCGCACCAGCTGCCCGCCGCGATCGAGACCGTGCGCGCCCTGCCGGAGCTGAACTTCGTCCTGGACCACCTGGCGAAACCTCCGGTCGCGACCGGAGAGGTCGAACCCTGGGCGGGGCTCGTCCGCGAGCTCGCCGCCGAGCCCAACGTGACGGCCAAGCTCTCCGGCCTGATCACCGAGGCGGTCTGGGACGACTGGGACGCCGCCGCCCTGCGGCCGTACGTCGACGTGGCGCTCGACGCGTTCGGCCCCGGCCGCCTGATGTTCGGCTCCGACTGGCCGGTCTGCCTCCTCGCCGGCTCCCTTTCCCGCTGGTCCGAGACCGTCTCGGCGCTGCTCGCGGAGGCCGGGCTGCCGGACGCCGAGCGCGAGGCCGTCTTCCGGGGCACGGCGGCCCGGGTCTACGGCCTGAAGGACTGAGCGATAGACCCTATTCATCCCATGAAACATGTGAATGACACATCCTCGGGATGAGGCGAACCTTGGGCACGCATGTGCTCATGAAGCGGTAGATGTACGTTTCGCGGCTCCCGTGGCCGTGTTCGCGGGCCTGCCGGGACACCCGGCCCGGCAGGCCGGTTCCATAGGCACCCTCTGACGAGGGGCGATGTCCCCTGTCGCGTCCGGCACCCCTCGGCCGGGCGTGACGGGTGTGCGGCGCGTGACGCCCTCCCGGCCCGGTGGCGGTGCCGGCGCTTGACGGTGGAAGGGGCGGTTCGTGCTGCCCGCCTGTCGGATAGATCCCATGTCTCCGGCAGGCGCCCCCGGTTCTGGAAGCGCACCACGTCACCTCCGTCCGACCGGCCCCGGCCGCGCGGACGGACGCCGTCGTGTGTTGATCCCACGTTTCTTGATTGTTACTGCGGACAACAAACGTTACCGTCCTGTGTCTTTCACCACCTGGGCTTTGGGCTTACGTTGTCTCAAACAACATTCCCTGGAGCGGTGAACGCCGTGACCCGGCCACTGCCGTACCGGGTGGCCGGAGCGCCTCGACCCCGAAGGATCTGCGAAGACGTCGGGAAGGCGCGGGCTCGGCCGCACCCCCTCATAGACCCCCAGTCAGAGAAAGGACCCACGCATCATGCGCAAGGGGATCCTCAGCATCGGCGCCGCCGCCGCGGCGCTCACCCTCGGTCTCACCGCCTGCGGGGGCGAGAGCGGTGACACCTCCGCCCAGAGCGGCAGCAGCGCCGCGCCCTCCGCCGCGGACAACGCCAAGGCCGGCAAGATCGGCGTCATCCTCCCGGACAGCAAGTCGTCCGCCCGGTGGGAGACCGCCGACCGCAAGTATCTGGAGGAGGCGTTCAAGACGGCGGGTGTCCAGTACGACATCCAGAACGCGCAGGGCGACAAGTCCGCCTTCCAGACGATCGCCGACCAGATGATCACCAACGGCGCCACCGTTCTGATGATCGTCAACCTCGACAGCGGCACCGGCAAGGCCGTGCTCGACAAGGCCAAGTCGCAGGGCGTCGCCACGATCGACTACGACCGCCTCACGCTGGGCGGCAGCGCGGCCTACTACGTGTCGTTCGACAACAACAAGGTCGGCCAGCTGCAGGGCGAGGGCCTGGTCAAGTGCCTGACCGACAAGAAGGCCGACAAGCCGATCATCGCCGAGCTGAACGGCTCGCCGACCGACAACAACGCCACCCTGTTCAAGGAGGGCTACGACAGCGTCCTCAAGCCGAAGTACGACTCGGGCGACTACAAGAAGGGCCCGGACCAGTCGGTTCCGGACTGGGACAACACCCAGGCCGGCACGATCTTCGAGCAGATGCTGACCCAGGAGCCGAAGATCGCCGGTGTCCTGTCCGCCAACGACGGTCTCGGCAACGCCGCGATCTCGGTGCTGAAGAAGCAGAACCTGAACGGCAAGGTCCCGGTCACCGGCCAGGACGCCACCGTGCAGGGCCTGCAGAACATCCTCGCCGGCGACCAGTGCATGACGGTCTACAAGGCCATCAAGAAGGAGGCCGACGCCGCCTCCCAGCTGGCCATCGGCCTCGCCAAGGGTGAGCAGCCCTCGGTGAGCGGCTCCGTCAAGGACCCGGAGGGCAACCGGGACGTGCCGTCGGTGCTGCTGGAGCCGCAGGCCATCTACTTCGACAACGTCAAGGACGTCGTCGCCGACGGCTTCGTCACCAAGGACGAGCTGTGCACCGGCGACTTCGCCGACAAGTGCAAAGAGGCCGGTATCAGCTAACCCACCCACCCACCGGGTGCGTACGGCGGCGCGAACCCCCCAGGGGTGACCGGCTGAGCCGCGACGAGCACCGTGCGGGGCGCCCCTTCCAGGGCGCCCCGCACCGCTCGGAGCGGCGAGAGGCGGCCCCGAGGACGGCGCCGTACCGGCCCATAGATCTACGGAGAAGCCCATCGTGTCCCAGGGACCGATCCTGGAACTGCGCGGCATCAACAAGAGCTTCGGCCCCGTGCAGGTCCTTCACGACGTCGCCTTCTCGGTCCATCCGGGAGAGGTGACCGCACTGGTCGGCGACAACGGCGCCGGCAAGTCAACGCTGGTCAAGTGCATCGGCGGAATCCACCCGATCGATTCGGGCGAGTACCTCTTCGAGGGCGAGCGGGTCCACGTGAACGGGCCCAGGGACGCCGCGGAGCTCGGCGTCGAGATCGTCTACCAGGACCTCGCCCTCTGCGACAACCTCGACATCGTGCAGAACATGTTCCTGGGCCGCGAGCGCAAGAGCGGGCTCGTCCTGGACGAGGACACGATGGAGGAGATGGCGGCCAAGACCCTGGCCGGGCTCTCGGTGCGCACCGTGAAGTCGCTGCGCCAGCACGTCTCCAGCCTCTCCGGCGGCCAGCGGCAGACGGTGGCCATCGCCAAGGCCGTGCTGTGGAACAGCAAGGTCGTCATCCTCGACGAGCCGACCGCCGCCCTCGGCGTGGCGCAGACCGCCCAGGTGCTGGAGCTGGTCCGCCGCCTGGCCGACAAGGGCCTCGCGGTGGTGCTCATCTCGCACAACATGAACGACGTCTTCGCCGTGTCCGACCGGATCGCGGCGCTCTACCTGGGACGGATGGCGGCCCAGGTGAAGGCCTCCGAGGTGACCCACTCGCAGGTCGTGGAACTCATCACCTCCGGGCGCAGCGGGGAGCTCGGCATCGGGAACGGCATCGGAGCGGCATCATGACAACCGAAACGCTCCCCAAGCAGGAGAACGCCGACTCCGCGATCGGCACGCACGTCAGGGGCTACGTCGAGCGGGTGCGCGGCGGTGAGCTGGGCGCGCTCCCCGCCGTCTTCGGTCTCATCATCCTGTGCGTGGTCTTCTCGGTCCTGCGGCCGTCGTTCCTGTCGGCGCTGAACTTCGCCAACCTGTTCACCCAGGGCGCGGCGGTCGCCGTCATCGCCATGGGCCTGATCTTCGTGCTGCTCCTCGGCGAGATCGACCTGTCCGCCGGCTTCGCGAGCGGCGTCTGCGCGGCGGTGCTCGCCGTGCTGCTGACCTTCCAGGGCTGGCCCTGGTACCTCGCGGTGCTGACCGCGATGGTCACCGGCGCGGTCATCGGCCTGGTCCTCGGGTCGCTGGTGGCCAAGCTCGGCATCCCGTCCTTCGTGGTCACGCTGGCGGCGTTCCTCGCCTTCCAGGGCGTCGTCCTGCTGCTGGTGAAGAACGGCACCAACATCTCGATCCGCGACGAGACGATCCTCGCGATCGCCAACAAGAACGTGCCGCCGGCCGCCGGCTGGATCGCCACCGCCGTGGGCGTCGCCGCCTACGCCGCGATCCAGTTCGTGCAGGCGCGCCGCCGGGCCGCGCGTGGCCTGGTCGCCGCGCCCATGGCGGTGATCGCCGCCCGTGTCGCGGCGCTCGCCGTCATCGCGGGCGCCGCGGTGTACATGCTCAACCTGGAGCGCAGCCGCACGGCCATCGTGTCGCTCAAGGGCGTGCCGATCGTCGTCCCGCTGATCGTCATCCTGCTGATCATCTGGACCTTCGTGCTGCGGCGCACGGCGTACGGCCGGCACATCTACGCCGTCGGCGGCAACGCCGAGGCCGCCCGCCGGGCCGGCATCAACGTAGACCGCATCCGCATCTCCGCCTTCGTCATCTGCTCCTTCATGGCCTCGATCGGCGGCATCATCGCGGCGTCCCGGGCCAACTCGGTCGACCCCAACACGGGCGGCAGCAACGTGCTGCTGTTCGCGGTGGGCGCGGCCGTCATCGGCGGCACCAGCCTCTTCGGCGGCAAGGGCCGGGCGCTCGACGCGGTGCTCGGCGGCGCGGTGGTCGCGGTGATCGAGAACGGCATGGGCCTGATGGGCTACAGCGCCGGCGTCAAGTTCGTCGTGACCGGCTCGGTGCTGCTGCTCGCCGCGGGTGTGGACGCGCTGTCCCGCAAACGCTCGGCGGCCACCGGCCGCTGACAGGGCGGGCTCCGCTCTCCGATCAAGTCCCAGAGGCCTTCCGGGCCTCTGACCCCCACCCCCCACGGAAGTCCGAGGCCGTTCCGATGATGCGCGCAGGTCCCTCACAGGAGGAGATCCGCAAGCACAACCTCGGGACGCTGCTGCGGCACGTCCACGTGGGAGGGCCCACCTCGCGGGCCGAGCTGACCTCGCTGATGGGGCTCAACCGCAGCACCATCATGGCCCTGACGGCCGACCTAACGGCGGCCGGGCTCGTCCGGGAGGAACTGCCCAGGGACACCGGAAGGGCGGGGCGGCCGTCCCTGGTCGTCCGCCCGGAGACGGCCCGCGTCTACGTGCTCGCCTTCGACGTGGGGGTGGACCGGCTGGCCGCCGCCCGCATCGGCCTCGGCGGCGTGATCCTCGACCGCCGCGAGACCAGGCGGGAGCGTGGGCCCTTCGACCTGGCGCAGGTCGCGGGCACCCTGGCGGGCTTCGCCCGGCAGATGCGGCGCCGGACTCGGGAGGACACGATCTGCGTCGGCGCGGCCGCGGGGGTCTCCGGCGTGGTCCGCCGCTCCGACGGCGTGGTCAGGCTCGGGCCGAACATCGGCGCCGTGGAGACGCCGCTGCGGGAGGAGCTGACCCGGCGCCTCGCGCTCGGCATGCCGGTGGCGGTGGGCAACGAGGCGAACCTCGGCGCGCTCGCCGAGCACACCCGCGGGATCGGGATCGGCTGCCGCGACCTGGTCTACCTGCACGGAGACGTGGGCATCGGCGGCGGCATCATCGTGAACGGCCAGCTTCTCGGCGGGCACGGCGGGTACGGCGGCGAGGTGGGCCACATGGTGGTCAACCCTGACGGCCGCCGGTGCGGCTGCGGCTCCCGCGGCTGCCTGGAGGCCGAGGTGGGGGAGCCCGCCCTGATGGAGCACGCCGGCCGGTACGGCGAGATGATCGGCAGGGACGCGGTGCGGGCGGTGGTCGACGCGGCGGACCGGGGCGACGTGCGGGCCCAGGAGGCCCTCGCCCACGTGGGCGGCTGGCTCGGCCTCGGCGTCGCCAACCTCGTGAACGTCTTCAACCCCGAGATGGTCGTCTTCGGCGGCATCCTCAGGGAGATCTACCTCGGCTCGGCGGCCCAGGTGCGCAGCCGGATCGCCACCGGGACGCTGTCGGCGGCGCGGGAGCGGCTGCGGCTGCGCACCACGGCGCTGGGGGACGACGCGACGCTGATGGGGGCCGCCGAGCTGGCCTTCACGCAGGTGCTCGCCGACCCCCTGGAGGCGCTGTCGCGTCTCGGTCCCGCCTGACGGGGACCGTCAGGCGGAACCGCCGGGCGGAACCGTCAAGCGGTCGTACGGGCGGGGGCGCTGAAGGTGTCGCACGCCTTCGGGCCGTTGCCGATCCAGCCGCGCTTGAGCCAGTAACGGATGCTCCGGGCCTTGCCGTGCGCGGCGTCGCCGGTGATCCAGTCGAGCTGCTCCTCGAAGTCGAACTCGTCGCGGCCGAGGGAGTGCCACACGCTGCCGATGAAGGCGCCGGAGAAGCACTCGGCCTGGAGCTCGACGCGGCGGGTGAGGTCGTAGGCCCGCTTCTTGCTCAACGTGCGGTAGCGCCGGTAGACCTCCGGCAGGATGCCGGCGCGGTCCTGCGCGTAGTGGCCGTACTCGTGGGCGATGACCGTGAACAGGTTGAACTCGGTCGGGTCGGACAGCTGCGACTTGTACAGCAGGATCCACATGGTGTCGTTCTTGGGGCAGTACATGCCCGCGGCGTAGCCCGCCGGGTACTTGCCGCAGCCCGTCGGCACGCTCTTGGTGATGTAGCGCACCTTCGGCGGGGAGAACCTCAGCCCCGCCTGCCGGAACTCCTCGGCCCACGACTTGTTGAGGCAGTCGAGCAGGTGGTCGAGGTAGACCCGGTAGGTGTCCAGGTCGTCGGGGCGGCGGGACAGCTCCGAGCACTCGGGGAAGTCGAACTCGCCCGTCTTGTAGAGGGGGTTGGCCGTCAGCGCGGCCTGGCCCCTGGGCATGGGCCGGGCGGCCTTGCCCGGGGACGCGCCCGCCGTGCCGGCGAGGGAGAGGACGGTGGCCGCCGCCGTGGCCGCGACGGCGGCAGCGCGGAGGCTTATGCGAATCATGAGTGGGCATCCCCAGCGGACAGAGAAACAGGGTCACAGAAGGTGGCGAGGGGCTCGAACGCCTCAAAGCGGACTCCCTCGCGAGATCATGAGAGTAGGGCAGGAGGCGGCGACGGGTAAAGCGGAATAGATGTCGTTACGGAGAAGGTCTGTGGAGGTTCAGTGCGACCCCTGGTAACACCCGGCCTCCGTCGAACTAGACTCGATCCGTTCGATGGCGAGCGGGAAGGATGCACGGTGGGGATTCTGGAGACGATCAAGGACCCGCTCGACGTGAAGCGCCTCGAGGCCGGGCAGCTGCCCGCGCTGGCGGAGGAGATTCGCGACGTGCTGGTCTCCACGGTCGCGAAGACCGCCGGCCACCTCGGCCCCAACCTGGGGGTGGTCGAGCTGACCATCGCCCTCCACCGGGTCTTCGACTCGCCCCGCGACCCCATCTTGTTCGACACCGGCCACCAGTCGTACGTGCACAAGCTGCTGACCGGCCGGGCCGAGCGGTTCGGCACCCTGCGGCAGGAGGGCGGCCTGTCGGGGTATCCCAGCCGGGCCGAGTCCGAGCACGACTTCATCGAGAACTCCCACGCCTCCACCGTCCTGTCGTACGCCGACGGGCTCGCCAAGGCGTTCGTGCTGGGCGGCGAGACCGACCGCACGGTGGTGGCGCTGATCGGCGACGGCGCGCTGACCGGCGGGATGGCCTGGGAGGCGCTGAACAACATCGCCGGGCGCAAGGACCTGCCGCTGATCATCGTGGTCAACGACAACGGCCGGTCCTACTCGCCGACGATCGGCGGCCTCGCCTCGCACCTGTCGTCCCTGCGGATGACCCAGGGGTACGAGCACGTGCTGGAGCTCGTGAAGAACAACCTCGGCCGGGTGCCGGTGGTCGGCACGCCGCTGTACGACACGCTGCACGGAATGAAGAAGGGCCTGAAGGACATCCTGACCCCGCAGGCCATGTTCGAGGACCTCGGGCTGAAGTACGTCGGCCCGATCGACGGCCACGACGAGGGCGCCGTGGAGGCGGCCCTGCGCCGCGCCCGGGGCTTCCGCGGGCCCGTCATCGTGCACGTGCTCACCCGCAAGGGGAACGGCTACGCGCACGCGGAGAACCACGACGAGGACTGCTTCCACTCGCCGCAGCCCTTCGACGTCGAGACCGGCGAGGAGCGGCCCAGGCCGCACAGCTGGACCAACGTCTTCGGCGACGAGATGGTGAAGATCGGCGCGGAGCGGACGGACGTCGTCGCGATCACCGCGGCGATGCTCCACCCCACCGGCCTGGCGGCGTTCGCCGAGGCGTACCCGGACCGGACCTACGACGTGGGCATCGCCGAGCAGCACGCTCTCACCAGCGCCGCCGGACTCGCGTTCGGCGGTCTCCACCCGGTGGTCGCGGTCTACGCGACCTTCCTCAACCGGGCCTTCGACCAGCTTCTGATGGACGTGGCGCTGCACCGGCAGCCGGTCACGGTCGTGCTCGACCGGGCCGGGGTGACCGGCGACGACGGGCCGAGCCACAACGGCATGTGGGATCTGTCACTCCTCCAGGTCGTCCCCGGGCTGTCGGTCGCCGCGCCCCGCGACGGCGCGCGGCTGCGTGAACTGCTGGCCGAGGCGGTGAGGATCGAGGACGGCCCGACGGTGGTCCGCTTCCCCAAGGGCGCGCTGCCCGCGGACGTCGACGCGGTCGGCAAGCTCGGCGAGATGGACGTGCTGCGTGCCGGGGACGCCGACGTGCTGCTCGTCGCGGTCGGCCCGATGGCGGAGATCTGCCTGGAGGCCGCGACCCTGCTCGACGCGCAGGGCATCTCGGCCACGGTGGTCGACCCGCGCTGGGTGAAGCCGCTGGACAAGGCCCTCGTGCTCGCCGCCTCGGCGCACCGGCTGGTCGCGGTGGTGGAGGACAACGGCCGGGTCGGCGGCGTGGGCGACGCCGTGGCGCGCCTGCTGCGCGACGCGGACGTGGACGTGCCGGTGCGGACCTACGGCGTCCCGCAGCGGTTCCTCGACCACGCCAAGCGGGCCAAGATCCTCTCCGACGTCGGCCTGACCGGGCAGGACCTCGCCCGCCAGATCACCGAGGCCGTCGCGCGGCGCTCGCAGGTGATGGAGAGCCACCCGGCCAGGTTGGTACATCCGACTGACTGATCACCATGCGTAATACCGGTCCGACCGGGAAGTCTGCAGGTCATCGACGTGAGGAGCCTGCGGATGAACGTTTTCCGGACGAAACCGGTAGAACAGTCCATCGAGGACGCCGAGGGCGGCGAGCACCGGCTCAGGCGCACGCTGAGCGCCCTCGACCTGACGGTCTTCGGCGTCGGGGTCATCGTGGGCACCGGCATCTTCGTGCTGACCGGCGTCGCGGCGCGCAACACGGCCGGCCCGGCGGTCGCGATCTCCTTCGTGGTCGCCGGGGTCGTGTGCGCGCTCGCGGCCCTGTGCTACGCCGAGTTCGCCGCCACGGTCCCGGTCGCCGGATCGGCCTACACCTACGCGTACGCCACGATCGGCGAGTTCCCGGCCTGGATCATCGGCTGGGACTTGATGCTGGAGCTGGCGCTCGGCGCGGCGGTGGTCGCCTCGGGCTGGTCGGGCTACTTCGCCTCGCTGCTGAAGAACTTCGGCATCGATCTGCCGCCGTCCCTCGCCGGTGACCACGCCGTCTTCAACATCCCCGCAGCCGTGATCGTGCTCCTGCTGACCGGGGTGCTGGTGGCCGGGATCAAGATGTCGATCAGGTTCAACGGCGCCATGGTGGCGATCAAGCTGGCCGTGGTGCTGCTCGTGATCATCGCTGGGCTGTTCTACGTCAAGGGGGGCAACTACCAGCCGTTCGTCCCGCCGGCGCACCAGCTTCCTCCCGACGAGGGGCTGAAGGCGCCCCTCATCCAGGTGCTGTTCGGCGTGCAGCCGGTCGCCTACGGAGTCTTCGGCGTCTTCACCGCCGCGGCGCTGGTGTTCTTCGCCTACATCGGCTTCGACGTCGTGGCGACCGCCGCCGAGGAGACCCGCCGCCCGCAGCGCGACCTGCCGATCGGGATCATCGCCTCCCTCGTCGTCTGCACGATCCTCTACGTGGTGGTCTCGCTCGTGGTCGTCGGCATGCAGCACTACTCCGAGCTCAGCGAGTCGGCCCCGCTCGCCGACGCGTTCCGGTCGGTGGGCCAGCCCTGGATGGCGACCCTGATCAGTGTCGGGGCCATCGCCGGGCTCACCACGGTCGTGATGACCCTCATGCTCGGCCAGAGCCGGGTGCTGTTCGCGATGTGCCGCGACAGCCTGCTGCCGCGCTCCCTCGCCCGGGTCCACCCGAGGTTCCGCACGCCGTACCGGATCACCATCGTCATCGGCGTGGTGACCGCGCTGCTCGCGGCGCTGATCCCGCTCAGCGCGATCGCCGAGCTGGTGAACATCGGCACGCTGTTCGCGTTCGTGATCGTCGCGGTCGCGGTGGTGATCCTGCGCAGGACCCGTCCCGACCTGCCGCGCTCCTTCCGCACCCCGCTGGTGCCGCTGGTGCCGATCGCCTCGGTGCTGGCCTCGGCCTATTTGATGCTCAACCTGCCGGTGGAGACCTGGATCCGCTTCTTCGTCTGGATGGCCGTGGGCACGGTCGTCTACTTCCTGTACGGATACCGGCGGAGCCGGGTGGCGAATCCTAGGAGTAAGCCCGGGGAGCCAGCCCTCGGACGATGAGCACGACGCCGACGGCGGCCAGCAGCACGCCGCTCGCGCCGAGCAGCAGGCGGTAGCCGCGGGGGGTCAGCCGGTGCCTGCCTGCCCCCACCGCCCCCGCCAGCGCCACCTTGGAACCGACCAGGACCAGGTAGAAGGCCCCGGTGAAGCCCAGCGCGTACGCCGGGGCCCGGTCCCAGGCCGCGACGAACACCGGCGAGCCCACCGCGATCCAGAACAGCCAGGGGTGCGGGTTGAGCAGGTTCACCACCACCCCGCGCAGGATCTCCCGCGCCGAGGAAGGCGCGTCCTCGCCGGGCCGGGGCGGCAGCGCCGTACGGGCCTCGCGCAGCGTCTCCACACCCAGATAGACCACGTAGAGGCCGCCGCACACCGACAGCACGCGCAGCAGCGCCTCCGGCAGCGCCCCGACGGCCGTCACGGCGAGCAGCACCACGGGCAGGTCCGACAGCAGCGGCACGCAGGCCAGGCGCACGCCGGCGCGGAAGCCGCCGCGCAGGCTGGCCGTGATGACGAGCGTCAGCAGCGCCCCGGGCATGACGCCCGCCCCCAGCCCCAGGCTGAGCCCCATGAGTAGTTCTGGCACATGACCTCCAGATTTGTCCGCACGAGAGGCTATCGGCGGTCGGCACGCGGCCCTGCCGCAACTCCGCTCGTCGGTGGTGTCCGGCTGTCCCGGCCCGCTGATCGACGGGTACGACGCCCACGGCGCCGCGCTCACCGTCGCCCGCCAGATGCTGGAGACGGGAGAACGCGTCACGTTCCCGACCCCGTGGGCTGCGGGGAACGGCATCCCGAACGATCTACCGATATGGCGGTTTATCAATTACCTTGACTTGGTGCAAAGGTGATCGATAACACTGCCGGCAATAAAGGAGTTTCGGAATGACGTTATTCCGTCACGGCGGCGTGCGGCCCGGGGGGACGCGCCGGCTTCCGGCGGTGATCGCCGCCGGGGTCGTGGCGATCGCGGCGGTCCTGGTCGCGCCCCTCGTGCCCCTCTTCGCGCCCGGGCCGGCGGCGGCGGACACGCCGTGGCTGAACGTTTCGGACGACGGCTACCTGTCGATCAGCATCCCGGCGGCCTCCGTCGAGGCCAAGGTGGGCCCGGTGTCGGAGGTGGCCGTCGAGGGGAACTTCGGTCCCTCCTCCGCATGGGCGGAGTACGGCCTCACCCGCCGGGGCGACGTCTGGTGGGGGGCCCTCGGCCCGCTCAAGCCGGGGCTGTACTACTACCAGGTCACGGGTGACATGACGAACGCCACCACCGTGGCGTCCAAGCCTCTGTGGAGCACCTTCCTCGTCGCGGGCGACTCGGCGCGTCTGCTGGCGGACGTGCCGCAGGGGCAGGGCGGCAAGGTCGGGACCCTGACCTACCGGGTCGGGAAGCAGGAACGGTCGGCTCTGGTCTGGACCCCGCCGGGCTACCCGGCCAAGGGCGGCAAGCCGCTTCCGGTGCTCTACCTGCTGTCCGGCCCGGACAGGAGCGCCACCGACTGGCTCGACCTCGGCCGTGCCAAGCAGATCCTCGACAACCTGTCGGCCGGCGGTTCCATCGAGCCGATGGTGGTCGTGATCACCGACGGGCGCGGACCGGACGACGACAAGGACCTCAAGGACCTCCGCAAGGCCGTCGGGGACGCCTACCGCGTCCATCACGACCGGGAACACCAGGCCATCGCCGGTGTGTCCGAGGGCGGCTCGCAGGCGCTGCGTCCCGTGTCAGATACGAGTTCGACGGGGTCAACCCCGACGCCGGGGCGAACTGGACCGCCTGGCAGGAGAACCTGATCGACTTCCTCCCGCGGCTGTTCCGCAAGGCGCCGGATCACGGTCCGAGCGCCGGTCACGAGCCGCTGAAAGGCGAGTTCAACCCGCCGAGGCCCGGCACGACTCCGACGCCGTACGTGACGAAGGACGGCTTCGTCACCTTCGAGACCACGACGGACCTCAAGGACGCCCAGCACGTCACGGTATGGGCGAACGACGCTCCCGGCGGGAGCTGGCTGCGCGTCCCGATGTCCCGTGACGGCGACCGGTGGCGGGCGACCATCGGTCCGCTGGACCCGTGGTTCTACTACTACCAGTGGATCGTGGACGGTGTCTCGGTCAAGGACACGTCGAACCCGGCGAAGGTGACCTCCGAGCCGAACTGGAGCACCTTCCTCATCCCCGGTGAGCGGTCGCGCCTCCTGTCGGACGTCCCCGCCGGCCGGGGCGGAAAGATCGAGAGCCTGACGTATCCGAGCACCGTCGCGAACCAGGACCGGACCGCACTGGTGTGGACCCCGCCCGGATACGACGCCGGCCGGGCGGAGCCGTATCCCGTCCTCTACCTCCAGCACGGCAGCGGCCAGAGCTACACGGACTGGGTCGAGATGGGACGCGCCAAGCAGATCCTCGACCACGAGTTCCTCGACGGGAAGCTCGTACCGATGGTGGTCGTGATGGGCAACGGCAACGTGCCCGACTTCGGCAAGGAGCTTCTCGACAACATCGTTCCGGCGGCCCGGGCCCGCTACAACATCTCCAGTGATCCGTCGCGGCAGGCCCTGGCCGGTCTCTCGATGGGCGGGGTGCAGACGCTCGGGGTGCTCAAGGCGTATCCGGGCCGGTTCGCCTACATGGCGGCGTTCTCGGCCTGGTTCGGCAGCGGCGACGGCGTCGACGCGGAGGCGATCAACAAGGGGACCAGGATGCTGCGCCTGTACGTCGGCGACCAGACCGACTTCGTGCAGCCGTTCTTCATGGCGTCCCTGCCCACCTTGGACGGTCTCGGCATCCACTACGAGTTCGACGGGGTGACCCCCGGTCCGCACGGCTGGGACGTGTGGCAGAAGAACCTCATCGACCTGGCGCCACGTCTGTTCAGGCGCTGACCCTCGGCTCCACGCGGCGCGGTCACCAGGGTGACCGCGCCGCGTCCGCGTTTGTGCCCGTCCACAAACCATCCTCGATCTTCCGTCGGCACACCAATTGCCGGTCCCTTCGCTCCTCCTGCAGACTTGCCGATCCATAGCCCCTGACCTGGGGCTTCGCAGTGGAGTGAAAGGATCGGGTATGACCGTGCCCCGGGGGCCCGCCGACTCGTCCCGGGTTCCGCGATTCGCCGGACCGGCCACCTTCGCGCGGCTGCCGCGCCTGGACGAGGTCGGCCACGCGGACGTCGCGGTGGTGGGCGTGCCGTTCGACAGCGGGGTCTCCTACCGCCCCGGCGCCCGGTTCGGCCCCTCGGCCGTCCGGGAGGCCAGCCGGCTGCTCCGGCCGTACCACCCGGGCCTGGACGTCTCGCCGTTCGCGGCGATGCAGGTGGCCGACGCGGGGGACATCGCGTGCAACCCGTTCGACATCCACGAGGCCGTCGAGACGATCGACGAGGCGGCGTCCGGGCTCATGGAGGGCGGCACCCGGCTCGTCACGGTCGGCGGCGACCACACGATCGCGCTGCCGCTGCTGCGCGCCGCCGCCCGGCGGCACGGCCCGGTCGCGCTGCTGCACTTCGACGCCCACCTCGACACCTGGGACACCTACTTCGGGGCCGAGTACACGCACGGCACGCCGTTCCGGCGGGCGGTCGAGGAGGGCATCCTCGACACCGAGGCCGTCTGCCACGTCGGCACCCGCGGCCCGCTGTACGGCAAGAAGGACCTGGAGGACGACCGGCGCCTCGGCTTCGGCATCGTGACCAGCGCCGACGTGATGCGCCGGGGCGTGGACGAGGTGGCCGGCGCGCTGCGGGAGCGCATCGGCGGCCGCCCGCTCTACGTCTCGGTCGACATCGACGTGCTCGACCCGGCGCACGCGCCCGGCACGGGGACCCCGGAGGCCGGTGGCCTGACCAGCCGCGAACTGCTGGAGATCCTGCGCGGCCTGACCGGGTGCGACATCGTCGGCGCGGACGTGGTCGAGGTCGCCCCGGCCTACGACCACGCCGAGATCACCTCGGTCGCGGCCTCCCACGTGGCGTACGACCTGATCAGCCTGCTCGCACTCAAGGAGGAGCGGTGAGCGACACGAACGCGGCGACGGGTCTTCCCGCCGCCTTCGCCTGGTCCCCGAAGGGCTGGCCCTCGGAGCGTGCGTTCGCCACGCCGGACGCGGCCGAGGTGTGGTGTTACACCGACCGGTTCTCGTACTTCCCCGGGGAGACCGTCCGCTTCCACCTCAGCGCGAGCGTCCCGTCCTTCGACCTGGAGGTGGTCCGCGACGGGCTGGAGCCCCGCGTGGTGTGGTCGCGGCGCGGGCTGTCGGCGGGCTGGTTCGAGGCGCCGGCCGACGCCCACGCCGTCGGCTGCGGCTGGCCGGTGGGGCTGGAGCTGGAGATCCCGGACGACTGGCGGAGCGGCTTCCACATCGTCACGGTGCGCGCGGTCACGCCGTCCGGCGAGCTGTGGGAGCGCGAGCACTTCTTCGTCGTCAAGGCCCCGGCCGGGCGGCGTGCCCCGGCCGCGCTCGTGCTGACCACCAGCACGATGCTGGCCTACAACGACTGGGGCGGCGCCAACCACTACCGCGGACTGGGCGACGATCCGCGTTCCGACAACGGGTCGCCGCTGGCCTCGACGCAGCGTCCGATCGCCCGGGGAATGATCCGCAAGCCCGCGGGCGCGCCCAGGGAGGCCAACCCCGGCACGCTGCCGATGCACGGCGCTCCCCGTTACCCGTCGTACGAGTGGGCGCGCCTGTTCGGGTACAGCCGCCACCACGCCGACGCGTTCTGGGCGACGTACGAGCGGCACTTCGCGGTGTGGGCCGAGCGCCACGGGTACGAGATCGACTACCTGACCCAGCACGACCTGCACTTCGACCCCCAGGCGCTGGACGGGTACTCCTGCGCGATCGTCGTGGGACACGACGAGTACTGGTCGTGGCGGATGCGCGACACGGTCGACGCGTTCGTCGACGCGGGCGGCAACCTGGCCAGGTTCGGCGGCAACTACCAGTGGCAGGTCCGGCTCGGCGACGACGGGACCACGCAGTACTGCTACCGGCTGCCGTCGCTGGACCCCGAGGCCGCCACGACCCCGCACCTCGCCACCACGGTGTGGGAGGCGAAGTCGGTCGGCCGGCCGGGCGCCACCACCATCGGGCTCAACGGCCTCGGCGGGATCTACAACCGCTACGGGGTCGCCACCCCCCGCTCGTCCGGAGGCTTCACGGTCTACCGGCCGCACCACTGGGCGCTGGAGGGGGCCGACCTCTACTACGGCGACCTGCTCGGCGGGCCCCCGTACTTCCTCGCGGCCTTCGAGCTCGACTCGGTCGAGTACACGTTCCGGCGCGGGCTGCCGTACCCGACGTTCGAGGACGGCGCCCCCGAGACGCTGGAGATCCTGGCCCTCGCTCCGGCCGTACGCGGGGAGGAGGACCGCTTCGGCGGCCGGGTGCCGATCGGCGGGCCGGAGGAGGAGGTCTACAACTACAACGCGGACCTCGGCGACGACCTGCCCGACTACGTGCACGAGGGGGAGATGCGCGGCGCCGGGATGATCGCGGCGTTCACCCGCGGGGACGGCGAGGTTTTCAACGGCGGCACCACCGAGTGGTCACACGTGCTCAGCCTCGGCGACCCCTTCGTCGAGCGCATCACGCACAACGTCCTGCGCCGCTTCGGCCTGCGCAGCCGCTTCGAGAACCAGAAGGGAGCCGCATCGTGAGCGACGGGCAGACCCCCGTGGGCATCGACGCCGTCCGCGTCGTCTCCGCGGCGAACGGCGAACGCTTCGTGCCTCCGCTGGGCGACTACCATGTGCTGTCCGCCGAGTGGACGGAGGCGGAGTTCCGCGTCTTCGGCGGCGCCGCGAGCGCGTTCACCGGCGGTTACTGGACGGGCGAGCCCGGCGCCGTACGGTTCGACTCCTGGCCCTACGACGAGATCTGCTTCATCCTCAAGGGCCGCGTGGCCGTGCAGGACGACTCCGGCCGGCGCAAGGAGTTCGGACCGGGGGAGTCGTTCCACATCCCCCAGGGCTTCCGCGGTGACTGGATCACCCTGGAGCCGAGCGAGAAGGTCTTCGTCGCGGTCAGCCGCTGAGCCCCCCTTCCCGCCTTCGGGCCCACCCGCCCTCTCCTCCCCACCTGCCTTCCTCCCAGCCCGCAGTAAGGAGCCCCCACCATGCCCGGTCGTCCTCCCGACAGCTCCGCGAACGCCTCCGGCTCCCAGGTCGGCTCCCTGGCCGGCAACGCCATGGGGACCAAGGACCTCGTCTTCACGGTCCTCGCCGCGCTGGCGCCGCTGACGCTCATCGTCGCGGTCGCCCCCCTGCACTTCCTCAAGGGCGGCGCCGCCGTCCCCGGCGGCTACCTGGTCGCCGGGGTGGTCATGGCGCTGTTCGCCGTCGGTTTCATGACCATGAGCCGGTACGTCCGCAACGCCGGGGCCTTCTACGCCACCGTCTCGCGCGGGCTGGGCAAGCCGGCGGGGTCGGGCGCGGCCATGCTCGCCATCGTCGCCTACAACGCGCTGCAGATCAGCACGTACGGCGCGCTCGGCGTCTACGCCACCGAGACGTTCAAGAACTACTTCCACCGCGACGTGCCGTGGTGGGTGTTCGCGATCGTCGGCCTGGTCTTCGTGGGATGGCTCGGCTACCGGGGCATCCACACCAGCGCCCGGATCCTCGGGGCGCTGCTGGTGCTGGAGACGGCCGTGCTCGTCGTACTGGCGGTCTACGTCCTGGTGAAGGGCGGCGTCGGGGACTGGTCCGCCGAGTCGTTCGCCCCCACGAGGGTGTTCGACTCGGGCAACGGAGCGATGTTCGCCCTGGTCGCCGGGGCGTTCATGGGCTTCGAGGCCACCGCGATCTTCAGCGAGGAGGCGCGGGGCGGCATCCGCACGGTCCGCCGGGCGACCTACATCGCGGTCGGGTTCATCGCCGTCTTCTACGCCTTCATCACCTGGGTCGTCGTCATGGCGTACGGCGTCGACAAGATCGCGGCCGCGGCCGAGGCCGACCCCGTCAACCTCGTCGTCGCCGTCTTCGACAGGTACGTGCCCGCCCCGATCACCGAGGTGATGCACATCCTGTTGCTGACCAGCGCGTTCGCCGCGCTGCTCGCGCTGCACAACGCGGCCAACCGTTACTTCTACGCGATGGGACGGGAGGGCCTGCTGCCCCGCCCGCTGGGCCGTACCCACCCGCGGACCAAGGCGCCGTGGACGGCCGGGCTCGTGCAGACCGTGCTGGCGGCCGCGGCGATCGTCGTGTTCGCGGTCTTCGGGATCGACCCCTACCTGGGGCTGTTGCTGTGGGGCAGCGCCCTGGGGTTCCTCGGGATCATCTGCCTGTGGGCGCTGTGCTCCCTGGCGATCATCCGCTTCCTGCGCCGGGAGGCGCCCGATGCCGGGATCTTCCGCACCACGATCGCCCCCGGGCTCAGCTTCGCCGCCCTGGCCGTGGTGCTCTTCCTCGTCCTGAGCAGCCTGCCGCTGCTGACCGGCGCCGGCACCGCCACCAACCTCCTGATCGTCGGTCTGGGCGTGGCGGCCGTCGTGGCCGGCGTGGCCAGGGCCCTCTACCTGCGGGCCCGCGCACCCCGGCTGTACGCCGGGCTGGCCCAGACGTCCGTCGACGAGCCGCCCGCCGGGCGGAGAGAGCCTGTCACCGGAAATGCCTGATCACGACACGTCGCCCGCGGGCCGGGGCTACCGTCCGCTCGACCTCGCCGGTGTGTTCAACGTGCCCCGTTCTGTCCTCGACGACGGCGACTCCTATCCGCTCGGCGCGCGCACGCTCTACGGCCTGCCGTTCCTCTTCGGCGACGAACGGGACGCCGGGGCGGCCCTGCTCCGCGTCGGCGGCCCGCACCCGGCGGCCGTCACCATCCCGGTCGGCCGCGCGGTCACCTGGCTGGTGGTCGCCCACGCCCTGGAGTCACCGGACCTGTTCGACGGACAGGCGGTCGGCGGGACCTGCGGCCACTACACACTCGTCTACGACGACGGGAGCACCGAGCGGCTGCCGGTGCGCCAGCGCATGGAGATCGGGCCCACGCCGCGGCTGTGGAGCGACCGCGCCATCCCGCTCGACTGGGGCCAGACCCCGTTCCTGGCCGTACCCGACGCCCAGCACCGGCTGATGCCGCGTACCCACGGGCGTTTCGACGCCGCCGGGGCGCGGTTCGTCGACATCGACGACCCGCAGGCGCGGTCGCCGTACGTCCTGCCCTACCGGTTCTACCTGTGGCCCTGCCGCAACCCCCGGCCCGGCCGCACGGTCCGCGCGCTGGAGATCCGGTCGGCGGGCCCGGCCATCCTCGTCGGTGCGGTGACCACGAGCGACCTCGACGAGGACCCCTTCGGGCGTACGGTGTGGCGCGACGTCCTGCTCGACCTGGACCCCTCGGCGGGACCGATCGCGGAGGACCTGGCGGTGACCGTCGACCGGGGATCGGCGACCTACGTCTACCGCACGACCGGCTCCGGCTCCGGCGACGCGGCCGCCGAGGGTACGCCGGCCTGGGGGACGCCGGAGGGGGAGCACCACCAGGGCTACGTACGCGTCGCGGCCAATCCCTCGGCGCGGCTGACCCTCACCCGCGGAGAGACCGTGATCAGCACCTGCGGATGGGGCGAGCTGCTCGCCGCCGGGCGGCACGGCGACGGAGGGGTCACCTGGCGGGTCCCCGACGCCGGGCGGGCCTGGGTGCGCACCACGGTCAGGGACGCGGCCACGGGTGAGCCGATCCCCTGCCGAATCCACTTCCGGTCCGCCGACGGCGTGCCCTACCCTCCCCACGGCCATCACGGGCACATCAACTCCGACGGCAACACCTGGAACCTCGACATCGGCGGGGACGTCCGCCTCGGCACCACGACGTACTCCTACATCGACGGCACGTGCGAGGGCTGGCTGCCTCTGGGGGAGGTCACGGTCGAGGCGGCTCGCGGGTTCGAGTACGAGCCGCTGCGCACGACGGTCACCATCCGGCCGGACCAGGCCGAACTCGAGCTGACGCTGACCAGGGTGACCGACATGGCCGCGGAGGGCTGGTACAGCGGCGACACCCACGTGCACTTCGTCTCGACCCTCGGCGCGGAGCTGGAGGCCCGCGGCGAGGACGTCCGGGTCACCAACCTGCTGCTCAGCCAGTGGGGGCACCTGTTCACGAACACCGAGGAGTTCACCGGCCGCCCGCACACCTCGCACGACGGGCACACGCACGTGTTCGCCGGCCAGGAGAACCGCAGCGGCATGCTCGGCCACATCAACCTGCTCGGCCTGCGCCGCCCGATCATGCCGTGGTGCACCGGCGGCGCGGAGGAGTCGGAACTCGGCGGCGGCCTGGAGACCACGCTGTCCCACTGGGCCGACGAATGCCGCGAGCAGGGCGGAACCGTCGTGCTGGCCCACTTCCCCGTGCCCAACGGCGAGGCGGCCGCGCTGCTCGCCACCGGCCGGCTCGACGCCGTCGAGATGATCGCGTACGACCCGTACAACATCCGGGAGTACTACCGCTACCTCAACGCGGGCTACCGGATCACCCTGGTGGGCGGCACCGACAAGATGAGCAGCGAGGTCCCGATCGGCCTCATCCGCACGTACGCGCAGGTGCCGGCCGAGGAGGAGTTCGACTACTGGAGCTGGTGCCGGGCCGTCCGGCGGGGAGCAACCTTCGCCACCAGCGGTCCGCTCCTGTGGCTCGGCGTCGACGGCCGTCAGCCGGGCGAGGAGACCCGCGTGCCCGCGAGCGGCACCGTCCACGTCGGCGCCCGGGTCGAGTCGATCTTCGACGTCGACCGGCTGGAGATCGTGGTCAACGGCCACGTCGTCGCCGAGCGGAGGGTCGAGACTCCCGGCCGTACGCTGGAACTGACCGCGGACGTGCCGGTGACGGAGGACAGCTGGATCGCCGCGCGCTGCTATGGGCCGGGCGCCGGAGTCGCCCGCCACCACGACGTGTGGGCCAGGCCGATCATGGCGCACACGTCGCCGGTCTACGTGCGTACGGGCGAGGAGTACGCGCGATCCGACGCGGACACGATCGACCACATGCTGAACCTCGTCGACGGCTCCCTCGCGTACATCGACGAGCGTAGCCGTCGCCTGTGGCCCGGCCAGGTCTGCCATCGGCACGGGCAGGAGGATCACCTTGCCTTCCTCCGGGCGCCGTTCCTGCAGGCGCGCGACCTGCTGCTGAAGCGCAAGGCGGTCGGCTGAGGGCCCGCGCCGTCTCGCCCGGGAACCGCCAGGGAGCGGATCTCGGGCGGCTGGCCATCGAGCACGTCTTCTCGCACGTCGCGCCGGTAACTCCAGCCAATCCGGGCGCGGGGTGCTCATGCCCGGCGGGGCCGCGATGCCGGTTACACCACCTACTCCGCCTACCGCCACGCGGCCTGAGCCGTCGCGCGTCCGAGGGTGCTCGTGTCCGGGCCTGCGCCTGATGGCTCGGACTTCAGCGCAGTTTGACGGTGGAGGCGGCCCACAATTCGGCGATCCGGCCGTTCTCGATGCGCATCATCTCCATCAGTGTGGCGGGTTCGCCCGTCTGGCTCGTGCCGTGCACTGTGGACCGGACGGCGACCGTGTCGCCCTCGGCCACGATCTGGTCGGCCACCACGCGCAACGACGGGTAGCGGTCGCGGATCTCGCGCCAGGCGTCCCTGATCGCCTCCACTCCGGTCGTGCCCATGGGATGGCTGTAGAAGCCGGGGGCGAAGATGTCGTCCACCGCGTCGAGGTCTCCGGCCATGGCTGCCTCGTACATTCGCTCCACCAGGGTCTTCTTCGGGTGCTCATCCATCGCAAGCCTCCTTAACGATCGGTCGGTAAGTGAGTGTGACTGCTTACTGAACGGTCGTCAAGTAGACTTCGGCGCGAAGGAGGGAGCGATGGCCGAATCGAGGGCGCGGACCGGCGGCCGGGACGCTGCGCGGACGCGCGCCCGGATCCTGGCGGTCGCCCAGGACCTGTTCGCCGAGCGCGGGTACGCGGGCACGTCGGTCGCCGACATAGCCGGTCGGCTCGGCACCAGCAAGGCTGCTCTTTATTACCACTTCTCGGCGAAGGCCGACATCGCCCAGGCTCTGCTGGCCGGCCCTGTCGAGGCGTACGCCCGGCTGGCAACCGCGCCCGGCGACAGGTCCGCAGAGGAGCTGCTCGCCGCTGTGATCGACACGACGGCGGAGCTGCACGAGCTGGTCGACGTCATCGGCAACGACCCGTCGCTGCAGTCGGCGCGCGGCGCCCTGGTGTCCCGCTCCCGGGAAATCAACGATGACATCGTCCGCGTACTGGCGGGGTCGGGGCCGGGCCGTGCGGGGGAGGTACGGGCCCAGGCGGCCTATGCCGTGGCGAAGAACGGCACGCTCGCCCTGCTCGCCGGCGGCACCGGCGGCCTCTCGCCGTCCGACCGGGCCGAACTGCTCGCCGCCGCCGTCCGCGCCCTCACCCCGGGTTGATCGACTCGCTCACGGCTGCGGCCTGCCGGTCCGGCCCTCACGGTGAGCGGGCCGAGGCCCGCCGGGCTTCAGCCCAGGTGCGAATCTGCCGAGGGCCTTCAGGGTCTCCTACAGCGGATTGCCGGCGGCAGGCTCGGGCAGGCCGCCCGGCCAGGCACGCGCCGTGGCGGCGGCAGGCCGTCGTCTGAGCCACGAGGTGGGTCCCGTAGATCCCGTATGCCGGAACACGGCGGTCACCGCAAAGCCGCATGACACCGACTTACCGCGGTTCTTCCGCCACCTCGGCGTCACCCGCTGGCTCGCTGTTCCCGGGGCGATCTCGAACCTGGCTATCGGTTATGACTGAACGCTGGAAAGCGGCGGATCCGAATTGTCCTCTGATGCGGCTGTGACAGAGGGACTAGTTAAGTCGGGGTTCAAACTAGCCGCTTAGGGTCATTTGCTTCGCATGAGTCAACGAAATGCGCCGTATGGGCGTCAGGTGCGGCTCTTGTCGCTTAACTTCTTGAGTACGCCGGATCGAGGTCAACGACCCGGCGTACTCCTGCCGAAGGGCGATTCCCTCAGCCGTAAACTGGGCGTTTACGCTGACCACTTTACCTGCTTCTAGCCGGGTGGGCTGGGCTTTGGGGTGATCTCTTCGGCTGTTTCCGACGCGAAGGGGTTGCTTCATGAAGTTGGGCAAGACCGCGCTCCTGCCGATCGCCGCACCCATCACGGCTGTGGTGGCCTGGCCCGATCACCCCTGGGTGAGTATCGGCATAGCCGTGGCATGTGCCGTTTCCCTGGCTGTCCTGCTCGTCGTCTTCGCCTGTCGGGGTGGCACCGTCACTCTCAGTTCAGGTAGAGGTGATGGCCGGAAGGCCGCGAGCGTCCGCGTACCCGGGCGCCGTGGAAAGCGCGCTCGTTGATTTCGGGCGGCAACCGGGTGTAAGGCATCAGTGCCCTGCACCCGGTAACTCGCCCGCCGAGTATACGGGGAGCGGTTGAGGCAGGAGCGCAGGCTGTTGATGAACGCGCCTGCAGCCCCGCCTTCCCCAGCGGCGTGACCGGGGTGCTAGCCTCGGGCTTTCGCGGCGAGTTTGAGCGGGCTTGATCGTTTACATGAGAAAAGTGCCTTTGAGCTGGGAGGATTGGGCTT
>QFZU02000023.1 GCA_003260025.2 Microbispora triticiradicis | reverse complement strand
CCGCCGGCGACGCGGGCAGCCCGGCGGCGAGCCCCGCCGCGGCGCCGCCCGCCAGCAGGCGCAGGGTGTTCCTCCGGCTTACAGAAAACCTGTCCGAAATCATGACGGTTGATCTTAGGGGAGCTCTGACCGGTCGTTGCCGCCGCCCTGACCGCGCCGACGGGCCGACGATCCAGTCCGGTGCTCGTCACTTTGTGCAACGCTGCCAACGCAATGGGTAGTGGCTTGATAAGTTCAATTAGCTGCTGGTGAGGCTTATCAAAATGGAAGAGGCGGCCGGGTGGCGGGCAGAGGCAGGCCGAGCCGGACCACGGTATACGCACGTCTGGGCATGGCGCTCGCCGAACTCAACGACCGGCTCGGCGGCTTGCCCAACCCGCGGGAGGCCCAGGAGATCTGGGACGACATCTGGCATGAGGAGGCCCCTCACGCAAGTCCGTTGAGGCGTACCGGGCCTCGAAGCACCAGCGGCCGGTGGGGCGCGGACAGGCGTGACGGAGGCCGCGGCGGGGTGGCCGCGGTCTCCTGCGCGTCTGGAACTAGATCCTGCCGGTGCCGGCGTTGGCGAGGACGTTCGCCTTCACGCCGCTCGGGTTGTCGACCGTGTACGAGTACGGGATGGAGGCGACGCTGCCGGAGGTCTGCGGCGTGCCGGAGTTCACGAGGTAGTTGTTGCGGGCGACGATCGAGCCGCCCGGCGAGGAGCCTTCGGAGGTGTGCGTGGGCTCGGCGACGTTCTCGAAGTAGTTGCCCTCGACGAGCACCCCGGCGCCGCAGGTGGAGGCGATGCCGTAGCTGTAGTCCGTGTACGACGGGTTCTTGTAGTAGTAGTTGCTGAACACGTGGACCGGGTTGCCGAAGCGCACTCTCGGGTTGCGCTGGGCGCAGGTCTGGAACGCGTTGTGGTGGTATGTCACCCGCAGGTGCCCGGTGTCCTCGGAGCCGTTGCTGTCGCTGTGGCCGACGAGTGAGCACTTGACGTGGTCGTGGAGCTTGTTCCAGGACACGGTGACGTAGTCGGAGCCGTGCGTGATGTCGAGCAGGCCGTCGTAGTAGTCGGTGCCGTGGCTCGTGTCGCTCGACAGGTCGTTGTGGTCGAGCCACACCCGTTTGGCGTTGTCGAGGTGGATCGCGTCGCCGTTGCCGTTGCCGGCCGGGACCTTGGAGATCTTCAGGTTCCGCACGACGACGTTGGAGACGTCGCGGATGTTGACGCCGCAGCCGGTAAGCCCGGAGTTCGCGCCGACCCCGACGAGGGTGGTGTTGCCGCCCACCCGTACGTCCTCGGAGCAGGTGAAGTTGCCGTTGATCTGGACGGTCTTCGCGGTGTCACCCTTCACGGCGGCGGTGAGCGCGGTCAGCGAGGTGACCGTCGTCGCCGGGCCGCCGGCACCGCCGCTGGTGCCGCCGCCCTGCGTCGCCCAGCCGACCAGCCCGGTGGTGGGCGGAGTGGTGGGGCCGCCCGTGGGGGTGGAGGTCGGGGTGCTGGTGGGCGTCCCGCTCGGGGTGGAGCCGGTGGGCTGGAGGGTCCACTGTTTGGTGGCGACCGAGTCGCAGGAGTTCTGCTGGACGAGGGCGCCGGAGGCGGTGGAGTTGTCGGCGGTGTTGAGGCATTTGTCGCTGTTGGCGTTGATGACGCGGTAGGTGGATCCGGAGGTGGTGAGTTCCCAGGTCTGGGAGGTGGCGCCGGTGCAGGTTTCCTGTTGGACGGCTTTGCCGGCGGAGGTGGAGGCGCCGGTGACGCCGGCGCATTTGCCGCTGTTGCCGGCGGTGAGGCGGACGCCGCTGCCTTGGGCTGACAGGGTCCAGGTCTGGTTGGTCGTGCCGGTGCAGGCGGAGACGGTGAGTTGTACGCCGTCGGAGCCGCTGCTGCCGGGGACGGTGAGGCACAGGCCGCCGGCGCCGTTGACGATGCGGTAGGCGCCGGTGGTCGGCGCGGCGTTGGAGACGCCGGTGAACACACCGCCGACCAGGGCGACGACCCCGGCGACGGCGCCGACTACCCCGGCTGCGTTTCTGGTGCTCCTTCTCAAGGCCGAGCTCCTTGCGTGTCGTGCAGGACCCCTGACCGAGGGGATGAATCCTGGCCCCACGAGGAATTCATGGACGTGAACGACATTCATGTGTAGGAACGCCAGGCTCAAGGTACGGACCTGTCCGACGGTGGTCAACGGTCACCGGCGGGGTCTCGTGCGTACGCGGCGCGCCGTACGAGATCATCGTGAAACGTTCACGCCGAACGTGCCGGGGAGGAATGGCGGATGACCGACGAACAGGTGTTCAGCGCGTGGCTGCGGGACCGCAGCGAGCCCGACTGGACGGCGGTGGTCGCGCATCCCTTCGCAGCGGCGATCAGCCGCGGCACCGCCGGCATGCGGCGTTACCTGGAGCAGGACTTCCAGTTCGTGGACGCCTTCACGGCGCTGCTCGGCGCGGCGGTCGCCGCGGCCGACTCCTTCGAGTCACGGGTGGCCGTGGGCCGCTTCCTCGGCCAGACGGTGGCCGACACCGAGCGCGGCTACTTCCACCGCGCGCTCGCCGCGGTCGGCGGCGATCCGGCCCCGCCTGTGCTGGAACCGGTGACGATCGAGTTCCGCGCGCTGATGGACGAGGTGCGCCTCAGCCAGGACTATCCGCTGATCCTGGCCGTGTTGTGCGTGGCCGAGTGGACCTATCTCGGCTGGGCCACCCGGATCCCCGCCGAGGGCGAGAGCTTCGTCCACCGCGAGTGGGTCGAGTTGCACAGCGGGCCGGAGTTCGAGGCGTGGGTCGGCTTCCTGCGCCGCGAACTCGACCGGCTCGGCCCGGGACTGGACGAGAGCGGCCGGGCCCGCGTGCTGGACGTCTTCCGCCGCGCGACCGCCCTGGAGCGCCGCTTCTTCGACATGGCGGCCGGCTGATCGGCAGGTCGTCTCAGGGAGCGCGCAGGGCCAGCGCGGCGAGGCGGCGCAGGGAGAGCCGGAGGAAGACGGCGCTCAGCGGCCCGGCGACCCGCCAGCCGATCCGGCCGGCCACCCCGAATGGCAGGTGCAGGTGCTCCTCCCACAGGATCCTGCTCCCGCCGCCGGGGCGGGGCAGCACCTGGAACCTCCCCGTCCCGCGGACGACCCGGCCGGTGTGGCGGACCTCCACCTCGTCCGGGGGACGCCAGCCGGTGACGTCCATCGTGTCCAGGAACGACAGCGGGCCGATCCCGGTCGTCGCCGCGAGCCTGCTGCCCCTGCTGTGGCCGTCGCCCTCGACCACCCACGCCCGGGTCAGCAGCATCCACTCGTGGTGCCGGGGCCAGTCGGTCAGCACGGCGAAGACGCGCTCCGGGCTCGCCTGCGCGTCCACCGTCACCGTGAGAGTCTCCACGCCTGTCCCCATGCCTGTCCCCATACCTGTCCCTACGCATCGGCCGTCGCCGCCGGACGCCTCCCGTCCCGGAGGCGCGGGCTACTCCAGGAAGCGGACCGCGTGCGACGCGGCGCCGTCCGCGGCGAACCCCAGCAGGCGCTCACCCTCGTCGGCCAGCGCGTCCCGGGCCGCCGAATCCAGCGGTGCGAACGGCTCGATCTCCAGGGTCGCCGTCTCCCCGGCCCGCTCGATCCGCCACAGCCCGGCCACGAACCCGTCGACCAGGATCGTCGCCCGGACGATCCCGTTCACCGTGAACACCCGCCGCCGGTGCTCGTCGGCGATGACCCGCCTCCGGTCGGCATGTGAGAGCAGCAGGTTGTCGAACTCGGGCAGGAACCGCACCGGCGCCTCGGCGTCCGGCTCCGGCGGCGGCGCGCCCGGCACGTCGAGAAGCTCCACGCCGTTCTCGTCCCGGTACGCCACCAGGTCCAGGCGCTTCACCACCGAGCGGAGCCCGGTCAGGCCGGACCAGGTCCGCAGGTCCGCGAGCGACGCGGGCCCGAAGGCGGCGAGATACCGCAGCACCATGTCACCGGCGGCCGAGCCGTCGCCGAGCGGGCGGCCCAGCCACGACTCGGCCGGGACGTGGCGGGCCTGCGACGAGGCGCCCCACACGCCCCGCGGCGGCACCTGCACCAGCGGCACGATCCCGCGTACGGCCCTCGCCAGGGCCTCGCCGTCCGGCCACCGCTCGCCCAGCCGTGCGGCGAGCTCGGTGAACGTGAGGGGCCGCTCCTCCATCAGCGCGCGGGCGGCGGCCTCCACCTCCCGGAGGTCGGCCTCCGGCAGGCGTCCCGCGACCGACGTGCGGAGCCAGCGGTCGAGGACGGGCTGCACGACCGGGCGCAGGGCCAGGCAGTCGTCGGCGCTGACGAGGTGGATCGTGCCGCGCATCAGCACGATCCGCACGACGGAACGGTCGACGAGCAGATCGGCCAGGTCCTCGTGCCGGAAGCCGAGCAGCCGCGTCCACAGGCCGACGTACGCCGACAGAGGCGCCTGGGACTGCATGCCCACCAGGCGTTCGATCGCGGCCGACGCCTTCATGGTGTGGCGGCGCAGCAGCATCTGACGGTCGAGCAGGGCGCGGTTGAGCGCACGTGTGGTCAGGGCGGGGGTGAGCACGCGTGGGGTGAGCACGCCGTCAACCTAACGCCCCCGACCGACATTCCGGCCGCGCCCTGCTGCCGGGACCTGCTGCCGGGCCCTGCTTGCCGCGACCGCTGCCGGGATCCGCTCAGGTGCGTACGAGCGGCGTGTCGACGAGGTGCTCGGCGAGGAACCACGCTTGCAGCTCGCCCGTACGGACGACCTCGGAGACGAGCAGGTCGTTGGTGCCGTCGTCGCCCATGTCGGCCGCCCGGGAGGCGGCGTCGTGCGCGGCGACCAGGATCGTCTCGTGGGCTTCGAGAAGCCGCGAGAGCATGGCGGGCACCTCCTCCACGCCGTCCGGCGGCCGTGGGATCACGGTCATCTCCGCCACCTGGCGCGGATCGCCGACCGCGACCCCGCCGAGCGTCTGGATCCGTTCGGCGACGGCGTCGATGATCGGCAACTGCTCGCTCGCGTGCTTGTCGAGCAGCAGGTGCAACTGGTAGAAGGTCGGCCCCCGCATGAGCCAGTGGTGCTTCTTGTACAGGCTGTACAGGATCTGCGTGTCGGCCAGGATCTGGTTGAGCCGCTGGCAGGAGTACTCCCGGGTCTCTCTCGGCAGGCCGACGGGGAAGTCCCGGACCGTGCCGAACGACTGGATCTCCACACCCCTCTGGTGCAGCCAGGGCTGGCTGCTCGCACGGACTCCGGAGGAAGGGTTGACAGCCAAGACGTCGCTCCTCACTCATTCGGTTTGTAGCTACCAGTGAGTCTTTCGCCTGGTATGTCCCCTAAACGCCTTCTATGGCGATTTGGCCAAGGTGAACCCTCCGGCCCCGTGCCCGCGTACCTGGGAGGTGTTGAGACTTCCGCGTCACCGCGCCCTCGCGTTCGCCGCCGTCGCGGCCACCGTCCTGTCGTCCGCCCTGTCCTCCGCCTGCGCCGGCCCCGACGCGACTCCCGCGTACGGCCCGCCGCCCACCGTCGAGCAACTCGCCGCGCGGGCGGGCTGCACCCCGAAGATGCAGATCGACGCGGCGGAACTCCGCCAGGGGCACTGCCACACGCCGATCGGCGACTTCTTCCTCACCACCTTCTCCACCCAGCGGGGCAAGGACGAGTGGATGGACCAGGCGCCGGAGTACAGCCCTCACCTCGTCGGCGACATCTGGACCGCCCTCGCGCCCCGGGACGTCCTCGACCGGCTCCGGCTGAGGATCGGCGGCGACCTCCACCTCAAGGACCACAGGGTCAAGAGTCCCGGGTGAGCCGGGCGCTATCCGGCCCGCAGAGCCTCCTCCCGGACCTCCGACAGCCGGGCGGCCGTGCGCTCTGCCGTACGCCTGGCCCAGCGGCCGGTGGTCAGGACGGCGAGACCCAGGACGAGCAGGCCGTACGCGGCGGTGATCCAGTGTCCGGTGCGCGCGGCCGGCACGAAGCGCGCGCCGGAGGCGGCCGCCACGACGGCTCCGGCGATGGCCACGCCCAGCGACTGGCCGACCTGGCGGCTGGTCGAGGCGACCGCGGCGGCCACTCCCGCCTGCTCCAGCGGCATCCCGGAGACCTCGGTGTTGGTGATCGGCGGGTTCAGCATGCCGAACCCCACACCGAAGATCACGTAGATCCCGAGCAGCAGGGGGAGGGGCGTGGTGAGCGTCACCTGGGCGAGCAGCGCCCCGGCGGCGGCCAGGCAGACGCCCCCGGCGACCAGCGGCGCGCGCGGGCCGCGCGTGCCCACGAGCCGGCCGGACAGCGGCCCGACGATCATCGTGCTCACCGCGACGGGCAGCGTGCACAGCCCGGCGTCGAACGCGGAGAGGCCGCGGTGTCCCTGCAGGTAGAGCGTGTTGAGGAAGAGGAACGCACCCAGGGCGGCGAAGCCGGAGACCGCCATGAGAGCCGCTCCGGAGAACGGCGCGCTGCCGAAGAACCGCATGTCGATGAGCGGTTCCGGCCTGCGCAGTTCGTAGGCGACCAGCCCGGCCAGGGCCGCCGCCGCGACCGCGAAACAGGCGGCGCTGACCGCGGCGCCCGCCGCCGGGCCCTCGATGATCCCGTAGGTCAGTGTGCCGAGCAGGACGATGACCAGCACCTGCCCGGCCGGGTCGAGCCGGCGTGCGGCCGGCGCCTTGGACTCGGGCACGTAACGCCAGGTGAGGAACACCGCGAGCAGGCCGATGGGCACGTTGATCCAGAAGATCGCCCGCCAGCCGACGCTGTCGGTGAGCAGGCCGCCGATCACCGGGCCGAGCGCCATGCTGATCCCCACGACCCCGCCCCACACGCCGATCGCCTGGGCCCGCTCCCTGCGGTCGGTGAACGTGTTCGTGATGATCGACATGGCGACCGGGTTCATCATCGACCCGCCGACGGCCTGGACGACCCGGGAGGCGACCAGCCAGGCGAGGCTCGGCGCGAGGCTGCACAGCAGGGACCCGGCCGAGAAGATCACCAGCCCGGTCTGGAAGGTGCGCCGGCGGCCCACGCGGTCAGCCGTGGACCCGGCCAGCATGAGCAGGCCGGCGAGCGTCAGTGTGTAGGCGTCGACCGTCCACTGCAGGCCCGAGACCGGCGCGTGCAGGTCCCGCCCGAGGGCGGGCAGCGCGACGTTCACGATCGTGTTGTCCAGCGACACGATCAGCAGGCTCATGCAGCAGATCAGGAGAACAAGAATCCGCCTTCGGCGGGTCATTTACGACACCTCACCACGCAACCGTACAGAAGCGGTCAAAAGTGGGTTGAGGTGGGTCGGGAGGCCGCCCCCGGCGGCCTCCTGGCGGTCTCGCGAGGTCAGATCTCCAGTCTGTCCTCGATCGAGCGGAGCTGGTGCCGGGCCAGCGCCAGGTTGGCCCGGGCGCGGTCGAGGGCGAGGTAGAGGAACAGGCCCTTGCCGCCGCGGCCGGTCAGCGGCCGGATGAGGTGGTACTGCGAGCCCAGCGTGATGAGGATGTCCTCGATCGTCTCGTTCAGCTGGAGCGCCTCGATCGCCCGCAGCTTGGCCCTGACCACCTCGGTGTTGGCCGCCGCGGCCACCTGGAGGTCGAGATCCTTGGACCCGCCGAGCGCGCCCAGCGCCATCCCGCTTCCGTAGTCGGCCACCACCGCGCCGACCGCGCCGTCGATGGTCAGCATCTCCTTGAGGGAGACATCCATGTTCGCCATGCGTTCTCTCCTGGTTGGTGTTCGTGTCCGCGGTCGCCCGCTGGCGCTATCCGCGTCCGGCGATGGCGGCGATCCTGTCCGCCGCCCTGCGTCCCTCGATCCGGAGCAGGCCGAGGTTCGCCCCCGGGCCCGCGAGAACGGTGAGGACGAGCGTGGGTCCCGCGGCGTAGCACGCGGTGTGCCCCTGGGCCGCGGAGACCAGCGTCTCCTCCAGCCGCCCGATCTGGGCGAGATCGGTCATCTTCCGGCTCAGCGACAGCAGTGCCGACGTCAGCGCCGCCGTCTGCTCGGTGCCTGTGCCGTTGCCGTTGCCTGTGGAGAGGTCCGTGGTCACGAGCATGCCGTCGACTGTGCACGTGAGCGCCCCGGTGATCTCGGGCGCCCGCTCGCGCAGGACGACCAGCTCCCGATGTATGTCGTGGCGAAGATCCATCGAGGCATCCCTTCCACCCGCTTGAGCCACCCGATCACTACAGCGCCTCCAGCGCGTCACGCACTCTGAGCAGCAGGTTCACGTCGGTCACGGCACCGGCGACCGGAACCGCCGCCGGCCGGGGCACGCGCCTGGGCAGCGCGGCCGGCGGTTCGTCCGGCTGTCCGTCCGGTTCCGCCTGATTCATCGCCAGCAGGCCCGCCGCCGCGAGCTCCCGTACGGCCAGCAGCGTGGAGTAGGCCGGGTGCCCGAGACGGCGGGCCAGCTCGACCGGAGTGGCGGTGGAGTCGGCGGCCAGCAGCAGCTCCCACTGCAACCGGGTGAGCAGCGCGTGGGTGCCGGGAATCCGCCGCAGGGGCGTCACCGGCCGCGCGTCCAGCTCGGCCGACGGCCACGCCCGCTCCAGCCGCGCCCGCCGCCTGGCGCACTCGCGCAGCAGCCCCGGCACGTCGAAGAACCAGTGGACCCCGAGCCAGTGCGCGTCGCCCGCCCTGAACCTGGTCCGGAGCGTCCTCGGGGCGAGCAGGAAGAACGCGGCGTCCAGCGTGGCCGACAGCACGCAGAACTCCAGCTCGCCCCGGCTGAGCACACCCCTGCTCACGAGCAGCGCGCCGCCGTCCCCGCCCGGCCCGGCCTCCTGCCGCGCGTGCCGGATCCCGGCGGCGTCGATCCGGCCCGATCCGCCGAGCAGGTCCTCCACCCCGGGCGTGGCCGCGCAGTCCACGTACGACACCCGGCCGCGTACGAGGTAGACCGTGCCCTCCTTGCCCACCCGCAGCGAGCCGGTGGCCTCGTCCTGGGCGAGACCGGTGAGCATGGTGTCCAGAGCCGGAGCGGACCCGGGCCGGGTTCCCATCAGGAGGCGACCAGCTCGTCCGTGACGGCGCGCAGCCGCAGCCGGGCCAGGGCGAGGTTCGCCCGCTCCACGTCCAGCCGTACGCACAGCAGCAGCGGGCCGTCGAACATCATCTCCATGGGCCGTACGAGGTGGTAGGACGTGCCGGTGGTCACGATCACGTCCTCGACCCGGAGGCCGGTCTCCTCGGACGCGGTCGCGACGCCGTCGAGCGTGGCGCGGTAGGCCGCGCTGAGGCCGGCGGCCGCCCGGCCGGGATCGGCGATCCCCCTCGCCGCGACGGCCATTCCGCTGGTGTGGTCGACCAGAATGGCGCCGAGCGCGCCAGGGATCGACATGGCCTCCGAGAGGCAGTCCTCTATCCCGATCAACCCGTCACTCCCGTCACGTCACGCCTCGCCGGTACAGGCGGCCAACATTAGAGGAGCAGGTGGACGGGCCACCCGAGTCGGAAACGGGTTGGGATGAATGGATTAATCCATAAGAATAAGAATTGTTCTCCCCGGACTGGTAATCCCGGTTTTCGTGAAATTTCCTCGTATCGAGCGTCTCGGTGGGCAGGGCGCGGAGGGCGTCGTACGGCGGCCAGAATGGGAGGCGTGGAACGGATCCTGGTCAGCGCCTGCCTGCTCGGCCGCCGGGTGCGGTACGACGGCGGGGCCAAGACGAGCGACGACGACCTGCTCGCCCGGTGGCGGGCGGAGGGGCGGCTCGTGCCGTTCTGCCCCGAGGTCGAGGGCGGGCTGCCCGTGCCCCGCCCGCCGGCCGAGATCGAGGGCGGAGCAGGCGGCGCGGCGGTGCTGGCGGGGGAGGCCCGGATCCTGACGCCGGACGGCGCCGACGTGACCGAGGCGTTCCTGTCCGGGGCGCGGCAGGCCCTCGCCGCCGCCCGGTCCTCCGGCGTACGGATCGCGATCCTCAAGGAGGGCAGCCCGTCGTGCGGGTCGCTGCGGATCTACGACGGCACCCACCGCGGCAGGACCACCCCGGGGCAGGGGGTGACCACCGCTCTGCTGGAGCTGAACGGCGTCCGCGTCTTCGGCGAGGACCGCGTCCCCGACGCCGCCCGCTACCTGGAGACCCTCACGTAGCTCAGGGGGACAGCGGATCCGCGGTGACGATGACGGCCTTCTCGTCGGGCTTGTGCACCAGGACGTTGTCCACGTAGGACCGCACCGCGGCATCCAGGCCGACGTCCTTGCCGGCCGCCTCCGACATGTACCAGCGGTGGTCGAGCACCTCGTGGAAGAGCTGGGCCGGTTCCAGCTTGCGCCGCATCGCGGCCGGGATCGCGCTCACCACCGCCTGGAACACCTCGGCCAGCCAGCGGTGCGCCACGATCGCCTCGTCCTCGTGCCGCAGCCCGTTCGACACCCGGAACGCGTCGAGGTCGTTGAGCAGCCGCCTGGCCTGGTTCTCCTCCACGTCGAGGCCGGTCAGGCGGAGCAGCCGGCGCTGGTGGTGCCCGGCGTCCACGACCTTCGGACGTACGATCAGCCGGGACGTGCCGGCCTTGCGGCGCACCATCATCTCGGCCACGTCGAAACCGAGGGTGTTGAGCCGGCGGACCCGCTGGTCGACCCGGTGCCAGTCGACCTCCTCGATGATCTCGTCCTCGGTCAGCTCGTCCCACAGCCGGTGATAACGCTCGACCAGCTGGTCGGCGAAGACCAGCGGGTCGATGGTCGGGTGGAGCAGCCCGCCGGCCTCCAGGTCGAGCATCTCCCCGTAGATGTTCACGTGCGCCACGTCGATGTCGTGGGCGCGCTGGCCCTCGCTGATCGCGGGGTGGAGGTCGCCGGTCTCGGCGTCCACGAGATAGGCGGCGAACGCGCCGGCGTCCCGGCGGAACAACGTGTTCGACAGCGAGCAGTCGCCCCAGTAGAAGCCGCTCAGGTGGAGCCGTACGAGCAGCACGGCGAGCGCGTCGAGCAGGCGGGTCAGCGTGTCGGGCCGCACCGAGCCCGACAGCACGGCGCGGTACGGCAGGGAGAACTGCAGGTGCCGGGTGATCAGGGCGGAGTCGAGCTCCGAGCCGTCGGCGGCGGTGCGCCCGGTCACCACGGCCACCGGCTCGACCGACGGCGCGTCGTGCCGGGCCAGATCCCACAGCAGGCGGTACTCCCGCTTGGCGTACCGGGTGCTGATCTCCTTGATCGCGTAGACCCGGCCGGACAGCCGGGCGAAGCGCACGACGTGCCGGGAGATGCCGCGCGGCAGCGTCACCAGGTGGTGGACGGGCCATTCTTCGAGGGGGAGGTCCCAGGGCAGGCGGATCAGGTCGGGGTCGCTGGGGGCTCCGGTGATCTGCAGGGGCACCGATTGCTCCTTATCTGGGGGCTTCCACACAAGTGTCGCGGATAGAGTCGGGCGCTATGACGCTGGTGGACGAGTTCATCGATTGGTACCTGGCCGAGAACCCGGTCATGGCCGCTCTGCTGGGGGCCGACGGGTACGACCGCACGCTGGGCGACTTCAGCGAGGCCGCCTTCACGGGACGGGAGCGGGCGGCCGAGGAATGGCTGCGCAAGCTGTCGGAGGCGACCCCCGAGGATCCGGGGGACGAGATCGACCGCGACCTGGTCGCCGCCCATCTGCGCGGCGCCGTGGCGCTGGCCCGCTGGCCGGAGTGGCGGCGCGATCCGGCCGCCTACCTCGGTCTGGTCTTCGCCTCGATGTTCACGCCGTTCCAGCAGCGCCTCAAGCCGGAGGCCGAGCTGGTCGACGCCGCCGTCGCACGCCTCGCCGAGGTGCCGGCCGTGCTCGCCGCCTGCCGGGCGAACCTGGACCCTGAGATCGCCGCCGACCTGCTGGTCCGGCGCGGCCTCGACCAGGCGCGTACGGGACGCCGGTTCCTGACCGAGACGCTGCCCGCCCAGGTCGGCGACCCGGAGCTGCGGGCGCGGCTCGCCCGGGCCGCCGAGCCCGCCGCCGACGCCTTCGACGGGCTGGTCCGCTTCCTGGAGGATTTCCGGCCGGGGGGCAGCTGGCGGATGGGCGAGGAGCTCTACTCCGCCCTGCTGCGCGAGCGGGAGATGCTCGGGTACGGCGCCCCCGAGCTGCACGAGAAGGGCAGGCAGGCCTGGGCCGAGCTCGACGGGCGGATGACCGAGGTCGCGTCCCGCCTCGGACCGGGCACCTGGCGGGAGGCGATGGAGTCGCTCATGGACGACCACCCGCCGACCCTGGAGGCCATGCGCGCCGAGTACGAGGCCGAGACGCTGCGGGCCCGCGACTTCGTCCGCGAGCGGGGACTGGTGACCTTCCCGGAGGGGGAGGAGTGCCGCGTCGAGCCGTCTCCCGAGTTCCAGCGGCCCATCATCGCCGTGGCGAGCTACCTCGCCCCGCCGCCGCTGTCGGCCTCGCGGGACGGGATCTTCTTCGTGCCGTACACGCCGGACGGTTTCACCGAGGAGCAGGTGCGGCAGCGGCTGCGGACCAACTCACGGGCCCAGATGCCCTCGATCAGCGTCCACGAGGCCTACCCCGGGCACCACTGGCACCTCGGGTGGATGGCCGGCAATCCGCGCCGCGCCCGCAAGATCTTCCGTACGCCGTACTTCGTGGAGGGCTGGGCGCTCTACGTCGAGAAGCTGATGCACGAGCAGGGCTACTTCGACACCCCGCAGACCGAGCTCGCCCACCTCGACTGCCGCATCTGGCGGGCCGCCCGCATCGTGGTGGACACCGCGCTGCACTGCGACGACATGACGCCGGAGCAGGCGGAGGAGTTCCTCACCACGAAGGCGTCCCTGTCGCCGGGGACCGCCGCGGGAGAGGTCAGCCGCTACTGCGCCTGGCCCACCCAGGCTCCCTCGTACCTCACCGGCGCACTGGAGATCGAGCGCATCAGGGCCGACTACGCGGGCGACCTGCGGACCTTCCACGACACGATCGCCGGGTCGGGCGGCCTGCCGCTCGGCCTCGCCAGGAAGGCCGTGCTGGGCTGAGCTTCGCATCCCGGGTTCCGGGCGCGTGGGTCAGCCGGCGAGCGCGCGTTCGATCACGGCGGTGAGCTGGTCCTCGGTGAGCACCGCGGGCCGGCCCACCCCCAGGGCGCGGACGTAGACCTCGCACAGCCATTCGAGCAGGCGGGTCGCCTCGAACGCCTGCTCCAGGCCGTTCCCGATCGTCACCGCGCCGTGACTGGCCATCAGGGCGGCCTGCCTGCCCTCGATCGCGGCGAGGACGCCCCGTGCCAGTTCCGGCGTGCCGTACGTCGCGTACGGGGCGACCCGGACCGTGCCGCCGAGCAGCAGCGCGTTGTAGTGGACCGGCGGCAGCTCGGTCATGGTGGAGGCGACGACGGTCGCGAAGACCGAGTGGGTGTGGACCACGGCCCGCGCGGAGGTCGCCTCGTACAGGGCGAGATGCGTCGGCGTCTCCGAGGAGGGCTTGGTCCCGCCGTCGACCACCCGGCCGGTGAGGTCGAGGACCGGGCAGTCCTCGGGCCGGAGCCGGTCGAGCGCCACCCCCGACGGAGTGACGACGACCAGGTCGCCCTCCCGGGCGCTCAGGTTGCCCGAGGTCCCGATCACCAGACCGAGTTCCGCCGCCCTGCGGCCGTACTCGCACAGCTCACGCCGCAGCTCGTCCACTCGCTCGTTCACCTGCTCGTCCACCCCGTCATCCACCCGGCGAATCTACACAATCGGCGGGTTTTCGTGATGTCCTGAACCCATGTACGAGGCTTCCGAGTGGCGTCGCGAGGGTGACACGATCCGCAGGACCGTCGTCGCCCGCGACTTCCGTACGGCCATCGCGATCGTCAACGACATCGCCGAGCAGGCCGAGGCACTGAACCACCATCCCGACATCGACATCCGGTGGCGCACCCTGCATCTGGCGCTGACCACCCACGACGCGGGCGGCCTCACCGACCTCGACTACAAACTCGCCGCCCGCATCGACGCCATAGTCGCCGACCACGAGGCAGGATCCGCACAACCCTGAAGCGCGGGCTCCCGATCATCGAAGCCCGCGCTGCTCGCGCTGCCCGCACTGTCCGTGCTGCTCGCGCTGCTCGCGCTGCCCGCACTGTCCGTGCTGCTCGCGCTGCTCGCGCTGCCCGCACTGTCCGTGCTGCTCGCGCTGCTCGCGCTGCCCGCACTGCCGCCGGCCCTGCGCATCGCGGGTGCGGCGTCACGCCGCTGCGCCCGAGCACGGTTCGCGGAGTCGTCCCGCCCCATGCTGCGGCTTTTTTGGGCGCTTTCGCACGGCTGGACCCCCTTATGCGGTGGCTTTGATCGGCACGTGGCTGTGCAATTTGTTTCGGGAGCTGACGGCGCCGTGCAGTACGTTGCGCAGTGATATATGCCGACTTATTTGATTCGCTGTCGCAGCGTCATCCCTGCGCGCCTGTGACTCCAGCAAAATCGCTGCTCAGGGTGTTCGTGGCGCTCTGGTGTGGAAGAATTCATACAGGATTTCGAATCGGCAGGGGAGGTGTGATGAATCTGTTCGACACTGATCCTGAGCGCCTCCGTCGTTCGAACGATACTGGTGATGGCGACTGGTGGGATCAGCTCATCGCCGGCTCGCCCCTTTGGTCGTCCGAGGGCGCACTTGCCCGTGAATACGTGCCGATCGTCGATCCCGATACGCGAGAGCACGCGAGCCGGCACGGTATCCCGGCGAATTTCCCCTTCGTTCGAGCATTTACGACACGTGCGGGTACCGCTGCCGCTGACGACTCCAGCGCCGACGACTCCAGCGCCGACGAAACCGTGAATGGCCTCGCCCCTGATGGCGCTCCTGACCATGCCGACATCCTCCTGGAGTCGGTTCCGCCGCCGCTGCCCCTCACGCAGGAGATGCCGGCAGCGGCGCCCCTGCCGGTGCCGATGCCGCGCGCACGGATGCAGGGCGCACGGATGCAGGGCGCACCGCTGGCGGTGCCTCTTGACGGTGATTCTCCTGGTTGTGCTTCTCCTGACGCGGTTTGTCCGGATGGCGCTGGGGGTTCCTACAGCGGCGCTTCCGGCGGTGCTTCCATTGGTGCTTCTGGTGGTGAGTCCAGTGGTGCATCTGGTGGTGCCGAGGGCGCCGGCCGAAGCGATGCGGGCCCGGACCGGGATGCTTCTGGTGGCAGCGGTTCGTCGTCGTGGGTGGCGGTGGCTGCTGTTGGTGAGGCGGCGCGGGTGGTGGCGCTGGTGGCGGTGCCTGAGTCGGCGCAGGTGTGTCTGGCCGAGGCGGAGGAGTTGCTGGCGGCCCGCGATCGCATCACCAGCGCGCTTGCCGCCCGGGTCGGCCGGGTGCATCGATCCGGGGAGGCGAAGAACCATGGGCATGCCTCCACCCGGTTGTGGCTGCGATCCGTTGGCGGGATGACGATCCCGGGTGCGGGCCGGTTGGTGACGATGGGCATGGAGCTGGGTCGTCTGTCGCGGGTGCGTGAGCGGTTCGCCGAGGGCAGCCTGGCGGAGGGGATCGTGGAGGCGATCTGCACCGCCACCTCCGGGTTGACCGACGAGCAGGCCACGACGGCTGAGGCGATTCCGGTATCTGCGGGCGGTGCTGGACCCCGACGGCCACGAAAGCGACGAGCAGGCCGACTTCGACCGCCGGTTCTTCCGGGTGCGCCGGCGCCCGGCGGGCTGGAGGGAGAGTTCTACCTCCCGGTCGAGGCCGCCGCGCGGTTGCAGCACCTGCTGGACGTCTACGCCAAGCCCAGGCCGAGGGCGACGACCGCACCCCGAGCGTGCGGAACGCCGACGCGTTCATCGCGTTCCTGGAGAACAAGATCGCGACCGAGCTTCTGGTGCTGGTCACCGCCGAATCCCTGCCCGACGACCCTCCAGCCGCCGAAACCTCAGCCGCCGAAACCTCAGGCACCACCCCCTCAGGTGATCCCACAGCTGACCCCTCTGCCGACCACCCCACCAGCGACCCCTCAGACGCCGACCCGAGCGACGGCCCTGCTCCTGACCTCGGCTCCTGCGGCCCTGGTTCCGTCCCCGGCTCTGACGCCTGCGTCAGGGAGGGCTTCGGCACGCCTTGCGCCGCCACAACCGAGGCCGACAGCGAGCCCTCTGCTCCCGAGCGCCCGGCCACAGGCGGCCCGGCCGTCGTCTGGCCGCACTTCGACTCGGCCCACGGCGACGAGCGTGCCGACCTCGGCGAGGTTGGTGAGGTCGGTGAGGTCGGCGACACCGGGCAGGGGCACGCCGACGAGGCAGAGACGCACAGACGCCGAGCGTGGCATCCGCAGCGCACTCGTGCGCAGCAGACGGATGCCCCTGATCCCCCGACTGAGCCCCCGACCAAGAGCGACGACGCCACTGGCGCTCACACGGAGGGCAGTCCAAGCGGGGAGTGCCCTGGGGATCGCCGTGCTCACGGCTGCCCCGGCGGGGACCGCCCTGCCGACGACTGCCCGGCGGAGGGCTACTGGCATGCCTTCACGCCAGGTGGGGCGCCGCATGGGACGTCCCGGACAGGAGCCGATGCTCCGCCGGGGGTGGAACGCGACGATGACGCGTGGCCGGGGGTGGGGGTCAACAGTCCGTCGCCGGGGGTGTGGTTGCGGGGGTTGCCGGGGCTGATCCTGGCGACCGGGCATCTGCTGCCCGTCTCCAGCGTGCATCGGCTGGCCCGTACCAGCACTTTGGTGCGGATCGTGATGGACGCCGGTGGGCAGGTGCTGGACATGGGCCGCAAGGTCCGTCTCGCGACCCCGGCCCAGCGGCGGGCGGTCTTCGCCCGGTATGCGAGCTGCTGGGTGGACGGCTGCCCGCTGCCGGCCACCCCTGGTGCAGCGGCGGGCTGACCGACCTCAAGCTGCTGGGACCGGCGTGCCAGTTCCACAACCGCGACCGCTACCGCCACCCGAACCGCTACACCCGCCGCAAGATCGGCGACGACCGCTGGGCCTTCACCTACCGCAACCCCCGAGACTCCCGAAACCCCCGAGACTCCCGAACCCCCCAAAGTGCCCGGCGGCGCCTATGACGGCGGGCCCTTCGACGCCGCTGGCCGGTCAGCCGAACAGGTCAGCCGAACAGGTCAGCCGAACAGGTCGGCGGGGGGTACGGGGGCGAGGATGGAGTCCCCGTCGTGGATGGGGGCGGCCCCGGCGACCAGCCGGGTCAGATCCCTGTCCGCGACGCATCGGGCCTGGGTGAGGCCGCCCGCGGCCCTGCGAGTCAGTGTCTCCACGGGCAACTGCCCCGGGGCCGCCGTCAGGATGACGTTGCCGAACCTACGGCCGCGCAGGATGCCGGGTTCGGCGAGCAGCGCGGTATGGGGGAACACGCGGGCGGCCGTGGAGACGACCCGTTTGACGAAGGGCAGGCCCTTGCCGTCCGCGACGTTGATCAGGGCGGTACCGGAGGGACGCAGGACACGGGCGATCTCCGCCATGTACTCCGCGGTCGCGAGCTCGACCGGCATGGTCGCGCCCGAGAACGCGTCGAGCACGAACAGGTCGGCCGAGGCGTCCGGCAGGGCGGCGGTCGCCGTGCGGCCGTCCGCCACCCGGACCTTCAGCCGGGGCACGGACTTGAGCCTCAGCTGGTCGCGTACGAGCTGGACCAGTCCGGCGTCCGGCTCGACGACGATGTGCCGGGACCCGGGCCTGCGGGCGGAGACGTAGCGCGGGATCGTGCAGGCCCCGCCGCCGACGTGCACGGCGTCGAGCGGGCCCTCCGGCAGGCAGTCGATCACGGCGGCGATGAGCTGTACGTAGGAGAAGTCCAGATAGGTGGGATCGGTCAGGTCCACGTACGACTGGGGCACGCCGTCCCTGATCAGCATCCACCCGTCGGGCCGGTCGAGGTCGCGCAGGAGCTCCACCTCGCCGAAGGTCACTTGATAGCGGCCTGGCAACGGTTCTTTGCTCCTTGCCACCTTTGGCTCCTTTCGCGTGATATGAGAACCGTATGCGGAACAGGGCCCTGCTCGCCCTCGTCACGGTCGCCGCGGCCATTTTCGTCTTCGGCGTGGTCGGCCTCGTGGTCTCGGGCAGGCAGGAGCCGGTGATGGTCGCCACGCCGGTCGCGTCCCCCACCCTTCCGCGAACGCTCGAACTGCGTCCGGACGGCTCGCCGGACGAGACGGCCGCCGCCTACTTCGACGCCTGGGCCAAGGGCGACTACGAGGCGATGCGCGACCTCGTCGACGAGCCGCCGGCCGACTTCGCCGACCAGCACCGCCAGTTCGAGGACGCCGCGCTGTCGAACTCGATGCGGATCACGCCCGGGACGGTGAAACGCGACGGGGACGAGACGGCCGAGGTGCCCTTCACGCAGGAGCGGGACGAGCCGGACAAGGGGCCCTGGCGTTTCGACTCGGTCCTGCGCCTGGCCGTAAGGGACGCCACCTGGAAGGTCCTGTGGACGCCGGCCGTCCTGTTTCCCGAGATCGAAGCCGGTGGCCGCCTGGTCAGGACCACGCCGACGACCGGGCCGCTGCGGCCGGTGACCCGGGAGGGAGAGGAGTTCCCCCAGGACTCGGACGCCGACGCGTACCTCGACGGGCTGGCGGGCCAGGTGGCGGCGCCCACGAACGGTGTCGAGGTGGGGTGGGAGCTGCGGGTCGAGAACCCGGCATCGCCGTCGAAGGTCGTCCTCGCCTACACGCCCAAGCAGCAACCGGCCGGCGTGCGGACGACCATCGAGTGGTCGGTTCAGGCGGCGGCGGCCCGGGCGCTCGACGGCGTGCCGCAGCGGGCCGCCATCGTCGCCATACGACCGACGACCGGGGAGATCCTCGCGGTCGCCGACCGTCTGGGCGGACGGGGCGCCTTCGAGCGCAAGTACGCCCCCGGTTCGACGTTCAAGACGGTCACGGCCGCCGCCCTGCTCGGTGGAGGGCTGGCCCCCGACACCACGGTGGAGTGCCCGGCGGTGTACCAGATCCCCTTCCACCGGGCGATCCCCAACTACCACGACGAGGACCATGGGGCGGTCACGCTGCGCCACGCCTTCGCCCTGTCGTGCAACACCACCTTCGCCAGGCTGACGGTCGAGCGGCTGAACGCCGACAGGCTGGTCGAGCAGGCGAGGGCGTTCGGCTTCGGCGTGCAGGGGGAGAACGGCGGCGGGGAGGGCGGAGGCTACACGTGCGGCAGCCTGAAACGGCCGGAGAACCCCGACGCGCTCGCCGAGGACTCCTTCGGGCAGGGCACGGTCGAGGCGACCCCGCTGTGCATGGCGCTGGTCGCGGCGGCGGTGAAGAGCGGCGAGTGGCGGCCGGCCCGCCCGCTGGCGGACGAGGCGTCCCAGGGCGAGCTGCCGCAGAGCGTGCCCCTACCGTCGAACGTGGCGGAGGGGCTGCGCGACATGATGAGCGCGGTCACCGTCGACGGGACCGCCGCCGAGGCCCACCTGCCGGAGGGAGTGGCCGGCAAGACCGGCACGGCGGAGGACTGGCAGGGCGGCCAGGACCACGCCTGGTTCATCGGCTACCAGGGTGACCTCGCCTTCGCCGTGTTCGTCGAGCACGGCGGCACCGGGCGGAGCGCCGCCGTGCCCATCGCCGCCCGCTTCCTGAAGGCCCTCTAGACCCTTCGGACGCCGACCCTTCAGACACCGGGCCAGGCGAACCGGTGGGTGTGGATCCCGAAGTAGGTGAACGCCTCGGCCCTGGTGACGCCGGGCACCCGTTTGACGTGGTCGTTGAGCACCGCGAGGAGCTCGGCGGGCTCCCGGCACACCACCTCGGCGAACAGGTCGAACGAGCCCGCCGTGAGCACCACGTAGATCACGCCGGACAGTTCGCTGATCCGGTCGGCGACCTCGTGCACGTCGCTGTCGACGCGTACGCCGATCAGCGCCATGACCGGCAGGCCCAGCGCCATCGGGTCGGTGACCCCGACGATCTGCACGACGCCCTCGTCGCGCAGCCGCTGCACCCGCTGCCGTACGGCGGGGGCGGACAGGCCGGTCGCCTCGGCGAGTGCGGTGTAGGAGGCCCGGCCGTCCCGCTGCAGCTCGCGCAGCAGGACCCGGTCGATCTCGTCCGGGATCATGCGACCAGCTCGGCGACCGCCGCCGCGAACACCTCGTGGTGCCGGTCCACGTCGGCCTCGGTGGTGGCCGGGGACATCAGCGCCATGTTGTGGAACGGCGTGAGCAGCACCCCCCGGTTGGCCAGGTAGACGTGCAGGTAGTCGTCCAGGTCGGGATCGCCGGCCGCGTTCGACTCGCCGCCGTTGCGCGGGGCCGGGCTGGTGAAGCGATACTCGGCGCGTGCGCCCAGCCGGCTGACCGACCACGGCAGGCCGTGGTCGCCGATGATCTCCTCGACCCCCTTGGCGAAGCGGGTCGCCAGCTCGGTCATGGCGGTGAACGCGTCGTCGGTGAGCACGTGCTCCAGCGTGGCCCGCATGGCGGCGACCGACAGGGGGTTGCCCGCCAGCGTGCCGCCGACCCCGCCCATGTCGACCAGGTCGAGCCCGTCCATCGCCTCGATCCGCGCGGCGACCTCGGCCGACAGGCCGTACCCGCCGCTCGGGATGCCGCCGCCGACGGCCTTGCCGATCGTCACGATGTCGGGACGCAGGTCCCAGGCCTTCGTGCAGCCGCCGGGCCCGGCCGAGAAGGTGTGGGTCTCGTCGTTGATCAGCAGGCTGCCGTGCCGCCGGGTCAGCTCGCGCACGCCCTCCAGGTAGCCCGGCTCGGGCAGCACGATCCCGATGTTGGTCAGGGCGGGTTCCATCAGGACCGCCGCGACGTCGCCGTACGCCAGCTCGCGCTCAAGCGCGGGCAGGTCGTTGAACTCCACGACGCGGGAGGTCACAGTGGGGTCGACCGGTGCGCCGACGTTGCCCTCGCGGGACACCTGCCGGCCGTCCGGGCCGACCACGATCAGCACCTCGTCCACGCTGCCGTGGTAGCAGTAGCTGTTCACCAGGATCTTCGGCCTTCCGGTGATCGCCCGGGCCAGTCGGATCGCCCACCGGTTGGCGTCGGTGGCGGTCAGTGAGAAGCTCCAGTACGGCAGGCCGAACCGGCGGCCGAGCTCGGCGCCGACCCAGGCGGCGTCCTCGGTCGGCATCATCACGGTGGCGCCGCCCAGGCGGCCGAACCGGTCGGCGACCGCCTCCACGGTCGCCCGCGGTGAGTGCCCGGCCATCGCGCCCGTGTCGCCGAGGCAGAGATCGACGTACTCGTGGCCGTCGAGGTCGGTGACGCGGGCGCCATGGGCCTCGGCCAGGTACAGCGGGAAGCCCGCGGCGGTCTTGTTCATCCACGTCATCGGCACGCCGCCGAAGAGATGCCCTCTCGCCTGCTCGTACGCGGCGGCCGAGCGCGGGTTCCGCTCCCGGAAGAGGCCACGCTCGCGGTCGAGCAGCCGGGCCAGGTGAGTACGGTCGATCATGGTCCCTGCCTCAGAAAAGCTTGCCGAACCCGGTGTCGGCCACGGATTCTGAAGCAAAGGTACACAACCGCCTTCGTTTCGTCATCACCGGGGTGGTCGCGTCCGTAGTCGGGAAAACTTCTCGTCTGAAAAATATTCTTCCCGGACGGTAGTAAGGCGGAAACCATTCACATAGATGACCGACTGTGAGGGAATCATCTCGTCTCCCGGCCTGACGCGGAGGCGACATGGACCCCAGCGCTGTGCACGACGCCCTCGCACGGCACCTGCTCGTCGACGGCTTCCGGCTGGTGCTCGACCTGGACCGGAGCGCGGGCTCCTGGCTGGTCGACGCCCGTGACGGGCGCAGGTATCTGGACTTCTACACGTTCTTCGCCTCCTCGCCGCTCGGGGTCAACCCCTTCGCCGGCGACCCCGGGTTCGTCGGACTGCTCGGCCGGGTGGCGGCCAACAAGCCCGCCAACTCCGACATCTACACCGTGCACCTCGCCGAGTTCGTCGAGACGTTCCGGCGGGTGCTCGGCGACCCGGAACTGCCGCACCTGTTCTTCGTCGAGGGTGGGTCGGCGGCCGTGGAGAACGCCCTCAAGTGCGCCTTCGACTGGAAGAGCCGCTGGAATGAAGCCCACGGCCGCCATCCGGGTCTCGGCACCCGGGTCCTCCACCTGACCCGGGCCTTCCACGGCCGCGGCGGCTACGCGCTCTCGCTCACCAACACCGACGCCGTCAAGACCGACCGGTTCCCCCGGTTCTACTGGCCGCGCGTCGACGTCCCGGCGATCCACCTCGGGGACGTCGAACGCGCCGAGAAGCGGGCGCTGGCGCAGGCGAGGGAGGCGTTCGAGCGGTTCCGCCACGACATCGCCTGCTTCATCGCCGAGCCGATCCAGGGCGAAGGGGGCGACAACCACATGCGTCCCGAGTTCCTGCGGGCCATGCAGGGCCTGTGCCACGAGTACGAGGCGCTGTTCGTGCTGGACGAGGTGCAGACCGGGGTGGGTCTCACCGGCACGCCCTGGGCGTACCAGCAGCTCGGGCTGGCCCCCGACATCGTGGCCTTCGCGAAGAAGGTGCAGGTCGGCGGCATCATGGCGGGCCGCAGGGTGGACCTGGTGCCGGACAACGTGTTCCGGGTGAGCGGCCGGATCAACTCCACCTGGGGCGGCGGGCTGACCGACATGGTGCGGTCCCGCCGGATGCTGGAGATCATCGAGCGGGACGGGCTGATCCCGAGAGCGGCCATCCTGGGCGAGAAGCTGCTGGGCGCCCTGCGGGGCCTGGAGTCCGACGGCCTGGTCGCCAACGCGCGGGGTCGCGGGCTCATGTGCGCCTTCGACGTCCCCGACCCCGGCGGGCTGGTCACCCGGCTGCGGGAGGAGCGGGCGATCCTGGTCCTGCGCTGCGGCGAGCGGTCGGTGCGGCTACGCCCTGCCCTGTCCGTCCAGCCCGACGAGCTTGAGCACGGCCTCGCCGGTCTCCGCGCCTGCCTCGCCGGCGTCTGAGCACCTCTCCCGTCCTTCCCCGGACGGCTCCGCCTCGCCGCGCCAGCGGCAGATGGCCCTGACCCGCGACTCCACGCCCAGCTTCGCGTAGATGCGGTTCACGTGGTTCTTCACGGTCTTCTCGCTCAGGAACAGCCGCTGGGCGATCTCGCCATTGGAGTGACCTGTCGCGATCAGCTCCATGACCTCGCTCTCTCGCTTACTCAACCCAAGGGCGGTGTGGTCGTCGCCTCTCATCCGGCCTCCGTCGAAGACGTCAGAGATCGCCGGGGCCCCCGCGCGGCGGTTGTCAGGCAGCATAACCCGCAATGTCCACCAATGGGGGCTAAGAGGGCTGACTTGCCCGGGTCAATGCCCCCCGTGGACCGTGACGGTTTCGAGGCGCGGATCGGCGGCGATCTCGGCCGGCGTGAAGCGCTCGGTCACCCACCCGCCGCGCGAGAACAGCGCCGTCTGGTCGGTGTGGTGCGGCGACGCGGGGTTGGCGGACAGGGAGTAGGTGAGGACGGTCCGCGTGCGGGGGCCGTCCTTGGTGAGCTCGACGGCCATCATGAAGCTGGAGCCGGTGTTCACCTCCGGATAGCGTCCGTCCGTGCCCAGCGGTCCGCCCGTGCGCACCCGGTCGAAGCAGCCCTCTCCTTCTGTGCAGCCGGGAATCGGGATCGAGGAGTAGCTCTGCGCCTGCCCGGGGGTGAGCGTCAGGGGAATCCGGTTGGACCGGAAGCGGAGTACGGCGTCGGCGAGGGCCTGCCGTACGGTCGGGTCGTCGCTCTTGAGCCCGCTCGGGGTGGTCAGCGGGCGCGCGGGGTCGAACGGCACCCGCCACGGGCTGAAGACCGGCTCTCCCGGCTTGGTGGGGCGGCCCAGCCGGCTGAAGAACTCGCGCCACAGGACGGCGCCCTCGCCGTCCAGGGTGGCGCGCCCGTTCCACTTCTCCAACGTCCGGCAGGCCTCGCGCACGTCCGGGAGTTCGGGGTGGGTGCGGCACAGCTTCAGCAGGTCGTCGCGCATGAGCTCGAAGGTGAGGTTGCGCTTGCCGCGCACCGTGGCCTGCAGCGTCTCCAGCGCGAAGCCGGGCGTGCCGAGCCCGTCGGCGCCCGACAGCCGCTGGGCGATCATGTCGAGGCCGACCCGGGGGCGCGGCTCCAGATCGGTGCCCGTCTGGCCGTACGCCTCGGGATAGCCGGTGAGCGGCTTCGCCGGGTTCGTCATCCAGTAGGTGTTGTTGGAGTTGGCCACGTAGTCGGCGCGGACCAGCCTCGGCTGGTTGCCCGGCCCGAAGACGCCCGGCACGACGGCGTCGCCGTCCCTGCCCCACAGGCACGCGGACGTCGAGCCGTCCAGGACGTACGCATCGAGGCCCGGAACGGGCGAGGGACTGGCGCAGCGCTCCGCCTCGGCGTCGGTGACGTGGGGGACGAGCGAGGTGTCGGCGAAGTAGGCGGTCCCGCTCGCGTCGGTGGCGAGGGTGTGGACGAACGGCATCCCCTGGTAGGTCCGCTGGGCCGTGCGCAGCTCGTCGAGGCTGCCCGCCCTGGCCATCGCCAGCCACTCGTCGGCCGCCCGCAGGTTGGCGGCGTTCGCGTCGGCCAGCGCGTACGCGGCCTCGTCGGTCCGGCCGATGGCGAGCACCGGGCCGTAGCGGGAGGTGAGGAGCGTGTGGCCGGAGACGGTGCCGTCCGGCAGGGTGACCTCCACCTCCTGCTCGCCCATCGGCTCGGCCCGGCCGTCCACGGTGTAGCTGTGGCCGTCCGCGAGCTTCAGCCGGTAGACGGTGAAGTGCTGGGCGTGGGAGACGGTGTGGGTCCAGGCGACCTTGGCGTTGTGGCCGATCTGGACGACCGGGGTGCCGTACAGGCTGCCGCCGGAGACATCGAGCACGCCGGGGATGGTGAGCTGGACCTGGTAGAAGCGGCGGATCCCCTGCCAGGGGAAGTGCGGGTCGGCCAGCACCATGCCGCCGCCCCCACGCGTGGCCTGACGGCCGAGCGCCCAGGCGTTGCTGCCCGCCGCCGGCTTGGGTTGCGGTCCCTCAGGTTCGGGTTCGGCTATCCCGGTGACGGCCTCCTTGAACGAGGAGCTCGACGTCATGCGGGCGAGGTCGAGCAGGTTGTTCCACATGTCGGTGGCGGTGATCGGGCCGACCCACGCCTTGCCCCGGCAGGTGGGGTCGGGCAGGTTCGCCACGCCGGTGTCCTCGAGGTAGCGGTTGTATCCGGCGACGTAGCCGTCGACCAGGCGGCGCAGCTCGTCGCTCGGGCCGACCGGCGCGGGCCGGGCCAGCAGCCGCCGTACGACGCCGGAGTCGGCGACGCTCTTGTAGTAGACGTCGCCGGCGAGATTGGAGACCGGGCGGACCGGATCGTCGGACTCGGCCTTCGGGCCGAAGTAGCGGGAGCGTTCGCCGCGCAGCGTCACCACCCAGGAGGCGAGCGTGCACAGGTTGTCCTGGGCGAAGGCGTAGCCGTACCCGAATCCGAGGCCGCCGTAGTCCTTGGCGGTGATGTGCGGGATGCCGTACTCGGTGCGCCGGATCGTGGCCGAATAGCCTCCGCCGGCCGCCTCCGCGGGGGGTACGGCCGCGACGGCGGGGGCGGGTGCGGGGGCGAGTAACGCCAGCGTGATCGCCGCAGTGGGCATGAGCCTCATGGGAGCTCCTATTCGAAACGCGCGTTGTCGGGCGTGGTCATGCGCCGCAGCAGCGGCAGCGTCGTGAGGATCACCAGGAGGGAGGCGGCCAGGCCACCGCCGAGGCAGGCGAAGTAGACGGGCCCCGGCATCGCGATCGACGCGCTCCTCATCGCGAGGGCGTCGATGAGCGGCTCGGCCACGCCGAAGCCGGAGCCGGCGGCGAGCGCGGCGGCCAGCACGAGCGGCAGCGCCGACTCCAGCAGCACCACCGCGGCCAGGGTGCGCGTGGGCGTGCCCGCCAGCCGCAGCAGGGTGAACGGCCGCCTGCGCTCCACCAGCCCGCCGCCGGCCGCCACCACGAGGCCGCAGGCACCGGCGACCAGGGTGAGCCCGACCATGGCCAGCGCGACGTTCTCCGCCCGAACGTAGAGGTCCGCCCTGACCTCGGCGATCTCGGCGAAGGTCATCGGCGCTTCGACGGTGTAGCCGGACAGCAGGGTGCGCAGCCGCTCCAGTGTCGCGGGATCGCGTGTGGTGATCATGATGGCCGCCAGGTCGAGCCCGTCGGCGGAGGCGTGCGGGCTGGCCGGGCCCGCCAGCGGAAGGAGTCTGTCGACGGTGAGAGGGTTGTCGGCGCCGACGATGCGGGCGAAGTTGCCCGCCACGGCCCGGGCGCCCCTGCCGTCGATGTTCACAGGGCAGCGGCCGAGTACGGGGAAGCGGGCCAGGTCGGCGCACTCGACGACGTACGGCATGGGCGGCGGGCCGTCGGGCCGCGGGCCGGCATCGACCGGCAGCGCGTAGATCGGCAGCACGTCCACACCCGGGCGGGCGTGCAGCCGGTCGAGGAGCTCCGTCCCCGCCCGCGGTGAGAGGCCGGAGACGCCCGGCCGGTCGAACCTGGCGCCCAGAACGTCGTTGAGCGTGCCCCCGGCCACCTTCTGCTGGCCGGCGATCACCGTCGGCACGAGGGCCGCGATCGTCGTTCCGATGAACACCGCCAGCACCAGCCCGCTCACCGACCTGAAGGCGGTCTTCGGATCGGCGGCCAGGCGGCGCGCGGCCAGCAGCGTCGCTCCGCCCCGGGTCAGCCGGGCGGCCAGCCGTGCGGCGACCATGGTCAGCCAGGGACCGGCCAGCATCAGCCCGGCCATGACCAGCGCGAGCGCGACGACGGCCGGTAGATCGTCGGGCTCACCGTTCCGGTACACCGGGCCCGCGAACATCCCCAGCCCCGCCAGCAGCGGGATCACCCGCCACGCTCGCGGCGGGGACGCGGCGGTCTTCCGCGCCACGCCGAGCGGCGAGATCCGCACCCGGCGCAGCGACCACAGGGCGGCGCAGGCCGCCACGACCGGCACGCCGCAGAGCACGGCCGCGTACTGCCAGGCGTGCGGGGAGACCAGCCCGGGGAAGAACCGGGCACCGGTGATCCGCACCCCGGCCACGGCCGGCCGGACGAGCTGGAAGATCGCGAGGCCGGTCAGCGCGCCCACCAGCGCGCCCAGCGCGGCGTCCACCGTCGCGAGCACGTTGATCTGCCGCGTGGTCGCTCCGACCAGGCGGATCGCGGCGAAGCGGGTCTCGCGGCGAGCCGCGGCCAGCCGGGTGGCGGTGCCCACGAGCACCAGCAGCGGGACGATCAGCCCGACGGCGGCCATGCCGAAGCCGAACCGGTAGACGTCCGCGCTGTCGCCGAACGCGGGCTCGGTGGAGACCGTGTCGACCTGCCTGGCGCCGGGCATGGCGACGACCTGATCCGGCGTCTGTCCTACCACCACGACCAGCTCGTCGGGCCCGGACAGCGCCGCGTCGCCGATCAGTCCGGCGCGTGTGCCGGGGAAGCGGGCGGCCAGCTCCTCACGGGGTGCCGAGTCCAGCAGCCCGGCCAGCGCGGGCGAGGCGTAGTACTGCCCCGGGCCCGGCATGCGGGACAGACCGGGGACGACCGGCGCCCGCGTGCCGAGCGCGGCGGCGTCGAGCCTCTTGATCGTCCGGCCCCCGTAGAAGTCCTCGTGGTAGTTCCACAGCGCGCCGTCGGCCGTCGCGTCGAGGGCCCAGCCGCTGGGCGCCGAGCCGGTCGTGCACTCCCAGCAGGGACGGCCGCCGGTGGCCTGGAAGGCGTTGAACAGCGACAGCGTGGCCAGCAGCACCGCGACGCCGGCCGCCACCCCGACGACGATCAGCGCCAGCCTGGCCGCGGCCTCCCTGCCGCTGCTCAGCGACAGCCGCAGGCCCAGCCGGATCACCGGACGGCCCCGATCGTGTACGGGTCGGAGACACGGCCGTCGCGCACCACGACCTCCCGGTCGGCGCAGGCGGCCACCCGGGCGTCATGGGTGACCACGATCACGGTGGCGCCCTCCTCGCGGGCCAGGCCCACCAGCAGGTCCATCACGTGCTCGCCGGTGAGCGTGTCCAGCGCGCCGGTGGGCTCGTCGGCGAACACGACCCGCGGCCGCGTCACCAGCGCTCTGGCGATCGCCACGCGCTGCGCCTGCCCGCCGGACAGCTCCCCGGTGCGCCGGCCGCCCAGGTCGGCCAGCTCCAGCCGCTCCAGCCATTCGGCCGCCCGCCGCTGGGCGTGCTTTCTCCTGGTGCGGCCCAGCAGCAGCGGCAGCATCACGTTGTCGGCCGCGGTCAGCTCCGGCACGAGCTGGCCGAACTGGAAGACGAAGCCGAAGGCGGTGCGCCGCAGCTCGCTGCGGCGGCCGTCGTCCAGGGTGTCCAACCGGCGTCCGTCGAACCACACCTCGCCGCTGTCGGGCGTGAAGATGCCGGCCAGGCAGTGCAGCAGCGTCGACTTGCCGGACCCGCTGGGACCCATGATCGCCACGACCTCGCCCGCGGCAACCGACAGGTTCGCCTCCCGCAGCGCGGGCGTGCTGCCGTAGGAGCGGCTGACCCCCCGAGCTTCGATGATCACGACGCGCGCACCACCTCGGCCAGGGCCCCCAGCCGGGCCTGGGTGACGTCGATCCACCGCAGGTCCGCCTCCAGGTGGAACATGGCGTGGTCGGCCAGCAGGGCGTCGGTCAGAGGGCCGCCGCGCTTGATCTCCGCCAGCTCCCGCATGCGCCGCATGTGCGTGGCGCGCTGCGCGTCCAGATAGCCGGCCGCGTCCCGGCCCAGCATCAGCGCCAGCACGACCTTGGTGAACAGCACGGTCTGCAGGTACGGCTCGGCCGCGACCGGTTCGGCCAGCCACGTGGCGACCTCCTGCCTGCCCAGCGGGGTGATGGCGTAGCGCTTGCGGTCCGGCCCGTCGCCCGGTTCGCTCTGACCGGTGACCTTGCCGTCCCTGGCCAGGCGGCCCAGCGTCGAGTACACCTGCCCGAAGGGCAGCGGCCTGCCCCGGCCGAAGATGGTGTCGTAGTCGCGTTTCAGGTCGTATCCGTGGCTCGGCTCCCGTTCCAGCAGGCCGAGCAACGCGAGGGGAACGGTCATGTCCGCGACTATACATCGAGTGTATACGCGGAGGTGATAATTGCCCATGGAAAAACGAACGGCCGGTCCGTGAGGACCGGCCGTTCCCCGTTGGGGTGAGTGATGGGACTTGAACCCACGACATCCAGGACCACAACCTGGCGCTCTGCCAGCTGAGCTACACCCACCATGTCCGCCGTTCGCGGCGTACGAAGAAAGTGTAGCGGTATTTTCGAGTCCTCCGCGCCCTCGATACCGCACGTCCCTCCCGAGGTCCGGGGGGTCCGAAGGTCCGCCGCCTACGATCCGGAGACGGCCTCGGCGACCTCGCGGGCGGTGGCCGAGTCGGGACCCGGCTGCGGGACGAAGACCGCGGCACGGTAGTAGCGCAGCTCCCGGATGCTCTCCGTGATGTCGGCCAGCGCGCGGTGTCCACCCTGCTTCTCGGGAGAGGCGAAGTAGACCCGGGGATACCAGCGGCGGGCGAGTTCCTTGATCGACGACACGTCGATCATCCGGTAGTGCAGGTGGCCGTCCACCAGAGGCATGTCCCGGGCGATGAAGGCGCGGTCGGTCGCGATGGAGTTGCCGCACAGCGGCGCCCGCTTGGCCTCGGGGATGTGGGACCGGATGTAGCCGAGCACGACCGCCTCGGCCTCGGCCAGCGTCACCCCCGTCGAGAGGGCCCGCAGCAGTCCCGAGGCCGTGTGCATCTCCCGCACGACGTCCGACATCTGCTCCAGTGTCTCGGCGGGCGGCTTGATGACGACGTCCACGCCCTCGTCCAGCTGGTTCAGCTCACCGTCGGTGACGATGCAGGCCACCTCGACCAGCGCGTCACGGCCCAGGTCGAGCCCGGTCATCTCACAGTCGATCCAAACCAGCGGGTCAGTCATGCCTCAAGCGTAATAGGGACGTCACTGGGCTTGGAGCGAGTTCAGCACCCGCTTGACGACCGACTGGTCCAGGTTGTCGGGCACCGAGACGTACAACATCGCCGGTTGGACCCCCTGGCCGCGGTCCACGAGGACGAACGCGCCCCGCTCCGTCTTCCAGGCGAGCTTCTGGGCGGTGGACGCCTTGGAGAAGTCCATCTCGAACTCGATGACCCAGCCCTGCTTGCCGCTCACCTTCATGGCCTCGCTGCGCAGGACCTTGCGCGTGTGCGGGAGGCCGTAGAAGGCGGGTTCGTACGCGACGAGCATCGTCTGCGAGAGCCGCTCGAAGTCCTGGGGGCCGGTGTAGGGGATGACCCGGGGCAGTTCGGCGGCGAAGACGCTGCCCACCCAGCTGCTGCCCTTGCCGTCGTAGTCCTGCTGGGACATCGCCTGGTAGCCGCTCGTCCACAGCGGGAACTGTTCGTTGGCCGGGTTGTTGATCTCCTGCGACTTCGGCACCACCCACTTGCCGCCCGGGAAGGCGTAGGACAGCCCGGACACCGAGTCGTTGATCCGGCCGCCGGCCGGCTCCGGCAGCGTGGGCAGCGGCCGGGACTGCTCCGGGCTCGGCTGGGGCGGCACGGTCTGGTCCAGTCGCGGCGGAGCCGTCGTCGCCGGCTCAGGGCGGGCGGTCACCGTTCCGGCACGGTCGCGCAGAAGGACGAACGCGCCGCCGATGAGGAGCGCCAGCACGACCACCGCCGCGATGCCACCGACGATCCACGGCCACACCGCTGTGCTCCGCTGCGGCGTGCCGAACTGGGGCGCGGGAAGCTGGGCCGTCGGCGCGCCCTGCTGACCCTGATAGCCCCACGGCGGCCCGTAACCCCCGGGGCCATAGCCTCCAGGGCCCCCAGGACCGGGACCTGCGGGGCCTCCGGGGCCGTAACCTCCGGGACCGCCCGAGGGCTGGGTCCACTGCTGGGCCGGTGCGGCCTGGCTCGGCACAGCCTGACTCGGCACAGTGTGGGCCGGCACGGTGTGGGCCGGCGCCGTCTGGGGCGGTGCCGTCTGATCGGGTGCGGCCGCGGCCTCCTGCCCCGGCTGTCCGGGGGCGTGGGTGGCGTCGGTCCACTGATTGCCGTCCCACCATCGCAGGAGGGGGGAGCCGTACGGGTCCGGATACCAGCCGGCAGGGGTCGTCGTCATGCGCGCCACACTAATGAAGTCAGCATTTGTAGGTAAAACTTGCCGTGTCCTGAATCGATTTCCCAGTCGTCGTGGGGGAAAGGACACGGAGCGTCGCCGATCCCTTGAACGATCCGGGGCCGGTCACCTTCCAGTGCAGGGGGAGATGTACCGACGTGTCTCCGGAGGATACCCGCTGCTCCTGCTCCTGCCGTTTGCGGTCGTCGCTGCGGATCCAGAGGTAGCGGATCGTCCCGGCCCCGCCGTTGGTCGTGACCACCCCGACGAAGTCGGCCGTGCCGTCACAGCGCACCGTCTTCTTGGCCACCTTGACGTCGACGCCGCTCACCGCGGCCTCCACGGCGGGTGTTTGCCGGAGCCACAGGATCACCGCCGCGATCAGGATCGCCAGCAGCGCCGTGCCCGCCCAGGCCGTCGTACGCCGGCGGCGCCGGGGCGGGGCGGCGGCCGGGCGCGCCCGGGCGACGGCGGA
>QFZU02000022.1 GCA_003260025.2 Microbispora triticiradicis | reverse complement strand
CGGCGAAGGGGCCCGACGAGGGCGCGTCCGTCGCGGAGGAGGCCGCGGGGCGGCCCACGGGACAGGGGACCACGCAGCCCGCAGGCCCGGAGGCGGGCCGGGCGCCGGAGGGCGGCGCGGCGGAGCGCCCCGGCGCTCCCGGGAAGGAACCCGCGCGCGGGACCGAACCCGCGAACGGTCCCCGGAACGGCACCGCGGGCGGTCCCGGGAACGGCGCGTCGCAGGGGTCCGGGAACGGCGCCGCGGGCGGCCCCGGGAACCGCCCCCGGCGCGAGCCGCCGCGCGCCATGCGCGACGTCCGCTCCATCAGGCCGCCCGGCTCACTGCCGAAGAAGTCCCGGCAACCCGGTGAGAAGGGCGGTCCCGAGGGGGAGAGCTGACCTCTCGCACGCCAGAGCACCTCACGGGGAACGTTCGCCCAGGACCTGCGCGTTGGTAGGGCTGGACGCACCCAACCGTGAGGAGGAGGCGTGCACCACAACCGCCTGCGCACCGCGGTCCTGCTGGGGGCGCTGTCCGCGTTCCTCCTGGCGGCCGGGGTCTGGCTGGGGGGCGGCGCCGGTGCTCGGATCGCCGTCGTGGTCGCACTCGCGACCTGCGGCGTCGCCTACTTCACGGCAGACAGGATCGCGCTGTCGGCCCTGCGGGCCCGGCCCGTGGCCGAGGTCGAGCAGCCGCAGCTCTACCGGGTCGTCCGCGAGCTCTGCACGGAGACCCGCAGGCCGATGCCCCGCCTGTACGTGTCGCCGACCATGCAGCCCAACGCGTTCGCGACCGGCCGCAACCCGCGTGACGCCGCCGTGTGCGTCACGCACGGCCTTCTCGGGCTGCTGGACGAGCGCGAGCTCAAGGGGGTGCTCGGCCACGAGCTGTCGCACATCAACAACCGGGACACGCTGATCTCGTCCGTCGCGGGCGCGCTGGCCACGATGATCACCTATTTCGGGTACGTCGGCCTGTTCTCCGGCTTCGGCTCCGGCTCCGGGGACAAGGACGACGGGCCGGGGTTCCTCGGCGCCGTCCTGGTGATGATCCTCGGCCCGGTCGCGGCGACCATGATCCAGATAGCGATCTCGCGGTCCCGGGAGTTCGCCGCCGACGACGCGGGCGTACGGCTGACCGGTGACCCGCTGGCTCTCGCCTCGGCACTCCGCAAGATCGAGATGGAGGCGCGCCGGCTTCCCCTCCCGGAGAACGGCAGGCTCGCCTCCGCCGGCCACATGATGATCGTGAACCCGTTCCGCTGCGCAGGGCTCGGCCGGCTGTTCGCGACGCATCCGCCGGTCGCCGCGCGGATCGCCCGGCTGGAGCGGATGGCCGGTTACCGGCGCTGACGCGGCGCCGAGAGCGCGGCCCGGCGCCGGCGGCGTTCAGGAGTGCTGCCGGACCGGGTCTGTCTCCTCGGGGCCGAGCGCGGGCAGGCCGTCGATGCTCTCCCGGTTGTTCTTGGCGCGGTAGTCCCGCCGCTGCTGGACGTCCTTGCGCCCGGCCCAGTCGTCGAGCAGCGCCCGGTCCTGCTCGTACGCCATGAAGGGCACCGAGTAGCCGCAGGAGTCGGCGATGCGGTCGCAGGACACCACGATGACCGAGCGCACCCCCGGGTGCGGCCCGAAGAGCGTGAGCAGCCCGGCGAAGTCGGCGTCGCCGGGAGTCACCACACGACCGGTGCCGAAGAGCCGCACGATCTTCGGCGGCCCGGCGAAGGCGCAGAACATCAGCGTGACGCGCCCGTTGTCGCGGATGTGGGCGATGGTCTCGACGCCGCTGCCGTCGAGATCGAGGTACGCGACCGTCGTGTCGTCGATGACCGCGAAGGTGTCCGCGTAGCCCTTGGGCGACACGTTGACGTGGCCACCCTGCTCGGGGGCCGTCGCCACGAAGAAGACGGGTTGTGCGGAGACGAACTCACGCAGCCGGTCGGTGAGCTTTTCGTAGACCTTGCCCATACTGCGACGATAACCCCGGCCACCCGCCCGGCGGCCACCCCGTCCACAGGGTGGACTGCCGGGAGAGCGGGGTCTCAGGTGCCGGGGTCAGGTGCCGGGGTGCAGCACCCGGCGCAGGAACTCGCGGGTCCGCTCGTGCTGCGGGTCGGCGATGACCTGCTCGGGCGGTCCGTCCTCGACGATCACGCCGCCGTCCATGAACACCACCCGGTCGGCGACCTCGCGGGCGAAGCCCATCTCGTGGGTGACGACCAGCATGGTCATGCCGTCCTCGGCGAGCTGCCGCATGACCGACAGCACGTCGCCGACCAGCTCGGGGTCGAGGGCGGAGGTCGGCTCGTCGAACAGCATCAGCGAGGGGTTCATGGCGAGCGCGCGGGCGATCGCCACACGCTGCTGCTGGCCGCCGGACAGCTGGGGCGGGTAGGCGTCGATCTTCTCCAGCAGGCCGACCTTCTCCAGGTTCTCCCTGGCGACGCTGTCGCACTCGTCCCGGCGCCGCTTGAGCACCCGCTCCTGGGCGATCGTGACGTTGCGCCGCACGGTCAGGTGCGGGAACAGGTTGAACTGCTGGAACACCATGCCGATCCGCCGCCGGGCGGCGTCGATGTCCACGTCCGGGTCGGTCAGGTCGACGCCGTCGACGATCACCTTGCCGGAGGTCGGCTGCTCCAGCAGGTTGACGCAGCGCAGCAGCGTCGACTTCCCCGAGCCGGACGGCCCGATCACGCAGACCACCTGGCCGCTCTCGACGGTGAAGTCGATGCCGCGCAGGACCTCCAGGCTGCCGAACGACTTGTGCAGGTCCTTGATCTCGACGGTGCTCATCGGCCCGCTCCCTGACGCGCTTCCATCCGCCTCGCGACATACCCGAGGGGAATCGTGATCAGCAGGTACGTCAGACCGGTCACGAGGATCGGTGTGGGGTTGGCGTACGTGGAGGACTGGTCGTTGCCGAACTTCGCCAGCTCCACCTGGGCGGCCGTGACGCCGAGGATCAGCACCAGCGAGGAGTCCTTCAGCAGCATGACGAGCTGGTTGGTGAGCGGCGGCAGCACGATCCGGATCGCCTGCGGGATGATGATCGAGATCATCGCCCGCATATGCGGCATGCCGAGCGACCGCGCCGCCTCCATCTGCCCCTTCGGCACCGCCTGGATGCCCGCCCGGAAGTTCTCCGCCATGTACGCCGCCGAGACGACGCCGAGCCCCAGCGCGGCACTGCCGTACACGCCGCCGGGCAGTTCGAAGCCGGGGAACGCCAGCGGGAGGCTCCCGATCATCAGGAAGATGAGCAGGATCGGCAGGCCGCGGAAGATCTCGATATAGATCACCGACAGCCACCGGTAGGGCGCGACGGAGGACAGCCGCATCAGGGCCAGCACCAGACCCGCGACGAAGCCGAGCGCGAAGCCCGACAGCGTGTAGATCACGGTGTTGCGCAACGCCACCGTGAACAGGTCGGGCAGGCCCTTGCCGGCGACCTCGAGGTTGAGGAACGACTCGCCGATCGCCTTCCAGTCGGCCAGGGCGGCCAGGACGACCACGACGACCACCAGCAGGGCGTACTGGACGCCCCGGCTGATGCGCTGTTTCCGGCGCGGGCTGAGCCCCTTGCGGGGCTCAGCGGGGGAGGGCGCCTCCTGTTCGCTCACAGCACTCATGATCCGGCGGCGGGCGACTCGGTTCCGGTCGTGGCCGGGCTCTCACCGGTCGTGGCGCCGTCCGAGGCGCCGCCGGTCGCGGCGCCCGGCTCGGTCCCGAACCACTTCTTGTAGATCGCGTTGTAGGTGCCGTCCGACTTCGCGGCGGCGAGGACCTCGTCGATGACCTTCTTGAGCGCCGTGTTGTCCTTCTTCATGCCGATGCCGTACTGCTCACCGGTGTCGAGGCTGGCGACCTGCTCGAACTTGGCGCCGATCTCGGGCTTCTTCAGCCACGTCAGCACGACCGGGAGGTCCTGCACGATGACGTCCGCCTGGCCGGTCTGCAGGCCGAGCAGCTCCTTGGGCGAGTCGGCGAACTCGATCGGCTCGAAGCCCTTGCCCTTGACGTAGTCGAGACCGGTCGTCGACGCCTGCGCGCCGAGCTTGAGGTTCTTGGCCTTGACGTCGTCGAGCGAGGTGACCCCGCTGCCCTTCTTGGCCATAAGCGCCTGGGTGGCGTCGAAGTACGGCTCGGAGAACAGCAGGTTCTGCTTGCGCTCGTCGGTGATCGTCATGCCGGCGGCGGCCACGTCGCACTTGCGGGAGTTGAGCGCGGCGCCGCTCTTGATCGCCGCGAAGTCGATGTCGACGATGTCCTGCGTCACGCCCAGCTTCTTGGCGACCAGGTCGACGATGTCCACGTCGAACCCGACGACCTTGTCGCCCTGGTTGAACTGGAACGGCTCGTACGGGATGTTCGTACAGGTCGTGATCTTGCCGCCGTTGATGAGGGCGACGGTGTTCGGGCCGGCGGGGGCCGTCGCGGCCGAGTCCGAGCCGCCCGACTCGCCCCCGCAGGCGGTCACCAGGAGGACCGTCGCCAGCGCCGCCGCGCCGATGCCCGCAGCTTGCCGATAAGTGGACCAGGGAGCCACGCGGCCTCCTCGCTCTAGTACGTGAACTGTACAGAGGCGCAGTTTAGGGGCATGTTATGACGCTTTTGTCACAGGGTGAGGTCTCCTGGTAACAGCTGGGACTCCGGAGTCAGGGGTGCATGCCCTCGGTCAGTGTGTTGAATCTCTCCAGCATCCCGGCGAGCAGCCGCACGTCCTCCTCCGGCCAGGCGGCGAGCAGCGTGCGCAGCTGTCCCTGGCGCGCCGCCCGCGCGTCGTGGAGCCGTCTGTGCCCCTCCTCGGTGAGGGCCAGCAGGTGGGCGCGGCCGTCCTCGGGGTCGGGGCTGCGGACGATCAGCCCGAGCTCCTCCAGCACCTTGAGCTGGCGGCTGATCGTCGCCCGGCCCACCCGGAGATAGGCGGCCAGGTCGCTGGAGCGCATGGGCGAGCTCTGGTCGATCCGCACGAGCAGGCCGTACGCGCCGGGGTCCAACTCGGGATGCACCTTGCGTCCCATCCCGGCGGAGAACGCCTGGGAGCGCCGGAGCAGGATGGCGAGCTGCCGCTCGACCGCGCAGTACGCCTCGTGCGCCTCCTGAACCGTCTCCTGTCCCTCCTGGGTCTCGGCCGCGGGCGGCCGGAGAGAGGTCCCCGTCTCCGTCATGGCCTGCCTCCTCCTGACTGCCTGTGGCAGGGTCTACCCGCGCACCGCCTGGATGTCCAGCTCCACTTTCAGCGTCGCCCCGATCAGTGAGATGCCGGCCTGGACGATCTGGTTGTACGTCATCGCGAAGTCCTCCCGGCGCAGCTCGGTGACCGCGCGGAAGGCCGCCCGCAGCCCGCCCCACAGATCCGGGCCGGTGCCGAGGTACGCGAGGTCGAGATCGACCGGGCGGCTCACGCCGCTCAGCGTCAGCACGCCGTGCACCGTCCACCGGTCCGGGCCCGCCGGCGACAGCCCGGTGCTCCGGTACGTGATGACCGGATGCTCCGGGACGTCGAGGAAGTCCGCCGACCGCAGGTGATCATCGCGCATCCCGTTGCCGGTGTCGATGGACGCCGCCACGATCTCGGCGACGACCGACGACTCCTCCGGCGTGGCGCCCATGTCGATCCGGCCGGAGAACTCGGTGAACCGCCCCTGCACGCTGCTCAGGCCGAGGTGCCGGGCCATGGCCGACACCTTGGAGTGCGCCGGGTCGATCGTCCACACCCCAGGCGGCGGAAGCTCGGTGCCGCCCTGGCGGGCGAGCACGAGTGTGCCGGCCTCCGCCGCCCCCGAGGCGGTCGCGATCGCGGTGGACGCGGCCGGCGCGTACCCGATCGCGGTCGCGACCACCGTGTAGACGCCCGGGGCCAGCGGGGCGGTGGCGACCTGCCCGTCGGCGTCCGCCTCCGCCCGCGCGACCTGGCGCCCGGCCGTGTCGGTCACGGTGACGATCGCGTGCTGGACGGCCCAGCCGTCCGGGGTCCGGACCGACGCGTGCAGTCCCCGGGGGACCGTCGTGGACATGCTCATTCCGGGTGCCCCAGCCACACGTCGTACGGTTCGTCGCCCTGCCCGTCGAGGTTCAGGGAGTTCGCGACGGGCGGGTAGCCGGTCGCGACGACGGTGTAGCGGCCGCCGGTGAGGTCGGTGAAGGCGTACTCGCCGTCCTCGCCGGTGGTCACCACGCTCACCACGTTGCCCGCGGCGTCGAGCAGCGTGACCCTGGCGTCCGCCAGCGGCACGCCGTCCCGGACACGGACCGTGCCGCGCACCCGCGCGCCGGGCAGCAGCACGACGTCCTGCCGGGTCTGCCCGGTGCCGAGCACCTCGATCGGGACCGCCGCCGGGCGGTACGCCGCGCCGCTGACCGTGAGCGTGTAGGTTCCGGCCACCACGCCGGAGAAGGAGAAGCCGCCCTCGGCGTCGGTCGCGCCGGTCGTGACGACCTCGCCGCGCACGTCGGTCACCACGACCATCGCCTCGGCGACCGGCGCTCCGTCGGTGCCGCGTACGGTGCCGACGAGCCGTCCGGAGGCCGCGAGCACCATGTCGAAGTCCACCGGCTGCTCGCCGACGACCAGCGTGGCGACCTGCGGGTCCCGGTCGCCGGCCGACGCGATCAGCACGTACGTCCCGCCGCCCGGAGCCGCGAGCGCGTAGCCGCCGTCGTCCCGGGTGACCGTACGGCCGAGCTGGTGGCCGCGCACGTCGATCAGCGTGAGCACGGCGCGGCCCACGGGCACGCCGTCCTGGCCGGTGACGAGCCCGCGGATCTCCACACCGCCCTGACCGCTCCGGCCGCCGCCGGCGCCGTACGCCTCGGTCTCCGCGACGCTCGCGTACGGATGCTCGCGCGTGGCGGTGAGGACGGACGGCTCGGGGGCGAAGGGCTGGGTCTCAAGGTGGTGGGGGACGGCGCCGAAGCCGTTGGGCGAGGTCGTGTCGGTCCCGGTTGTTTCTACGCCGACTGTGACGGGCGTCTGCCGGTCGCGCTGCGCGTGGCGGCCGGGCGCGGAGCCGTTCCTCCCGCGGGCGGGCTCCGTCAGGGCGGGCTCGGGCTCCGCCGGAGCCTCGACCTGGACGGTGTGCGCGCTGGTCCGCAGCGGGACCTCCTTGATGAACAGCACGGCGATCAGCGCGAGGAAGGCGACCGGCGCGGCGTAGAGGAACAGGTCGCCGATCCCGTGGCCGTACGCGCCCTCCACGGCGGTCCGGATCGGCGCGGGGAGCGTGGAGAGCTTCGGAATCGTGCCGCTCTCGCCGCCGGTGCCGTCGACGCCGATCGCGGACAGGTTCTCCTGCAGGTAGGTCCGGACGCGGTTCACCATCACGGCGCCCAGCGCGGAGACGCCGATCGCGCCGCCGAGGGAGCGGAAGAACGCGACGACCGCGCTGCCCGCGCCCAGTTCCTCGGCGCGCACCTGGTTCTGCACGGCGAGCACGAGGTTCTGCTGGCTCATGCCGACGCCCACGCCGACGAGGAACATGAAGACGGCGACGAGCCAGTAGTCGGTGTCGTACCGCAGCGTGCCCATGAGCGCGAAGCCGGCGGTGAGGAAGAACGTGCCGGAGACGAGGAAGACCTTCCAGCGTCCGGTGCGGGTGATGATCTGCCCGGAGACGGTGGAGGAGAGCGCGAGACCGAGGATCATCGGCAGCGTCATCAGGCCGGCCACGGTGGGGGTCTCGCCGCGGGCGAGCTGGAAGTACTGGCTGAGGAAGGTCGTGCCGCCGAACATGCCCACGCCGACCAGGACGCTGGCGACCACGGCGAGGCTGATCGTACGGACCCGGAACAGGTGCAGCGGGACGATCGGCTCCCTGGCCTTCGTCTCCACCAGCAGGAACAGCGCGGCGAGCACGAGGGCCCCGCCGACCATCGCGCCGGTCTGCCACGACAGCCAGTCGTACTTGGTGCCCGCGAAGGAGACCCAGACCAGCAGCAGCGAGACCGAGGCCGCGATCAGGACCGAGCCGCCCCAGTCGATGCGCACGTCACGCTTGACCACCGGCAGGTGCAGGGTCTTCTGCAGCACGATCAGCGAGATGATCGCGAACGGCACGCCGACGTAGAAGCACCAGCGCCAGCCGAGCCACGAGGTGTCGACGATCAGGCCGCCGATGAGCGGTCCGCCGATCGTGCCGACGGCGAACACCGCGCCGAGGTAACCCGAGTAGCGGCCCCGCTCCCGCGGCGGGATCATCGCCGCCATGATGACCTGGGCGAGGGCGGTCAGGCCGCCGACGCCGAGGCCCTGCACCACCCGCGCCGCGATCAGCATCGAGGGGTTCTGCGAAAGGCCGGCGATCGCCGAGCCGATCACGTACACGGTCAGCCCGAGCTGGATCAGCAACTTCTTGCTGAACAGGTCGGCGAGCTTGCCCCAGATCGGCGTCGAGACCGTGGTCGCGAGTAGCGTCGCGGTGATCACCCACGTGTACGTCGTCTCGTCCGCGTGCAGTTCCGCCGTGATCGTCGGGAGCGCGTTCGCCACGACGGTGGACGACAGAATCGCGACGAACATCCCCAGCATCAGACCTGAGAGCGCCTCCAGGATCTCCCGGTGCGTCATCGCGGGGGCCGCCGCGCCCGGCGGCGTCTCCCTGGTCATCGCGTTCGCCATCAAAGCCCCTCTGCGCTTGAACTTAGTTTCCCTAAGCAATCATACGCTGATCATTGCTTGAGGCAACCAAATGGTCATGGTGGTGGGGTGTCCAGACACGACAAAGGCCCTGAACCCGCAGGTCAGGGCCTTAGCGCTGGTTTTCGGCTGTGACCGGTATCACCGGTAGTTGACGAACTGGAGGGCGATGTCGAGGTCCTTGCCCTTGAGCAGGGAGATCACCTCCTGGAGCTCGTCCTTCTTCTTGGAGCTGACCCGGAGCTCCTCGCCCTGGATCTGCGCCTTCACGCCCTTCGGGCCCTCGTCCCGGATCAGCTTGGAGATCTTCTTGGCGTTCTCCTGGTCGATGCCCTCCTTGAGGGCCACCACCAGGCGGTACTCCCGGCCGGACGGCTTCGGCTCACCCGCGTCGAGGATCTTGAGGGACAGGTTGCGCTTGACGATCTTCTCCTTGAAGACGTCGAGGACCGCGTTGGCCCGCTCCTCGCTGTTCGCCTTGATCTCGATGTCCTTCTGCCCCGACCAGGAGATGCTCGCGCCCGTGCCCTTGAAGTCGAAGCGGTGCCCGACCTCCTTGACCGTCTGGTTCAGGGCGTTGTCGACCTCCTGCCGGTCGATCTTGCTCACCACGTCGAAACTGCTGTCGGCCATCGGTGTCCGTGTCCTCTCTCCGTTGACCTTCGAGATTAGTGGGCCCCGATGCGATCAGAGGTCTTTCCTCATCACGACGCGGGGCGCCACCTCTATGCCGAGCGCCCGTTCGTGCTCGACCAGCGCGCTGAGTTCCGGCCCCCACTCAGAGGGCTGGATGACGCGGAAGCCGCGTCGCGCGTACCAGGGCGCGTTCCACGGCACGTCCCGGAACGTCGTCAGCGTCACCGCCCTGTTTGTTGACTGCGGGGCGGCGGCAGTCGCGAAGACGGCCTCCAGAAGCCGGGTACCGATCCCCTGATTGGCATGGCCGGGATGCACGGCGATCTGTTCGAGGTGAGTCAGGCCGTCGACCACCCCGAGCAGGGCGAACCCCACCGGCGGCCGGCCGGCCACGATGACACGCGCGGGATCGTCGCACTCCTCGACAACCGTGGTGCCGGGCGGGAAGACGATGCCGAGCGGCGCGAACATCCCGTCCGCCGCTCGCTCGATCTCGGGAAGGGCCGCGAGGTCCGCCGGCTCGGCCTGTCTGATCACCGTCCCACTATGACCGCCGGCCTGCCGCACCCGCTCCTGGGTTTCCGGACCCGCCGCTGTCCAGGAGCGACCCGGACGGAACCCATGTCACGTGCACCCGGGAAGTCCGCTATTCTTCTACCTGTCGCCGCGGCGAGCGGAAGACAAGGCAGGTTGCCCGAGTGGCCAAAGGGAGCGGTCTGTAAAACCGTCGGCTCAGCCTACGCAAGTTCGAACCTTGCACCTGCCACCAGCAGAACAGCAGCTCAGAGGCCCTCCGGGGCCTCTTCTGCTTTTCGGACCTGTGCAGCCAGACGCCCCCTGAGCCTGGAGCCATTGACCTGAGGCCGCTGATCCTTTTCGGTCCGATTCGCTCGCACGCGCGTGGCAGCGCTTGATCGAAGACAGATCGTCTTGGCCGTCTCAAAGGAGAAGCGCGTTGGGACATCAATCGGGTGGAGGCGCCGCGTCGCGCGCTGGTGGCGCGAAACTCGCCAGCTATGCAGGCCAGTGGCGCGCAGCGGGTTGTCAGCGATGACCGTGCAGTAGGTGAGCCAGGCGGCGTTGACGGTGAAAGCGCTCGAGGGCAGATGGGCCAGTAACCCAGCGATCACTCGGCGTCCACCTATTCCACCATCGTGGGCCCCGAGGCCGGGGCGCGGCCTGGGGCCAGCGCTATCAGTTCGTCGATCAAGGCTGAGTGTCGCGACCATCGCTCGACGGATTGGCTTCTACAACGGCTGATGTTCCACGTCGAACGGTTCCCCTTCGAACGACCTGGGTCCTCCATCAACGTCGTCGTCCCCAACGAGGACAGCGAAATCTGCATGATTTTGCGAACCGGCCACCGGAACTGAACCGAAGACGGGTGTGGTCACGGACACTGACCTAAAGGTCACATCTCGCTTACCGCTGCTGGGCAATCAAGCCACTCGGAAAGCTGGGGATCGGTGGCATGTCCAGCCATAACCACTTTCGGCCAGCCTTTTGCCACGAATAGGACCCTCGCGCTGCGTGATCTGCCCCTAGTCCGCGCCTCAATGAGCGGCTCGCCGACACATGCACTCACTTCGTGGTTGACGGCGTCAGCATGTTGTGTTAAATGGCTCGCGCGGAGGGTGCGCGAGGCTCATTGATGCGGATGCCTTCTTTTTGTTGGAGTGTCGGGTTGCGCTACTACGCAGGAGTGAACACCCGCTTTGCGCCTTACGTATTAGCAATCTTGTCACTGATGGTAATCGAGTCCGCTCGGGAAAATAACGCTGCGTAAGATTAATTCTTCCTGTGGAATTGGGCTTGTCCCCTCCAAGAGGTGTCGCCAGAAGGCGCCTCCGTCGTCTATTTAGCTACCGACAGGGTTGGTGCCAGTCGACATGGCAAGGCTAACCAAACGGAAATACGGGACGAATCGGCACTTTTTGCCGTTTGCCCCTTCTGGGGCTGTCTTCACGGAGGGTAGTTTATATCGGTTATGGGGTTATGGGATGATTGCGCAGAGGTCACAGGAGTGCTTGGATATGTCCCGCGTCGACAGGTTCACCGTAACCAGTGATGTTTCGCTGGGGATTGTGTAGCCTTGGTTCTCCCCACGGTTCTTGTTCCGATGGACGCCTTTGAGTGGCGCCGCTCTTGGGTTCCAGAGAGATGGGATACGTGAGGTATGGGTATGAACAGCAACGGCTAACTCGCGTCTAGGAGAGACATGTGACCGCAGCCAATAAGTGTCAAGGGGAGAGGAGAAGCGGTGCCCGCCAAGTGTCCAGCCCAACGGGCGCCGCTCCTCAATCAATGACGCGGGACCACCGATGCACCGATGTAACCGTCGCCACGTCACCCTGCACCATGGTAGATGACGGCTCGTCGCTCGACGACCCCTCCCTTCTTACACAACGGGGCATCAAGCAGCTGAAAACGTGGCTGACCAGCATCTTGAGGTTGTTCGCTACTGCGGCGCTGACAAGTGCCGCCACCGCCTGGGTCGTTGCGTCAGCGGCCACCCCGCCCGCTGCCGGCGAGGATCAAATGGTTCGTCGTTGTACTGCGCGGCAGCGGAGCGCAGAGTGCGTTGTGGAGCCGACGGCGTGTCGCACTCGCAGCGACGAACGTCCGACGTCTCGAGTAAGCGAGCTGGGACGGAGCCGACCCAGAAGCCGACGCCGCTGACCTCGGCCCTTTATTGAGCAGCAAGCGCGTAGTCCGCCTGGACGGGCCGAAGCCGAAGGGGTGCCTCACCTCGAGGGCCTTCCGTTCCCAGCCGGGCGTGGCGCCCGCCGAGCCTCGGGGGCTTTCCCCTGTTTCAACGACGGGCGCCACTCCCGGGGACTTCATAACTCGACCACCCATACGAAACAGGAAGGCGCATATGAACGACGGAGTCGAGGACCCACCATGGAAGCGCCTTCAACTAATCTCTGAAATGCCCATTCTTGGGCAGCGCGCCCAAGTCCATCAATTGGCTGAGGAGGTCATCGACCAATGGGGAATGGGGAACTCGCCTCACTACCTGCGAATCGCCAATCGGGACATGGTTGTAGCGGTCCTCCTCTCGCTGCTGGGTGAACGCGCCGAAGCGACCGCCGACACTGGGGCGAGGGGCGCTAACCAATTGAGCAATGTGGAAGACTTAGTAGTAGAGGGCTCGAACTCCGGCTCTCAACTTGAGGACGTCCCAGCACCCGTCGTTCGTGCCTGGGCGCAGCAGCAGGGGATCCCTCTGGGTGATCGAGGGCGCATCCCCATGTGGGTGATTAACCGCTATCAGGTGGAGCATTCAGGCTTGGGCGCTGAAGAGCCCCTTCCACGAAGAATCCATGAAGCACTGCAGAAGTACAGAGAGCTGACCAAGGGTGAGCTGGAAGGAGTCCTTGGAAGAAGCTATCCATCTTGGCAGCTTCTGGAGGCGATCGAATCTATACCGAACGTTCAGATCTCCATGAGCGGCGACGATGGTCGCTCGTCGGCAATCTTCCGATGGGTGGAGACGGAGACGCATGAAGGTGATGATGACTTAGCCGAGGACGCTGCGCGTGGTGAGGATCCCCAGAAGCGTACCCGAAGCCGAGGTGATTCTTCTGGTCCCGACCCTGTCTATGTTGTTCAGGATTTTATTCAGCTCTTACGTGGGGAGTCGAGCAGGGACTGATCTGCTCCCGGTGAGAGGCCGCCGCTTCGCTGTGTCGCAAGGTTCAAAGACTGGACTCGCGAGACCTCGGCGGTGCTATGACTAGCAAACGTCACGGATCGGGCATAGTCGAGCGGACTGCGTGGCGTGGCTGCGTTCGCTTGTTACGATCGTCCACCAGCGATCACTTCTGTAGGGCAGGCGCCCGTCGTGTCCGGTGCCACGCTCCGCATTTGAAGCGGACCAGGAACCGCCGGCGCGCTCGGCAACGCGGGTGTCTCTCCAGGGATGCCTACGTTGGCCGCGGGCCCAGCGGTGACCTCATGGTCGAGCCAGAGCCGGCTGCAAGCTAGTGGAGGAGACGACGTTGATGCCTTTAGTAACGGAGTCTGCTCTGCCAGTTGATGGGGGCACCGGATGAGCTTGCCCGGCGTACCGATCAACGATTCCTACAGAAGTGACACCGGTGACCTTGCCCGAGACTTCTACGTGCCGGTGCTCGCAGAAGCTGTGCAGTACGACCGAGCGGTTGGCTACTTCACCAGCGCATCGCTGGAGTTGGTGGCACAAGGCATCGACAGGTTGCGTGCCCGTGGCGGGAGGATCCGCCTGGTCGCCAGCCCGCTGCTCTCGCCCGACGATGTTGAGGATATTCGTCGAGGCTATGAGTATCGTGCGGTCGTTGCGAGGGCAGTCGCGCGAGAGATCGATCCGGAAACGCTCACCACGCGAGCGGCCGAAAGACTAGGTACGTTGGGAAAGTTGATCGCCGAGGGCGTGCTTGAGATTAAGATCGCGGTCGTCGCTGGCACGGACGGACTCGGCATCTACCACGAGAAGATCGGTATTGTCACAGACCAGCAGGGCAACTCGGTCGCCTTCACTGGCTCTCTCAATGAGACGCGCGCCGCGATGGAGAACAACTTCGAGTCCATCGAAGTGTTCCTCTCGTGGGTGCCCGGGGACGCACGTCGGGTGCGCAGGATCACGGAGAATTTCACCGCTCTTTGGGAGGGCAAGACCGAGCGCCTAGAGGTGCTGGAGTTCCCGAAGGAGGCGGAGGAGCGCCTGCGTGAGCTGGCCACACAGGTATCCAGGTCCAAGTCGAGCACCTCTGCGCATAGAACATCTCCGCTTCCGAGTGAGCAGGCTAGCAATCATGGCTGGGCCACTACTCCGGAGGGCATCGAGCTGCGCGACTATCAGAAAGAGGCCATCACACGGTGGCTTCGGGCAGGGGCGCGCGGAATCTTCGAGATGGCGACTGGAACGGGTAAGACCATAACCGCGTTGGCAGCGCTGGACCAGATCGGGCGGCAGCTACGAACGCGAAGTAGCTCTCTCGTCACTGTAATCGTGGTTCCTCTGCTCGACCTGGTGGAGCAGTGGTCGGGGGAGCTCAATAGATTCGGAATCGTTCCCGTCAAGTGCCGGGATTCAGTCGGGACCTGGCAGGCTCAGGCGAATAACGCGATCGCGGGGTTGCGACCAGGACGGGCGGTCACCTTGGTCGTCACCAACAGGACCTATGGATCGCCTGCATTCCAGAATCTTCTGTCGTCGGTCGGTGGAGAGCTCCTGATCATCGCAGATGAGGTGCACCATCTGGGGGCTGAGCACCACCGCTTCAAACTTCCGATTCACGCGCCCTGGCGCTTGGCCCTATCGGCGACACCGGAACGCTGGTTTGACGACGAGGGCACCGAGGCCTTGCGGGATTACTTCGGAGAAGCTCTGATCAGTCTCGGGCTCAGGGACGCGATTGAGATGGGCGCACTCACCCCGTACAGGTATTGCCCTGTCTTGGTACCACTCACCGACGAAGAGGCCGCCTACTATACCGTTCTTACTGGCGACATCGGTGCTCTTTATGGCCAGATCAAGGGGGGTAAGGGGAGGTCCCGCGAGGACGCTGAGGCGCGACTCGGTCAACTACTCAATAAGCGAGCTAAGGTGCTTGGCCACGCTTCAGGAAAGGTTTGCGCCCTGCAGAAGGAGGTCAGTAAGCGGCATCATCTGCCGGCTCAGTTGGTCTATTGCGCCGAAGGCGCCCGACCGCAGGAGGACGACCCGGTGGGCGAGGAGAGTCAGATAGATCAGGTAGTCGATCTATTGGGAAATCGCCTGGGCATGCGCGTGCACACCTACACCTCCCAGGAGCCTAAGCAGCAGCGACGCGAAATCCTGGAAGCGTTTGGATCCGGGGACTTGGAAGCATTGATTTCCATGCGCTGTTTGGATGAAGGCGTCGACCTTCCGGACGCCCGCATCGCTTACATGCTGGCCAGTAGCAGTAACCCTCGGCAGTTCATCCAACGTCGTGGACGAATTTTGCGTCGAGCTCCGGGGAAGACGGAGGCTGAGGTCATCGATTTTATAGCAGTTCCTCCACAGTATCAGGAGCTATTCGAGACGGAAAGAAGGCTTTTCAGGCGGGAGATGCACCGTTTCGTCGAGTTCGCGAAATATTCAAATAACTATGGAGCGGCCCTGAGTGAACTGCGTGACCTGCGCGAGTACTACGAACTGATGGATGTCTAGGGAGTATTGGGTGGACGAAAAAAGAGATCAGCAGGAGATCGAGCAAATCGAGCAGATTCTCAGGGGGATAGCCCCCAATGCGTACGAAGTCATCAAAATGATTCTCGCCCTGGAGCAGGAGAACCTGCATAAGTCTGAACCCTTGGCCTGGAATACGGTCCGTGACGAAATGCCGAAGAAGGTCGAGGGTATAGCGTAAATGAAATTCATTTCGGTAGAGTTAGAGAATTTTCGTCCCTATCAAGGTGCTCAAAAGATAGTCTTCGCGCAAGATGCGGAGGCGAACGTAACTGTCCTATGGGGCACCAACGGAGGTGGCAAGACCACACTCCTGAACGCCTTCACGTGGGCTCTCTATGGCACGCTCAGCGATGACCTTGAGAACAAGGACCAGTTGATCAACACTACGGTCTGGAACGCGGCGGCGGAGGGGACTCCATTGTCCGCTGCGGTGACTATAGAGTTCGAGCACGGCGGACACATCTACATCGTCAAACGGTCCGTCTACGCTTCCAAGCACGGCACCTTACAGCCTCGGCCCAAGCCTGAAGTGCAATTGTGGCGACGCGAAAGGAACGGCAATCTCGAATCCGTGCTCAATCCTAGCCAACGCCTCAATCAGATCTTGCCTGAGCGCCTGAGTCGGTTCTTCTTCGTCAATGGTGAGCGCATTGAGGCTTTGGTGAAGCACGAGGGCGGTGACGATGTGCGGGAGGCCGTCAAGACGCTTCTTGGGTTGGAAGCGATGGAGCGCGCGGTCGTGCATCTACCCAAGGTCGCGCAGAAGCTGCGCCGGAGTATGAAGGCCGATGATGCATCCCAGGGGAAGTTAGACGAGCTGCTCAGGCAGATGGAAGACGCCGAGCGGATGATCCAGGAACAGCAGAGGCGTCGCAACGAAGCCGAGAGGGAACGTAAGCACTTCGAGTCGGAGATCGGAGTGCTCAACCTCAAGCTGATCCAGCTGAGCGAGGCGAAAGAGCTTCAGCAGAATCGATATCGCTTAGAAGATCACCTGAAGCGAACCGTGACGAGCAGGCAGGGGCAGGAGGAGGAGCGCGCCAAGCTGGTGGGATCCAATGGCTTTCTCGCCTTTCTATCCATCCTGCCAGGAGAAGTATTGTCCGCCTGCGAGCAACTACGGGAACGAGGCGAACTTCCTGCACCACTCAAACAGGCTTTCATCGATGACCTGCTGAAGGAAAGCAGATGCATCTGCGGAACTCCGCTGGTCGAGGGGAGTTCACACCGCGCTGCTCTGGAACATTGGCGAGCTCGTGCAGGGCTTGCCGAAGTCGAGGCGGCCTGGAATCAGCTCAGGGGCATCGTGGGAAGCATCATCGATCAAAGAACGCAGTTTCATGAGGCGTTGCGGGGCTTCGACGAGCGAATCGCTGCGGCGCAGGGGGAAGAGCGTCGGCTTGAGCACGAAATCGACGAGATAGGCATCAAGCTGAAGCGTCTTCCATCGGAGGAGGTTGTTGAGACCGAGGAGAAGTTGGAAGCGGCCAAGCTCGCCCGCGACGAGAAGCTGGCTATCATCGGAGCGGCCGACGCCGAGCGCAAAAGACTGGGGATCGAGAGGGATGACCTGAAGGCCCAAATAGACAAGCTTGGGGTGAAAGACGCTCGTAGCCGCAGGATCAAAAACCGGATCATGGCAGTTGAAGAGGCGGCCACGACGCTAGCTCGGATTCTGGAGCTCCTATCTCAGGGAGTTCGACGTCGCCTTGATAATCGAATTCAGGATCTCTCCCGCTCGGTCTCGTTCAAGAGCTATGAGCCTGAGCTCACGCCCGACTTCGAGTTGGAGTTGTGGGACTCGAGCGGCGCCGAGCGAGTCCCCGCGCCCAAATCCACAGGGGAGAACATGCTATTGGCGCTAACGTTCGTCGGGTCTCTTATCGGTGAGGCGAGGGAAGCTCAAAAGCGCGACCGTACTGTCTTTCAGGGGATCGGAGGTGATTTTCCGGTGGTGATGGACGCTGTATTCGGCAACCTGGACGAGGACTACCGTGAGGCTATTGCTGACTTCCTGCCGAAACTCGCCTCCCAAGTGGTGATCATGACGAGTAAAGGTCAGGCAGGAGACATCGTCGAACAGGTGTTGCGGCCCCGCCTCGGCAAGCAATACGTAATCACTGCGCATACCACCAAGACTGATGTCAGCAGTGCGACTGAGACGCTGACGTTAGACGGTAACACCTATCCGTACCAGGTCATCGGCTCAGAGCGAACCGGCGCTGAGATCACGGAGGTTAACAACCGATGATTCTCAACGCCGATGTTCGCGTCCGGCGCCCCCAAGAGCATGATGACCTCATCGGCCGACTGACCACAAGGGAAGGTGGGCCATTTCCCAACTATTGGCAGGTTCTCGTCTTCGCGGCAGCCCTCGGTTGGTCACAAGGTCGCCGGGAGCCTTTCGAGAAGGCAGGCGAGCCGATACGCTATGGCTTGTTCAATAGCTCTGCAACCGTTTCATCCACGATCGACTCCATGGGCGTCCTGGCGTATCCGAATGACGCGGGAGTAATGGCCGAAGACCGTCTCCCGGAACGCATCAAGGTCTTTGAGGAGTATGCCAACGGCGGACTCTCTATCATCCAGGGTGAGCTCAACCGCGGCGCTCATGTCCGGCCGTTGGACGTGATATTAAATCTCTGCCGGGAACAGGGGAAGCCACGCCGTGGAAGCATGGTAGAGGATATTCTCGGTTCACGACTCGTCGGCTTCACCACGCCGGATTTCGGAGCATGATGGGCGTTGAAGCCTCGCTCGACAGTCGGTGAGCGTGGCCATGAATATCGCGGTACGAGTGTAGGTGTAGCCGATGGAACCGACAGGAGCTCGTATGCCCGGCTTGCACTGGGAGAGCGATCGTCGTCTCACTGCGATCGGCCGTACCACTCTGTCGGTAGCGGCTCGGCAAGCTGTCGTCGACGGTGAGGTGAACTCGTCTACGAGCGTGCTGGATTACGGCAGTGGGCGAGGAGGCGACGTTCGCGGGCTCCGGGAGATGCGCTTCCAGGCCGAGGGGTGGGACCCCTACTACGCATCCGAAACGGCGCCTCAACCAGCGGACGTCGTGCTGCTGACCTACGTGCTCAACATCATCGAGGACACCAAGGAGCGGCGCGGGGCGCTTCAAGCTGCCTGGGGACTCGCGGAACGCCTCCTTGTGGTCACGACCCGGCTTACATGGGATCGATCGAAGGTCCGAGGCCGGCAGTACGAGGACGGGGTCCTGACGAGTAGGCGCACGTTCCAACACCTGTTCAGTCCGGGAGAGCTCCGCGCCTATGTTGAGGAGACAACAGGTGTTCGCTGTGTCTCCGCGGCGCCCGGCATCGTCTATGCGTTCAAGAGCGACGATGCGCGACTTTCATACCTGGCTCGGAAGATTGTGCCCCATGTCGCCTGGCTAGGCTCTGGGGACACTGGTTCGGCGATCGCCTCTGTAGTGGACTACACGCAGCGACGCGGACGTATGCCCCAGTTGGAAGAGATGCCGACGGAGATGGTGAAGCTCCTCGCGCACCTACAGCCGAAGGAGCTCCAGCGCATTGTACGGAAGGCGGCCGACCCTGAGAAGATCGATGCCAGCGTCAAGGTGTCAACCCTCTCCACGCTGCTGTTTCTTGCTGTCGAGCTGTTCAACGGCCGTGGCCCCTACAGCAGTCTGCCCATCTCCCTACAGCTGGACGTCAGGGCTTTCTTCTCCTCTTATAAGGAAGCCTGCAGGCGGGCTGATCGACTGCTGCTGAAGCTGCGCGACGAGGCGTACGTCAGGGGGGCCATGCAGGCGTCGAACGTCGGCAAGCTCACACCGACAGCGCTCTACGTGCACAGGCGCGCGATCGATCAGATGCCGACCGTGCTACGGCTCTACGAACACTGTGCGTCGATCGCGGCCGGGCGGCCGCCAACATGGTCAGTCGCCAAGCTTCGCCACCAGGGCCGTGCGGTGAGCTGGTTGGACTATCCCGAGTTCGACACGGATCCGCATCCCAAGCTGCGCTCGTCCTACATGGTAGATCTCACCACCCTGAAGACCACCTTCAAGTCGTATGAGGAAACTGCGAACCGGCCGTTGCTGCACCGCAAACACGAGTTTCTGGCCGCTGACGACCCGGACGCACTGAAGTGCCGACGGCTGACACAGTCTGAGGTGCGGGCCGGTCTCTACGAGAATCCGCACCTCATTGGAACGGAAGATGGCTGGGAGGCCGAACTCGTTCGCTGCGGGAAGGAACTTCGTGGGCACCGCCTGGTGCGCCGGAAGGAGCCCATTCAAGCGAAGTAGGACACTCCCGCCTGAAACTCCGAGATCTCGCTAACCAGCTCGCGGACATCCAAGTCCTGCACCTGGTCAGGGAACCAGGACAGTCGCAGGCCGTTGCCGGCGATGTCGTCCGGCAGCCCCATTCCGCGCAGGACGTGGCTGGGGGTGTATGAGGCACTCGTGCAGGCCGACCCTGTTGCGACAGCAGCGATCTCCTTGAGCTGGACGATCAAGGCTTCGGCATCCACGCCCTCGAACGAGAGGTTGAGGATGTGCGGGATGACGTGTTCCTGGTCGCCGTTGAAACGGACCTTGGTCTGGCCGAGGGCGTCAACCAGGCGTGCGCGGAACGCCGCAGCCTGATCCCACCACTGCGTGTGCTCCTTTTCGAAGATCTCGGCTGCCTTCGCGAGGCCCACTATGAGAGGAACCGGCAGTGTCCCTGGCCGAAGCTTGCGCTCCTGGCCGCCGCCGTACATGAGGGGCGTCAGCGGAACGGTGTCGTGGCCACGTCTCCGGATGAGTAGCGCACCGATCCCCTTTGGCGCGCCGATCTTGTGGCCACTGATACTGATCATGTCGATCGGCGCTCTCAGCTGTTCCGTGAGCTTGCCGAACCCCTGAGCGCCATCCACGTGGAGGTAAGTACGCGTACTGCGCAGATGGTCTGCCAGCGCCGCGACCGGCTGGATCACTCCGGTCTCGTTGTTGACGTGCATGAGCGAGACCAGCAGGGTGTCGTCGCGCAGGCGCTCGCGTACAGCTTCGACGCTGACTCGTCCGGTCGGGCCCGGCGAGATGAGATCAATTTCAAAGCCACGGGACGCAAGGTGCTCCAAGGGCTCGAGAACGGCCTTGTGCTCAATCGCGGAGCTGATGATGTGGCGGCGGCCTTCGCGTTCGCCGTACGGCGCTAGACCCAGCAGCGCGATGTTGTTGCTCTCCGTCGCGCCCGATGTAAAGATCAACTCGGACGGGCTGGCGGCCAGCTGTGCGGCGAGCTGTTCCCGTGCTTGCTGAACAGCTCGCTTGGCCCTGGCTCCCCAGTCATGGGTGCGGCTACCCGCGTTGCCGAAGTCTGTGGTCATCCAGTGAAGGACGACATCGGCGACACGGGGGTCGACCCGCGTGGTCGCCGCTGAGTCCAGGTAGGCGGTCATGCTCGCTGCGTCCCTTGGCTTGTGGACTGACCCGTAAGTACGTTAAAAACTTGACGTAACTACGGTACCGTCAATCAACGGGGTAACTCTTGTCATCGCCGTCGGCGAGTGGAACAACAGCGGGGTTCGAGTACGTCTTCCCGGCGATCCGGGGCGTCCAGGCACAGCGCGAGTTCTATGTCTCGATGTGTCCGCTACGGCTCATCCCCAAGATCTTCCTCTTCGATGAGGAGGAGCTTGCGCCCGAGGTGAGGGCTCAGCGGGTGCTCAACAAGGGGCGTATCCCCGCACTCGCCTCGTACATCATCGACAACCCGACCGACTACGTGTTCTCCGCGCTGACGGCGTCTGTCGACGGCGAGATGCGCTTCGCAGGGATCGCCGACGAAGGTCCCGGCATGCGGATCGGTCAACTCCACATCCCGATGGCTGCCCGCTTCCTCATCAACGATGGTCAGCACAGGCGAGCCGCGATCGAAGCAGCGCTCTCCGAGAACCCCGAGTTGGGTGACGAGACCATCGCCGTCGTGTTCTTCCACGATGCAGGGCTCGCCCGCAGCCAGCAGATGTTCGCTGACCTCAACCGGCACGCGGTGCGACCTGCCCGGTCCATCGGAGTCCTTTACGATCACCGGGATGAGCGCGCGAACCTTGCGAGACTGCTGGCGCTCAAGTCGCCTATCTTCCGCAACTTCGTGGAGATGGAGAGCAGCACACTGTCAGCCCGGTCCCGTAAGCTCTTCACGCTCAGCGCTCTCTACTACGCGACCGATGCACTTCTGCGTGGCATTGAGCTGAAGGCTGTCAGCGAGGCGGCCGAGCTGGCGGACCAGTACTGGACGGCCATCGACTCGCTGATTCCAGAGTGGGGGCTCGTGCGAAGACGAAAGATGACGGCAGCGGACGTCCGACGTCAGTATCTGCACAGTCATGGGATCGCGCTGCACGCTCTTGGCCGTCTCGGTAACACTCTGGTGTTGCAATCCACAGAGTCAAAATCATGGAAGCCGCGGCTGGAACCACTCTCCAAAATTGATTGGGCCCGGTCGAACCTGGACTGGGAGGGCCGAGCCATCGTTGGCGGGCGTGTCGTGAAGAACCATTCCAACGTGGTGTTGACGGTCAACTACCTCCGGCAAAAGTTGGGTATGGAGCTCGGTCCTGAAGAAGCCGACATCGAAGCGACGCACGTGCGAGGAGAGCGATGACCGTCCCAGTGGGTATGCCGGCCCGGCGGGCCATCCCGTTCAAGGACAGAGGAGGCCTTGCCGTCGTCCTCAAAGAGCTCCTTGAGGAAGTCCAGGAGCTCTACCAGGCCGATGAGGTTCCTTGGGTCATTGGCTACAGCGGTGGTAAGGACTCCACGGCTGTCCTTCAGCTGGTCTGGCTTGCGCTGCGGGAGCTGCCGGAGGAGAAGCGGACCAAATCAGTTCATGTGATCTCAACCGACACCCTGGTAGAGAACCCGATCGTCGCCAGTTGGGTCACGCAGTCTCTGATCACGATGGAGAAGGCGGCGGAGGAACAACACCTCCCGATCAAGCCGCACCGTCTCACCCCCGACGTCAAAGACACTTTCTGGGTGGGTCTGATCGGCAAGGGCTATCCCGCGCCGCGTCCTAAATTCCGCTGGTGTACGGAACGGTTGAAGATCCGCCCGTCCAACACATTCATCCGCAACGTTGTTCGAGAGCACGGCGAGACGATCCTTGTCCTGGGCATTCGCAAGGCAGAAAGCCAGGCGCGGGCACGTACCATGACTCGTCATGAGCAGCGTCGAGTGAGAGATCGGCTCTCGCCGAATGGCAACCTGCCCAACTCGCTCGTGTACAGCCCCATCGAGGCCTGGACGAACGATGAGGTCTGGACCTTCCTCATGCAGCTCCCCAACGCATGGGGGCACAACAACAAGGATCTCCTGACCATGTACCAGGGGGCCTCCAGCGATGGCGAATGCCCCCTGGTTGTGGACAACACGACTCCCTCCTGCGGCGACAGCCGGTTCGGCTGCTGGACCTGCACGCTTGTGGACCAGGACAAGTCCATGGCTGCCATGATCCAGAACGACGAGGAGAAGGAGTGGATGCAACCACTCCTGGAGTTGCGCAACAAGCTCGACGTCCGCGACGAGGATGGGCGCCGCAACGACAAGCACTTGCGAGACTGGCGGAAGATGAACGGCTCAATCCAGCTGTTCAATGACCAGATCGTCCACGGCCCGTACACCCAGGAATCACGGGTGAACTGGTTGCGAGAGCTTCTCGATGCCCAGACCTATGTCCGGCGGAACGGCCCAGCTAGCGTTCGTGAGATCGAGCTGATCAGTATGGGTGAGCTCCACGAGATCCGCCGTATCTGGGTCTTCGAGAAGCATGAGGTAGAGGATCTCCTTCCGAAGATCTACGAGGAAAAGACCGGAGAGAAGTTTCCAGGTGGTCCTCTGGACGAGCATCTCACTCTCGCCGGCGACGAGATGGAGCTGCTCCGTGAGGTCTGCGGTGATGACGAGCTGCACTTCACCACAGCGCGCGAACTGCTTGCTGTGGAGCGCAAGTTCCGGACGATGACCCGTCGCGCCGGTCTGTTCGAGGAGCTGGAGAAGACGATCCGCCGCGGCTACTACGAGAACAAGGAAGACGCCGAGCAGAGCGCCCTGCGGAACCAACGGGAAAAGCAAGCTCCTGACCTGCCGCTCTTCGACGAAGAAACTACAAATGCTCCTGCTTAATGTCACCCTCGAGAATTTTGGCGCCTACAAGGGCAAGCAAGTTCTCGACCTGAAAACTCGTCCTGGGCGTCCGATCGTGCTGATCGGGGGTCTCAATGGTTGTGGAAAAACCACGCTGTTGGACGCTATCCAACTTGCGCTGTATGGGCCCAGAGCTCGTACCAGCGGTCGTGGCAATCGTTCCTACGATGATTACCTCCGCGATAGCGTCAACCGTCAGGCCAGGCCAAAACAGGCGAAGGTGGTCGTTGAGTTCTCCACCACTGTTGAAGGTCGAGAGCGCCGGTACAGGGTTCTCCGGTCTTGGGAAGTCAAAGACAAGAGTGTCCGCGAGTTCCTCAATGTTCTCATCGACGGCGAAATAGACTTCGTCGTCAGTGAGCAGTGGGCCGACCACGTTGAGGACATTCTCCCGCTCGAAGCATCCTCCCTCTTCTTCTTCGACGGCGAGAAGATTGAGTCGCTCGCAAATCCTGACCGGGCGGCGTCGGTGATCGCGTCCGCAGTGCAATCTCTGCTCGGTCTGAACACCGTAGAACGGCTCCGGAACGACCTGCTTGCGGTCCAGCGCAGGCAGAAGATCTCTAAGGAAGATCAGCAGACTCTCGACGAGATCCACCGTATCGAGGACGCCATTAGACAGGCAGACGGCCTCTGTGATGAGCTCACTCAGCGGTTAGCGTCTGAGAGATCCGCGCTTGAAGAGGCTGAGCGACGCTACGCTGCGCTCGAGGGCGCGTTCGCCAAGGAGGGCGGTCACCTCTACGCACGACGAGCGGAACTGGAGACGGAACGGTCCCAAGTCGCTTCACAACTCATCAGTGCGAATGAGGTATTGGCCAACAGCCTTGCCAGCGGCCCTCTTCCACTTCTGTTGCTAGCTCCACAGCTATCCCGAGTGCGCGAGCAGGTTGAGAAGGAACGACGCGCCAGCGAGACAGCGCAGGTGGTTTCCGTACTGAGCGAGCGGGACCGCGAGCTGCTGGAACTCTTAAAAAAAATTGTCCCTGCGGACAGCTTCGCGGTTGCCGAGGGCCACCTCAACGCTGACCGCGAACGGCGCGCGTCAGTCGCCAATGAGATCCGCCAGATTCTCAAGTTCCCGGCAGAGTCTCTGCCACAGCTCACATCTCTGGATGAGATCTTGCGGCAGGAGGCAGCACGAGCCCAGGAGCTCGTTGAGCAAGCCCAACTCCATCGAGAGCGTCTCAGCGCTCTCGAACGCCAGCTTGCCGGGGTCCCCGAACATGATGTGATCGCCGCACTTCTCGAGGAGCGTGATGCACAACGAGAGGAGTTGGCCAGGCTCAGGTTCGGCCTCAGCAAACTCAAAGAGGACCTGGAAGCCGCTCGCCGCCGTCGTGAACAGCTCAAGCTCGATCGTGAGCGTGCCTACAAGGGGCGGGCGGCGAAACTAGCCCGAGCAGAGGATGCAGAGCGCATCGTCACTTACTCCGACAGGGTCAGGGCGACCATGGAGAAGTATGGTTCCGCGCTGCTGCAACGGCACATCAACAAGCTCGAGGTGGCGGTGCTGCAGAGCTTTCAGCACCTCATGCGAAAGTCTGCTCTCGTGCGCGACCTACGGATCGACACTGAGAAGTTCACTCTCACCTTGGTGGGTCCCGACGACGAAGAGTTGGATCCGTCTCGGCTCAGTGCGGGGGAGCGCCAACTGCTGGCGGTCTCACTCCTATGGGGCCTCGCGAAGGTGGCCGGCAACCGTCTGCCCAGTGTGATTGATACTCCGCTCGGTCGCCTGGACAGTCGGCATCGCGAGCACCTGGTTGATCGCTACTTCCCCCACGCCAGTCATCAGGTGCTTCTGCTGTCGACAGACGAAGAGATCGACGCGTACCTGTTCAGCAAGCTCAAGCCGTCGATCGCGCATACCTACATGCTCGTGCACGACGACAACACGTTCACTACTTCAGTCGAGCCAGGCTACTGGTGGGCGGGAGGTACAGGACATGTCGCTTGACAATGTTCGGCTCTCACAGCCAGCGAAAGATCAACTGATCAAACTCAAGCGCATCACCGGCATCAAGAACTGGAACACCTTGTGCCGTTGGGCGCTGGCGCTTTCTCTCCAAGATCCGGCACCACCGCTGGTTCGCGATGTCACCACCGACTCCAATGTCGAGATGACTTGGAGAACCTTCGCTGGCACCTACGGCGATATCTACCTCGCCCTCCTGAAGCAGCGTTGTCTTGATGATGGCCAAGAACCTACCGAGGAGAACATTTTACATACCCTCACCATCCACGTTCACCGGGGGATCGGCCACTTGGCGGGCCGCCAGGACCTGAAAAACATCGGTGGCCTCATTTCACTCGCCCTGGCCTGACCGACACCGATCTCTCAAGATTTCGGGCAATTCTCTACCCCACAGTGGCAGCCAGCAGGGCGGCCGTCGTGGCTTGCCTATCTGCAAGCGGGGGCGACATATGACTCCGCTGTCCTCCCGTAGATCTGTGTGAGGGCGTGACGTTGGTCCGCGGGTACGAGGTAGGCGGCTACAAGGATGCGGTTATCAGCACAGATGCGGATGCTCTCGCTCGGACAGGCTAAGATCACTCGAACTGCCGAGACCGAAAGTTTCCTCGGAACTCAGATCACGAAGACCTTGCACGCATCCTGCAACAGCGTTTCTAGGCGAGATTTGTATTGTCCCAGATCCCAGACCGGGAGTGAAGCAAGAGCCTGAGTGCAGGAGCTTTTGCTCAATTTGAACAGGCTCTGTTTTTCGGAGAAAGACTTGTTTCCTGCTGTCACGTTGTCGCGTGGATCCCAATAAGAGAGGTTTCCGAGGCGATGCTTTCGTTCCTCCAGGTGAGGATTTTTGTCGCCTGGTGACGCATGCTGAGGGTAGATGTGCTCTATCGTCGCTTGTTCAATGTCTATGACTGATCCTGAAGAGTACTTCGGAGAGCCCTGCGCTCCCATCTGGAGCCAGCTCCAGTAGTCATCTAAGGTAGTGAAGAATTCCCGGATATTTCCACGCTGAGAAGAATGATCATACCGGAGTTTCTCGACGAGTTGCGCCTTGAACTTATCGTCGGGAGCGCGCTCATTGATCAGCTGCCTCAGTCCTGTACGGAGCTCGGTCCAGGTAGATGTTGAATCACTGGAGGCGGCAGCTTGCCGCAGCTTCTTCGCCATCGAGTAGTAGTGTTTGCTCGCGGCCGTGGCGTGGCCGTCGCAGATATTCTTGTAGCGGAACGCGAACTTCTCTAGTAAGTGCACGAGTTCCGCGAACTCGCGTTCACCGACGCACATGCGTGCTGCGAGGAGCAGGGGCAATGAAAGCTTGTGCTTTAGGGTAACAACTAGACGCTTGAGGCGCGCCCGTTGCCAGTCGCTAACGTTCGGGTCTCTCTCTAAGGCTAGATAGGGCCATTGCCCCTTCTCGATAAGCTGGAATTTCTGAAACTCGTCCGCAAGAGCCTGCGTTCTCGTTGCGACCAGGGCTGCCTCGGCCTGATTAGTGGGGCTCAGGTTGAACAGCTCCCGTTTTAGGGCGCCGAACAGCCGTTCCGGGCTCTGCCTGCCACCAGTCATTGAAGGCAGGTAATCTACAAGGAATTCGTCTGCTATGGGACTGCCCTCGGCGAGTATTTCGTCCCATCGGCGTGAGGCGTCCTCTTGAAGCTTGGGATACCCGTCAAGCTGCTCAAGTGTGTGACTGCGCAAGAGGTCTGCGACCGCAAGCCTTTTCCCTCGGTCATTGAGAACGCTGAAGAGGCGGTAGCCGCTTTGACGCTCTTCGCTAACGATGTGGATGATGAACGTGTCCCAAAGGATGGATTCACGTAGTCTCTGGAGTTCCTTGAACTTCTCCGATACTTCCGTGCTTTCACCGAGAAGCTTGCAAATGAGCTTATCGTAAATCTGATCGTATGCATCTTGCAGAAGCTTGTGACTGGCGCGAGGCGAGCTGTTTAGGGGCGTATCGGAAAGTAATGCCCGGAACTTAGGGTCGTCTTCTTTGGAGAGTCGCAGGCGAGGCTCGAGTGTTTTTCGGCCCTCTTCTACGTCGTAGCGCTCGTAAAATAAATACTTGTTTGAGGTTTCTTCGGCGAAGATGTCAAGGCGGATCGCTAGTCTCTCATCGCCGGCGTCGAGTGCTTCATGCTGCAGGGTGCGGGCGGTCTTGACGATTCGAGCGATGAGTAGGTAGAAGGTGGTTAGTCGCTGCTGTCCGTCTACCACCTCGTGAGCCAGCGTGCTAGCCTGAGAATGATCGGTAATCTGAATGGCGACCATTGAGCCGAAGAAGTGATCGCTCTCACCAGAGTCTAAAAGGTTCAGGATGTCGTCAATAAACTCATCTATGCGCTCGGTGTCCCAGGCATAAGGTCTCTGGTATCTAGGGACGCGAAACGGGGATCGTTTCTCAAGGAGCTCTCCTACAGGGAGGCTGCTTGGCTTGACGGAGGCGGCACTTCGAGGAGAGACGGACACGTCACGGAATGCTACACACTGCATGTAGTCACAACAAGAAGTCGCGCCCATACTCTGCGGAAGTAGTGCATGCCCGCAGTGAAGATTGAGGCTCTCCGGTCCCCCGATGGCCCGCGCCGACCTACCGGTACTTCATGACAGCAGGGCGGACAGGCTTCCCGGAGCCTTGCTGTATGGGGCCTTCGGCGAGTCTGAGTGGTCCCGGCTGGTCGTGAATGCGTCGCGCCGATCTGGCAGTCGTGGGGTTGGGCAGAAGTGAGGGCGATCTCGCGGGCTTCCTCCTGCACTTTCATGTAGGGCGCCGAGGCGATGGCCTGCCGCGCTCTCTGCGGAAGATCCGTCCGTTCGCGCAGGCCCCGAACTGTTCGACGTGTTGTCAAAGGATCTTCACCAGAGCCGGAGGGATGGGCACCGACCGTACGGACGCTGTCGTGGCCCCAGCTTTAGCCCGCATTCCTTGTGAAGGTCACCACAGTCGGTCCATGTGTATTGACCTCGGGACGCGACACACGTCGACGACGAGTCATCCCCAGTCAGTTGCCGCTTGACGTCGCCGATCTAAGCTCAGACCGGTGTCTGGCCCAGGAGCATCTGCTTCAGGGAGCCGCATCACCGATCTATCGCGCGCTTGAGAGAACGCAACCGTTCTAAGGAACCTTTAAAGGTGGCTGAAACCACGCCAGAGGCCGCGATGTTTGTGTCGTCCCACGGCGCCGGTTCTCGTCCGGCGCGCTCAGTGGACGAAAGGCATCACGATGATGAAACGCACACGGCTGGTCGTGGCCACGGCCACGCTCCTCACGCTGGCCGCGACAGGTACCGCCGCGGCGGCCGATCCGGCCCCGGCGCCCGGCGCTGCGAAGTCCGACTCCGCGACGGTCAAGGTGGACGGGAAGTCCAGGTCTGGTGCGGCGGCCGATCTGGCCGCGATCGCGGAGAAGCTGGGAGTGACGCCCGAGCGGCTCGACGCCGCGTTGGTCGCGGCGAAGATGTCGCTGGCCAATTCGGCCGGTGTCACGCCGGAGGCCTTCGTCGCGGCGGTGGCGGCCAACCTGGGGCTGCCGGTCTCGCAGGTCCAGGAGGCTCTGGGACCGATGATCGTCAAGTCCGCGCCGGGTGATGACAACCGGGGCAAGCTGGACGGCGTGGACAAGAAGGCGCCCGACGGCCGGGAGAACTCGTCAGACAAGCCAAGAGCGGGTGCGGATGTCGATCTGGCCGCGATCGCGGAGAAGCTCGGAGTGACGCCCGAGCGGCTCGACGCCGCGTTGGTCGCGGCGAAGATGTCGCTGGCCAATTCGGCCGGTGCCACGCCGGAGGCCTTCGTCGCGGCGGTGGCGGCCAACCTGGGGCTGCCGGTTCCGCAGGTTCAGGAGGCCCTGCGGCCGTTGATCGCCGAGCCCGCGCCGGGTGACGACCACCGGGACAAGCTGGACGGCATGGACAAGAAGGGCGGGGACGGCCCGCGGGAATCGCCGTTCACCACCGATGCCGCGGCGGCGTCTCTGGCCGCGGCGCTCGGTGTCGACCAGGCCAAGGCCAAGGCCGCTCTGGCCACTCTGGTGGCGTTGGGCAGAGTCGATGTGAAGTCCAAGGTCTTCGGCGACATCGCCGTCTCGCTCGGGGTCGGCCCCGACCGGCTCGATGCCGCGTTGAGCGATCTGAAGCGGTCACTGAGCAAGGGCTGACAGCCACCGCGTCTCACACGGCTTCAGGATCGACGGCGAGGATGGGCGACCATGCGGATACTTGTGGTGGACGACGACCCGGCCGTGCGGCGGTCCTTGGAGCATGCGTTGCGCCGGGACGGCTACGACGTGTCGTCCGCCGCCGATGGGGCGTCCGCCCTCGCCGAGCACGGCGTGTTCCGCCCGGACGCGGTGGTTCTCGACGTCCTCATGCCCGAACCGAACGGGCTGGAGGTGTGCCGGATGCTGCGTTCGGGCGGGCACGACACTCCGATCCTGATGCTCACGGCCCGGGATCTGGTCATCGACCGGGTCGCCGGGCTCGACGCGGGGGCCGACGATTACCTGGCCAAGCCGTTCGCCCTGGACGAGCTGCGGGCCCGGCTAAGAGCCCTGCTCCGGCGCAGTGGCGCCAGGGCCGAGGTGCTGCGCTTCGCCGACGTCGACTTGGACGTGAGCGGCTGCAGGGCCGAGCGTGCCGGCCGGCGCCTGGACCTGACCAAGACGGAGCTGTCCCTGCTGGAGCTGTTCCTGCGCAATCCCGGCCGGGTGCTGAGCCGGACCCAGATCTTCGAGTCCGTCTGGGGTTACGACTTCGGCCCGGAGTCGAACGCACTGTGGGTCTACGTCAGCTACCTGCGAAGCAAACTCGAATCGGACGGCGGCAGCAGATTGATCCAGACGGTGCGCGGCCTTGGGTATGTCCTGCGCGAGGAGCCGTGAACCTGCGCACCCGGCTGGCCATCGCCGGCGGTTCCGTGGTCGCGGGCGCCCTGGTGCTCGTGTCGGTGGTCCTGTATCCGGCGGTGAACGCCAACCTCCGTGGCCAGATCGACAACACGCTGGTCGTGGCCGCCGGCCAGGCGCCGAACGTGGCCGCGGCGATCAAGGCCAAGTTCAGGGACGTCAACGGGGAGCCGGGCTTCCCGACTGTTCCGCTGGGGATCGGGAGCACCCAGCTGCAGATCGTGCCGGAGCCTGTCCGGATCGGGCCGTCGACGGAGTTCGTCGACATCACCGCTCGCGACGTCGCCGTCGCGGACGGCATCGAGGGCGCCTACTTCCGTGACGCGGTCTACAACGGCGTCGTCTACCGCGTCTACACCGCCCAGTTGCCCGACTCACCGGGGACGCTCGTGCGCACGGCCATCCCGGAGTCTGATCCCGCACCCACGCTACGCGAGCTCGCCTGGCTGCTCGCCGGCTCGACGGTGGCCGCCGGACTTCTCGCGGCGCTGGCCTCACGCCTGGCGGCACGCCGCGTCCTCCGCCCGGTGCACCAGCTCACCGAGACGGTCGAACTGATCCGTAGGACCGGCGACCTGTCCATAGCGATTCCTGCGGACAGCCGGGATGAGATCGGCCGGCTCGGCGCCGCGTTCGCGGCGATGACCGCCGCCCTGGACGAGTCGGTCGGCGCCCAGCGCCGTCTGGTGGCCGACGCCTCGCACGAACTGCGCACACCGCTGACGAGCCTGACGGTGAACCTTGAACTGCTGGCGGAGAACCCGGCCGACGCGCAGGCCCCGATCCTCGCCGCCGAAGCGCTCGGCCAGGCGGGCGAACTCACGACACTGGTCAACGACCTGGTCGACCTGGCCCGCTACGGCCAGGCGCCGTACCACACCGAAGACGTCCGCCTCGACCTCGTAGCCGAGCGCGTCGCGGCCCGCGCGGCGCGCCGGGCGCCACAGATCGAATTTGAGCTGGCCTGCGCGCCCACTCTCGTCCACGGAGACCCCGACGCCCTGGAACGCGCCGTCGGGAACCTCGTCGACAACGCCGTGAAATGGAGCCCGTCCGACGGCCGGGTGAGGATCAGCGTCAGGGCGGGCACCCTCGAGGTCGCGGACAACGGCCCAGGGATCCCCGACAGCGACCTCGAATTCGTCTTCGACCGCTTTTACCGCTCACCGGCGGCCCGCGCGCACCCCGGCTCCGGCCTGGGCCTGGCCATCGTCCGGCAGGTCGCCGAGGCTCACGGCGGGACGGCCGAAGCCGTGCCGTGTCGAAGCGGCGCGTTACTGCGGCTGGTGCTGCCGACGTGTGTCGAACACAGGGAGCCCTAGCTGCATCGCTAACGCGACCGGCTTCCTCTGGCAGCGAGGGCGATCACACCGCGGCGAGTTCCTCGTTGAGGCATTTGCTCGACTCTGACGCGCTGTCGGCTCATACTGCCCTCGGTTCCTTCTCCTGAAGGGGTGGTCGATGTACGGGCTCGGACTGGCGGAGCTGTTACTGGTCGTATTCGAGGTGGCCGTACTTTTCGCGGTCGTCTACTTCGCGGTCCGGCTCGCGCTGCGGCACGACAGGAAGAAGAACGGCGGTCGGTGAGCCGTCGGCGACGGGTTGGGCACCCGAGGGCCCCCGCGTCGAACCCCGGGTTGGGAAGCCGGGTCACCGCCCACAATCGCAATGCTTCCGCGCTGTAGGCGGTGACCTGGGCCGCGCCGCCGCTACGGCACCTGTCGCAGAACGTAGCTGCCGCCGGTGACGGCGTGGGTGAGGCCGTCCTTGGGGCAGCGGCCGGAGCCGCCGGGGGTGTTGCCGTCGAAGAACATGCCGGCGCACTTGTAGCACCAGCGCCACTGCTCCTGGCCGCCGGGGGAGTCGCGGTTGCCGACGTCCTCGATCAGGTAGTACGACGAGACGGTCGGGTAGGGGCCGATCGGCGTGTGGCCCGTGGCGCCCCGGTTGGGGCAGTACCCGAGAGTGGGGTTGCCGCCGTACCAGAGCCCCTGGCAGGCGCCGCACCAGCGCCAGTTGCCCTGGCCCCGGCCGCCGTCCTCGACGGTCTTCAGGATGTAGTTTCCGCTGCCGTTGCTGTGATGACCGCCGTCGAAGACGTTCCCCGCGGGGCACGTGCCCCGCGTCCCGTTCAGCGAGTACCAAAGGCCGCTGCAGCGTTCGCACCAGCGCCACCCCGCCTGGGCGGCCAGCGCCGGGGCCGACGTCGCGACGGCGAGCGCGGCGCTCGCACCGAGGAGCAGCGGCGCGCTCGCCGCCATGCGCAGCACCGCCCTGCGGGACGGCTGTCCGGTCGTGCCTGTCATGAGCGTCCTCCATTCCGATTGGACGCCCCGACTATCAGGCGAGAGCCGGCGGCCCTGGAAGGTGTCCGGCCTGATCCGTACAAGCCCGTACAAGCCGGTAACCCTCGAAGCCGCGCGACGGACTACATAAGGAGACCGTTTCCCTAAGGAGGCGCGGCGGTGGCTCAGGACGCGGCGGGACCGGACCCGGGCCGGATCCGTGACCGGGAGGGCTTCGCCAGGGAACTCACCATGCTCCGCGAGCGGGCCGGGCTGACCGTACGGCAGGTCGCGGCGCGGGCGGGCAGCCCCGGAGCGCACAGCACCATCGGCGACTGGTTCGCCGGTCGCGGCCTGCCCTCACTGGCCCTGCGGCAGCTGTTCGAGCGGGTGCTGGCGGTCTGCGGCGCGGCCGAGGTCACCGCCTGGGTGGACGCCTGGCAGCGCGTACGGCGGGGACGGTCCCGCAGGCGGGAAGGCGTCGAGCCGTACCGGGGGCTGGCGGGCTTCGAGGCCGAGCACGCCGCGTGGTTCTTCGGCCGGGACGCCCTGACCGAGCGCCTCCTGCGCGCGGTCACCCAACTGGACGGTTCCGAACCGGACGGCGGCGGGCTGCGGCTGGTGGTCGGTGCCTCCGGCGCGGGCAAGTCGTCGCTGCTGCGGGCCGGGCTGGCCGCAGCGCTGCGCGAGCGGGGACGCGCGGTCACCGTCTGCACGCCGGCCTCGCGTCCCGTCATCGCCGCCCGGCCGGGTGAGGTTCTCATCGTCGACCAGTTCGAGGAGATCTTCACGACCTCCCGCGAGCCGACCTCCCGCGAGCCGACCTCCCGGGAGCCGGAGCAGGCGGTGTTCGTGGACGCGCTGGTGCGGGCCGCGGCCGGCGGCACCGTCGTGGTGATCGGCCTGCGCGCCGACTTCTACGGCCACCTGCTCCGGTTTCCGGATCTGGCGGCCGTCGCGCAACACGGTCAGGTGGCCGTCGGTCCCATGACCAGGGACGAACTGCGCGACGCCATCGTGGAACCGGCGCGCAAGGCCGGCCTTGCCATCGAGGACGCCCTGGTCGAACTGCTGCTCCGCGAAGCCGGCCGGGCCCACGACGCCGGGGTCCTGCCGCTGCTGTCGCACGCGCTCTACGCCACCTGGCTGAACGACCAGGGCCACGGCCTGACCGTGGCCGGCTACCAGGAGGCGGGTGGCATCGAGGGCGCCGTGGCCGCCAGCGCCACCGAGATCTACGAGGAGCTTCCCCCCGAGCGGCGTGAACTGGCGCGACGGCTGTTCCTGCATCTCGTGCACGTCTCCGCCGACGCCGCCGACACCCGCCGCAGGGTCTCCTCGGCCGATCTGCCGTCCGCCGGGCCCGCCATGACCGAGGTGCTGCACCGGTTCGCCGACCAGCGCCTGCTCACCCTGGACCACGACACCGTGGAGATCACGCACGAGGCCCTGCTGTCCGCCTGGCCCCTGCTCGCCGACTGGCTGGCCGCCGACCGCGCCGCTCTGCTGCTCGGCCGCCGGTTCGCCGCCGACGCCCAGGCCTGGCGGCACGAGCGGAGCGATCCCGACGTGCTGTACCGGGGCGCGCGATTGCTCGCCGCGCAGGAGTGGGCGCAGCGGCATCCCTCCGACGTGACGCCGACCATGGCCGACTTCCTGCGGGCCTCGGGCCGCCAGGTGCGCCGCCGCACCCGCCGCCTCTACCAGACCATCGCCGCCCTGGTGGCGCTGGTGGTCGTCGCCGCGGTCGCCGCCGTCACCGCATCGCAGGCTCAGCGCACCGCCGTCCGCCAGCGCGACCAGGCCCTCTCCCGCAGGCTCGCGGGCGACGCCATCGCCCTGCGCGGGACCAACCCCGCGCTGTCCGCACAGTTGGGCCTGGCCGCCTACCGCCTGGCCGACACCCCGGAGGCGCGTGGCAGCGTCCTGTCGGCGCCGGCCGTGCCGTACGCGACCCGGCTGACCGCGCACCGAGCCCCGGCGTACGCCACGGCCTTCACCCCGACGGCCGCACCCTCGCCACGGCGGGTCTCGACCGCGCCGTACGCCTGTGGAACGTCTCCGACCCGCACCGTCCCGCGGCCCTCTCGGTCATCGGCGGCTCCGGCGAGGTGATGTCGGCCGCGTTCCGGCCCGACGGGCGGGTCCTGGCCACCTCCGGGGCCGATCACACCGCGCGGCTCTGGGACGTGGCCGACGTCCGCCGGCCGCGCCCCCTGGCCGTGCTCGAAGGACACACCGACGCGGTGCGTACGGTGGCCTTCGACCCACGGGGCCGCCTGCTGGCGACGGCGAGCTACGACCGCACGGTCGGGTTGTGGGACGTGTCCGACCCGGGCCGGGCGGTACGGATCACCACGCTCACCGGCTACTCCGAAGGGCTCACCTCGGCGGTCTTCTCACCGGATGGAGACGTCCTGGTCACCACCGCGGCCGACGCGGTCGTACGGGTCTGGGACGTCGGCGATCCCCGGCATCCGCGCGCCCTGCCCGGCCTGAGAGGGCACACCGACCGCGTCCTGTGCGCCGCGTTCACCTCCGACGGGCGCGTCCTCGCCACGGGCGGGTTCGACAACACCGTACGGCTGTGGGACCTGCGCCGCCCTGACCGGCCACGGCCGTTGGGGGTGCTGACCGGACACCAGAACGGCATCGTCTCCCTGGCCTTCGCCCCCGGCGGACGGACCCTGGCCTCCGGCAGCTACGACCGCACCTCCCGCGTGTGGGACGTGACCGACCCCGCGTTCCCGAGCGAACCCCTCGTCCTCAGCGGCCACGCCGACGTCGTCTACTCGGTGGCGTTCAGCCCCGACGGCCGGAGCCTGGCCACCGCGGGCAAGGACACCACCGTACGGCTGTGGGACATGCGGACCTCCGTGCTGAGCGGGCACAGCAGCCCCGTCCAGTCACTCGCCGCGAGCCCCGACGGCCGCCTTCTCGTGGCCGGCAGCTATCGCACCGCCCGCGTCTGGGACCTCTCCGCCCCGGGCGGGCCCGCGCCGCTCGCCACGCTGACCGGCCACACCGACAACATCACGGCGGCCGCCTTCCACCCCGGAGGGCGGCTGCTCGCGACCGGCGGGCAGGACCGCACGATCCGCCTGTGGGACCTGTCCGACCCGGGCCGCCCGCTGAGCCTCGCCGTGCTGAGCCGCCACGAGGCCAACGTGACCTCGGTCGCCTTCGGGCCCGGCGGCGACCTGCTGGCCGGCGCGAGTGCCGACGGCACGATCGACCTGTGGCGGGTCTCCGACCCGCGCCGCCCGGCCCACCTCACCACGCTCGGCGGCAGCGGCGGCTCCGTCGACACGATCACCTTCGTGCGAGGCGGCCCGGACGGCCTGCTCCTCGCCGGGGCGGGCGCCGACGCCGTCATCCGGCTGTGGCGGGTCGCCGGCCCGGGCGGCCCGCGCGACCCGGTGACCCTGAGAGGACACACCGGCGCCGTCACCCGTCTCGCCGTCTCCCCGGACGGCCGTACCCTCGCCAGCGCCGGCCTGGACGGCAGTGTGCGGTTGTGGGATCTGACCGGCCCGGGTGACGCCCGGGCCGTGGCCACGCTCACCGGTCACGCCGACGCCGTCACGGGGGCCGCCTTCAGCCCGGACGGCCGCACGCTCGCCACCGGCAGCCTGGACGGCAGCGTACGGCTGTGGGATCTGGCCGACCGGCGCGAGGCCCGGGTCGTCGCCACGCTCACCGGCCACGACGGCCGGGTCCAGACCCTCGTCTACGTCCCCGGCGGCCGCGTCGTCGCCACCGGCGGAGAGGACACGACCGTACGCCTGTGGGACGTCGACCCCGGACACGCGGCCCGGAGGATCTGCGCCCTCGCCCACCCGCCCGTCACCCCCGCCGAGTGGGCCGCCTACCTCCCCGCCGACCTGCCCTTCCGCCCTCCGTGCTGAGCCGTCAGGCGACGTTGTAGAAGGGGACGTATCCGGCGCAGCTTGAGGTCGTCAGCCGCTTGAGGGACGAGATCTTGTCGTTGAACTTCCACGGCGACGACCCGAGGGTCTCGACCCACTCGCCCGGCCTGATGCAGAAATGCCGGTCCTGGTAGTCGCGATCGTCGTACAGGACCCAGGCGAAGACGTCGCTGTTCTTCACGGAGCTGGCCACGTCGTTCTCCCACCACCCGTACAGTGCCACGCGGCTGGTGGTGTAGGCGTGGGGGTAACCCTTGTAGCCGGAGTCCTCGTACAGGGTGATCCCGGCCCAGCCGGCGTGGGCCGGCGCCACGTTGACGCCGATCGCGGCGGTGGCGAGCGCTGCCGTGGCGAGCAGGGTCCTGAGCGTTCTTCTCACGTTTCCTCCTGTGCGGTGCATGGGAGGAGCGTGTCAGCCGCCTCTTGGCGCCCACTGATACCGGGACTTGGCGTCCACTCGTACGGCGGTTGCGGACCGCTGGACCGTCGGGTCGGACGGCGAGAGCCCGGCGGACGTGGTGCGTCCGCCGGGCCCTTTGGTGAGGACCTACTGAACGGTGATCTTGTCGACCTCGACCGTGATGCCCTTCACCTGGGGGGTGGAGGTGGCGGTCGTGACTGTGCCGGTGCCAGGGGACACGCCCTTCACGGTGAAGGAGTAGTTCAGCGTGCCGCCGGGGGCGCCCGGCGTGCTGGTGACGCGGTAGTCCTGCGTCGGCGGGCCGCTGATCTGGGTGCCGGCGGTGCCCTCGACGTTCTCGGCGCCGACGGTCAGGCCGTAGGCCGCGCCCGGATCACCGGGCAGGTTGCCCGGGTCGTAGGTGTACGAGATGTCCTCGGCGCCGTTGAGCCCGATCCACTGCTGGAAGGTCTTCAGGCTGTTCGTGCCGTAAAGGTTGACTCTCCACTCGATGACCAGCCACCTGTTCACCCCGTCGCTCAGCGTGGCGACGTAGACGCCGGGCGTCCCCTCGCCGTTCAGGTCCGTCCAGTACGGCGCGAGCACGCCGTTCGGCGGAGTGGCGTCGGGGAGCGTCTGCGGGTCGAACTGGATGTCCGCCGAGCCGTTCGTGCCGCCCGCGACCGTGTAGCCGTTGGAGACGATGCCGATCCTGGTGAACGTACGGCCCGCGTAGGTGAACGCCGGGACGGTGAAGTTCAGCGCCTCCTCGTCCCCGATGGGCGTCGGGGTGATGCCGAAGGCCGAGAGCGGCAGGTAACCGGCCGGGCTCTCGCCCGGGGCGATGACCGGCTTGTCCGGCTGCCTCCCCGCCAGCGTCTTCTTGGTCGTCACGATCTGGCTGCCGACCTGGGTCGCGCCGGTGACGCCGGTGAGCCGCAGCTTGGCGTCCAGCGTGCTGAGCGCGGTGACGTCGGTGTCCTCCAGGGTGGTGTTCTGCACCGAGACGGTGCAGGTGGACTGCCCGGTGTTCCTGGCGATGGCGCTCGGCGTACAGGTCTGGTCGATCGGGACCGCGCCCTCGCGCCGGTAGAAGGCCACCGGCAGGTGCTGCTCCCGGGCGCCGCCGACCTGCTTGAGGTTCACCTGGCCGAAGTACTGCCCCTCGGGCAGGTCCGGTGCGGCGATCAGGATGGTGACCTTCTGGCTCTTGCCCGGCTTCACCGTGAACAGCGGCGGCAGCACGGTGATGCTCGCCCCGCTGACGGTGGTGCCCAGCGCGGTGTACGTGAGCGTCTTGGTGGTCGCGTTGACGAACGTACGCTTCGCGCTGATCACGCCCGGCATGACGGGCGCGTTCACCGACGGCAGGTTGAGGTCGATCCGGTTCAGCGGGTCGGTGGCCGAGGCGGCGTAGTTCACCGCGGTCTCGTCCAGGGTCAGGCCCGTGTCGCCCGCCTTGCTCAGGTCGATGCGCCCGCCGCCGTAGTCGAACGGATCGGCCTGGGTGGTCCGGTCCTCCTTGGTGACCTTCGTCGTCGCGGTGGTCTCCAGGGCCGACTTGACCTGGCCCGGACTCCAGTCCGGGTGCAGCGCGAACAGGAGCGCGCCGGCGCCCGCGACGTGCGGCGACGACATCGAGGTCCCGGCGATGACCTGGTACAGGTTGCCCGCGGGACCTTCCAGCGGCGAGTCGGGGGTCGGGGTCATGCCCGCCAGGATGTGCAGGCCGGGCGCGGTGACGTCCGGCTTGAGGAAGTCGCCGCCGGGGCCGCGCGAGGAGAACGACGTCATCACGTCGCCCTGCCAGGTGGCCTTCGTCCCCTGGGTGAAGGTCGCCGTCGCGCCGGGGTGGGAGCTCAGCCAGCTCAGCAGGACGTCGGTCTCCGGCTTGTCGATGTGCACCGTCGGCAGCCAGTGGTTGTCGGTCATGACGTCCTGCGGCGTGGCGTTGTACAGGATCATGCCGGCGGCGCCGCCCTGCTTCACCGAGAAGCCCTTGAGCACCCGGTTCGGGCCGCGCTGGCAGGCGACGATCTTGCCGGAGAACAGCCCCGGAGGCGCCGGGTTGAGACACAGCGGGTCGCTGTACGGCGGGGCCGAGGCGAGCACCACGGGCAGCGGTGAGGAGACGCCCGCCGTGATCGACGCGCCCTTGATCGACGGCCCGCCGGTCAGCGTGATCGTCGACTGGAAGGTGCGGCTCTGCGTCGAGGCCGCCACGGTGGTCACCCACGGGCCGCGGTGGTCCGTCGTGGCGGCGCCCGGCCCGGAGTTGCCCGCCGAGGCCGACACGAACACGCCCGCGGCGTACGCGTCCAGGAACGCGAGCTCGACCGCGTCGCTGTAGGGGTCGGCGCCGCCGCCGATCGAGAAGTTGATGACCCGTACGCCATCGGCGATGGCCTGCGCCACCGCGGCCACCGAGTCGGACTGGTAGCAGCCCTGCTCGCCGCAGACCTTGTAGACCGCGACGTGCGCGGCCGGCGCGATGCCGTGGATCGCGCCGCGGTCGATGCCGAGCGGGTTGGCGTGGTCGACAGGCCCGCCCGCCGAGGTGGTGGCGGTGTGCGTCCCGTGGCCGCCGCTGTCACGGGCGCTGTCCGGGTACACCTCCCCGCCCACGATCGCGTTGTACGTCGCGAGGAACGGCTGGCCGGAGATCAGCTTGCGGTTGCACGTGAAGGGGTCGGCGGCCGGGGTCAGCGGGTTGTCGCCGAAGTTGCAGGTGCGCGGCGTGCCGTCGGCCTTGGGCGGGGGAGCGGGCAGCGTGCCGGGGTCCGCGAACGACGGGTGCTCCGGCCACGCGCCGGTGTCCAGAATGCCGACGATGACGCCCTTGCCCGACGACTTCATCCCGCCGAGCTGGTTGTAGACGGTCGGCGCGCCGATGAACTCCGCGCTGGAGTCGGTGAGCGGCTGCTCCACCCTGTCCTTCTGCACGGCCGCCACACCGGGCAGCCTGAGCAGGTCGGCGGCCTTGTTCGCGGGCAGCGTGAGGGCGACGCCGCCGTACACCGTGCGGAGCTTCTGTCCCACCCGGACGCCGGGGATCTTCCTGCCGAGCTCGCCGAGGAAGGAGTTCTCGACGTTCTCGATGTGCTTCTGGTATTTCGCCGCGTCGCCGCTCTTGACGTTCAGCGCCTTGCCGGTGACGGACGGGCTCGTGCCGGGGAGCCCCGGCAGGCCGCCCTTGTAGGCCGCCAGCGAGTCGTAGTCGAGCTTGACCACGACGGTCGTCGGCTCCGCCGACTGTGATCTGAGCAGCTCGGGGTCGCTCTTCGCGAGCTTTCCGGAGGGCGACTTGGCGCCCTGGACGTGCTCGGCGTCCGTCAGCGCCGTGGCGGTCCAGGACCGCGAGGGGGTCGGGCTCGGGCTCGGGTCCGCGGCGGCGGAACCCGCCGGGGCCATCGCTGGTATGAGGGCAAGACCGGCGACGAGCGCCGTCGTGCGTAACAAGGCGGACGGGGGCTTCCTCGACACGACACCTCCATGGGGACCTGTGAGGCCTCGTCACCCAAGGACCCGCGCCGGCGCCCGGAGGCGCCCGAAGGCATGGAGGATCGCGCCGCCGCCCACTGGGCGGAGGGGCACGGCCCTCCCCATGGGCGACGAGCGAACGGCCACCGAGGGCGGGCGGCCGAACCTGTCAGGGAGTCTAACTTCGGATCGTTTGCCAGGCTAGATCGTTCCATTTCGCGCTTTTTCATGCTTCTATAGACGGCCTTGGCGTGCTCCAATTCCCTTTGAATTAGTGGAAATCGGTCAGACGGCCGATTACGCCGGAATCGAGCACGATCAGCGCGCCTATCACGATGAACACGATCGGGACGAGCCAGTGCCCGAATCGTTCGGCGAACTCGATGATCTTCTTGTGGGAGCCCAGCCAGGACGCCGCCGCGCACCAGACCGCGACCAGGACGGCGAAGACGGCGATGGTGAGCAGGGTGGCCGCAGGACCGATGGAGCGGAACAGGGGAGTGTAGACGGAGATGTTGTCCGCGCCGTTGGCGACGGTGACGCCCGCGACGGAGAGGACCCCCGTGGCCACCGCGGGCGCGGGGTCGTCGTCCCCGCCGGACGACCGCACCGCCGCGACCAGGCCGCGTACGCCGAGGGCGAGCGGGACCAGGCCGAGCAGCCCCACCCACTGGTCCGGCACGACGGCGAGGCCGAGGGCGGCGACGCCCGACACGGCGACGAGCGCCGCGATCCCGGCGTACTGCCCCGTCACGATCTGCCAGGGACGGGGCCGGCCCTGGGCGCGGGCCGACAGGAACAGCACGGTCAGGATGACCACGTCGTCGACGTTGGTGCCCGCGAAGACCGCCAAGGCGGTGCCGAGCGTGGCCGGAACACCGCTCACGCCCGATGCCGCCCGGTCAGCGACCCCTTGAACCGGGAGGGCCTCCGAACGAGGAGAAGCGCCCCCGCCAGCCCGGTGACGGCGGCGACGACAGTGGTGATCAGGATGACGTCCCCTGAGTTTCCCACCGGCTCGCTCACGGGTTTCGCGGAGGAGGCGAGCGCGGGAGCGTGTGAATAGATCAGGTCGACGAACGCCTTCGCATCGGCCTGAGGGTCATCGGAGGACTTGACGCCCTCCTTGTTCAGGCGGTCCATCGCCGGCTCCAGGGCCGGCTTGAGTGCGGAGCCGGCCCCGACGACGATTCTCCGTTCTGGAAGCAGGTCGTCGAGAGCCTCCGAAGGGGTGTAGCCATCCGCCTTGACGTCACCGGGGACGATGGCGGCTTCCGCTTTTCCGTCGATGAGCTGGTTTTTCAGCTCGTCGTACGGTTTACGGATGATAAGCAGCCCCTTGTGATGTTTGAGGATTTGATCCTCCACGTCCTGGCCGAATCCCTCGCCGACGAGAATCTGCCCGGGAAAGCCCTCCTGGTCGTCCCGTACGATCAGGATGTCCTGGGTGGGGAAGTCACCCACGGGAGTCAGGCTATTCACGGCCAGTTCGCCGCGGATGTCGGGGTCGTAGCCGATCAGCACCGAGGGAGCGCCCTGCACCTGGTCGTCCGGCTGGTACCCCGCGCGCCGGAGCGCCTCCTTGACGACCGCCGTGACGTACGGCTGCTCCGCGCTGTCCTTCACGAGGACGACCTGTTGATGCGGCGGCTGCGGCGGAAGAGCCTGCTGGGCCGGGGGGTCGTCGCCACGTAGAAGCTGCAGGGCTCCGGCGCCGGCGAAGGCGACGGCGACCACCAGGACACCGATGGTGCAGGCCAGCCGATACCGCCGGTCCCAGGTGCCGAACCGCCGCCACCGCGGCCCGGCCAGAGCCTTCAACCGGCGCCGCACGGGGTCCGGCGTGTCCTCGGCGGCCAGCAGGGCGCCGCGCTTGCTCGCCCACATCCATTCCTCGTCCGGCTGGAAGGCCGCCGAGACCAAACGCTCGTACAGGTGGTCGCGGTCCTCCTGGGGCTCGATCACATGCTGGAAGCAGTTGTACGTGTAGAGGGCGTCCGCCAGGGCCGATCTGTCGGACTGGGTCCACAGGACCGCCAGGAGCGCGTCCAGGGCTGGATGAGGGTCCGCGGAGGCGCCGGCGAGCGCGCGCGCGAGCGCGGCGACCGTGGGGCCCCGGTGAGCCACCTCCACCACCCCGTGGTCGCCGCTCGCGGCGGGCGGCGGTGCGGGGACCGGATCCGGTCGCGCGGGAGGTGACTGGAAGGCCGACTGGCGGAGCAGCTCGAAGACCCGGGAGCGGTCGGCGTCGTTGAACGACAGGGGTTCGGTCTGTCCGGCGAGCCACCCGATCAGGTCGGGGTAGTCCACGTCGCGTTTGCGCAATATGCGGTGGTACGTCGCCGAGTGCTTGTCGAGGGGGATGTCCGCGCCCTGGCCCCACTGGACGGCCTGGATGCCCTCCGGGGCGTAGCGGGCGAAGGAGAGCTTGATCCGGTGTTTCGTGGTGCTGCTGGTCCAGGTCGCCGCGCTGAACCTCGTCCGCAGGCCGTACGGCAGCAGCGCCATCACCGTGTCGACGAAGCGCAGCCGCTCGGCCATCGGGACGCCGTCCGCGCCGACGAGGCAGACCTGCTGCCCGGAGGCCAGCAGCGCGGCGGCCGCCAGCGCGTCCGATCCCGGCATGACGTCGCGCGGGTCGAGCGCCGGCACGGCCACGGTCAGCGGCGGCTCCGGAGCCGGCGGGAGCGCGCCGAGGGCCGCGTACAGGGCCCGGTACGACACCGGGTGGCCCTGGAGCTGGTGGTACGGAACGTAGAACCACCGGGTGTAGGCGACCTTGCGGCCCGCGAAGTCACGGTGGTCCGACCAGGTGTGGATCGCCAGCACCACATTGTGGGAGACCTCGTCGTTGTCCTTGGTCGCCGCGGGCGCGATCGTCACCTGGGGCAGCTCGGAGGGCGTGCCGGCGGCGTACCGCGCCCTGAGCTCGTCGAAGACGCCGGCGAGCCGTTCGTTGCTCCACTGCAGCAGGCCGTACTCGTCGTAGCTGCCGTGCTCCTTGCCTTCGAGGGCCCATTCGAAGCCGATCCTCGGCGCGCCGTCCCCGTTCACCGCGGGCTCTCCTTCTCGGCGGCGAGCCGCCGCCCGAGCCACAGCATGGGCTCCACCACGTTGATCGGGTGGATCGGCCCTCGGATGCGCAGGTCGTCGTCCTCGGGAAGCAGGTTCTGGTAGTCGTGCCAGTCGAACGCCTTCGTCTGCGGATGGACGTAGAAGCCGATCGACGAGGTGACGAAGAACCGCACCCGGTCGGGGTGGAAGTAGCGGCCGAGCGCGTTGAGGACCATGTCGGCGTTGCCGTTCGCCGAGAGGTCGCACAACTGCCGGAACAGGTCCCGGGCGTCGTCGTGGGACACGCGGGGGAAGCCGTACGGGTCGTCGGGCTCGGAGGCGAGCAGGTGCATCTTCTCGGCCGTCTCCAGCACGCGCGGATCGTCGAACTTCGTGACGCACACGGCGACGTGGTGGGGGAGCCGGCCACCGGTGAGCCGGCCGAGGTCGCGCATCCGCTCGGTGAGCCGCTTGAGCGGCGGATGCAGGTGGTCGAAGGCGTCGCCGCGTTCGAACTCGCGGATCGGGTCGAAGAGGAAGACGATGCCGAGGCTCTTCACCAGGTCGTTCAGCATCCGCTCGCGCAGGTCGTCCAGCACGTCGGGGCCGTAGTCGAGCCGCCGGGGACCCGCGCTGAAGAGGCCGCCGGGCGCGTCGATCATGCCGACGCCGACCTCGAACGGCTCCGGCTTGCCCGGCCTGCGCCACCACCGCCGCCTGTGCCGCTCGCCGGGGCCGTACAACGTCCAGTGGTAGTGCTCCAGGCCCTGGCTCGCCTCGGGGAAGACCTTGCCGGTGGACAGCGCGTTCGTCCGCTCGATCAGGAACTCGGACGACGCGGGGTCCGAGCCGACGATCCTCCAGTCGTCGTCCTTGCGCATCAGGGCGATGTCCAGGGCGGCCAGCAGCGTCGTCTTGCCGCTGCCGGGCGCGCCCCACATGGCGATGTCGTGGGCGGGCCGCCCCGGCTTCGGATCGGGCTGCATGCCGGTGTTCACTCCGTCTCGTCGAGCAGGGGAAACGGGACGTGGACGGCGGCGGGCACGGCGAGCCCGAGGCCGGCGGCCAGTCCCTGGAGGTCGAGGGCGTCGAGATGGGCCAGCGCCTGGGCGCCGAGATGGCGCCAGATCCGGTGCGGCGGGCCGTCCTCGGGCTGGTCGCAGATCGCGCCGAACGCGACCCCGGGCAGGTGTTCCAGGTAGGCGAGCAGCGACCGCCAGTCGTGCCGCTGCGGGCAGGGCAGGACGCCGGACCGGTCCGCCCGTCCCGGATGCGGGCGGCGGTCGCCGATGGTGAGCAGCACGTGCCGGCCCGGTGACGACCGGCTCATGCTCCGGCTGAGCCGGGCCGCCACCGTCGCCAGCATGTCCTCCACCTGCGCGGCGTGCGGGTGGTACGGGTAGCCCTGGGTGACGGCCCCCCGCTCCTCCAGGCCGTCGAGCCCTTTCAGGGCCGCCTCCGCCGTCGCCTGCCAGGTGACGACCTCCACGGGCCGGTCCCGCACGGACCGGTCGAAGGAGTGCGCGCCGTACGCGACGAGGGACACGCGCGGCGTGTCCGCGGGCTCGCCGGACAGGAACGCGATCATCTGACGCGCGCGGCCCAGCCGCTCCTCGACCTTGACGTCCGGGCCGCACACCTCGACCGCGCAGATCAGGTGGGCCGGTCCGGTCCTGGGCGGCAGCCGGTCCGGCACGTCGGCGAGGAGGTCGTCCCAGGTCCGCCCGTCGGCGGCGAGCCCGGGCAGCCCCGCGAACCGCACCCGGCCGGGCCGCACCAGCTCGGCGGTGACGACGTACGGCCCGGGGGCGACCCTGGCGCTGTGCACGGAGAGCAGCCGCGGCTCCCGGCCCTGCCGGGTGACGACGGCCAGGGCCGTGCCGTGCTCACCGCCCGGCTCGCAGCGGACGGTGAGCTCCGTCCGGGTGCCGGCACGGGCGCCGACTGGGAACAGCAGCTTGCCCGCCAGCTCCAGCCGTCCGCCGGCCCCGGCGGGGCGCATCACCACGAGGTCGTACGACTGGTGCAGCGGATCGCCGACGAGGACGTCCCTGACCAGCCCGGCAATCGGCGCGGCGGTGGAGAACACCTGTGCCGTGCGCGCCTCGCGCAGCCACTCCAGTGCCTGCAGGGCCGTCCCGCTCTCGGGGGACGAGCACGCGACGATCACCTCCGAACCGGGCGCGGGCAGGCCGGCGGCGCGCAGCAGGGCCTGCCGGGCGTCCTCGCCCCAGCCGTGCTCCGCCGTCAGCGTGATCCACGGCAGGGGCCACTGGCGGCCGAGCGCGGTGCCGTGCTCGTCCCGGTGGATCTCGAAGGTCGTCATGCCGTCGGCGGCGACCTCCACGACCACGAGCCGGCCGGTGGCGGTGAGCCCCGCGACGGCCCGGGCGAGAGTCTTGCCGAGCAGGTCCTCGCCGGGCTCCGGCACGGGATCCCGCGTCATGCCCGGCGCCCCGTCCCTGTCCCCGTCCCCGCGCCTGTCTCCGTCCCCGATGTCATCCCCGGTGTCGTCACCGGCGAGAAGTTCTCGAATGCGCCCACCTTCTGTGATGACATCACGGTAAATTCCCGCGATATCGCGAAACGTGACATAGGAGAACTACGATAGCGGTGTTGCGTGCGTCACGCGATGTTTCCGTGTGTACGGCACAGGCCACAGCTCCAATCTCCCGGGAGAAACATGAGGGACTTTCTGATTGCGTTGTCCGGAGCGAGATCGGAGGTCCTGGAGCGTTGCCCGACCGAGAAGCCCAAGTTCGAGGGCATCGGGGGCGCCGTCCTCACGACGGGCGTCCTCGCCATGGTCTCGATGACGTTCGCCCTGAGCAGCGCGCTGGGGCTCAACGTCGTCGTCGCCGTCCTCGCGGGCCTGGTGTGGGGTCTGATGATCCTCAGCCTCGACCGCTGGCTGGTCAGCACGATGAGGGCGGACGCCCCGCGCCGCTGGCCGCTGGCCGTTCCCCGAATCCTCATGGCGCTGCTTCTCGGTTTCGTCATCTCCACTCCATTGGTCCTGCAGATCTTCAAGTCCGAAATCGACGCGCAGATCGTCGAGATCAAGCAGCGGCGCGCGGACGTATTCGTCGCGCAGCAGCAGCAGGGCGTGACCGGTAAGACCATCGGCCAGCTTCGCCAGGAGGTCGCGAACCTGGAGAAGGTGGTCTCCTCCGGTGGCGACGTCCCCGTCGCCACCGACCAGGACCCGCAGATCGTCGCGCTCACCGCCGACCGGGACAGCGAGCGGAAGCTCGCCGACAAGCACTACACCGAGTGGCAGTGCCAGCTCTACGGAGGGCCGTCCTGCCCGAAGAAGGGCGACGGCCCGCTCGCCCGGGACAGCAAGCGCGCGTACGACAAGAACAAGCGCCGCATCGACCTGCTGAACGGGCAGATCGAGAAGCGCAGGCGGGAGCTGACCGACAACGGCCAGGAGGCCAAGCAGGTGCGCCTCGCCAGCGCGAAGGAGGCGTTGCCGAAGGCACGGGCCCAGCTCGACGTGGCGCTCAAGCGGCAGGGGAACCTGCAGGAGTCCTTCGACGCGGAGAACCTCACCACCAACGGCCTGCTCATCAGGATCCAGGCGCTCAACGAGATCACCGGCAAGGACATGAGCCTCAGCATGACCCGGCTGCTGCTCTTCCTGCTGTTCCTGCTCATCGAGTGCCTGCCGGTCGCGGTGAAGCTGATGCAGCGGCCCGGCAACTACGAGAAGGTGCTCGCGCTCGCCGAGCAGCACGAGTTCCGCACCGCGCGGGGCAGCTTCACCGCCGGGGCCATGACCCGGCCGCCGACCGCGGCGCCCGCCAACGGCGGCACGGACATCTGGGGCATCTGGTCCCGTACGGGGGACACCGGGCCACTCCCGGAGGTTCCCACACCTCGTCCCGACGGCCCGTCGCGAGGGCCGACGGGAACCCGCGCCGAGCACGTCGCCGACGGCTACGGCTCGGTCGAGGACGAGGAACTGCGCCGCATGCCGGACACCCGCACCCTCCGGCTGTCGCGGCCCGCCCCGGAGCGCTCCGGCGGGGTAGAACTGCTCCCCGATGACGACTGACTCCGACATGACCGTCGGCGGCCCGGCGCGGCCGGGGCAGGTCGTCGTGGGCCGGTACGAGCTGCGGTCCCTGCTGGGGCGGGGCGGCATGGGCGCGGTGTGGCTCGCCTGGGACAAGGCGCTGGAGCGCCTGGTCGCCATGAAGGAGATCCCCCTGTGGCCGTACGGGGAGCGGGCCGAGGTCCAGCGGGAGCGGGCGCTCAGGGAGGCGCGGTCGCTCGCCCAGATCGGGCATCCCTCGATCGTCGTGGTGCACGACGTCTTCGAGGCGGACGGCAGGCCGTGGATCGTCATGGCCCACGTCGAGGGCGTCTCCCTGGAGGACAAGATCAAGGAAGGCGTGCTGGCCGAGAGCGAGGCCGCGGCCGTCGCCCGCGACGTGCTGGGCGGACTGACCGCCGCGCACGCCGCAGGCGTGGTGCACCGGGACGTCAAGCCCGCCAACATCCTGATCAGCAGGGCCGGGCGGGTCGTCCTGGTCGACTTCGGCATCGCCCAGATGTCCGGGACGAGCGGTCTCACGGCGCGGAGCCGCCTGCTCGGCACTCCCGAGTTCATGGCGCCGGAACGGATCAAGGGGGAGGCGGCGAACGCCGCGTCCGACCTGTGGTCGCTCGGCGTCACCCTCTTCTGGGCCGTCGAGGGCCGCTCGCCCTTCCGCCGGGGCAACGAGCACGCGACCATGCTGGCCGTCATCAGCGACGACCCGGCGCCGACACGGCCCGGGCCGATCTCCCGCCTGGTGATCGGGCTGCTGGAGAAGGATCCCGCACGGCGCATGGGAGCGCAGGAGGCCGACGCCAGGCTGCGCGCGATCCTCGACGGCCCGGCGCCCCGGACCGCTGCGGCACCCGAGCCGTCACGGAAACCCCCGGTGTCGGCACCCGGGCAGGCGGCAGGACGCGAGCGCGAGGCCGCGGGCGCACGGGAGCCGGAGTCGCCGTCGAAACCTCCGGCACCGGCACCTGCGGAGCGCCGGCCAGCAGGTATGCGGGCGCCGGAGCCGTCGCGGAAACCTCCGGCGCGGCCGCATGGCGACGGCCCGCCGGTGGGAGCACCGCCCGGCCCGCCGCCGGGAGCGTCTCAGGGGGCGCCGACGATGGAGACGCTGCGGCGGGCGTCCCCGGCTGTGGGCGCGCGCCTGCTGCTCGCCCAGCCGAGGCAGGTGGCCGCGTCGCTGCTCGACGCCCTGGATCCGGCGACCGCGGGCGCGCTGCTCGACGCCATGTCGGGCGAGCCGTCGGCGGCGGCGACGGTGCTGGCCCTGATGGGGACGGCGAGAGCGGGCCGGGCCCTCGACCACATGGCCGCCGCGAAGGCCGCCGCGGTGCTGCGCGCGATGCCCACGGGCCGTGGCACGCTGGTCATGGCGGGGGTCGCGGACCGGAGCGCCGCCGAGATCCTCACCGCGCTCGGCTCCACCACGACGGCGGTCCGGCTGGTCGAGTCGATGACGACGCGGCGGGCCTGGCGGGTCCTCGACAACGTGCCGCCGGCCGTCATCGCTGCCCTGCTGCGGGCGAGCACCGACGGCCGCGCGGACCGTCTCCTCTCCGGTCTCAGCCCCGCCGTCCGGCGGCAGATCACCGAATGACGAACCGCGGGGCGACGGCACGTGGCCGCGACACCTTGGAGGCACATTGGACGCGACTCCGTCGCCTCTGGTTGGCTCCTCTGTCATGAGACGGCTGGGCGGGTGGAAAGCCGCCACGTCGGCGGCCGCCGTCCTGGCCTGCGCCGCCTGCGGCGCCGACACGGGCGGCGGCGGCGCGCCCGGTCCGGGCGGGCCTCCCGCCACGAACTCGGCCGGACCCACGGCTCCGGCCCGAGC
>QFZU02000021.1 GCA_003260025.2 Microbispora triticiradicis | reverse complement strand
CACCAGGCTGACCACGGCCGCGATTTCACACTTCAGCCGAACCGATCAGCCAGCCACCGGATGAGCGCGAAAGATCGAGGCTAGGAGGTTTACAGGCCTCACGATCCGGCGAAGCGCGGCGGCTTGGATCGGAAACCAGTGTGGGGCCTCGGCGTTTCACGCGGCCCTGTCGGCTGGAAGGCTGGCGGGGCCGCATATTCGGCATCCTAGGAAACTGCTGAATAAGTCGGATATTTGCCGGTCGAGAGGCTTCCTGTAGCTCCAAGATTCCTCGATCTCGAGCGTGTTTGCGACCTGTGGATGTGGAAGAATCCATACAGGATTTCGAATGTCGAGGGGGGTGTGATGGATCTGTTCGACGCCGATTCCGAGCACCTCCCTCGCTTGAACAATCCTGGCGATGGCAACTGGTGGGAGCGGCTCACTGCCAACTCGCCCCTTTGGTCTTCCGAGGGCGCGCTTGCCCGTGAATATGTGCCGATTGTTGACCCTACGGCGCGAAAGCATGCGAGCCGGTTCGACGACTCGGCGGAATCGCCCAACTCTGCCCATGTATTCGAGACTCGTGGCGGCAACGCGTCCGATACTGAATGCACCGGTGATGAGACCGCAAGCGGTGCCTCTTGCGACGGTGCTTGTCCTGACAGCGTCCGGGGTGCCGACAGCGGCAATTCCGCTGGCGTTTCCTGCGACGCTTTGGCCGGCGCTCCGGGTGGTTTTCCCGGCGGTGCTCCTGGTGCTGTTCCCGGTGGTGCGTCGGACGGTGCCTCTGGCGCTGGTTGGGGTGATGCGGGCCGAGGTCAGAATGCGGGCAGTGAGCGGGATGCCGGTGGCGCGTCCGGTGGCATCCCTGGTGGCGCTGCCGGTGCTGCTTCTGGTGGTGCTTGCGGTGCGGGTTCGTCGTCGTGGGTGGCGGTGGCGGCTGTTGGTGAGGCGGCGCGGGCGGTGGCGCTGGTGGCGGTGCCTGAGTCGGCGGAGGTGTGTCTGGCTGAGGCCGAGGAGTTGCTGGCGGCCCGGGATCGGATCTCTTCGGCGTTGGCCGCCCGGGTGGGCCGGGTGCATCGGTCCGGGGAGGCGAAGAACCATGGGCATGCCTCCACCCGATTGTGGCTGCGCAGCGTCGGGGGGATGACGATTCCGGGTGCTGGTGTGGAGTTGGGTCGTCTGTCGCGGGTGCGTGAGCGGTTCGCCGAGGGCAGCCTGGCGGAGGGGATCGTGGAGGCGATCTGCACCGCCACTGCGGGGTTGACCGATGAGCAGGCGATCACCGCTGAGGGGATTTTGCTGGAGTTGGCAGGTTCGGCGGGTGCGGCGGAGGTGGCAAAGGCGGGGCGGTATCTGCGGGCGGTGCTGGACCCCGACGGCCACGAAAGCGACGAGCAGGCCGACTTCGACCGCCGGTTCTTCCGGGTGCGGCGGCGCCGGAACGGCGGGCTGGAGGGAGAGTTCTACCTCCCGGTGGAAGCCGCGGCGCGGTTGCAGCACCTGCTGGACGTCTACGCCAAGCCCAAGGCCGAGGGCGATGTGCGGAACGCGGATGCGTTCATCGCGTTCCTGGAGAACAAGATCGCAACCGAGCTCCTGGTGCTGGTCAACGCCGAATCCCTCCCCGACGACCCTCCAGCCGACGAACCCTCACGCGAGCCCGCAGGCACCGACCCCTCAGGCGACCCCGCTGACTCCTCTGCCGACCACCCCACCAGCGACCCGGTAGACACCGACCCGAGCGACGGCCCTGGCCCCAACCGCTCCGGCACCGGCACTGGCCCTAGTCCTGACCCCGACCCGTCGGGCACCGACCCCGGCTCTGGTCCTGACCCTGATCCCGGCTCGTCGGGCGCCCATCCCTCAGAGACCGGCTACTCAGACGCCGGCTTCTTGGACGCCGGCTTCTTGGACGCCAGCTTCTTGGACGCCAGCTTCTTGGACACAGAACCGGGTGACGACCCTGGCCCTGAGCCTGGCTCAGGCTACGACCCCGTTCCCGGCCCTGACGCCTGCGCCGCTGCGGACTGCGGCTCTGACGCCTGTGCTACCCGCGCTGCCACGACCTGCGCTGGCGCGACCTGTGCTGGTGCGACCTGTGCTGGTGCGGCCGACGCCACCGGCGAGTCCTCCGCCGCCGACTCCGCCTCTGATCCGCCGCCCGAGCACGGCGATCCTCCTGGTACCCACATTGGGGAAAGCCCAGGCGGGGACTGCCCGGCGGGGGACTACCGGCATGCCTTCGCGCCGGGTGAAGCGCCGCATGGGATGCGCGGGGCTGGCTCCGACGCGCCGTCGGGTGCGGAGGGGAGCACCTGGCCGCGAGCGGGCTCCGGTGCGCCGCCCGGCTCGGGAGACCGGGCGTGGGCGGAAGGCAGCGCCCGGCTGGGGGGAGACGCCCAGGTGGGAGGCGAGGCCTGGTCGGGAGGCAGCGCCCGGCGGGGAGGTGGCGTCTGGGCGGGGTCGGGGGTGGGGGTGAACAGTCCGCCGCCGGGGGTGTGGTTGCGGGGGTTGCCGGGGCTGATCCTGGCGACCGGGCATCTGCTGCCTGTTGCCAGTGTGCATCGGCTGGCCCGTACCAGCGCTTTGGTGCGGATCGTGATGGACGCCGGTGGGCAGGTGCTGGACATGGGCCGCAAGGTCCGTCTGGCGACCCCGGCGCAGCGGCGGGCGGTCTTCGCCCGGTATGCGACCTGCTGGGTGGACGGCTGCCCGCTGCCCGCCACCCTGTGCCAGATCGACCACGCCGAGGACTGGTGCAGCGGCGGGCTGACCGACCTCAAACTGCTGGGACCGGCATGCCAGTTCCACAACCGCGACCGCTACCGTCACCCCACCCGCTACACCCGCCGCAAGATCGAAGACGACCGCTGGGCCTTCACCTACCGCAACCCCCGCACCACCCGACTGCGGGTGTAGAGACGGGACACCGGCAGGGCCGGGACGGCGAGTCGTCGTCGCCCCGGCCCCGTGCCGGCGCAGTAAGACCAGCGCAGTAAGACCAGCGCAGTAAGACCAGCGCGGTAAGACCAGCGCGGTAAGACCAGCGCGGTAAGACCAGCGCGGTAAGACCAGCGCGGTAAGACCAGCGCGGTAAGACCAGCGCGGTTCAGGCCGGTACTGAGGCCACGCCGGGCTCCAGGAAGCGGGAGCCGGTGACCTCCTCGGAGATGCCCGTACGGTCCAGGTACGGCGTGATACCGCCGGTGTGGAACGGCCAGCCGGCGCCGAGGAGCATGCACAGGTCGATGTCCTGGGGCGCGGCGACCACGCCCTCGTCGAGCATCAGCCTGATCTCCTGGGCGAGGGCCCGCAGCGCGCGCAGCCGCACTTCGTCCGTGGTCGAGGGGGACGCGCCGCCCTCGAACAGCGACCGAACCTCCGGGTCGATCTGGAAGTCGGGGCCGTAGAGGCCCGGCTTGCCCGCCGCGACCAGCTTGGCGAGGTTCTCCGACACGCCGAAGCGGTCCGGGAACGCCGCGTGCATGGTCTCGGCCACGTGCAGCGCGACGGCCGGGCCGACGAGCTGGAGCAGCGCGAACGGCGTCATCGGCAGGCCGAGCGAGTCGAGCGCGTGGTCCGCGGTCTCCAGCGGGGTGCCCTCGTCGGCCGCGGCCGTGACCTCGCCCATGAAGCGGGTGAGCAGCCGGTTGACGACGAACGCGGGCGCGTCCTTGACCAGCACGCACGACTTCTTCAGCGTCTTGCCGACCGCGAAGGCCGTCGCGAGCGTCGCGTCGTCGGTGGCCGCGCCCCGGACGATCTCCAGCAGCGGCAGCACGGCGACCGGGTTGAAGAAGTGGAAGCCGACCACCCGTTCGGGGTGGCGCAGACCCGCCGCCATGCCGGTGACCGACAGCGAGGAGGTGTTGGTCGCCAGCACGCAGGTCTCCGAGACGACCTCCTCCACCTCGGCGAACACCTTCTGCTTCACCGCGAGGTCCTCGAACACCGCCTCGATCACGAAGTCGGCGTCGGAGAATGCGTCCTTGGTCAGCGACCCGGTAACCAGGCCCTTGAGCCGGTTGGCCTGGTCGGCGGAGATCCGGCCCTTGGCCAGCAGCTTGTCCACCTCGCCGTGGACATATCCGACGCCCTTGTCGAGGCGGGCCTGGTCGAGGTCGGTCAGCACGACCGGGACCTCCAGGCGGCGGGCGAACAGCAGCGCGAGCTGAGAGGCCATCAGCCCGGCGCCGACCACGCCGACCTTGGTGACCGGGCGGGCGAGCGACCTGTCGGGCGCGCCGGCCGGGCGCTTGGCCCGCCGCTGCACGAGGTCGAAGGCGTACAGCCCGGCGCGCAGTTCGTCGCCCATGAGCAGATCGGCCAGCGCCTCGTCCTCGGCCGCGAAGCCCTCGTCGCGCGACGCCGTACGAGCCAGGGCGACCAGGTCGAGAGCCCGGTACGGCGCGGGGGAGGCGCCCCGCAGCTTGAGATCGACGAGGGTCCTGGCCTGGTCGATCACCGGCGTCCAGTCGCCGGTGGTGTGGTCGGGGCGCTCCACGGTCACCTCGCCGCGCAGCACCTGGGCCGCCCATCGCAGCGACTCCTCCAGGAAGTCGGCGGGCTCGAACATCGCGTCGGCGATCCCGAGGGCGTACGCGTCGCGGCCCTTGATCATGCGGTTCTGCGACAGCGGGTTCTCGATGATCAGCTTCAGCGCCTTCTCCGGGCCGATCAGCCGGGGGAGGAGCTGGGTGCCGCCCCACCCGGGCACCAGGCCGAGGAAGCACTCCGGCAGCGCGATCGCCGGGACCCCAGACGACACGGTGCGGTAGGTGCAGTGCAGGGCGATCTCCAGCCCGCCGCCCATCGCCGCGCCGTTGACGAACGCGAACGACGGCACGCCCAGCTCGCCCAGGCGGCGGAACACGTGGTGGCCGAGCGCCCCGATCGCGACGGCCTCCTCGCGGGCGGACACCTCCGCCGCGCCCTTGAGGTCGGCGCCGACGGCGAAGATGAACGGCTTGCCCACGACGCCGACCGCCGCGACGTCGCTGCGCGCGGCGATCCCGTCGAGCGCGTCGTCCAGCGAGAGCAGGCCGTGCGGGCCGAAGGTGTTCGGCTTGGTGTGGTCGTGCCCGTTGTCGAGAGTGATCAGCGCCATCGTGCCCGCGCCGTACGGAAGCTCGACGTCGCGCACGAGCGCCTTGGTCACGACCTCGTCGGCGTTCCTGCCCTCCAGGAGGGCCTTCCAGGTCTCGATCGTGCTCATGCGAGGTTCTCCCAGATGACGGTGCCGCCCATGCCCATGCCGACGCACATCGTGGTGATCCCGTAGCGGACGTCGGGACGCTCGGCGAACTCGCGCGAGAGCTGGATCATCAGCCGCACGCCCGACGACGCGAGCGGGTGGCCGAACGCGATCGCGCCGCCGTACGGGTTGACCCGCGGGTCGTCGTCGGCGATGCCGAAGTGCTCCAGGAAGGCCAGCACCTGTACGGCGAACGCCTCGTTGATCTCGAACAGGCCGATGTCGCCGATCGACAGCCCGGCCAGGCGCAGCGCGCGCTCGGTGGAGGGGATCGGCCCGACGCCCATCACCTCGGGGTCGACGCCGGCGAAGGCGTACGACACGAGGCGCATGCGCGGGGTCAGGCCCAGCTCCTCGGCCACCTCCTGGGCGGCCACGATGCAGCCGGTCGCGCCGTCGTTGAGGCCGGAGGAGTTGCCCGCGGTGACCCTTCCGTGCGAGCGGAAGGGCGTCTTGAGGCCGCGGATGCCCTCCAGCGTCGTGCCCGGGCGCGGCCCCTCGTCCACGGTGGCGAGGCCCCAGCCCTCGGCGGCCTTGCGGGTGGCCACCGGCACGAGGTCGCGCTGGATCCTGCCGTCGGCGTACGCCTTGGCGACCTTCTCCTGCGAGGCGACGGCGAAGGCGTCGGCGCGCTCCTTGCCGATGGACGGATAGCGGTCGTGCAGGTTCTCCGCGGTCATGCCCATGACCAGCGCCGAGCCGTCGACGAGCCGCTCGGACAGGAACCGGGGGTTGGGGTCGACGCCCTCGCCCATGGGGTGGCGGCCCATGTGCTCGACGCCGCCCGCGATGGCCACGTCGTACGCGCCGAAGGAGATGCCGCCCGCGACCGTGGTCACGGCGGTCATGGCGCCGGCGCACATGCGGTCGACGGCGTAGCCGGGGACCGACTTCGGCAGCCCGGCGAGCACCGCCGCGGACCTGCCGATGGTCAGGCCCTGGTCGCCGATCTGGGTGGTGGCCGCGATGGCCACCTCGTCCACCCGCTCCGGGGGGAGGCCGGGGTTGCGCCGCATCAGCTCGCGGATGACGCGGACTACCAGGTCGTCGGCACGCGTCTCGGCGTACAGGCCCTTCGGGCCCGCCTTGCCGAAAGGCGTCCGAACGCCGTCGACGAAGACGACTTCACGGGACGCAGGCACGGGTTCGCTCCTACTAGTCGGTAGCTGCCGGAGTCCCATGCTACTGGTCGGTAACCCGTTCTGGGAGCGGTGGGCGCGCCGCGCCTGTGAGAGATCGTTAACGCGGGAGAAACCGGTAGGAATCAGCACATGTGGCCAACAGCGATCTCATTCGGGATGTAAGCCCCACAAACCTCAAGATTCACTCATGTAACTCACATGATTGCCATTCTTGGGGCATTGCACTTGAAAAGGGATCCAATGCACTCCCCTGTGCGCGCCTGGACCAAGGCGCTCGCCGCGGCCGTCACGGCCGTGACCCTGTCCACCTCCCTCCTCCCGGGACCCGCGCACGCCGAACCGCCCGGATCGGCCGGCTCGGCCGGCGACGACGGCACCTGGACCGTCGAACCCGTCGGCGGCGGCCACCGGGTCACCCTCCGCCTGAACAAGCCGCTGCCGGTCCGCGACGCCGTTCCCGAACTCGCGGCGGACGGCCGGTCGCTCGGCCCGGCCGAGGAGTCGCCCGACGGCATGACGCTGACCGTCGTCACCCCCGACCCCGCCGTCGCCACGGCGTCCTCCGTGGACGTGGCCTGGAACGGCGAGGTGCCCAGGGTCACCGGGGCGGCCGTCGGCAGGGCCGCCCCGTCACCCGCCGGTTCTCCCGCCAGGACACACGGCAAGCCGGCCCCCGTGCCCGTCGACCCGGCCGCGCCCGGTCCGTACGCCGTGAGCCACGACGAGTACGACCTCGGCGACACAGCCATCACGCTGGAAGGGCTCGGCGGCCGCCAGGCCGAGATCCGGGCGAAGGTCTACCTGCCAGCAGGCGCCCCCGGCAGGCGCCCGCTGGTCGTCTTCCTGCACGGCCGCCACTCGGCCTGCTACAACCCCACGACCCGGGCGACGTCCAACACCCAGTGGCCCTGCCCGGCGGGGCAGCAGCCCATCGCCAGCTACCAGGGATACGACGGTCCCGCGGACGTGCTCGCCAGCCAGGGGTACGCCGTGGTGTCGGTCAGCGCCAACGGCGTCAACGCCGCCGACAACCCCTACAGCGAGGACCGGGGCGCGCTGGCCCGGGGCGAGGTCGTCATGCGGCATCTCGACCTGCTCGCCGACGCGGCCAAGGGCGTGGGCGACGCGAAACTGGTGAGCCTTTTCAAGGACCGCCTCGACATGTCCGACGTCGGCCTGATGGGCCACTCGCGGGGCGGTGAGGGCGTCGTCAAGGCCGCGCTGATGAACGCGGGCCGGGCGAAGCCGTACGGGATCAGGGCGGTGCTCCCGCTCGCACCGACGGACTTCGCGCGGGCGACCCTGCCCGGCACGCCGATGGCCGTCATCCTGCCGTACTGCGACGGGGACGTCTCCAACCAGCAGGGCCAGCACTTCTACGACGACTCCCGGTACGCCGTGGACGGCGACCCGGCCTTCCGCACCTCGCTGATGGTCATGGGCGCCGACCACAACTTCTTCAACACCGAGTGGACCCCGGGCGTGGCGCACGCGCCCGCGTCCGACGACTGGTCGAACCGCAACGACCCCGTCTGCGGCGGCTCCGCGCCGTCGCGGCTGACCGCCGCCGAGCAGTACGCCGTCGGCACCGCGTACATCGCCGGGTTCTTCCGGCTCGTGCAGGGCGGCGAGCAGGGCCTGCTGCCGCTCTTCGACGGCAGCGGCGGCACCACCCCCTCCGCCGGGCGGGCGGTCGTCCACACCGTCGCCCAGGCGCCCGCGGCCGGGCGCCTCGACGTGGCCGCCTTCACGTCGCCGTCGCCGTCCACTCAGGTCTCCGGCGCGGCCACCGCGGTCGTCTGCGCGGGGATGCTCGACCGCTCGCCGCAGAGCGGCCTGCCGTCCTGCGCCTCCGCGCTGACCACCTCGCAGGCGCCGTCCTGGACGCCCGCGACGTACGCCGGAAACGTCGCCTCGACTCCGGTGCTGCGGTTCTCCTGGAGTGACCCGACGGGCGCGGTGACCGTGCCGCTGGACAAGCCCGACCAGAACGTCTCCCGCTACGACGCGCTGACCTTCCGCGCGGCCCGGGACGAGACGGCGACCGGCGAGGTGGACCTCGCGGTCGAGGTCGTCGACAAGACGGGCGCGTCGCGGACGTTCAAGGTGTCGGAGGTGAGCGACGCGCTCACGCCGTTCCCCGGCACGGCCTCGCCGCTGCCCAAGACCTGGCTGCGCACGGTCCGCGTCCCGCTGAGCGCGTTCACCGGCGTCAAGCCGCAGCAGATCAGCGAGATCCGGATCTCGGGCGCGAGCCAGAAGGGCGCCGTCTACCTCGCCGACCTCGCGTTCACCACCATGGCCGCGGGCGAGGCCCGTACCGACAGGCTGCCGCAGGTGTCGGTGGAGGGCACCACGGTGGACGAGGGCGACGGTCCGGGCACGGCCCTGATGAAGGTGCGGCTCTCGGAGAAGAGCAGGACGCCGGTGACGGTCCAGATCCAGACGATCGCGACCGGGGCCACACCGGTGGTCGCCTCCGCGGCGCAGGAGGTCGTCATCCCGGCCAGGTCCCTGGAGGCGTCCTTCCAGGTGCCGGTCAACGGCGACACCGCAGTGGCGTCCGCGCCGCAGTCCTACCAGGTGGTCGCCTCGGTGCCGGTCAACGCGACGATCGGCGGCGGCTTCACCCGGCTCCTCGTCACCGACGACGACATGAGCTGACTCCCCTGCCGGGAAAGGAAGCTCCTGGACGTACGCCGGCCACCGCCGGTCGCGTACCTCCAGGAGCTTCCGCCTGCGGAAGGACTCAGCCGGCGTCAGGGACGGGCGTGCACGGTTTCACGGGTGAGCCCGCTCTGGCCAGCCAGGCGCCGAGTCTCCAGGGCCGCTGCGCGTTCTGGTTGTCGCGGAACTCCAGGACGAGCGTCTCGCCCGGCCGGATGAACTCCGGACGGATCCTGATCTCACGGACGTCGACCACCTGGGCCGCCTCGAACGAGCGCCACCGTTCCACACCCGCCCGCATCTGCGCCTCCGTGTGGCCCGGCGACCCGTAGGAGGGATCCACGCCCTCGAAACGGGGATCCGCGCACCGCGTGTGCGGCGCCAGGAACGACACGTCGGCCGTGACGCCGGCCGCCAGCAGATCGGCCTGCAGTCCCTCGGGGTCGCGCATCTCGTCGAGAGCCACCGTGATCGTGCCGTCGGGGTTCTCGGTCACCGCGTACGCCGGGGTCCCGCCGCCGGCGACCAGCGGTGTGGCGACGGCCGCCGCCACGACGCCGGCCGCGACCAGCAGCCGAGGGGCGGTGACGACCCGCCGCCGGGCGTGCATCCCGTCCATCAGCCGCCGTCTCGCCCCGGTGAGGTCCTCGAAGGAGGCCACCGGGACGTCCTGCCACATGCCGTCGAGCACCTTCATGATTGTTCTCCTTCTGGTAGCGACTGCCGGATCTGGGCGCGTGCGCGGTTGAGCCGCGAGGCGACGGTGCCGGGAGGGATGCCGAGCGCGTCGGCGACCTCCTGGTAGGTGAGGCCGGCCCAGGCGACGAGCAGCAGCACGTCGCGGTCGGCCCGTTTGAGCCGCAGCAGGGCCCGCGCCAGTGGGCGGTTGACGGCCAGGGTGTTGACGCCGTCCTCCACCTGCGCGCCCGCTGTCTCCCCCGGGTGCACCCCGCTGCGCAGGTACGCGCGGTAGAGGGCGGCCTCGGCACGGCGGCGTCTGCCGATCATGTTCGAGGCGATGCCGTACAGCCACGGCCGGGCGTCGGGGCGGCCCCGGTCGTAGTCGGCCCGGCTCTGGAAGGCGGCCAGAAAGGTGTCGGCCACGACGTCCTCCGCCTCGCCGGGACCCAGTCGCCTGGTCACGTAGCGGTGCAGAAGCGGTGCGTGCCGGTCGAACAGGACGGCGAAGATCTCCGGCTCGTGCAGCGATCTCCCGATGAGGGTCGCGTCATCCGCCGCGATGACTTCGCGGGTGGTTGTCATGCATCTCGGCCTTTCCTGGCGTATGCGGTCACCAGTACTTGCCGCGCCGGGCCGAAATGCTTCATTCCCAGGGCACGCGCCGGTCGCCGGCGTCCCGGGTCAGACCTCTCCCTTGATCTCCAGCCGTTCGAGCGCCTTGGTCAGCGGGTGGACGGTCAGGCCGATCTGCCACTCCCGGGCGCCCAGCGCGCGCAGCCGCGCGGACACCGACTCCTCCGTGACCGGGGCGGGCGGCTCCCACGTGAGGCGGCGTACGGCGTCGGGCTGGAGCAGGTTCTCGGTCGGCATGCGGTGCTCGTCGGCCAGCGCGGCGACGACGGCCCGCGCCGCCGCGAGCCGCTTGGCCGCGGCCGGGTCGCGGTCGGCCCAGCGGTTGGCCGGGGGAGGGCCGTCCCCGGGCCCCACGGGCTGCGGCAGCACCGGTTCGGGCATCGTGCGGGCCCGGTTCACCGCCGCGAGCCAGTCGTTCAGGTGGCGCCGGGCGCTGCGGCCGACGAAGGGCGTGATCTCGGTGAGCGCCTTGGTCGTCCGCGGCTGGTCGAGCGCGGCCTGCACGATCGCGGAGTCGGGCAGCACGCGGCCCGGCGCGAGGTCGGCCTCCCGCGCGATCTCGTCGCGCAGCGTCCACAGCTCCCGCACCACGGCGAGCCCGCGCAGCGAGCGGACTCGGTGGATGCCGGAGGTGCGCCGCCACGGGTCGGTGCGCGGCGGATGGGCGGGGGCGGCCAGGATCGCGGCGAACTCCTCCAGCGCCCACTCCAGCTTGCCCGTGGCGGTCAGCTCGTCGTGCAGGAAGTCGCGCAGCTCGACCAGCACCTCGACGTCGAGCGCGGCGTACCGCAGCCAGTCCTCCGGCAGCGGGCGGGTCGACCAGTCCGCGGCCGAGTGCCCCTTCTCCAGCCGCAGCCCGAGGACCAGTTCGACCATGGTGCCGAGGCCCACCCGCTCGTAGCCGAGCAGCCGCCCGGCCAGCTCGGTGTCGAACAGCCGCCGCGGCCGGAAGCCCAGCTCCGCCAGGCAGGGCAGGTCCTGGTTCGCGGCGTGCAGGACGATCTCGGCCTCCCGCAGCGCCTCGTCCAGCGCGGACAGGTCGGGGCAGGAGACGGGGTCGATCAGCGCGGAGCCCGCGCCGGCCCGGCGCAGCTGCACCAGGTAGGCGCGGCCGCTGTAGCGGTAGCCGGAGGCGCGCTCGGCGTCGACGGCCACGGGTCCCGTGCCACGCGCGAAGGCCTCCACGGCGGCCCTCAGCGCGGCGGGGTCCTCGATGACGGGCGGGATTCCCTCGCGCGGCTCCAACAGCGGCTGGATCACGGGTTCTGACACTGGCTACGGGACCTTCGGGTCATCTCTGCGGGCGGGACGCGGGTGCAGCGTCGCGACGTCGGGGGGCAACGGGGGGATGCCCGCCGCCAGGCACATCAGATCGCACCAGGCGGCGGCGTGGGGCGACATGTCCTCGTCGAGCGGCGACCACGAGGCCCGCAGCTCGATCTCGGTGGTGACGGGGTCGTCGGCCTTGCTGCCGAACCCCTCCGACACCGCCCGGGTGACCGTGCCGCCGACCGCCGCGTAGCGCGCGCCGTGCGCGTCGAGCGCCTCGGTGAGCCAGCTCCAGGCCACCGGCCCGAGCAGCGGATCCGTGGTCATCTCCGGCTCAACGTCGGCGCGTACGTAGGCGACCAGGCGGAACTGCCCCTCCCAGCCGCGCTGGCCGTCGGGGTCGAAGAGCAGGATCAGGCGGCCGACGGCGAGTTCGTCGTCGTCGCGGTAGACGGAGGCCCCGACGGCCCCGGAGTACGGCGCGAGCCGCTGGGGCGCTGGGATGTCCTCCAGCTCGATCTCCGGCCGGACCCCGGTGGGGCGCAGCGTCTCCAGCGCGCGCCGGAAGGCGGCGGGAGGCGCCGGCGGCTCACCGAGGGTCATGACGGAAGCGTAGGTCGGATTCGGTAGAGCGCGAAGCAGGGGGGTGGCTGTGGGGGACATGAGAAGTCGTCAAGCCGTCGCCGCCGCTCGAGTACTCGGACGCCCGCCTCCCCGGCGGCAGGCAGGGCGCTCGGCACCGTGATCAGTGCGGTGTTCGGGGGAACTCCACATCGAAGTCATCGCTCCGGGGCCTCTCGTCGGATCCACGGTCGTGGCGGTCGCTCGGGACTGATCCGACGTTGGCACGTCCCGCCGACATTTCCCCGCATCGCACTCGGCGTGTCTCGAAAGTGGTATTGGAATCGATGCCGGATGCCCGATTGACGAACACATTGCCGAGCGGTGAGGCGACTCACAGGAGGGGATGGGGTTCACCTTACGGGATCGGCGGAGTTTTTCGCGTCCTCCGGGAACCCCAGGTGGTGGGTCCGGGCACGGGGCGACCTCCGGGCATGGCAGGCTGGTGCCGTGAAACCCCAGCTCGCCGAATCCGTCTTCGTCCGCGCCTGCCGGCGCGAGGCCGTCCCGCACACCCCCGTCTGGTACATGCGACAGGCCGGGCGCTCACTGCCCGAGTACCGGAGGGTGCGCGCGGGTGTCGAGATGCTCACCGCCTGCGCCACGCCCGACCTGGTGGTGGAGATCACCATGCAGCCGGTCCGCAGGTACGGCACGGACGCGGCGATCTTCTTCAGCGACATCGTGGTCCCGCTCAAGGCGATCGGCGTCGACCTGGACATCAAGCCGGGCGTCGGCCCGGTCGTCGGGACCCCCATCCGCGACAAGGCGGGCGTCGACACCCTGCGGCCGCTGGAGCCGGACGACGTGCCGTACGTGACGGAGGCCGTCGGCGCGCTGACCGGCGAGCTGGGCGGGACCCCGCTGATCGGCTTCGCCGGAGGGCCGTTCACGCTCGCGTCGTACCTCATCGAGGGCGGCCCGTCCAAGAACCACGACCGCACCAAGGCCATGATGTACGGCGAGCCCGAGCTGTGGCACTCCCTGATGGAGCGGCTCGGCGCGATCACGCTCGCCTTCCTGCGAGTGCAGGCGCTGGCCGGGGCGTCGGCCGTTCAGCTCTTCGACTCGTGGGTGGGCGCGGTCGCGCCGCAGGACTACCGGACGTACGTGCTGCCGCACACCAGCCGGATCTTCGCCGGGCTCGCGGACCTCGGGGTGCCGCGCATCCACTTCGGCGTCGGCACCGGCGAGCTGCTCGGCGTGATGGGCGAGGCCGGCGCCGACGTGGTGGGCGTCGACTGGCGGGTGCCGCTCGACGAGGCCGCGCTCCGGGTGGGCGCGGGCAAGGCGCTGCAGGGCAACCTCGACCCGGCGATCCTGCTGGCGCCCTGGGAGGTCGTCGAGAGGCGGGCCAGGGACGTGCTCGAACGCGGCCGGGTGGCCGAGGGGCACGTGTTCAACCTCGGCCACGGCGTGCTTCCCTCGACCGATCCCGACCAGCTCGCCCGGCTCACCGACCTCGTTCACGAGGCGTCGGCCCGCTGACCACCGCTCCGGGTCCTACTCGGGCTCGTCGCCGGGCGCCTGCGCGGGTCCGGGGGTGTACGCGGGTGCCCGGACCGGCGGACGCGGCGCGGCGGGGCCGGGAGACGCGGGGGGTGCGGGAGGCGCGGCGGGCCT
>QFZU02000020.1 GCA_003260025.2 Microbispora triticiradicis | reverse complement strand
CCCGCCCGGCGTGCCCGCCGGGCGGGCCGCGCGTTTCACGCCGACGACTGGTTGAATTTCCCCTTATGAGTGATCCGTCCGCCTCTTCGTCCGCCCCTTTGTCCGGCACGGAGCGGACCCGGCACCGCCGTCTGCGCGAGCAGGGCCGCACCGGCCGGGAGGCGCTGTTCGAGGTGCTCCGGGCCGGGTTCGTCTGCCACCTGGGGGTGGTCGTGGACGACGTCCCGATGGTGGTGCCCACCGTCTACGGCTTCGACGCCGGCCATCTCTACGTACACGGCTCGGTGGCCAGCCGGAGCCTCACCCGGGGCGCGACGGTCTGCGTGACGGTCACCCATGTGGACGGCCTCGTGCTGGCCCGCTCGGTCTTCGAGCACGGGGTCGACTACCGCAGCGCGATGATCTACGGCGTGCCGCGCGTACTGGAGGGCGACGAGAAGCTCGCCGCCCTGCGTTGCCTGACCGAGCACGTGGCCCCAGGCCAGTGGGACTACGCTCGGCGGCCGGACCGCAGGGAACTCGCCGCGACCACGATCCTGGCGGTCCCGCTGGACGAGGCGTCGGTGAAGGTGCGGGAGGGCCACCCGGACGACGCCGACGACCCGCACGACGTCTGGGCTGGAATCCTGCCGCTCGCCACGTCGTGGCAGCCTCCCGTGACCGACCCCCGGGCCGCCCACCACCCCGTCCCCCCGCACATCCTCACCCGCCCCGGCCTGCCGTAGACGCCGCGCAAGGCTCGACCCCGAGCGCGAGCCGGTCACCCAGGAGCTGGACGAGTCGGCCGGCCTGCTCTTCGCCTACGGCGAGCACCCGATCGACGCGCTGCCGATCGACCCGGACGATCAGGGCAGATGAGAGCGGGCTGTTCTCACCGCTTCCTGTAGTGAGTGTGCTTCCGCCGTCGAGCCGTTCCAGGTCGCCTCGACCCGGAACCTTCCGCTGGGCAGCGGCACGAGCCGAAGCTCCCCCAGTGACGTGTCGCGAACATCCCGGTATAGGCGCAGCGCGCCGTGGCTGACAAAGGGAAACAGGGCGCGCAACCGCTCGTCGGAATGGGCCGCGGTCAAAAGCGGCCGGACGTAGGCGAGTTCGGGGTGTCCGAGGAGCTCGTCCCACTGGGTGGGGGCCGGGTCACCGCGTTCGAAGGCGAGAGCCAATGCGTCCGTTCTCATGAAGGCGAACCGGTGCACCAGCTCGTCCAGTGTCGCGCCCTTGCGCCAAGCGTCCGCGACCTCGGTGACCGCCGCCAAGTCATCGGTGGTCCCGCTTGCCCAGACATGGCCCCAGTGCGAGATCCTGATGGAGAAGAAGCGCTCTTCGGCGCCGAGGAGAATCCAGATTCTCCCCCGTTCAGAACTCATCGCGGCGGTGACGAAACGCGCCGGGCCGGCGTCGACCTCGATCAGCCCCAGATCCAATCGACCGCGAGCCGCCAGGCGGCGCATGGCCAGCGCGAGGCCGCCGTCCCGCAGCAGATCGGAATAGAGGCTCCCGTTGACGACGTCCGATATTCCGTCGTCCGGATCTTTTCCTGTCTCCGCCACTCGACATCGTCCCTTCCAGCGGCACCTCAGCGTATCGTAGGCGGCAAACCCGGGCCTCGTCCCGCGGTGGACCGTTCAGTCGGCCTCAGAAATAGAAGTCCGGCAGCCTGCCAAAGGTCGACCAGTCGGGTTCGGGCAAATTAAGATTTCTCCCGTTCGCATCATAGAACTTGATGGAACTCCATTCCCGTCGGCCGTTCGCGACAGCCCTCGCGATCCAATACATCTCCTCTTCGGTTGCCCTGGCGCCCGTGCTCTTCCCCCGCATCACCATCTCGGGGAAGGATGCGTTGAACGCAATGCCTGCGATCTATACGGCATGGAGAGCACAGGGAAGGCCGGGCTGGTCCAGCTCGGCAAGGACGCCGGTAAGCGAGGATGGTGGACCGCCTACAGCGACGTCTTCACCGGCTCCTACATCGCTCTTGAGACCGAGGCGACCGCTATCCAGACGTGGGAGCCGATCCTCGTACCCGGCTTACTGCAGAGCGAGGGCTACGCCCGAGAGATCATCTGTGCGGCGAGACCGGAGCTGACCGCCGAGGAAGTGGACCGGCACGTGGATGCCCGGATGGCACGGAAGATCAACTTGCTGACGACGAGGACCCGGATGTCGGGTACGCCGAAGGGCCAGCCGGTGATGTCTACGTCGAAGCGGCTGATCAGGTACGGCGGCTTATGCTGATGTTCGAGCGCCTTGTCAGCGTTTGCCTGTCCCCCGAAAAGTCCGCCGAGCTCATCGCCATAAGAGTCAGCATGATCTCCCCTGATCTGTCCGGTGCCGAATTCCGCAAGTCCAGCTTCAGTGGTGGCGGCAACAACTGTGTCGAGGTGGCCACGGCACTGCCGGGGCTCGTGGCCGTACGGGACAGCAAGGACCGTTCGGGCCCGGTGCTGACCTTCACGCCGAGCGAGTGGAGCGCCTTCATCGCCGGCGTGAAGAGCGGCGAGTTCGAGATCTGACAGCCCCGGCGGTCGCTCAGAAAGCCGCGAGCCCGGGACCCCACCTCCGGAGGGATCTTCCCGGGCTCACTTCCAACCGCTCCGAGAAGCGGCGGCGTTGTCGCCGAAGGTACTCACCTCGCACGTCTCAAGCAAGGCGTTTCTCCAGGTACAGGCCCAGCCACGAGACTGTAATCAATATTGGAGTCCTGGGCTGGGTGGCACCGGCGTCACCACCCTGAGACCCGGCAGGCGCGAGTTCTGCTGGAAAACCTGGATCAGCTCGACAGCAGCTGACCTGACCTGCCGCTGACGTCGCCGCAGATCGCGCGTACATTGTGAGCGCGGCAGGAGCTCGGGTGAGCGCGCGGGGCGCTTCACCGTCCAATGCCGCTGGAAGAACGCCTGTTCCTCACCCGTCGGCAAAGAGAGCGGTTAGTCCACGTTTTCCCACTCCTCGCCCCACCGCGCGACGTCGTCGAGGATCCTCCCGAGCGCGAAGCCGCGGGGCGTCAGGGCGTACTCCACGCGTGGCGGCTTCTCCGGATGCACCGTGCGCGTGACCAGTCCGCGCTCCTCCAGGGCCTGCAGCCGGTCGGCCAGCGTCTTGGGGCTGATCCCGGGCAGCGCCTGCCGAAGCTCGCCGTACCGCTTGACGCCGTCGAGCAGGTGCCAGATGACCAGCGGCGTCCACCTGCTGCCGACGAAGGTCAGCGTCCGGGTGACGACGCATTCTTCGGGCGTGATCGGCCGCGGTGCCTGGTCTGTTTCCATGACTGTAGTTACTACAGGAAAAGTGCCTACTTCAAAAGATGAAAAATTGGCCTTACCGTCGGCCGCATGACGAAGATGATCGTTGCCGTGCACGGAGCGACCGGAACCCAGGGCTCTCCCGTCGTACGGAGGCTACGCGCGCTCGGGCACCAGGTCCGGCCGCTGAACTCCGCCTCCGCCGATCTGGCCGATGCCGCCTCCCTCGCCGCGGCGTACAAGGGCGCCGACGCGGTCGTCGTGCAGCTTCCGCAGGTGTTCGGCGAGATCGCCCTGCGGCACGCGGCGTCGGTGCTCGCCGCTCTCTGCGAGGCCGCCGTGCCGCGGGTGGTGTTCAATCCGGGGATGCCGCTGCCGCCGGCCCCGGTGGGCGTCCCGTTCGTCGACGCCCGGGTCCTGCTCGCCCGGGACCTGCCCGTACGGGTGGCCGCGTCCGTGATCGGCCCCGCGGGGCCGTACCTGGAGAACCTGGCGCAGCCCTGGTCGGCCCGGCGCGTCCGCGAGCACGGCGAACTCGTCTATCCGCTCCCGGCGGAGGCACCCGTGCCGTGGTCGGCGCTCGACGACCTGGCGGAGGCCGTCGGCGCGGCGCTGGCGGTGGCCGAGCCGCCCGCGCGGCTCGTCGTGACGGGCCCGGAGGAGGTCACCGGTGACCGGATCGCCGCCGCCGTGGCCTCCGCCGCAGGAAGGCCGGTGCGCTACCTGCGGGTCGAGCCCGCCGACTACGCCCGGCTCATCACGCCGGTCGTGGGCCGGGAGGCGGCCGAGGGGATCGCCGGGTTCTACGCCCCGGCCGCGGCGGCCGCGCCGCCGCCGATCCCGGAGGGGCGGCTCCACCGGGGGGCGACGACGGTGGAGCGGTGGGCCGCGCGCCAGGCGTGGCGGTGAGACCTGCCCGGTAAGCGGGCTGCAACCTCCGCGCAGGCGGCACGCCGTACGAATACGCCATGGACCTGTACATGTTGACGGGCGATCGGCGGACGGGCCGCACCCTCGTGTGGGCGGCGACGGCGGTGCCGCTGCTCGTCGCGCTGCTGGTGGTGCTCGTCGTGTCGACGACGGACACGATGCTAGGCTCGCCCTCCTCCTTCGACGGCGTCCGGACCCTCGACGTGCGTACGGACCACGGAGACGTCGAGGTCGTGGGCGCCGACGTGACCGATGTACGGGTGACCCGTCGCGCGCGGGGGGCGGGCCCCCGGGTGGAGTCGTGGGGAGACGGCTCGCTGACGGTCGGACTGGTGTGCGACGACACGGGTTCGATCTGCGGCCCGATCAGGGACACGGCGGAGAGCCACACCGACTACGCGTTCGTGGTGCCCCGGGACATCGAGGTCACGATCCGCAGCGATCACGGCGACGTCACCGTACGCGGTGTGACGGGGAAGGTCGACGCGCGGACGGAGACCGGCCGCCTACGGCAGGACGCCCCCGCGCCGGGGTGACCGCCCACCCGCCCGCCGGATCGGTGGTCACCTCGTTTCTCTGCCGGCTCCGCTGTCACGACCGCCCCCGTGCCGTCCGCACGATGCGGCAGGATGGAACCCGTGACGCCTTCCCCAGCGGTCGTCCAGCCGGACCGGGAACTCGTCGAAGAGATCCTGGACGAGCTGGACATCGAGCACACCACAGACGAGAGGGCGACCTGGCGATCTCCACCGCCCACCTCACCATCTTCTTCCTGTTCGGCAAGGAGGGAGACCTGTTCACGGTCCGCACCTTCTACGACAGGCCGTACTCGGTGGACGACAAGCCGATGCTGCTCACCGCGCTCAACGAGTGGAACGCCGACACCATGTGGCCGAAGGTCTACACCTTCACCCAGGACAACGGCGCCCTCCGGCTGGTCGGAGACTCCCAGCTCTACATCGGCGCCGGAGTGACCAGGGAGCACCTGAGCACGGTGATCGCCCACTGGGTCAGGTTCTCGATCAAGTTCTACCGCTGGCTCACCGGCCGGATCGCCTTCGAGACCGACTGACCCGGCAGGCTCGATCAGGCGGGCCGGACCAGGCCGGTTCCTCAGGCCGGCGGCGTCCCCGGCAACCCCTGCGACCGCGGCGCACGGAGCCCGTCGAGCACGACGCGCAGGTTACGGCCCCACTGCTCGTCCCCGGCCCGGAGCCTGAGTGTGCGCGGGCCGGTCGCCACCGCCGCCAGCAGGAACGGCACGTCCTGCCAGGCCACGTCGCTCCGCATCACCCCCGCCTCCTGCGCGCGCTCCACCAGAAGCCGCACGCTTTCCTGGATCCGGCCGAGGACCGGGTCGAGGTTCGGCCCGCACGCGCCGCCGACCGCCTCGCGGATGCCGCAGCTCTCCGCACGCAGCCGCACGTACGAAACGGCGAAGGTCTCGAATCCGTGCCAGGGGTCGGGGTCGGCGGCGGCGTTCGCGGCCAGGTCGGCCATCTCCGCGAACACCTCGTCGAGGACCGCCTCCAGCAGCGCCTCGCGGGAGGACACGCGCCGGTAGAAGGTGCCGATGCCCACACCGGCCCTGCGGGCGATCTCGTGCGCCGTGACCTCGACTCCTGTCTCGGCCACCGCCGCCCGGGCGGCCTCCACGAGCCGCTCCATGTTGCGCCGCGCGTCGGCACGTGGCGTCCGCCCCTGCTCCGCCGCCAGCAGGGCGCCGACCGCTCCGTCCCGACTGCTCATGACCGCAGCCTACCAACCGGACTCAGCGCGTCCGGTTATGCTTGGTCGTAACCGGACGACAGAAGTCCGCTTATTGGTGGAGGCGGGAAATGAGCAGTATCCGTGTGGGCATCGTCGGCGCCAACCCCGAGCGCGGCTGGGCGGTGCGCGCGCACGTCCCGGCGCTGCGGACGCTGCCGGCCTACGAGATCACGGCCGTGGCGACCAGCCGGGAGGACAGCGCCCGGGAGGCCGCGCGCAGGTTCGGCGCCGCGCACGCGTTCACCGACCCCCGGGCCCTGGCCGCGCACCCCGAGGTGGACCTCGTCGTCGTCACGGTCAGGGTTCCCCGGCACGCGGAGCTCGTCGGCGCCGCCCTGGAGGCCGGCACCCACGTGCTGTGCGAGTGGCCGCTGGCGCGGACGACCACCGAGGCGCGCGACCTGCTCGACCAGGCACGCGCGGCCGGCGTACGGCACGCGCTCGGGCTGCAGGGCCGGTTCGCCCCCGCCGTGACGTACGCCCGCGACCGGCTCCGGGACGGCGCGGTGGGCCGGGTCACCTCGGTGAACGTCCACTCGGCGGTCGGCAAGGGCGCGAACGGCAGGCTGCCGTCCTGGTCGGCGTACACCGTCACCCGCGCCGGCGCGGCCGGCCTGCTGGAGGTCGTGGGCGGGCACACGCTCGACGTCGTGGAGCACCTTCTGGGCGGCGTCGCCTCCCTGTCCGCCACCCTCTCCGTCCAGCGCCCGCAGTACACGATCGAGGAGAGCGGCGAGACGATCGAGGCCGACACCCCCGACCAGCTCCTGCTCTCGGCGACCATGACGAGCGGCGCCGTGGTCTCCCTGCACCTCCACAGCGCCAAGGTCACCGAGCCGGGCACGCGAATCGAGATCTCCGGCACCGAGGGCGACCTCGCGCTCGTGTCCACCGGCCCCGGCAGCCCGTACGGCGTGCAGATCGGCGAGCTGCGCCTGCACGGGACGGCGGGGGGCGCGTGGAAGGAGCTGCCCGTTCCCGAGGAGTACGTCCCGGTGCCCGAGGCGGCGGGGGACGCGCGCAACGTCGCCGGGCTCTACGCCGCTCTCGCCGCCGACCTCCGCACCGGCGGAGGGAGGGTGCCGGACTTCGCGCACGGCCTGCGCCTGCACGGCCTGCTCGACGCGATCCGCGGCTCCGCGGAGACCGGCACCCGCCAGACGGTCGCCCCCTGACCTAAGGCCCCAGATCCTCCGTCAGCCTCGTGCGAGGGCGTCACGCAGCTCGGCGACGGTGAGACGGGGGCCGTAGGCGGGCTTGTCCCGCTGGAAGCGGCGTCCCTCCGCGAGCGGGCCCGCGTCGACCACGTCGAAGCCGAAGGAGTCGATGAGCTCGGCGACCTGCCGCTTGGCCTCGGCGTCGTCACCCGCGATGGGCAGCGCCCGCCGGTTCTCCGCGCCGGCGGGCAGACCCTGCTCGGCCAGGTGAACATGGGCGATGGAGTTGAAGGCCTTCACGACGCGGGCCTCCGGCAGGTGCGCGGCGAGCACCTCGCTGTCACTGGTCTCGTCCGAGTCGATCTCGGGGAAACGGCCGTCCCGCTCGAAGTAGTAGTTGTTCGTGTCGATCACCGTCTTGCCCTTCAGCGGCTCGGCCGGGACCTCCCGGTACCGCCCGAAGGGGATGGTGACGACGACGATGTCGCCCGCCTCCGCGGCCTCGGCCGGGGTGGCGGCGCGCGCGTCCGGGCCGAGCCGGGCCACGAGTTCGGTGAGCGTCTGGGGCCCGCGGGAGTTGCTCAGCACCACTGAGTGGCCGGCGTCGACCGCCAGCTTCGCCAGGGTGCCGCCGATCTTCCCGCTGCCGATGAATCCGATGACCATGGCTGCGGCAACACGGCAACCACCGGTGTCATTCCCGGCCGGAGGGCGTCCGGTCCTCTCCGGCACGCGCGAAGGGGACCGGCGAGTCCGCCGGCCCCCTTCGCTCACGGGGTTCGAACCGTGGGTCAGCTGCAGCCGCTGGTGCTGCCGCAGCCCTCGCAGACGTAGCAGCTTCCGGCCGGGCGCATCTTCGTGCCGCAGGTCATGCACAGCGGCGCGTCCGCCGTACGGCCCTGGTGGCTCTCCAGCGAGGCCCCGGCCCGGCGCGGCTCGGGCGCCGCCACCGGCTCCACGTGGTTCTCGGCCGGCGCGTCGGCACGCTTCTCGATGGGCGCCGACTGGGCCAGTGCGGCGGTGTCGACGTCCTGGATCGCGGCCGGGTCCTCCCCGCGCTGCTGCGCGGCCCGCTCCGAGGCGGAGAAGATGCCCAGAGCCGCCCTGTCCTCGTACGGCAGGTAGTCGAGCGCGAGCCGCCGGAAGATGTAGTCCATCACGGACTGCGCCATCCGGACGTCCGGGTCGTCGGTCATGCCGGCGGGCTCGAACCGCATGTTGACGAACTTCTGCACGTACGTGTCCAGCGGCACGCCGTACTGCAGGCCGATCGAGATGGCCACCGAGAAGGCGTCCATGACCCCCGCGAGCGTGCTGCCCTGCTTGGACATCTTGAGGAAGACCTCGCCCAGGCCGTCGTCAGGGTAGGACGAGGCGGTCATGTAGCCCTTGGCACCGCCCACAGTGAAGCGCGTGGTGGTGCTGGGCCGCTGGTTCGGCATCCGCCGCCGGGTCGGCCGCGCGACCTCCACGACCTGGACGACCGGCTCCTTCGTCTCCGGAGCCGCTTCCTCGGAGGCGTCCTCGGAGGTCTTCTTCGCGATCGACAGGGGCTGGCCGACCTTGCAGTTGTCGCGGTAGACGGCCAGCGCCTTGAGGCCGAGCCGCCAGCCCTCCAGGTAGACCTGCTCGATGTCGTCGACCGTGGCCGACTCGGGCAGGTTCACGGTCTTGGAGATCGCGCCGGACAGGAACGGCTGGACCGCCGCCATCATCCGGACGTGGCCCATCGGGGCGATGGCCCGCTCCCCCATCGCGCAGTCGAACACCTCGTAGTGCTCCGGCCGCAGGCCGGGGGCGTCCACGACGTGACCGTGCTCGGCGATGTACTCGACGATCGCCTCGACCTGCTCCTCCAGGTAGCCCAGCCGGCGCAGCGCACGCGGGATCGTCTGGTTGACGATCTGCATGGAGCCGCCGCCGACGAGCTTCTTGAACTTCACCAGCGCCAGGTCGGGCTCGATGCCGGTGGTGTCGCAGTCCATCATGAGCCCGATGGTTCCCGTGGGCGCCAGCAGCGAGGCCTGCGCGTTCCGGTATCCGTTCTTCTCACCGGTGCGAAGGCATTCCTGCCACTGCCGGGTGGCCTCGGCGTGCAGGTTCTTGTCCATGTCGTCGAGGGTGCGCAGGTTGTCGTTGGCCGCGGCGTGCTTGCGCATGACCCGCTTGTGCGGCTCCGCGTTGCGCTGGTAGCCGTCGTACGGGCCGACGATCCCGGCGAGCTCGGCCGAGCGGCGGTAGGAGACGGCGGTCATCAGCGAGGTGATGCCCGCGGCGATCGCCCGGCCCCCGTCGGAGTCGTACGCGTGGCCGGTCGCCATCAGCAGCGCGCCCAGGTTGGCGTAGCCGATGCCGAGCTGCCGGTACGCCCGGGTGGTCTCGGCGATCTTCCGCGTCGGGAAGTCGGCGAAGGTGATGGAGATGTCCATCGCCGTGATGATCAGCTCGGTGATCTTCACGAAGTTCGCGACATCGAAGCTGTCGTCGTCGCGCAGGAACTTCAGCAGGTTGATCGAGGCGAGGTTGCACGAGGAGTTGTCCAGGTGGACGTACTCCGAGCAGGGGTTGCTCGCCGTGATGCGCCCGGTCTCCGGGCAGGTGTGCCAGTCGTTGATCGTGTCGTCGTACTGCACGCCCGGGTCGGCGCACTCCCAGGCGGCCTGCGCCATCTTGCGGAACAGCGACCGGGACTCCACCTCCTCGATGACCTCGCCCGTCAGCCGGGCCCGCAGGCCGAAGTTCGACCCGGCCTCCACGGCGCGCATGAACTCGTCCGAGACGCGGACCGAGTTGTTGGCGTTCTGGTACTGGACGGACACGATGTCCTTGCCGCCGAGGTCCATGTCGAACCCGGCGTCGCGCAGCGCGCGGACCTTGTCCTCCTCGCGCGCCTTGGTCTCGATGAACTCCTCGATGTCGGGGTGGTCCACGTCGAGGACGACCATCTTCGCCGCCCTGCGGGTGGCGCCGCCCGACTTGATGGTCCCGGCGGACGCGTCGGCGCCGCGCATGAAGGAGACCGGGCCGCTGGCCGTGCCGCCGCTGGACAGGAGCTCCTTGGACGAGCGGATCCGGGAGAGGTTGACCCCCGAGCCCGAGCCGCCCTTGAAGATCACGCCCTCTTCCTTGTACCAGTCGAGGATCGACTCCATCGTGTCGTCCACGGCGAGGATGAAACACGCGCTCACCTGCTGGGGGGAGCGGGTGCCGACGTTGAACCAGACCGGGGAGTTGAAGCTGAAGACCTGGTGGATCAGGGCGTGCTTGAGCTCGTGGTCGAAGATCTCCGCGTCCTCGTCGGAGGCGAAGTAGCCGTTCTCGACGCCGGTCCTGGTGTAGACGCCCACCACCCGGTCGACGAGCTGCCGCAGGCTCGACTCGCGCTGCGGGGTGCCCACCGCGCCCCGGAAGTACTTGGTGGTCACGATGTTGGCCGCGTTGACCGACCAGGAGGCGGGGAACTCCACGCCGTGCTGCTCGAAGTTGACCGAGCCGTCGCGCCAGTTGGTCATGACGACGTCGCGCCGCTCCCAGCGGACCTCGTCGTACGGGTGGACGCCCGGGGTGGTGAAGATGCGCTTCATCTTCAGGCCCTTGCGCGGACGCTTCGCTCCCCGGCCTCCCGCACCCGCCGCTGTGCCGCTCACGGTCTCCGTCATGACTTCCCCCTCCCGGGGCCCGATGGAGCCCCTTTTTCCGACCACGCTCGTTACACCCTCATCGTCGCGCCGCACGGCTCGCTCCTCGCCCCGCCCGCCGGCGCCGGCGGCTACTCCCCGCCGCCGTGGGCCGCCCTCAGCCGCTCGATCTCCGCTTCGAAGTCCGCCAGCGTCTCGAAGCTCCGGTAGACCGACGCGAACCGCAGGTACGCCACCTCGTCCAGGTCGCGGAGCGGGCCCAGGATGGCCAGCCCCACCTCGTGCGAGGCGATCTCCGCGGCGCCGGTGGCCCGGATGGTCTCCTCCACACGCTGCCCGAGCTGGGCGAGGGAGTCCTCGCCGACCGGGCGTCCCTGACAGGCGCGCCGTACGCCCGCGACGACCTTCTCCCGGGAGAACGGCTCGGTGACCCCGCTGCGTTTGCTCACCATCAGCAGGACGGTCTCCTGAGTGGTGAACCTGCGCCCGCATTCGGGGCAGGTGCGGCGGCGGCGGATGGCCGCGCCGTCCTCGGCTGCGCGGCTGTCCACGACCCGTGTGTCCGGGTGGCGACAGAACGGACAGTGCACTTCATCGCCTCCCTGAACGCCCATCCCGAACACAAGGTGTAGTGAACTTACACCGCTGTGACTACTAGATGTTGGGGTCCAACGGTAGAAGTGCCCGTCCTTGAACGCAAGTCGAACCGGGCGTGGCGGGGGAAGTTCCTGCTCGGCGGGCGTGTCGCCTCATCCGTCCCACGCGCCTCCCCTGCCCCGGGCACGAAGGAATAGGCCGTGCGGCATTTTCGCGCCCCGATTTCCCCATTCCTTCTGAGCTGGGCGTACGACCAGCCGAGAAGATCGGGTAAATCGAACACGGGATCGATCGAACTCCCGTACGATGAGGAGAACGGCGAGATCGGCGATTTCGCTGGATATCGAACAATTGTTTGACGCTGATCTTGAATCGCGGTACGGTCGCTCTGTGCGACATGAGGAACACGGATTGAGAGGTGGCATCGTGAGTGACCGAAGTGAGCAGGCGAATGGCGTCGGCGACCTCGCGGTTCGTCGGCGTGACTCGCTTGGCCTCACCCCCAGGCAGCGGAAGATCCTCGAGGTGATCCGCGACTCGGTCCAGCAGCGCGGCTATCCGCCGTCCATGCGGGAGATCGGGGAGGCTGTCCAGCTGACCAGCACCTCCAGCGTGTCGCACCAGCTCACGGCGCTCCAGCGTAAGGGCTACCTCCGCCGGGACCCGCACCGCCCCCGGGCGCTGGAGGTCAGGCTCCCCGGTGAGCCGGTCCTGTGGGTTGACCCGGACGCCGCCGAGGAGGAGAGCGGCTTCAACCGGCCCACCGCGGCGTACGTGCCGCTGGTCGGCCGCATCGCCGCCGGTGGCCCCATCCTCGCCGAGCAGAGCATCGAGGACGTGTTCGCGCTCCCCAAGCAGCTTGTCGGCGAGGGCACGCTGTTCCTGCTCCAGGTCTCCGGCGACTCGATGATCGAGGCCGCCATCGCGGACGGCGACTGGGTCGTGGTGCGGCAGCAGCCGGTGGCCGACAACGGCGACATCGTCGCGGCGATGATCGACGGCGAGGCCACCGTGAAGACGTTCAAGCGCAAGGACGGGCACGTGTGGCTGGTGCCGCACAACCCGAACTACGAGCCGATCCCCGGTGACGAGGCCACCGTGCTCGGCAAGGTCACGGCCGTCCTGCGCAAGCTGTAGTCACGCGGCTGTAGTCACGCCCGTGCCGGCGTCCCGCCGCGGGACGCCGGTATGGCTGCTTCCCGGATGACCGATATCCGGCGATTAGGGTGAGTCCCGTGAAACTCGACTCGCTCTCCCTGGAGGCCGCCCGCGCCCGTGACGGGATCAAGTGGGCCCTGGCCGCGCCCGGTGTCATCCCCGCCTGGGTCGCCGACATGGACTTTCCGGTGCCCGACGCGGTCCGGGAGGCCGTCGCGCGACGCGCGGCCACCGATCTGGGCTATCCCGAGTGGCTGGACCAGCCGGCCGCCGGGCCGCTGGCGGAGGCGTTCGCCGAGCGGATGGAGGCGAGGTACGGCTGGCGCGCCGATCCCGGGCACGTGCGGTCCTACACCGACCTCAACCAGGCCCTCCAGGTGCTGCTGCACCTCATGACCGAGCCCGGCGACGCCGTGGCGCTGCACGTCCCGGCCTACGACCCCTTCCTCGTCACCATCACCGGGATGGGCCGCCGCCTGGTGCCGATGCCGCTGACAGCCGAGGGCCGGTTCGAGGTCCCCGGCGAGCCCGTACGGGTGCTCCTGCTGGTGAACCCGCAGAACCCGTCGGGCCGGTCGTTCACCCGGGAGGAGCTGGAGGCGGTCGCCGCGTACGCCGACCGGCACGGCACGCTGGTGATCGCCGACGAGATCCACGCCGACCTGACGTACGCCCCGGCCCGGCACATCCCGTTCGCCACGATCCTCCCGGAGCGTACGGTCACGCTGACCTCCGCCAGCAAGGCGTTCAACATGGGCGGGCTGCACTGCTCGGTGGCCCATCTGGGCGCCAGGGACGTCAGGGACGCGATCGGCCGCCAGCCCGCCCACATCTACGGCGCGCCGAGCGTCCTCGGCGTGGAGGCCACGGTGGCCGCGTGGCGGCACGGCCACGCGTGGCTGGAGGAGGTGCTGGCGATCCTGGACCGCAACCGCCGGCTCATCGCCGAGCGGCTCCCGTCCGGGGTGGGGTACCGCATGCCCGAGGCCACCTATCTCGCGTGGCTCGACTTCGGCATCCCCGACGCCGCCTCCTTCGTCGAGCGGGAGGCCCGGGTCAAGCTCAACCCGGGCCCCAACTACGGAGGCGGGGACACGTTCGCCCGCCTCAACTTCGCGACGTCGGCGCCGATCCTGGAGGAGATCCTGGCCAGGATCGCCGCCGCGCTGAAGTGATCCGCCCGCTCAGCTCGCCGCGCAGGTGACCTGCGACGGCACGCCGTTGGTGCCCGACCAGCTCGCGTTGAACCCGAACGCCGTGGACGCCCCGGCGCCGAGCGCCCCGTTGTAGGACATGTTCGTCACCGTGACGTTGGACCCGCTGGCGCTGAGCGAGCCGTTCCAGAGCTGGCTGATGGTCTGCCCGTTCGGGAAGGCCCACTTCACGGTCCAGCCGGAGATGGCGGAGCTGCCCGCCTTCACCGTGACCTCACCCTGGAAGCCGCCGCTGTACTGGTTGACGACCTTGTAGGTGGCGGTGCAGGACTTGCCTCCGTTCCCGCTGGGAGACGCGGACGGCGAGGCCGACGGGGACACCGACGGTGACGCCGAGGGAGAGGTCGAGGGCGAGGAGGACGGGGACGCCGAGGGCGAGGCCGAAGGCGACTGCGGCCTGCCGCCCACCGGCGGGATCAGGTACGGCGAGATGATGCTCTGCTTGGCCTGGTCGACCGTGGCCCAGTCGTCCTTCAGGATGCCGCCCGTGTCACCCGAGTTGGGGTTCCACGACCAGTAGGTGAACGACATGCCGTTCACCCCGGTGCCCAGGTACTTCATGAGCTCCTGGAGCCAGATCTTGTCGGTGTTGCTGGCCAGCGTGGTGCCGAACTCGCCCACCATGATCGGCGCGATGTTCTGCTTGTAGATGTAGCCGAAGTACTTGTCCCAGATGGCCGGCATGTTCGCCGGGTACGTCGGGTCGTCGAACCACGGCTGGTGGTAGACCGACGTGGCGTACTCGTGCGGCGAGTAGACGAGCCGGTTCGCCACGTTCAGCCGGACGGGGAACTGCCCGGCCTTGGTGAGGTTGCCGCCCCACCAGCCGCAGTCCTCGTCGTTGCTGGTGTCGTTGTCCCAGACGTTGGACAGGCCGCCGCTCGGGCAGCTCACGCCCTCCACGAAGATCAGCCAGTTGGGCTGCACGGACAGGATCGCGTTGCCCGCCCGCTCGGCCGCGAGCCGCCAGTCGCGCGCCTGGTCGCCGCAGCCCCAGCAGGAGCCGGTCGCGTTCGGGTTGGTGCCGTCGGCGTGCGGCTCGTTGTGCAGGTCGGCCCCGATGACCGTGGTGTTGCCGGCGTAGTGCTGGGCCAGCGACTTCCAGTCGGCGATCCAGGTGGACTCCGGCACGGTCGAGGTGTACCACAGCGCCGTCTGACCCGCGCTGGTCGGCCGGTGCCGGTCGAGGATGATCCGCATGCCCTTCTGGCCCGCGTAGTCCACGACCTTGTCGAGGATCTGCAGCGGCGACAGGCCGATGAGATCGGGGTTGGATGCGGTGTTGACGCTCGTCGCCTGCGCGCCCGGCTTCAGCGCGTCGTCGGAGAACGGCACCCGGATCGTGTTGTAGCCCAGGTTCGCCATGAGGTCGAGCTGGCTCCTCCACGGGTTGCTGGCCCACAGCCCGTGGAAGGTCTTGTTGTCGGTCTCCATGCCGAACCAGTTGATGCCGGTCAGCCGGACGGTGGCGCCGGTGCTGTCGACGATCTTGTTTCCGCTGGTGTGCAGGTAGCCGGTGCCCGTGCCGGCCGCGTTCGCCGGTGAACCGGTGGCGACGAGCACGGTCGCCGCCATCGCGACGGCGGTCGCCAGCCCGCCGAGAATGCGTCTGTACAAGACGTGCCTCCCACGCGGGGCGCACGCCACCGGTGAGCCGTACGGTCAGGCGCGCACCCCAGACCACCGCCGGAGCGGTGGTGGTCGCGGCATGCCCTGACCGCACGCCTCATCTGTATGAGTGGTTTTGTGGCTCGGGCGTAATTTTGTCCGGACAGCTGCCCGATCGTCAACGCCCGATCACGGGACGATGTTGACGAGCTTCGGCGCCCGCACGATGACCTTGCGCGGCGCGCCGTCCAGGTACGGCCTGACCTTCTCCGACGCCAGGGCCAGTGCCTCCAGGTCGGCCTCGGAGATGTCCGGGGACACCTCCAGCCGGTCGCGGACCTTGCCCGCCACCTGGACCACGGCCGTGACCGACTCCTGCACCAGCAGCGCCGGGTCGGCCTGCGGCCAGCCCGCCTTCGCGACCGACGGCGCGTGACCGAGCCGCTCCCAGCCCTCCTCCGCGACGTACGGCGCGACCAGCGACAGCATGACCGCCAGGGTCTCGGCGGCCTCGCGGACGGCGGGGTCGGCGGCGCCGGGACCGGCGTCGATCGCCTTGCGCGCGGCGGAGGTCAGCTCCATCATGCGGGCCACCGCGACGTTGAACCGGTGGCTCTCGACGAGCCGGGTGACCTCGTCGATGGTCCGGTGGGTGACCTTGCGCAGTTCGACGTCGCCGCCGGAGAAGCCCGCCCCCGGTGCGGACGCCGCCCCGGCCTCCGTCATCACGCGGAACGCGCGGGCCAGGAACTTCTGCGACGCGGCCGGCGAGACGTCGGCCCAGTCGATGTCGTCCTCCGGCGGCCCGGCGAAGATCATCGTCAGCCGGACGGCGTCCACGCCGTAGTTGTCGATCTGCTGGCCGAGGTCCACGCCGTTGCCCAGCGTCTTAGACATCGCCTTGCCCTGGTTGATCACCTGGCCCTGGTTGAGCAGGCGCTCGAAGGGCTCGGTGAAGCCGACCAGGCCCATGTCGTGCAGGACCTTGGTGAAGAACCGCGCGTACAGCAGGTGGAGCACGGCGTGCTCGACGCCGCCGACGTACTGGTCGATCGGGCCCCACTTGCGGACCCTCTCCACGTCGAACGGGCCGTCGGTGTAACCCGGGTCGCAGTAGCGCAGGAAGTACCACGACGAGTCGACGAAGGTGTCCATGGTGTCGGTGTCCCGCTGGGCGGGACCCCCGCACTTGGGGCAGGAGACGTTGACCCAGTCCGTGGCGGCGGCCAGCGGCGAGACGCCCTTCGGCTGGAGGTCCGCGCCGCGCAGGTCGGGCAGCGTGACCGGCAGCTGGTCGTCCGGCACCGGGACCTCGCCGCAGTCCATGCAGTGGATGATCGGGATCGGCGTGCCCCAGAACCGCTGCCGCGACAGCAGCCAGTCGCGCAGGCGGTAGTTGACCGTTGCCCTGCCGGTGCCGCGCTCCTCCAGGACCTCGATGATCTTCTGGATCGCCTCGGCCTTCGTCAGCCCGTCGAGCGGGCCGGAGTTGACCAGCGTGCCCTCGCCGGGAGTGGCGACACCGGTCTCACCCGGGTCGGCCAGGCCGGTGTGCACGACGACCTTCACCGGCAGGCCGAACTTCCGCGCGAAGTCGAGGTCGCGCTGGTCGTGGGCGGGCACCGCCATGATCGCGCCGTGGCCGTAGTCGGACAGCACGTAGTCGGCGGCCCAGACGGGGATGCGCTCCCCGCTGACCGGGTTGACCGCGTAGGTGCCCAGGAAGACGCCGGTCTTCTCCTTCTCGGTGGACAGCCGCTCGATGTCGGAGAGCTTGGCGACCTCGGCGCGGTAGGCGGCCAGCGCCTCGGCCTGCTCGGGGGCGACGATCTCCTCGGCCAGCGGGGCGTCCGCCGCGACGACGAAGAACGTCGCGCCGTACAGCGTGTCAGGGCGGGTGGTGTAGACGGTGACCGGCTCGTCGCGGCCCTCGATCTCGAACCGGACGTCGGCGCCGGTGGAGCGGCCGATCCAGTTGCGCTGCATCGTGAGGATGCGCTCGGGCCAGCCGTCCTCGATCCGCGCCATGTCGTCGAGCAGCCGGTCGGCGTACTCAGTGATCTTGAAGTACCACTGCGTCAGTTCACGGCGGACGACGTCGGCTCCGCAGCGCTCGCACTTGCCCCCCACGACCTGCTCGTTCGCCAGCACGGTCTGGTCCTGCGGGCACCAGTTGACCAGGCCGCCCTTGCGGTAGGCCAGGCCCCGCTCGTAGAAGCGGGTGAACAGCCACTGGTTCCAGTGGTAGTACTCCGGGTCGCTGGTGTGCAGGCGGCGCGACCAGTCGAAGGAGATCGCGTACCGCTTGAACGAGTTCGCCTGCGTCTCGATGTTCGCGTACGTCCACTCGGCCGGGTGGGCGTTGCGCTTGATCGCGGCGTTCTCGGCGGGCAGGCCGAAGGAGTCCCACCCGATGGGGTGCAGGACGTTGTAGCCCTTCTGGAACCAGTACCGCGCGACGACGTCGCCGATCGCGAAGACCTCGCCGTGTCCCATGTGGAGGTCGCCGGAGGGGTAGGGGAACATGTCGAGCATGTACTTGCGCGGCCTGGTGTCCGCGGGGTCCTCGACCGCCGCGAAGGGGTTCGACTCCTCCCACCGCGGCAGCCACTTGGCCTGCAGCGCCTGCGGGTCGTACACCGGCTCGTCCACTTCCACTCCTCGCCCGGCGGCAGAATCAGGGTTGATGACGCCCGCCCGGGCAACCCCTGTCGTACGATCGGGGCAGCCCTCGCCTGCGCGCTCTCACGCGCCGAGCTGTGAGACGGATGCCCCGGTGTGGGGTGGCGCTGTGTTGTGGCGCAGTGCAGGGTGGCGGCACGCGTGTCAAGCGTAGCGCAGTCGCCCATGTGGCCGCGGTTTCGATCATCCGGGGCTGACCTCGCGTGTCAGAGTGCGATACCCGATGGTGATAGTTCCGTTGTGACCTCTTATGTCCGCTCCTTTACTGTGCTTCCGTGGCCAACACTTTCCCGCCTCCGGACCTGCCGATGCAGGACCCGCCCACCGACCCCACCGGTGAGCAGTTCCGCGGGGCATTCTCCGATTTCACTGCGGCAGCCCCCGGCTCCCATGAGATCATGCCAGGCACCCCCAATTCGGGCATGATCTCGGGAGGTAGCGTGCCCTCGGACCGCAGTGAGCCCCAGCGGGCGCCGGCCTGGCCGGAGGTCCCCCCGGCCTGGCCCGAGATCCCTCCGCCGGCCTCCTTCACACCCACGGTGCGCTCCTTCGTCGAGGGGGCGCCACGGGACGCGGACGCGGCGACCATGGCGGGCCCCGTGCCCGGCACGGCTCCGCACATGCCCACCCCCGCCTTCGGCGAGCCCGGCCCGCCGCCGCGGTCCCCCGCGGGCCCCGCCGCGCCGGCCGGTCCGGCCACCCCGTTCACCCCGGCCGCCCCGTTCACCCCCTCGGTCCGTTCGTACGCCGAGACCTCCCCGCCCCTCCCCCCGCCCTCCCGGCCCGCCTCTCCGCACGCGTCCACGGCTCCGCCGCCGCCTCCCCAGCCGGACGACCCGTACCGGCCGTTCGTGACGGCGGGGCAGATCAGCGGGCCCAAGACGCCACCGGCGCACCGGCAGCAGGAGCTGTGGAACACGGTGTTCGGGGAGAACTACCGGGCGATCGACGAGTACGAGGACGACGGGCCCGGCCGCCCCGTCTGGCTGTACGCGCTGGTGGCCTCCGTCGTGGCCGCGCTCGTGGCGGTGCTCGTCTGGGCGTTCGGCGCCGGGCCGCTCAGCTCGGGCAGGTCGGCCGAGGCGGCGACCCCGCCCAAGCCCTCGGCCTCCACCCCCGCTTCCCGCTCCAGTGCCCGGCCACAGGCACAGGTGCCGCAGCTGCCCGTCTACAAGGGCACCGCCTCCCCGGTGAACGGCGTGCTCACCGACACCGCCGGCCGGATCACGCTGCCGAGGCTCGGCGGCCCCTGGCAGGCGGACGCCGACCCCGCCCAGACCAAGGCGACGTACGGCTTCACCACCCGGCAGTACGTGCCGGCCGGCATGACCACCAAGGGCAAGCGGGAGTTCGCCGTGGTGATGTCGGGGCCGCTGGCGCAGTCGCTCGCGGTGAAGTACACCGCGCCCGACAAGCTGGGCCCCGTCCTCAGCGCGGTGATGTACCGCGCGCGGCAGACGCAGTTCCCCAAGGACAACAAGGTCACCAAGACCGCCCAGCAGCGCCTGTCGCGGGGCGGCCTGACCGGTCTGCTGGCCGCCTACAAGGTGACCGCCGACGGCGGCTCCACCACGGTCGTGATCGCCGCCGTCGACACCGGCGCCGACCTTCCCACGATCGTCTACATGGCGGTGCCGGAGCTGAAGAACGACCTGCTGCCCGACATCAACACGGTCGTCCGGTCGATCAAGCCGATCCGCTGAGACCCCGCCCCGCCGTCAGAACGTGCAGGGCATGTGCTTGATGCCGTTGATGAAGCTGGACAGCAGGCGCTCCGGCTCGCCCGCCTCGATGCGGGGGACCCGGCGCAGCAGTTCGCGGAACATCACGGTGATCTCGCGGCGGGCCAGGTGGGCGCCGAGGCAGAAGTGGGGGCCGGGCCCGCCGAATCCGACGTGCGGGTTGGGGTCGCGCAGGATGTCGAACCGCAGCGGGTCGTCGAACACCCGCTCGTCCCGGTTGGCCGCCCAGTAGAACAGCAGCACCTTCTCGCCCGCGCGGTAGCGCGTGCCGTTCATCTCGTGGTCCCGGGTGACCTTCCGGCGCATGAAGTTGACCGGTGCCGCCAGCCGGACGATCTCCTCCACGGCGCGCGGGGCGCGGCCCTCGAAGTCCTCCGTCCAGAGGCGCCGCTGATCGGGGTTGAGGGTGAGCAGGCGCATCCCGGAGGAGATGGCGTTGCGGGTCGTCTCGTTGCCCGCCACGACGAGCAGGATGAAGAACGAGGCGAGCTCCTGCGTGGTCAGCCGTTCCCCGTCGATGTTGGCGTTGACCAGCGACGAGATCAGGTCGCCGGTGGGCCGCTCGGCCCGGTGGACGGCGAGGTCCTGCACCAGTTGCTGCAGCTCCATCGCGGCGGTGAGCAGCGCGTGCGCGATGCCCTGCGGGTCGCCGCCGTACTCGGGGTCGGTGGCGCCGAGGATGACGTTCGACCGGTCGAAGACGAAGCCGTAGTCCTTCTCCGGAATGCCCGCCATGTCGCAGATGATCTTCAGGGGCAGCCGGGCGGCCACCTCGGTCACGAAGTCGCAGCCCGGCCCGGTCTCCAGCAGGTCGTCCACGATGCGGGCGGCCGCCGCCTCGACGTCGGCCTCGAACTGCCTGATCATGCGGGGGGTGAACGCCCGGGAGACGATGCGCCGCAGGCGGGCGTGCCGCGGGTCGTCCATGTTGATCATCGAGCCGAAGTACTCGGTGAACTCCGCGGGCAGGTCGGGGATGTTGGTCGCCCCGCCGTCGCCGGAGCAGAAGATCTCGGGCGCGCGGCTGGCCTCCAGGATGTCGGCGTGCCGCACGAGCGCGTGGTAGCCGGGGCCGCGTGTCCCGGCGAAGTTGATCTCGGGCTCGGCGAAGAAGACCGGCGTGCCCAGGTCGCGCAGCAGCCGGAAGGCGTGCTCCCGCTCCTCGTCCGGCCGGGCCCAGAAGTCCCAGCTCGACAGGTCGATGTCCGGCACGGAGGTGATGGGCGCCCGCCCGGTGGACCGCGTGGTCATGGACCCGCCCTTCGACGAAGACCAGAACGACATTCGGTGGTCAGTCTGCCACAGCACCGGGATCAGGCGCGGAGGACCGCGGCAGTGCGGTGGAATGCGCCTGCCGGTAGCGCGAGGGCGGGATGCCGTAGAGGTCGACGAAGGCCTGGCGGAGGGTCTCGGCCGTGCCGAAGCCGCACCGGGCCGCGACGGCGGCCACCGGCAGCGAGGTCGTGGCCAGCAGATGGGCGGCGGCCTCGGCCCGGGCCCGGCGGACGAACCGGCCCGGCGTCTGCCCGAGGTGCCGGAGGAACAGCCGGGTCAGGTGACGCTCGCTCACCCCCGCCCCGGCCGCCAGCGCGGCGGTGCCCAGATCGGCGCCGAGGTGGCCGGTGACGTGGTCGACGACCCGCCTGACCAGGTCGTCGCCGGGGGGCGGGCCTTCGGTGAACATGCTCATCTGCGCCTGGTTGCCGGGACGCTGCAGATAGGTCACCAGGTGGCGGGCCACCTCCCGGGCCAGGGCGGAGCCGTTGTCCTCCTCGATGAAGGCGAGGGTCAGGTCCAGCGCACTGGTGACGCCGGCGGCCGTGGTGACGTTGCCGTCCCGGATGAAGATCGGGGCGGCGTCCACGGTGATCTCGGGGTGGCGCGAGGCGAGCGTGGCGGCGTACCCCCAGTGCGTGGTGACGCGCCGGCCGTCGAGCAGCCCGGCGGCGGCCAGCACCGCCGCGCCCGTGCACACCGAGGCGACGCGGCGGCTCTCCCGGGCCAGACGGCGGACGTGCCCGACGATCACCCGGTTGGCGGCGGCCAGTTCGTGCCCGATCCCCCCGGACAGCACGAGCGTGTCCAGCGGCCCGGTGACGCGTTCGAGGGCCTGCTGCGCCTGCAGCGTCAGCCCGCTGCCACAGGTGACGGGCAGCCCGGAGGGGGTCACCAGGCACACGTCGTACGGAGGCGCGGCGCCCTGGACGTTCGCCATGACGAGGCTCGACGTCACGCACGCGATGTCCAGGAGTTCCGCCGCGTGGTACCCGACCACGACCACCCGCCGCGAGATCACACCGGGACTGTACGTCACAGGGACCGGTATCCCAAGTTTCCGGACCTGTCGCCGGTCCCGTACTTCGCGGAGCCCCCGGCCGCCGGGACAGTCGAGCCATGACACAGACGACGCCCGCCGGGCACACCGGCTCCCCGTCCGGCTCTCCGTCCGGCCCCCGGCGATGGAGACGCTTCGCCCTGCACTACCTCGAAATGGTCGTGGCGATGTTCGCCGGGATGTTCGCACTCGGCCTGCTGTGGTCCGCCCTGGGGATCGGGTTCTCCCACACCCGCGACCCCGAGCTCGCCTACCTCCTGATGGCGTTCGACATGTCGGTGGGCATGGCCGTGTGGATGCGTGTGCGCGGCCACGCCTGGGCTGGGACGCTGGAGATGTGCGCCGCCATGTTCGTCCCGGTTGTGCCGTTGTTCCCTCTCCTGTGGCTGGGCCTGATCGACGGGATGACCGTGATGATCCTGGCGCACGTCGCGATGTTCCCGCTGATGCTGGCGGCCATGCTCCACCGGCGGGACGAGTACGCCCACTGCTGAACACGCTGCTGACCACGCTGCTGACCGGGCACTCAAAATCGGACGGATCAGCCGTTACGCTGAGGTACCTACCGGTTGGTATGGACCATGCGTCCGACAGAAAGAGGGAGCGGCAGATGCTCAACCTGGCCGTCGTGCTGGAGGACAGCGCACGTGACGAGCCCGACGCCACCGCGGTCGTCTTCGGAGACCTCCGCCTGCCGTACTCGCTCGTGAACACCATCGCCGGTCAGGTCGCCAACCTGCTCGCCGCCCGCGGCGTGGGCAGGGGCGACAAGGTCGCCCTCGCCTGCCCGAACCTGCCCTACTTCCCGTTCGTGTACTACGGGATCCTCAAGGCGGGCGCGACCGTGGTCCCGCTGAACGTGCTGCTGCAGGCCAGGGAGATCGCCTATCACCTGGACGACTCCGGCGCCAAGGCGTTCTTCTGCTTCGAGGGCACGCCGGAACTGCCGCTGGGCGAGCGCGGCCGGGCCGGGTTCGCCGAGGCCGGGCGGGCCGAGCACTTCATCGTGCTGCCGGCCACGCCGTTCGCCACCGAGTCGGCGTACGGCGAGACGCTGTGGGCGGCGCTCGACGGGGTGCCGGGCGAGTTCGAGACCGTGCAGACCTCCCCCGGGGACACGGCGGTCATCCTCTACACGAGCGGCACCACAGGGCAGCCCAAGGGCGCCGAACTGACCCACCAGAACATGGTGATGAACGCCGTCGTCAGCGACGAGATGTTCCCGCGCCAGGACCGGAGCACCTACCTCGTGGCACTGCCGCTGTTCCACTCCTTCGGCCAGACCGTACTGATGAACGCCGGGTTCCGGCGCCGCGCCACGCTCGTGCTGATGCCGCGCTTCGAGCCGGCCGAGGCGCTCGCCCTGATGGAGCGGGAGAAGGTCACGTTGTTCGCCGGAGTGCCGACGATGTACTGGGCGATGCTCACCGCGGTGCGCGCCGGGGCCGCCGCGGTGCCGTCCTCGCTGGTCACCGCCGCCTCCGGAGGGTCCGCGCTGCCGGTCGAGGTGCTCAAGGACTTCAGCGCGACGTTCGGGGTGGACATCCTGGAGGGCTACGGCCTGTCGGAGACCTCGCCGGTGACCTCGTTCAACCAGCCGGGCCGTCCCGCCAAGGCCGGCTCGATCGGCACCCCGATCTGGGGCGTCGAGATGAAGCTGGTGGACGCCGAGTGGAACACGGTCGGCGACCCCGGCGGCATCGGCGAGATCGCCGTCCGCGGCCACAACGTGATGAAGGGCTACCACAACCGGCCCGAGGCGACCGCGGAGGTCATGCGGGACGGCTGGTTCCGCACCGGCGACATTGCCCGGCGCGACGAGGACGGTTACTACTTCATCGTCGACCGGGCCAAGGACATGATCATCAGGGGTGGGTTCAACGTCTATCCCCGGGAGATCGAGGAGGTCCTCATGACCCACCCGGCGGTCTCGCTCGCCGCGGTCGTCGGGGTCCCCCACGAGTCGCACGGCGAGGAGGTCAAGGCGTACGTCATCCGCACGCCCGGCGACACGACCACCGAGGAGGAACTGGTGGCGTGGGGCCGGGAGACGATGGCGGCCTACAAGTACCCGCGGATCGTGGAGTTCCGCGAGTCCCTGCCGATGACCGCCACCGGCAAGATCCTCAAGCGCGAGCTTCGGTAGGAACCGTCACGGCCAGTCGAGGGACGGGCGCAGCGGCACGTGCGACTGTCCCTCGTCGAGCCGGACGCCGAGCACCTGGTGGAGCTGCACCTTGTTGCGCTCGAACCCGACCACGCACCCGGCCATGTAGAGCCGCCAGACCCGGGCGGTGCCCTGTCCGACCTCCTCCACGGCCTCGTCCCAGTGCTCGTCGAGGTTCTTGCACCACTCGCGCAGGGTCAGCGCGTAGTGCTCGCGCAGGTTCTCCTCGTGCCGGACCTCGTAGCCGATGTCCTCCATCTGACGGATCAGGTGGCCGACCGACTCGAGCTCGCCGTCGGGGAAGACGTAGCGGTTGATGAAACCACCCTTGTTCAGGGTCTTCTCCGTGCTGGTCGGGCGGGTGATGCAGTGGTTGAGGAGGCGCCCGCCCGGCTTGAGCTTGCCGTAGAGGAAGGAGAAGTACGACGGCAGGTTGTCCTTGCCGATGTGCTCGGTCAGGCCGATCGAGCTGACCCGGTCGAACCCGGTCTCGGCGACGTCGCGGTAGTCCATGAAACGGACCTCGGCGAGCTCCGACAGCCCGGCCTCGGCGATGGCCTTCTGCGCGTACTCGGCCTGCTGGCGCGACAGCGTGACGCCGAGGCCCTTCACGCCGTACTCCTTGGCCGCGTGCATGACCATGCCGCCCCAGCCGCAGCCGACGTCGAGCAGCCGCATGCCGGGCTTGAGGTCCAGCTTCTTGGCGACCAGGTCGAACTTGGTGTGCTGCGCCTCCTCCAGCGTCGCGTCCGGCCGGGGGAAGACCGCGCAGGTGTACGCCATGGAGGGGCCGAGCACCCACTCGTAGAACCGGTTGGAGACGTCGTAGTGGTGGTGGATCACCTCGGCGTCGCGCTGCTTGGCGTGCCGGCTGCCCAGCTTCGCCAGCGTGCTCTGCCGCGCCTCCTGCGGCGGCGGCGGCACGCGCATCAGCAGCGGCTTGAGCCCGAGCGAGCGGGCCGCGGCGATCTTCTCGCCGAGCGGCAGGTCGTTGAGCGTCAGCGACCACATCCGGTCGAGCAGGGTGTACATGTCACCGTGCACGTCCATGTGCCCCGCGATGTACGCGCGGGCGAGACCGAGCTCCCCCGGCGCCTGCGCGAGGTAGGCCACCGCCGCCGGCGTCTTCACCTCGATGCGGATGTCCGCACCCGGGGATCCCGCCTTGCTGCCGTCGTAGGCGACGAACTCGACGCCCGCGTCAGGACCGACGATCTTCTCGAAGATCTCCGCAAGAGCCATTACACCTCTCCCGACGTATCGACGCCCAACTACCTGGCCCTGACGCACTTGTCGTACAGGTCCAGCAGCCGGCCGCCCGGGTCGTAGGCGCTCTTGACCGGCCAGTAGGCGTCTCCGTTGTAGAGCCGCCAGAACTCCTCACGACCGTAGAAGGAGGTGGAGTACAGCGACTTGTGGCCGTCGAGCGCGTGCACGGCGCGCTCGATCAGCCGGTTGTGATACCCGTCGTACTGGCCCCGCGGCAGCGGCACCATCCCCCAGAAGCCGAAGTTCACGTACAGGCGGCCGGGTTCGAGGGGATAGAGCGACCACTCGCCGGTCGCCTTGAGCGGGCACATCCACACCGGGGTCATGCCGACCTCGCGGTGGAAGACCTCCAGGAACTCCGCGCCCCGCTCGACCGGGACCTCGACGTCCTGGATCACCGACTCGTGCACGGGGTTGTTCCGCCAGCGGTCGATCCTGGCCGTCAGGCCGTACCTCTGGTCGAGGCCGACGAGCCTACGGTAGACGTCCGAGCGCATCCACCGGCGCGGCAGGAGCGAGCGGACCAGCGGCTGCTGCACCCCGAAGGCGCGCGAGCACCAGAACCAGTCGGTGTCCCAGCGCCACAGGTAGTCGCGGACGGTGAGCCAGTCGCGGGCGCGGCTGCGGATCGACTGGTAGTAGATCCGCATGCCGGTGTAGTCGGAGGTGTAGGGCGCCCGGTCGGAGAACGACCCGACGGTGACGTACAGCTCGTCGGGACTGAAGAACGTGCCGTCGACGAAGTCGATCGGCTCGCCGTCGTGCTCCCGGCTCTCGCAGATCTCCTGCATGGCGAGCATGCACTTGTCGGCGTCGTTGAAGCGGATGTGGGTCAGCTTGACGTACGGCTTCACCCGGGCCAGCTTGATGCGGATGCGCAGGGCGTAGCCGAGCGTGCCGTAGGAGTTGGGGAAGGCCCGGAACAGGTCCGCGTGCTCGTTGTCGGCCCGGGCCACCAGAATCCGCCCGTCGCCGGTGAGGATCTCCAGTTCCTCGACCGACTCGTGCGGCAGGCCGTCCCGGAAGCTGCTCGACTCGATGCCGAGGCCGGTGACCGCGCCGCCGAGCGTGATCGTCTTCAGCTGCGGCACGACATACGGCATGAGCCCGTGCGGCAGCGTGGCGTCCACCAGGTTCTCGTACGTCGTCATGCCCTGGACCTCGGCCGTCATGGTCACCGGGTCGACGTGGATGACCTGGTCCAGGTCACGGGCCGACAGCGACGCCGTCTTGGCCGGGGCCCGGAAGCGGAACAGGTTCGTCGTGGCCTTGGCCAGCCGAGGAGCGGCGTCTTCGGGGATGGCGGCGTAGGAGTCCCTGATCTGCTCGACGGCCTTTATATGGGCGGTCATACTGGCCGTGCGCTCTGGCATGACACCACCCCCATGGATCGTAGTGATCGCCTCTTGGCACGCTATCCCCGGACGGGGACGCAGACCAGAGTAGACACGTTACGCCCGCGAAAACTATCGAGTAGTCTCGCGACACCCCGTCGGCACAGATCGTATCCTTCCCGTGTTCTTCGCCTCGCGCGCCCCTGCCGTAACTGTGGAAACCGTCAGGACCTGGGCCGACGAGTGTGTTCCACTGGGCTTCACTGGGTTTCCACCGGGCGGTGAGGAGGAACGCATGGAGAGGTCACGGGGGCCGCTGGCGGGGATCCGGGTGCTGGAGCTGGCCGGGCTCGCGCCGGGGCCGTTCGCCGGGATGATGCTCGCCGACCACGGCGCCGAGGTGCTGCGCGTCGACCGGGTGGCCGCGGTGGGCGACGAGCCCCGGCGGGAGGTGATGGACCGCGGCAAGCGGACGATCGGCCTCGACCTGAAGTCGCCCGAGGGGGTGGCCGCGTTCCGGCGGCTGGCGGAGCGGGCCGACGTGGTGATCGAGGTGTTCCGCCCGGGCGTCGCCGAGCGGCTCGGCATCGGGCCGGACGACCTGCACGCCGTCAACGAGCGGCTCGTGTACGGCCGGATGACCGGCTGGGGCCAGGACGGCCCGCTCGCCCACACCGCCGGGCACGACATCGACTACATCGCGGTCGCGGGGGTGCTGTCGATGCTGGGCCGCGCGGGGGATAAGCCCACCCCGCCCATCAACATCCTCGGCGACTTCGCCGGCGGCGGGCTCATGCTCGCGTACGGCGTGCTGCTGGCCCTGATCGAGCGGGAGCGGACCGGCCGCGGCCGGGTGGTGGACGCCGCGATGGTCGACGGCGCGGCGCTGCTGTTCTCAATGTTCCACGGCGCGGTGCACGGCGGCCACTGGGGTCCGCGCGGCACCAACCTCCTCGACACCGGCGCCCCCATGTACGACACGTACGAAACGGCCGACGGCGGGTTCCTCGCCGTGGGCGCGCTGGAGCCGCGGTTCTGGGCGGAGATGCTCGAGCGCATGGGCGTCGCCGACCTACCCGACCGCGACGACCGGGCCAACTGGCCGGTCATCCGCGAACGGCTGGCCGAGGCGTTCCGGTCCCGTACGCGGGCCGAATGGGAGGCGGTCTTCGAAGGCTCCGACGCCTGCGTGGTCCCGGTGCTCGACCCGCGCGAGGCCGCCGGGCACCCGCACAACCGGGCGCGCGGCACGTTCGTGGAGGTCGGCGGCGTGCCGCAGGCGGCGCCCGCGCCGCGGCTGGCCGGCGCCGGGCACGGTGACCTGTCCCCCGCCACCCGGCTGCACGACCTGAGCGCCTGGGGGCTGTCCGGCGACGAGGCGGAGGCCCTGCGCGCCGCCGGCGTGCTGGCCTGATCACGTGAACCAGGCAGGTCGCGGAGCGGCTGCGGGCCTACACGAAGGCCAACACCGGCGAGCCGGATCAGGCCGGATGATCAGGCAGGCGCGGCCTGAGCCTGCGCCGGGGGCCCGGAGGGTTCGCCGAAGGACGGCAGGGTCGCGACGTAGAGGTCGGCTCCGTCGGGGTGGTGGATCTCCAGGTCGGTGGTGAAGGCGCGGGCGGGGGTCGCGCCCGACTCCGTGTGCTTCCACACCTGCTGCCAGGCGTCGATCAGCGCTCCGGGCATGGGTCCCCGCGCCTCGGCCAGCAGCGAGGGCACTCCGGGCACCCGTACGGCGACCATGCCCTCCGGCAGCCGCGCGGCCGTGCGCACCGCCACGCCGACGATCTGGGTGTAGGCGCCGTTGTGGTCACTCTCGTAGTCCGTCAACACGGCGTACAGGTTCTCGTCGACCCGGCCCGGCACGTGGGCGAACGCCCCCGGCGCTCCGGCGCGGGCCCACAGGGCCGGCAGCCGGGCGAGGGCGGGGTCCGCCTCCGCCGCGTTGGTCGTCCGTACGACGTAGCCGACGACAAGCGTCTCCGGACGGTCAACGATGATCACTTGTGCTCCTCTCAGGCGAGGTCAATGTATCCCGTGTGCGGGTCTGCTCTCATCGGCGGGCGGGAATGCCGGAAATGACCGCTCACAACGTAGGCTGGACAAACGTGCGATTCCTCAACGATGTGACGCCGCCCTACGATCTCACGTACAGCGATGTCTTCATGGTGCCGTCCCGTTCCGCGATCGGGTCCCGCCTGGCCGTCGACCTGTCCACGGTCGACGGGACCGGCACCACGATCCCCGTCGTCGTCGCCAACATGACGGCCGTCGCGGGCCGCCGGATGGCCGAGACGATCGCCCGGCGCGGCGGCCTCGCCGTCATCCCCCAGGACATCCCGATCGAGGTCGTGGCCGACGTCGTCGACTGGGTCAAGAACCGTGACCTGGTCCACGACACGCCGATCGCCCTCACCCCGCACGACACCGTCGGAGAGGCGCTGACCCTGCTGCCCAAGCGGGCCCACGGCGCGGTCATCGTGGTCGACTGGGAGAACCGCCCGGTCGGCGTGGTGACCGAGGCCGACTGCCACGGCGTCGACATGTTCACCCAGCTCTCCCAGGTGATGAGCCCCTCGCCACAGACGCTGCCGCGCGGGATCGACCCGCAGGCGGCGTTCGAGGCGCTGCACGGGGGCCGCCACCGGCTCGCCCCCGTCGTGGACGAGGACGGCCGGCTCGTCGGGATCCTCACCCGCACCGGGGCGCTGCGCTCCACCCTCTACCAGCCCGCCGTCGACGGCCGGAACCGGCTACGCATCGCGGCCGCGGTCGGGGTGAACGGCGACGTGGCCGCCAAGTCCAAGGAACTGCTCGACGCCGGCATCGACGTGCTGGTGGTCGACACCGCGCACGGCCACCAGGAGAAGATGATCGGCGCGCTGCGGGCCGTACGCGCGCTCGACCCCGCCGTGCCGATCGCCGCGGGCAACGTCGTCACCGCCGAGGGCGTACGCGACCTGGTCGAGGCCGGGGCCGACATCGTGAAGGTCGGGGTGGGCCCGGGCGCCATGTGCACGACCCGGATGATGACCGGCGTCGGGCGCCCGCAGTTCTCCGCCGTCATGGAGTGCTCGGCCGAGGCCCGCCGCCTCGGGCGGCACGTCTGGGCCGACGGCGGCGTGCGTCACCCCCGCGACGTCGCACTCGCTCTCGCGGCGGGCGCCGCCAACGTCATGATCGGCTCGTGGTTCGCCGGCACGTACGAGTCCCCCGGCGACACCCGCACCGCCGCCGACGGCCGCAAGTACAAGGAGAACTACGGCATGGCCTCCGCCCGCGCCGTACGGCTGCGCACCGCCGAGGACACGCCGTTCGAGCGGGCCCGCAAGGCGTTGTTCGAGGAGGGCATCTCGACCTCCCGGATGTACCTCGACCCCGCGCGGCCGAGCGTGGAGGACCAGATCGACGCCATCGTGGCCGGCCTCCGGTCCTCCTGCACCTACGCGGGCGCCACCACGCTGGAGGAGTTCCACGAGCGTGCGGTGATCGGCGTGCAGAGCGCCTCGGGCTACAGCGAGGGCATGCCGCTGCACCAGAGCTGGTGACCACGCCGATTCCCGGCAGGAATATCGGGCTCTCTCGGGGTAGTGCGTTCCTCGTACCGGCCGCACTATCCCGCGGAGGCGCTCATGGAGTACTCACCGGCCGCAGAGCCGGCCAGTCCGGCGGTCGACAGACGGCTGCTGGTCAGCTACGACAACTACGCCGCGGCGCAACGCGCCGTCGACACGCTGTCCGACGCCGGTTTCCCGGTGGAGAACAGCGCGATCATCGGCAGCGACCTGCGCCTGGAGGAGACCGTCACCGGGCGGCTCACCAACGGCAGGGCCGCGCTGACGGGCCTCGTCAGCGGCGCGGTCTTCGGGCTCATCGTCGGCATGTTCCTCGGGCTGTTCACCTCGACCACGACCTCGTTCTTCGGGCTGGTGCTGTGGTCGATCCTGTGGGGAGCCGTCGCGGGCGCCGCCTTCGGCTTCGTCGGCCACGCCTTCACCGGCGGGACGCGCGACTTCTCCTCCCGGAGCTCGATCGTCGCCGGGCGCTACGACGTGCTGGTTGCCTCGGCCATGCTGGACCAGGCCCAGGCCCTGCTGCAGGGCGGGGTACGACCGGCCGACACCGTCGTCCTCCAGCGGCCGCCGTCCGCCGGGCCCGCCACGCCGCCCGTGACCACGCCCGTGACGCCGCCCTCGCCGGTCTCCGGCGACACCGCCCCGCAGGCGGACCTCCGTACGGACGCAGAGCGCGCGGACGCCCGCGACGAGGACGCCCGTGACGAAGAGGTGCGCGACGAGGAGGCGCGTGACGAGGCCGGGCTGTCGAGGGGCCGCCGCATGTGACGCCCGCCCACGCTCTCAGGCACAACAACGGCGCCTTCCCCGCCCGGTGCGGGGGAAGGCGCCGTCGCGTCGGCCGCCGTGTCGGCCGTCGTGTCGGGCGCAGTCGCGAGATCGGCGAGCGGGCCTGCCGGTAGAGTCGTCAGCCGGCCGGAACGTCCGGCACGGACAGAACAGGAGACCCACGTGGCACTGGAGAAGCCCGAGATCGACTTCCCCGAGGGCGAGCCGCCCGCCGACCTGGAGATCGCCGACCTCGTGGAGGGGACCGGCCCGGAGGCCAGGCCGGGGCAGAACGTGACCGTGCACTACGTCGGGGTGGCGTTCTCCACCGGCGAGGAGTTCGACGCCTCCTGGAACCGCGGGCAGCCGTTCCAGTTCCCCCTCGGCGGCGGCCGGGTCATCGCCGGCTGGGACCGCGGCGTGGCGGGCATGAAGGTCGGCGGCCGCCGGCGGCTGACGATCCCCCCGCACCTGGGGTACGGCGACCGTGGCGCGGGCGCCGTCATCAAGCCGGGCGAGACGCTCATCTTCGTCGTCGACCTGCTCGGGGTCGGCTGACCCCTCCCCCGCCGCCCTGTCACGCGTGCCCCCGGGACGTCCGGGCGTCCTGGGCCGGCGTCCCGGGCTCAGGGGCCGGGAATCGGGGGTCCGGTGCAAGCCCGGTACGGGCCTGATGCGGGCCCGAGGCGAGCCCGGTGCTGCGGGATGGACGCCGCCCGGCGGAGCCTATGAGGTCCCGGCCGCGTCGTGGATGATGGCCGCATGGACGGCGTCCCCCCTCACGACGGCCCCTCTCACGGCGGTCCCTCTTACGGCGGTCCCTCTCATGACGGTCACCGCGTGGCCGAGCCGCCGAGCGCCGCCGCGAGCGGCCCGGCGAGTGCCGTGCCTCCCATCCGGCCGCACCCCGTCCGGCCGCCCTCTGCCCGGCTGCCCTCCATCGGGCTGCCTCGGGCGGTGATCGCGCTCGCCGGCGCGGTCGTGGCCGTGCTGCTCGCGGTGAGTCCCTGGTACGGCTACCACCGCGACGAACTGTACTTCCGCATGCTGGGCGAACGCCCCCGGCTCGGATACTTCGACACCCCGCCGCTCACCCCGATGATCGCCCGGCTGTCGACGGCGGTCTTCGGGGACACCGTCGTCGCGCTCCGGATCGTCCCCGCCCTGTGCGCCGGGACGCTGGTCCTGCTCGCCGCCCTGATCGCCCGGGAGCTGAGCCCCCGGGATCTCGACGCGGGCCGGGCCGCGCAGGTCCTCGCCGCGGCCGGTACGGCGGGCGCGGTGCTGCCCCTGATCGCGGGGCACTCGCTGCTGACCCTCACTCCCGATCTCGTGCTGTGGCTCGCGGTCACGCTGTGCCTGCTCCGGGTGCTGCTGCGGGGCGACGGCCGCTACTGGCTCTGGACGGGCCTGCTGGCCGGGATCGCGTCCTACAACCGCGACCTCATCGTGCTGCTGCTCGCCTGCGCCGGCCTGGGCCTCCTCGTCACCGGTCCGCGCGAGGTGCTGCGGGACAGGCGCCTGTGGCTCGGGGCACTGCTGGCCCTGGCGATCGCCTCGCCCAACCTGGTCTACCAGGTCACCCATGACTGGCCGCAACTGCAGATGGCCGAGGCTCTGCGCGCCGACGAGGGAGCGGACAACCGCATCGCCTTCGTCCCCCTGCAGATCCTGCTGCTGGGTCCCCCGCAGGCGGTGGTGTGCGTGGCGGGCTTGCTGCGGCTCTGGCGGGACCGGCGGGTCCGGCGGGTCCGCTCGCTCGCCCTGGCCTACCCCGTGGCCTGCGCGCTGGTCCTGCTCTCGGGGGGCCGCCCCGACTACACCGGCGCCTTCCTGCTCTACCTGTTCGCGGCCGGGTGCGTGACGGCGGCCGGATGGCGGAGGCGGACCGTGCTGGTCGTGGCGCTGGCGGCCAACGCCGTGGTCGCGGTGGTCCTGGCGCTGCCGGTCGTCCCGGCCGCGTCGCTCGCGGGGACGCCGGTCGCGGCGATCAACGAGGTCGCCCGCGAGTCGGTGGGCATGCGGGACCTGGCGGCGCAGGTCGGACAGGTGGTGGGCACACTGCCCGCCGATGAGCGGGCGGGGGCGGTGCTGCTCGCCGGGAACTACGGCGAGGCCGGCGCGCTGCGCCGCTGGGCGGGCGACTTCGGCCTGCCCGCCGTCCACAGCGGCCACAACGAGCTGTGGTGGTGGGGCCCGCCGCCGGAGGGGACCCAGGTGGCGGTCTCCGTCGGCTATCCGCCCGGCCGTCTCCGCACGGTCTTCGCCACCTGCTCGGTCGCGGGCACGGTGACCGGGATGCCGGGCGAGGAGCAGGGCGTGCCGATCACGGTCTGCCGCGATCCCCTCCGGCCCTGGCGCGATCTGTGGCCGCTCGCGCGCCACTACAGCTGACGGCGACACTACAGCTGACGGCGACTCGCCCCCCTGCCTGGGCAGGTGCCCATCCGGTAAGGCAGGATTACGTTGTGTTGCTGATCGACCTTGCCCGGACGTCCGCGGCCGTGGCGGCGGACTCGGCGCGGCTGGCCAAGATCAGGCACCTGGCCGAGCTGCTCGGCAGGGTGGGCCCGGACGAGGCCGAGATCGCCATCGCCTACCTGTCGGGGGAACTGCCGCAGCGTCAGATCGGCGTGGGCTGGCGGAGCCTGTCCGACCTTCCCGAGCCGCGCCAGATCGCCACGGCGACCCTCGGCCAGGTCGACGCGCTGCTCGAACGCATCAAGGCCCAGACAGGGACGGGTTCGCAGGCCGCGCGCCGGGAGTTGCTCGGTCAGCTGTTCGGCGCCGTGACGCGGCAGGAGCAGTCGTTCCTGCACCGGCTGCTGACGGGCGAGCTGCGCCAGGGGGCACTCGACGGCGTGATGATCGAGGCGATCGCCAGGGCGGCGGACGTGCCCTCCGCCGAGGTGCGCCGGGCCCTGACCCTGCGCGGCTCGCTGCCCGCCGTCGGCGCGGCGGCGCTGCGCGGCGGGGTGGCGGAGCTCAAGGCGTTCCATCTGGAGGTCGGGCGGGCCGTCGCGCCGATGCTCGCGCAGAGCGCGGCCAGCGTGACCGCCGCGCTGGAGAAGGCCGGCGCTCCCGCCGCGGTCGAGTGGAAGCTCGACGGCGTTCGGGTCCAGGCCCACCGGTCGGGCGACGACGTCGCCGTCTTCACCCGTACGCTCGACGACATCACCGGTCAGGTGCCGGAGCTGGTGGAGGCGGTGCTGGGCCTTCCGGGCACCGACCTGGTCCTGGACGGCGAGGTCCTGGCGTTGCGCCCCGACGGCCGTCCGGAGCCGTTCCAGGTCACCTCGGGCCGGGTGGCCAGCAGGACCGGCGTCGCGTCGCTGCGGGAGACCGTGCCGCTGACCGTCTTCTTCTTCGACGCCCTGCGGGTGGGCGGGGCCGACCTGCTCGACCTGCCCGACCAGGAGCGGCACGCCGCGCTGGAGACGGCGGTACCGGCCGGGTTGATCACCCCGCGCCTGGTCACCGCGGACGCCGAGGAGGCGGAGGCCTTCTTCGGCGACGCGGTACGCCGCGGGCACGAGGGCGTCGTCGTGAAGTCGCTGGGCACGCCGTACGCCGCGGGCAGGCGGGGGGCGGGCTGGATCAAGGTGAAGCCCCGGCACACCCTGGATCTGGTCGTGCTGGCCGCCGAATGGGGCAGCGGACGACGCCGGGGCTGGCTGTCGAACCTGCACCTCGGCGCCTACGACCCGGAGACGGGCGGCTTCGTGATGCTCGGCAAGACGTTCAAGGGCCTCACCGACGAACTGCTGACCTGGCAGACCGAGCAGTTCCTGCGGATCGCGGAGAGCCCTGCGGACGGCCCTGCCGATGGCCCTGCCGGGAACCCTGGGGACGGCCACGTCGTCACGCTCACGCCCACGCTGGTGGTGGAGATCGCCTTCGACGGAGTGCAACGGTCCAGCCGCTACCCCGGGGGCATGGCGCTGCGGTTCGCCCGGGTGCTGCGCTACCGCCCGGACAAGCGGCCGGAGGAGGCCGACACCGTCGCCACCGTCCGCGCGATCATGCTCTAGCCGCCCGCCTACTTGACGAGGCGGACCGTCAGGGGATAGCGGAACTCTGTGTCGGCGATGGCCGACACCCCGCCGACGACGGACAGGACCAGCCCGAGGACCCAGACCACCGGCACCAGCACGACCCCGATGACGGTGAACGGCAGCAGGACGGTCGCGCCGAGCACGGTGAGGTGGAAGTTGAGCGCCTCCACCGCGTGCCGCCTGATGTAGGGGGACGTGCGGCCCGCCGTCACCATCATCAGCAGCGGGCCGATGACGAAGAAGCCCGCCAGCGCGAACAGGTGCGAGGCCGCCGCTCCGGCCCGGTCGCCCCCCTCCAGGGCGGAGGCGCGGCCGGTGTACGCGGGCGGCCGGGGCACGTACGCCGGCCGGGCGCCGTACAGGTCGTTCATGATCGGCGCGAGGTCGGCGTGGGTGCGGGCGGTCATCGCCCGGTCCAGCCGCTCGTCCATCTCGTGCTTGTCGAGCCTGCCCTCGGCGTAGGCCGCCTTGACGTGCTCGACCACCTGCTCACGGTCCTGGTTCGTCACGCGCAACTGAGGGTGCGGCATGGGGGCCGGGCGGCCCTGCCACGGTGGTGTCGCTGTCGCGGGCATCACAAACATCGCCTTCCGTCGACGGCCTGCTCGGCTTGTCTCAAGTCTGCCTCCATCCTGCTCCGGAGAGGCGGCCCCGGCATCAGGGACATCCCCGACATGGCCCCGAGACCGTTCCCTTAACGCCATCGTGATCTGCGACGCGGTATACAAGCACTATGAGATGGCGAGATCGTTACGGGCTCCGGCGGAGGCGCGGCCTCCGCGTGGCCAAGTTCGACCGCGAGGCGACCGACGCCGACATCGAGGCGCTCATCGAGTTCGCCAAGACCCGCCGTGGCGTGGAGTTCTACGTCGAGCCCGAGACCTTCGCCACCGACACCACGGCGGTGGCCGTGGCCCACGACGGGGAGTGGACCCGCCGCCGCGTCGGGTCGCCCGCCGTCATCGCCAAGGTCGCCAGAGATCTCTCCCTGCCGGTCTACGACGTGCAGCTCACCGGGTATCCCGCGCGGATGCGCGCCTACAACGAGCGCCGTCGTCAGGCTCAGGACAGCGACCCGGTCTGAGCCGGGGCCAGCAGCGCGCGCAGCGGCGCGAGCCAGACCGCTCTCGGGGCGCCCATCTCGTCGTCGAGTTCCTCGGGAGTCGGCATGCGGTCGCGGAGCATGGCGGGCGACATCATGTGCGTCAGCGCCTGCCGCAGCAGGAGCGCCATCGAGTAGCCCGGATCGGCGTCGAGGGCCCGCTCCAGCGCCATGCCGGCCAGCGCGCACTCCCCCCGCTGCCACGCGGCCGCCGCCAGCAGCGAGGCCGCGGGAGCGGCGTGGCCCGGCTCCAGCCGCCGGGTGAGGTCACGCCACAACGCCAGATGCGCGTCCCGGTCGTCGATCAGCGCCCACGCCTCGTCCCGCACCCGGACCACGGCGAGGTCCAGCCCGAGCCGCGCGGCCTCCTCGTCGCCCAGCCTGCCCCCCGAGGCGTACAGGCCGATCGCGGCACGCACCCGCTCCAGCGCGTCGGCGACGAACCGCGCGGCCTGTTCGTCCGGGCCCGCCGGGTCCGCCGCCGTCTCCATGTCCGCCTCCATGGCCGTCTCCATGGCCGTCTCCATGGCCGTCTCCATGGCCGCGAGGCACGTGCGCAGGGCCTCCGTGACGCGGAACGTGGCCTGCCGCATCCGCGTCCCGCCGGACGGCTGGACGGAGCGGCGCAGGCTGCCCCGGTCGGGCAGCGCGACCAGCCCGTGCATCACGGCCGTGGCCGCCACCCGGCTGCCTCCGGTGTCGTACGGCGTGCCCTCCGCGGGGCAGCAGGTCGCGCCCGTGCAGGAATAGGACCAGTAGCGCCCGCCCTCGGCGCGCAGGCTCTCCGTCACCCGGATGTCCCCGGCCCACAGCAGCCGGGTCACCTCGTCGACTACGGGGGTCACGAGGGCGCCCGGGCCGTACCCGACGAGGAACGCCGAGGTCACCGCCTCACGGCGGAGCAGCGGGACCAGCCGGTTGAGGTCCCGGGGATCGGCCGGGAGGTCCCACCGCGTCGTCAGCCGCACCTCGGGACCGGTGGACCCGGTCACCACGAGGCTGTCGGACGGGTGGAAACCGACGAGGTAGGGCACGGCGGAGAGGATGTCCGCCGGGGTCGAGAGCACGAGCTTCGGAGTCGTCATGGCGGCAAGCCTCGCCGGACGGCGCCTCGCCCCGGCCGATGTCAGCCGGCCCTGGGGACAACCCGTCTCCTGTGGACGGCCGGGCGGCAGCCGGCACCCCACCCACCCCTCGTCAGACGGGTTTCGCGTCCCTGGCCTGACCCCCGGGCAGGGCCGCGGGCGCGAGCCGGAGGCGGACGAGCATGGCGGCGCCGGCGACGGCGCCCGGCATCGCGACCACGCTCACGAGCGGCACCATGAACGAGAGGAAGAGCGGCACACCGAAGCCGAGCGTGACCGGCAGGTTCGCGCGGAGCAGGGCGAAGCGCTCCTTGCGCCGCAGGCCCCGCCGCTCCATGGCGAGGGCGGTCAGCTCGACCGTGAGGAAGAACCCGGAGACGAACGCGCCGACCACGGGCACCACGGTCTGGCCCACGACCGGCACGAACCCGAGCACGAACAGCGGCACCGTGAACAGCAGGACGTACCACAGCGTCACGAGGCTGTCGCGGACCGACCGGAACAGCGACGACCAGAAGGGCAGGTCGCCGCCGGGAAGCCCGCCCAGGTCCTCCTCGACCTTCTCCGAGAGCTTCTCGTAGAACGGGTCGCCGATCACGAGGGTGACGGCGGTGAAGGTCAGCACGGAGAGCGCGAGCCCCACCACGAAGATCATGAAGCCGACCAGCGCGCGGAACGTGTCCCGCCAGCCCCAGTTGTCGGCGAACGGCGTCACCCAGGCCGCGACGTCGGTGGCGTGCGTGCCCAGCCACACCAGCGCCACGATGTAGAGCGCGAGCGCGATCAGGGCCGGGATCAGCCCGAACAACCACCAGCCGGGATGCCGGGCCACCCATCCGAGCCCACGGAAGCAGAAGCCGATCCCCTCGGCGAAACCGCCGACGCCACGCCGCCCGGCGGGCCGCTCGTTGCCACTCATGGCGGGCAGGCTAGCGCCAAAGGCTCGTCACCGGCACGCCGAGATCGGCGAGCAGGCGGCGGATCAGCGGAAGCGAGATGCCGAGCACGTTGCCGTGGTCGCCCTCGATGCCCTCCACGAACCAGCCGCCCAGGCCGTCGAGGGTGAACGCCCCCGCCACCCGCAGCGGCTCACCGCTCGCGACGTACGTGCCGATCTCCTCGTCCGACGGCGTGCCGAACCGCACCACGGTCGCGGCCACCTCGGACCGTGTGCGTCCCGCGGCCACGTCCTTGACGCAGTGGCCGGTCAGCAGCCGGCCGGTCCTGCCCCGCATCATGTGCCATCGGCGCACCGCCTCCTCCGGCGTCCCCGGCTTGCCGTACGCGACGCCGTCGAGTTCGAGCACCGAGTCGCAGCCGATCACGATGCCGTCGCCGAGGGTCAGCGACACCGCGACGGCCTTGGCCACGGCCAGCTTCAGGCAGAGTTCCTCGGGAGTGGCGGCCGTGATCGCGTCCTCGTCGACCCCGCTGACGATGACCTTCGGGTCCAGTCCGGCCGCCCTCAGCACACCGAGGCGGGCGGGCGAGGCCGAGGCGAGCACCAGTTCCGTCACACGACGAAGCCTAGTCGCTTCTACTATGTCTGACGTTTACCGATCACATGCGGGGGATGCCGGTGTCAAAAGCCACGGTCAATGAGCGTGCGCGCTACTGGTTCGACAACACCATGTCCAAGGGCACGACCGCCCTCATCGGCTGGCTGGCCCTGGTGTCGCTGGCGCTGATCGTGGTGGTCAGCGCGCTGACGATGTGGCTCGTCCCCGACGAGGCGCTCCGGCACGACGGCTGGCCCGGGGTGCTGTGGCTGTCGCTCATGCACGCCCTCAGCCCGGGCAAGATCGCCGGAGACGCCGGTACGGCGCCCTTCCTCGCGATCATGCTGGGCGCGTCCCTCGGCGGCATCTTCATCGTGAGCATCCTCGTGGGCGTGCTCTCCGCCGGTCTGCGCGGCAAGATCGAGGAGCTGCGCAAGGGCCGCTCCCGCGTGATCGAGAGCGGCCACACCGTCATCCTCGGCTGGTCCGAGCAGCTCTACACGATCGTCTCCGAACTCACGAAGGCCCACGCCAGCCAGCGCGGCTCGGTCATCGCGATCCTGGCCGACAGGGACAAGCCGGCCATGGAGGACGCGATCCGGGCCCGGGTCGGCGACACGGGCAGGACGCGCCTGGTGTGCCGCACCGGCCGGCCCACCGAGCCGGCCGACCTCGACCTGCTGAGCCTGAGCACCGCGCGAACGATCGTGGTGCTGTCCCCCGAGACGGAAGACCCGGACGCGCACGTCATCAAGACTCTGCTCGCGCTGGCCAAGCGGGCGGGCGAGCATCCTCCGGTGGTCGCCGCCATCGCCTCCTCGCGCAACATGGCCGCCGCCCGGCTGGCCGGAGGGCCCGGCGTCCACCTGGTCGACAGCGACGACATCGCCGCGCGGCTGATCGTGCAGTCGTCCCGGCAGTCCGGCGTGTCCGTCGTCTGCATGGATCTGCTGAACTTCGACGGCGGTGAGATCTACCTGCGCCGCGATCCCGCCCTCGCCGGCAGGTCGTACGGCCAGGCCCTCGACGCGTACGCGACCGCGACCGTCCTCGGCCTGCGCGCGCCCGGCGGTGTGGTGCTCAACCCGCCGCCGGACACGGTGATCGGGACGTCCGACGAGATCGTCGTGCTCGCCCAGGACGACTCGCTCATCCGCCTGGCGAACGGAACGGCTCCCGCGGACGAACGGCACATCGTCCCCGCGACGGCCCCGGAGCCGGCCCCCGAGCGGACCCTGATGCTCGGCTGGAACGGCCGGGCCGAGCGGATCATCCGCTACCTGGACGGCTACGTGACCCGCGGGTCGGTGCTCGACGTCGCCGGCGACCATCCGGGCGCCGGCGCCGGCCTGGCGGACCTTCGCAACCTGACGGTGAACGTCAAGGAGTGCGACGGCACCGACAGGTACGCCCTGGAGTCCCTCGGCGTCGGTGTCTACCAGCACGTCATCGTGCTCTCCGACGACCGGTACGATCCCCGCCACGCCGACAACCGGGCGCTGATGACGCTGCTGCAGCTGCGCGACATGCAGGCGACCCTCGGGGAGAAGTACTCGATCGTGAGCGAGATGCACGACGAGAACAACCGGGCGCTCGCCGAGGTCACCGAGGCCGACGACATCGTGATCAGCGACACCGTCATCGGCCTGCTGCTCGCTCAGCTCGCCGAGAACCCGCACCTCGCCGAGGTCTTCGGCTACCTCTTCGACGCCGCGGGCTCGGAGGTCTATCCCCGGCCCGTGGAGGACTACGTGACGACCGGCCGGCCCGTCGCCTTCCGCACGATCGTGGAGTCGGCCCTGCGCCGTGGCGAGACCGCGATCGGTTATCGCATGGCGGCGAAGTCCGGGGAGCCGCCCCACTACGGCGTCGTGCTCAACCCGGACCGGTCCCGGGCGGTGACGTTCACCCCGGGTGACTCCGTGATCGTCCTCGCCGAATGCTGAGCCCGGCCGTCCCCACCGCTCACTCGCCGAGGCCCGCGCGGCGGGCGCGCACCACGGCCTGCGCCCGGTCGGCCACCTGAAGCTTGGCGAAGACGGACGTCAGGTGGTTTTTCACGGTCTTCTGACTGAGGAACAGGGCGCGGGCGATCTCCGCGTTCGACTTGCCGGACGCGAGCAGGTCGAGAACACCGCGTTCCCTGGCGGTCAGCTCGGGAAAGGGCGTGACATCCGGGCCGGACGCCAGGAACCTGCGGATGCGCCGGGCTACGGCGGGGCCGTACACGGCCTCCCCCCGGGCGACGGACCGCACGGCGGCGATGAACTCCGCCCCGCCCGTGCCCTTCAGGACGTAGCCGCGCGCGCCCGCCCGCAGGGCGGCGAACACCGACGCGTCGTCCTCGCTCATCGTCAGCACGAGCACGCCGAGGGCGGGCTCGCGGTCGATCAGCCGGCGGGTGGCCTCGATCCCCGAGGTGCCCGGCATCACCAGGTCCATCACGACCACGTCGGGGCGCAGCGACAGGGCGAGGGCGACGGCCTCCTCGCCGTCCCCCGCTTCGCCCACCACCTCGGCGCCGCCGACCTGTTCCAGCAGCGTCCGCAGGCCGTGCCGCAGCAGCGGGTGGTCGTCCACCAGCAGGACGCGTATCGGCTCGGCGGTCTCCGAATCGGCCCCGGAATTCATCACAGCGGCAGCACCGCCTCCACTGTCGTGCCCGCCCCGGAGGCGGACGTCCTGCGCAGCGCGCCGCCGAGTTCCACGGCGCGCTCTCTCATGCTGCCCGACCCCACGCCCTCGACGAGCGGTTCGGGCAGCCCCCGGCCGTCGTCACGGACCCGCAGGAGCAGCCCGCCCCGCTCGATCCGCGCGACGATCTCGATGGTCCGGGCCTGCGCGTGCCGCAGTGCGTTGGCCAGCGCCTCCTGGGCGATGCGGTAGGCCGCCACCTCGACGGCGGCGCGCAGCTCGGGAAGCGGCTCCGGCACCCGGACCCTGACCGCGGGGCCGCCCTGCGCGGTCTCCTCCGTCTCCAGGGCCAGGTCCTCCAGGGCTCCGGCCAGCCCGAGCTCGTCGAGCGCCGGCGGGCGCAGGTCGTGGACGATCCTCCGTACGTCCCCGACGAGCCCCCGGACGAGCTGCCCGACCTCCGCCAGCGACGACCGCACGGCTGGCGACACCCCCGCGGCGGTGGCCTCTATCACGTCGAGCCGTACGCCGATGGCGGCCAGGCCGGGCCCGAGACCGTCGTGGAGGTCACGGCGGAGCCTGCGCCGTTCCTCCTCCCTGGCGATGACCAGCCGCTCCCGCGACGCCTGCACCTCCCTGGCGAGCCGAACGGCCGCGAGGGCGACCGCGAGCTGGCGGGCGAGGTCGTCGAGCACCGCCAGGTCCGCCGCCGACAGGGCCTCGCCCGGCGACCGGGGAGCCGCGCGCAGCTCCCCCTCCACGCGTCCGCCCACCACGAGCGGCAGCCGTGCGCCGTCGCCGGGCACACCGCCCTCCGCGCAGACCGGTGTGCCGTCGGCGGCGAGCACGGCGACCGCGGGCAGCCGCAGGGTGTGGGCCACGGTCTCCGCCGCCCGTTCGAGCAGCCGCGTCGGGTCGGCCGACGACTCGAGGCGCTGGCCGAGCAGGGACAGCGCGGCCGCGGGGTCGCCCCGGTTGCCGAACAGCAGACGGCCGACGGCCCGCTGCGCGGCGTCCCGCGCGGGTGCGAACGCCACCGCGACGACGGCGGTGGCGGCCAGCGGCTCGACCACCCCGGTCCCGGCCCGCAGGAGCGTGCCGATCGTGGCCACGGTGACCAGGTAGGCCCCCAGCAGCGTGACCGTGACCAGCGCGTACACGACGGTGCGCCGGATCAGCACCTCGATGTCGAACAACCGGTAGCGGAAGATCGAGACCGCCGTGGCCGCGGGGAACAGCGGCAGTGCCACGGCCAGCAGCCACACGCCCACGGGGGGATCGGGCGGCAGCAGCGTGTCGGCGGCCACCGCGAGCCCCACCGCGACGACGGCCGCGAACACCGGCAGGAGACGTCGCCTGTCGTCGGATCGGGTGACCCGTGTGGCCAGCGCCGCCATCCCCGACGCGGCCAGCCCGAGCGCCACCACGCCGAACGCGAGCTCCGCCACGGGCCTCGTGGGGACGAACCCGAACGAGCTGGGCACCTCCCGCCCCCAGACCCAGATGCGGTCCCGGAGCATGAGCATGACCTGGAGCACCGTCATCCCGGCGACGGCCGCGACTAGGACCGGTCGCCAGCGCGGCGACGGCAGCCGTCCGTCGGGCAGCAGCATGGGTAGCAGCAGGAGCGGCCCGAAGCCGGTGAAGAACACCCAGTTCGTCACCCACGCGGCTGCCAGGGCGCCGGGCAGCCCGTGCGGCTGGGCGTACGCGGCGTATCCCCCGGAAAGTGCCTGGAGGGCCAGCCCGGCACCACTGAGACAGAACAGCCGGCCGACGGGATGCCGCCGCCACCGCGAGAGGATCAGCACGCCCACCGCCGGGCAGGTCAGGCCGGCGACCGCGTCGAGCACCAGATAGGTGGTGTCCGGCGCGGGCGCGGCCGCGGTCAGCGCGACGCCGGCGACGACGGCCGCCCCGCAGAGGACAGGAATCGCCCAGAGCCCTCGGGGCCACGCACCGCTTCGCATCAGGACATCATTGGACATTATGCGCACGGAGGGGAATGGGACCCGGGTCCCGTCCCATCCGGGACCCCGCTCAGGTCCGTCGCACGGGACGGAACGGGACCTCACCCTCAGGCGGGCGGGACCGCCGGGACGCTGGAATCGGCCCATGCGAACGAACACGTCAACCGTCATCGGCACCGGCACCGAGACCGCCGCTCCCGCCGCCCGCGAGCCGCGGCTCGGGGTCTACGGCCTCACCCTGGCCGCCCTCGTGCTGCCCGTCGTCGCCCTCGCCGTATCGCAGGGCGCCGATCTCGACAGGATCGGCGACGCTCCCGTCGGGACCCAGATCGCCATGTACGGCCAGGCGTTCATGCCCGCGCTCGCCGCGCTCGTCGCGTGCCTGGCCGCCGGGGGTGTCCGCGCCGTGGACTGGGGTTTCCACCGGGTGCCCTGGCGCACGCTCGCCGCCGCCTGGGCCGTTCCCGTCCTCGGCGTCGGCCTCGCGTACGGCACGGCCTGGCTGACCGGCGCCGCCCGCTTCGACCCGGGCAACCTCGCCGCGTCCACCGGGCTGCATCCGGCGCTCGGCGTGCTGCTCGGCCTCGTTCCCGGTGTGGTGCCGTTCGTCGTCCTGGCGCTCGGCGAGCAGCTCGGCTGGAGCTCCCTGCTGGTCATGAGGCTCGCCGCGCGCAGGAGCCCGGCCGCGACGGCGGTGATCCTCGGCCTGGCCTGGGCCGCGTTCCACTACCCGCTGATGCTGTTCGTGCCGGGGGCGGTGGAAGAGGGCGTGGCGGTGCCGTACGCGATGCTGATGTTCACGCTCCAGACGGTCACGCTGGCCTTCCCGCTCGTGTGGCTGCGGCTGCGCACCCGGAGCCTCTGGCCCGTCCTGGTGTGCCACGCCACGGTGAACGCGTCGCTGTACTTCGTGGCCGAGGCGATGACCTCGACGCACGACAGGTCGGCCTGGATGGTCGGCGAGGGCGGCGCTCTCACCACGGCCGGGCTGGCGGTGGCCGTGCTCCTGACCGGCCGCCTGTGGCGGCGCCCGCGCTCCCGCTGAGTCAGAGCGCCTTCACGGAGGACATCACCGCGTTGATGTCGCGCCAGCGCTTCTTCTGGCTGTCGGGGATCGTGACGAACACGACGGCGGGCTTCCTGTCCGGGACGTCCACGAGGGCCAGCGCCGCCGCGGAGGTCCGCTTCTTGCCCTTCACCGTGTAGTGCACGGTGTAGCCCAGCAGCCAGCCCTTCCGCTTGCCCGCCTTCATCGGCTGGGAGGCCGTCCAGGTGATCGTCGCGCCGGACGGATGGTGGTTGAGCGTCCACCGCGCGGCCAGGAAGGCCGTGTCGCGCAGCGTCTCCTGCTGCGGGATCGGCACCGGGCAGGAGACCAGCAGGCCCCGGTACGACATGCCCTTGACCTTCGGCAGCACCTGCCGGGAGGCGAACGGGCTCGCCTTGGCGAGCGTCCACGACTTGGTGAAGCGCGGCAGGGCGACGCCGGAACGCCGGTCCTTGACCAGGCCGCGGATGTGAGCCGGATGACCGTGCAGGCGGCGCAGCTTGCGCTCGTTCGCCGGCAGCGTGGGCACCCGGGGATCGTGCAGGGCCGCCGCCATCGCGGTGTCGACCGGGCCGGACGAGGGCTCCGGGCTCACACTGGTCTGCGGGCCGGCACTGAGTGAACTGGCACTGGGCAGCGGGCTCAGGCCGGGCGTGGCCACCGCGCCGGTCGCCGTGCCGATCGCGGCACCGCTTGCCACCGCCGCCTGCTGAGTGACTCCCTGGGCGGCCGGGGCGCGTACGGCGGCCGGGGCGGGCGTGCCCCGGCCGAGCACCGCGAAGGCGACGCTCGCGCCCAGGATGCCGACCCCCGCGGCCACGGCGACCGCCCGGTAGACCACCCGCATCGGCAGGTCCCCGAGGCTCTTTCCGGAGTTCGTCGCCGGCGCCGGCGGCGGGACCGTGATCTTCGGCAGTGGCGTGGTCTCGGCCTCGGCCGCTATGTAGGAGGGCACGGCCTTCGTCCCATAGTCCCCAGGTGACACGATCGGGAGCGTACGGCATATCCCGGTTTTTCGGGTGCCTTCCCCATCACACTTCGGGAACGCCCGCCCGCAGCCAGGGGGCGTCCGCGACGACCGTCGCCGAGCCGGGTTCGATCTCCGTGAACCCGGCGTCCCGGACCACCGGCAGGCCGCTTCCGGCCAGCGCGTCCCACCGGTCCGGACCCGCCGTGCGGACGCGTACGGCGAAGCCGCGGCCGCGCCAGGCCGCCCTGTCCGCCTCGCCCGCGCCCCACCACGCGAACTGCGCGCCGTGGCCCGCCTGGGCCATCGCCTTGCCCGCCGTCATCGTCAGCCGGGGGTTGACCCAGAGCACCACGTCATCGGGGCCGGGCTCCGGCGGAACGGCGTCGTCCGCCAGGTCGGTGCCCGACACCTGGAGCCGGGCGAGGTCACGCGGCCAGTCGTCCAGCGGCACCGGCGGATGCACCCGCACCTCGGCCGTGCGCACCGTGACGGTGATCCCGGGCAGGGCGAGCGCCCGCCGCCACTCGGCCCCGCGGGCCCGCCTGACCACCTTCCTGATCCGGCCGTCCTGCCACTCGGCGATCTCCTCGCCCCACGCGTCCGCGTTCTCCGCGTTCTCGGCCTTCTCGGCGTGGTCGAGCAGTCGCGGCACGGCGGTCGCCGCCGCCTCCAGCGCGTCGGTGCGGCGCGGCGGCGCCGCCCGCTCGATGCGTACGACCAGGGGAAGAACGCGCTCGGTCACCCGACAAGGATCGCAGCTTCGCGCTGGTCCCGGACACGCGTGACGACGCGGGACGACATAAGCGCCGCGAACAGGCACAGAACCCCCGCGCCGTACCACGCCAGGTCGTAGTTCCCCAGGTGGTCGCGGGTGACGCCGGCCACGGTGGCGACGACGGCCGCGCCGACCTGGTGGGAGGCGAAGACCCAGCCGAACACGACCGCGCCGTCCGCGCCGAAGATCTTGCGGCACAGCGCGACGGTCGGCGGCACGGTGGCCACCCAGTCGAGGCCGTAGAACACGATGAACACCAGCATGCTCGGCTCGGTCGTGGCGGCGAACAGCTGCGGCAGGACCAGCAGCGACAGCCCCCGCAGGCCGTAGTAGACGACGAGCAGGAGCCGCGCGTCCACGCGGTCGCTCAGCCATCCGGAGAAGATCGTGCCGGCGATGTCGAACACCCCGATGACGGCCAGCAGCGAGGCCGCGACGGTCTCGGGCATGCCGTGGTCGTGGGCGGCCGGGATGAAGTGGGTGCCGACCAGGCCGTTGGTGCTCGCGCCGCAGATGGCGAAGCCCCCGGCGAGATACCAGAAGTACCGGGTGCGCGCCGCGTTCCGCAGCACCCGTACGGCCCGCGCGGCGGCTCCCCCTCCCGGCGTGCGGACGACCGGCGCGTCGGCCCCCAGCGCGGTCAGGCCGATCTCCTCGGGGGTGTCCCTCAGCAGGAACCACACGAGGGGGACGACGGCGAGCGCGGCTCCGGCCACCGTGAGCGAGGCCGGGCGCCAGCCCTGCGCCTCCACGAGGTGGGCGAGCAGCGGGAGGAAGACCAGTTGCCCCGTGGCGCCGCCCGCCGTGAGCACGCCTGTGACCAGGCCGCGGTGCCGGACGAACCAGCGGTCGGTCAGCGTGGCGGCGAAGACGAGCGCCATCGAGCCGGTGCCCGCCCCGACCAGGACGCCCCAGAGCGCGACGAGCTGCCAGCTCGCGGTCATGAACACGGTGAGGCCGCTGCCGACGGCCACCAGAAGCAGGGCGCAGGCGACCACCCGGCGCATGCCGAAGCGGTCCATCAGGGCCGCGGCGAACGGCGCGCACAGCCCGTAGAGCATGAGGTTGACCGACACCGCCAGCGAGATGGTGCCCCTCGTCCAGCCGAACTCGTCCTGCAACGGCATGATCAGCACGCCGGGCGTCGCCCGGAAGCCGGCCGCCCCGATGATCGCGACGAAGGCGACGGCGGCCACTGTCCAGGCACGGTGTAGCGACTTCATGACGAGCATCCTCCCGTCGCGCCCCTTGGGGGAGACAGTGGCCGGGAGGTCAACCTGTGAAAGAATCCGGCCATGCTTCCGGCCATGCTTCCCACCGTGCACCCCGCCCCGCACCGGGTCGCCGTACTGGCCCTGGACCACTTCGCGTCGCTCGACCTGGGCATCCCCGGGCAGGTGTTCCTGGCCGCCCGCAACCGCGGGGCACTGTACGAGGTCGTCACGTGCAGCCCAGGAGGCCGGCCGGTGCGGACCCGGGCGGGCTACCGCGTTCTGCCCGACCACGACCTGGATGTCCTCGCCACGGCGCACACGGTGGTGGTGCCGGGCATATACGACGGGCGCGCGCTGACGGACGGCACGCTCGACGAGGAGGTGCGGGAGGCGCTGCGGGCGGCCGCCCCGCGGGCCCGGCTGATCTCGATCTGCACCGGCGCCTTCGTGCTCGCCGCCGCCGGCCTGCTGGACGGGCGGCCCGCGACGACCCACTGGCGCAACGCCGCGGCCTTCCGCGCCCTCTTCCCCCGCGTACGGCTCGACCCGGACGTGCTGTTCATCGACGACGGCGACGTGCTGACCTCGGCCGGGGTGGCGGCGGGCATCGACCTGTGCCTGCACGTGGTCCGGCGCGACCACGGCACCGATGTGGCCAACCGCACCGCCCGCCGGTGCGTGACGCCGCCGTTCCGCGAGGGCGGCCAGGCCCAGTACATCGAGCGGCCGCTGCCCGACCCGGCGGGGACGACCACCGCCCCCACCCGGACCTGGATGCTGGAACACCTGGAGGAACCGGTCAACCTGACCGCCCTGGCCGCGCACGCCCGCATGAGCGTGCGGACCTTCACCCGGAGGTTCCGGGAGGAGACCGGCCTCAGCCCGGCCAGGTGGCTCGCCGGGCAGCGTGTCGCGCACGCCCGGCGTCTACTGGAGACCACCGACCTGCCGGTGGACGCGATCGCCAGGAAGGCGGGGTTCGGCAGCGCGGTCTCGCTCCGGCAGCACCTGAACGCCGCCGTCGGGGTGTCCCCGCTCGCCTACCGGCAGACGTTCCGCACCCCCGCGGCGCTCTCCTGACGGGCGACCGGCGGCTTGTCAGCGGCGGCCGCCCGCGACCGGCCTCCGCCGGCCGTACGCGTCGTCCGACCGGCGTCCCGGCGCGCGGCGCACCTGGGTCTGCGCCTGCTGCCGCTGGTCCGAGCGCCGCTTGCGCATGAAGAGCCAGCCGAGGCCGAGCACGACCATCCCGATCGGCGTACGGGCCAGCCAGCGGGTGACGACGAGCTGCAGGATTCTCTTCATGGCACTCGCCCCTACCCGGCAGGCGTGTGATCATGTGCCCGCCGTTCAGGACACCAGCTGCGGATACAGGCCGGCCACGTCGCCGGACAGCATGGCCCGCACCTGGCGGCTCGTGTCGTCGGCGACCACCTCGAAGCGCCCCTGCTCGATCCCCTGCAGTGCCTGGGCGGCGACCTCCGCCGGGTCGACCTTCGGGCCGTCGACGTGGGCGGCCATGTCGGTGTCCATGTATCCGACGTGCAGCGCCGTGACGAGCGTGCCCTGCTCCTTCAGTTCGAGGCGGAGGCTGTTGGTGAGCTGCAGCGCGGCGGCCTTGGCCGCGGAGTAGCCGGCCACCTGCGGTGCGGTGAACCACGACAGCACCGACAGCACGTTGAGGATCGCGCCGCCCCCGTTGCGGCCCAGGACCGGGGCGAACTCACGAGCCATGGCGAGCGTGCCGAAGTAGTGCGTCTCCATCTCCAGGCGGATGTCGTCGAGCGCACCGGCGAGGAACGACGAGCCCGTGGAGATCCCCGCGTTGTTGATCAGCAGGTTCACGTCGCGGGCCCGCTCGGCGGCGGCCCGGACGGACGCGGGGTCGGTGATGTCCAGGGCGAGCGGCACCACGCCCGGCAGGTCGACCGTCTCCGGCCTGCGCGCCGCCGCGTACACCTTGGCGGCGCCACGGTCCAGCAGCGCGGCCGCGAAGCGCCGTCCCAGCCCGCGGTTCGCGCCCGTGACCAGCGCGACCGATCCTTCGATCCTCATCGTGTCTCCATCCGTCGACGTCCTGGCGTCCACGGTAGGGACCTGACTTTAAAATTGCAAGTTAGCCTTCCCGGGCTAGCCTGTATCCCACCGGCGACGAGCGAGCGAGGCGTGCGATGACGACCACCGAACTCCCCGACTCGATGACGTGCTCCATCGAGCGGGCGGTGACCCTCCTCGGAGAGCGGTGGACGCCGTTGATTCTGCGGGAGCTGCACACGGGAGTCGTCCGCTTCGCCGACATCCAGCAGCGCCTGGGGATCGCCACGAATCTGCTGACCACCCGGCTGGCGACGCTCGCCGGTGCGGGCGTCGTCGAGAAGCGGCCCTACCGCGACACCGGAGCCCGCACCCGGTACGAGTACCACCTGACCGATTCGGGCCGCGACGCACTCGTGATCCTCGGAGCGCTGCAGCAGTGGGGGGACCGTCACGTGCCCCGGCTCGCGGGACCGACGGTCGAACGCCGCGATCGGCGGACCGGGGCGCGGCTGGACGTGTCCTTCACCGACCCGGAGGGGCACACCGTCCCGCTGGACGCGGTCGCCTTCGTACGCACCGGCCACTGACCGGCCGGAACGCCGAGAGCCGCCCTCCGGACGGAGGACGGCTCCTGAGATGATTCGGCGACGTGGAGCTATGGGGACTCGAACCCCAGACCCCTTCCATGCCATGGAAGTGCGCTACCAGCTGCGCTATAGCCCCTTGCCACGCCGCGTCGGCGGCGCCCCGCCAGTGTATAGGACTTCGGCGGCGTGAGCGTAACCCGCGTCAGGGGATCGCCAGGGAGAACCAGACCGTCTTGCCTCCCGCGACCCGGCTCGCCCCCCAGCGCTCGGCGAGCCGGGAGACGACGTACAGCCCTCTGCCGTCCTCGTCGAGGGCTCCGGGCTCGCGCTGCATCGGCAGGCGGTGGTTGTCATCGCTGACCTCGCACAGCAGGTGATCGGTGCGCAGCAGCCTGATCGTGACGGGCCGCGACGTCTGCCGTACGGCGTTGGTGACGAGCTCCGACGCGAGCAACTCGGCCACCGGGGTCATCGAGGCGAGACCCCACGCGTCGAGCGTACGGCGGACCAGGCCGCGGACACGCGACGGCGTCATCGGCTGCGGCTCCATCATCCACTGGGCGACGTGCTCGCTCGGGATGCCGCGGAAGCGGATGGCCAGCATCGTGACGTCGTCGGCCCGGGCGGCCGACAGCACGGCGTCGCTCAGGTCCTCGATCGAGGTGCCGTCCGAGAGCCGGCGGCGCAGGTCCTCCACCTGCTGGCCGATGTCCTCCCCGCGTTCCTCCACGAGCCCGTCCGTGTAGAGGACGAGCATGCTGCCGTCCTCCGCCGCGATCTCCGTCGTCTCGAAGGGGGTGCGGCCCAGCCCGATCGGCGGGCACTGGGGCGGCGCCAGCACCTCCGCCCGGCCGTCCGCGCCCACGAGGATCGGCGGCAGGTGGCCCGCGCTCGCGATCGTGCACCGGCGCAGCACCGGGTCGTACACGCAGTAGACGCAGGTCGTGATGGTCTGCTCGGCCAGCCGCTGCGCCACCTCGTCGAGCGAGTGGAGCACCTGCTCGGCCGGGAGATCGAGCGCGGCCAGGGTCTGCACGACCGTGCGCAGCCGGCCCATCACGGCCGCGGCGGCCGGCCCGTGACCCATCACGTCACCGACGACCAGGGCCACCCTGCTGCCCGGCAGCGGGATCACGTCGTACCAATCGCCGCCCACCCGCTCGGCCGCCGGCCGGTACCGGTAGGAGATCTCCAGCCCGGGCAGGTCGGGCGGAGCGCCCGGGCGCATGTCACGCTCCAGCGTCTCGACGATCTCGACCTGGCGGCGGTCCCGCCGGCCGTGGAAGATCGTGAGCGCGGCGGGCACGGCGAACTGTCCCGCGGTGAACAGGTCCGCCGGGCCGAACGGCGGCCGCCCGGCGTCGCGCGCGAGGAGCGCGCAGCCGACGACCGTTCCGTACGCCCGGAGCGGCACGGCGAGCAGGCGCCCGTCGAGCAGGGCGGTCTCACCGGTCTCACCGGCCTCGTCGCCGGCCCAGTGCGGCGGCAGCCGCCCGCCGGGATCGACCCGGTGCCAGGCGGCGCCGTCCACGTAGACCGCGGCGGCGTCGGCCAGCCCCGGCACCGCCGCCTCACACAGGGCCCTGGTGGCCTCCTCCGGGCCGGGGCTGTCGCCCACGGCCCGGACGATCGCGCTGACATCGTGCAGCATGGTCGACGGCTCCCCGCCTCCCCACACGGATGCGGCCGTTCAGCGATGGTCACGCCGGCAGTTGACGAAGAGCTGGATCTCCGGCGGCGCCTGCGTGGTCGCCGGCGCGTACGAGAGGTGGTTCTCCGACAGCACGGTGAATCCCGCGGCCTCGACGACCTCGCGCAACTCGTCGCGCAGATACCCCGTCACCCGCACGGGAGCGCCGAGGAACTGGAAGGGCACGTCGTCGAGGTCGATCTCCACCATGCTCAGCGAGAAGAGGCCGCCGGGCGCGAGCACGGCGTGGATCCGGCCGAGCGCCCGCTCGATCTGGGGCCGGGGCAGCATGAGGAGGCTGAAGAAGGCCGTCGCGGCGTCGAACGTGCCGAGCGAGGCGTCGAGGTCGACCACGTCGGTCTCGAAGAACGTGCCGACCGGCACGTTCTTCCTGGCCAGGTCGAGCATGACCGGGGAGATGTCGATGCCGGTGACCTCGCAGCCCGCCTCGGCGAACTGCTGCGCGGTGGGAGCGCCGGTGCCGCAGCCCACGTCGAGGACCCGCGCTCCCGGCTGGAGCTGCTTGATCAACCATTCACCGGCGGCGACCTGTCCCTCCTTGTGTGGGAACGCCTCGTCGTACCGGGCTCCGATGCGATTGAACGCCTCGGCCTGCATGGCCCGGTACTCCCGACGCGGATTGTCCGGTCCTGACTCGATTGTCATCATGGCCGCCATTGGTGATCAGCTGTATTTGCTTTCTTCTAGATAGGGGGCTTCGCCCGATCAAGTCAAGACATACCGAAGCTATTTAGGCTTTTCAGCAGGAAAACGAGTCAATGATCATTGTCAACCCTTACGCCGTCGGCCGCGCCCGCCGAGCCCGGGAACGACGACGAAGGGCGGCCGGACCGCGCGCCGCGCCGTCCGACCGCCCTTCGACGATCCTGCTTGTGAAGCCACTTGTGAAGCTGTCTGTGGAGCTATGGGGACTCGAACCCCAGACCCCCTCCATGCCATGGAGGTGCGCTACCAGCTGCGCTATAGCCCCGTGCGACGCAGCCAGTGTATAGGAGTCGGCGCGGAGGCGGGTAACCGGCGGACGGGCCCCTCCCCCGGGAAGCCTGGGGAGGGGCCCGTCCGGACGATCAGAATCCCTGCGCGAGCCGGTAGTAGGCCTGGTTCCACCGCAGTTCCTTCGCGAACTGCCGGGGAGTGGTCGCCTCGTCGATGACGAGCAGTTCGACGCCCAGCATGTCGGCGAAGTCGGTCAGCTCCTCGGCCCCGAGGGCCGAGGACAGCACGGTGTGGTGCGGGGCGCCCGCCGTGATCCAGGACTCGGCGGAGGTGCGGAGGTCGGGCCGGGGCCGCCAGACGGCCCGCGCGACCGGCAGGGCCGGCAGCGGCTCGGGCGGGGCGACCACGTCGATCTCGTTGGCCACCAGCCGGAACCGCTCGCCCATGTCGGACAGGCCGACCACCACGGCGGGGCCGGGCGCCGCGTCGAACACGAGCCGGACCGGGTCCTCGCGCCCGCCGATGCTGAGCGGGTGGATCTGGCAGGAGGGGGTGTCCGACGCGATCGTCGGGCAGACCTCCAGCATGTGCGCGCCGAGGATGACCTCCTCGCCGGGAGTGAGGTGATAGGTGTAGTCCTCCATGAAGGAGGTGCCGCCGGGCAGGCCCGCCGACATCACCTTCAGCGTGCGCAGCAGCACCGAGGTCTTCCAGTCGCCCTCGCCGCCGAAGCCGTAGCCGTCGGCCATCAGCCGCTGCACGGCCAGGCCGGGAAGCTGACGCAGCCCGCCGAGGTCCTCGAAGTTGGTGGTGAACGCCTTGAAGCCGCCGCCCTCCAGGAACTGGCGCAGGCCCAGCTCGATGCGCGCCGCGTAACGCAGCGACTCGTGCCGGTCGCCGCCGACGCGCAGCTCCGGCGCCATCCGGTAGAGGTCGTCGTACTCCTTGACCAGCGCGGAGACGTCGGCGTCCGCGGCGGCGTCCACGGCCTCGACCAGCTCGTTGACCCCGTAGGTGTTCACCGACACCCCGAACCGCAGCTGCGCCTCAACCTTGTCGCCCTCGGTCACCGCCACGTCGCGCATGTTGTCGCCGAAACGGGCCAGGCGCAGCGACCCGACCTCGGCGCGGCCGGCCGCCGCCCGCGCCCAGGTGCCGATCCGCGCCACCACCGCGGGGTCGCTGACGTGCCCGGCGACGGTCTTGCGCGGCACGCCCAGACGGGACTGGATGTAACCGAACTCGCGGTCGCCGTGGGCGGCCTGGTTGAGGTTCATGAAGTCCATGTCGATGGAACTCCACGGCAGCTCGACGTTGGCCTGCGTGTGCAGGTGCAGCAGCGGCTTGCGCAGCGCGTCCAGGCCGGCGATCCACATCTTGGCCGGGGAGAACGTGTGCATCCACGCGATCAGGCCGATGCACTCGTCGTCGGCGTTCGCCTCCAGGCACACCCGGCGGATCGCCGCCGCGTCGGTGAGCACGGGCCGCCACTCGAGCTCGAACGGCAGCCCCTCGCCGAGGATCTCGGCGATGCGCTGGGACTGCTCGGCCACCTGCCGCAGCGTGTCCTCGCCGTACAGGCCCTGGCTGCCGGTCAGGAACCAAAACCTCACAGGTGACTCCTCTGTCCGTAGACGTTCTGATAGCGGTCGTACAAGCTGTCGACGTCGCCGGAGGCGATCGGCAGCGGCTCACCGAGCTGACGGGAGATGTGGACGGTGCGGGCGACGTCCTCGCACATGACGGCGGCCTTGACCGCCGCCTTCGGCGACTCCCCGATGGTGAACACTCCGTGGTTCTGCATCAGCACCGCACGGGAACGGTGACCTGTCAAGGTCTCCACGATCCCCTTGCCGATGTCGTCGTTGCCGATCAGCGCGAACGGACCGACGGGGATCTCGCCGCCGAACTCGTCGGCCATGGCCGTGAGCACGCACGGGATCGCCTCCCCGCGGGCCGCCCACGCCGAGGCGTACGTCGAGTGGGTGTGCACGACGCCGTTCACCTCCGGCATGTGCCGGTAGACGTAGGCGTGCGCGGCCGTGTCGCTGGAGGGCGCGAGGTCGCCCTCGACGAGGTGGCCGTCCAGGTCGCACACCACGATCGACTCGGGCGTCAGGTCGTCGTACGACACGCCGCTCGGCTTGATGACGAACAGGTCCTCTCCGGGCACCCGGCCCGAGACGTTGCCCGCCGTCCACACCACCAGGCCGTACCGCACCAGCTCGGTGTGGAGCCGGCACACGGTCCTGCGCAGTTCTTCGATCATGCACTGGCCTCGTTCCTGATCGCGCGGAGCCGGTGCAGGAGATCACCGTCCGCGAAGTGGTCGTGCAGCCTCCGGTACTCGGCGTACAGCCGGTCGTAGGCGTCGGCCCGCTCCTTGTCGGGCGCGTACACCGCGGCGTCGCGCTTGCCCATCGCCGCCGCGGCGGCGGTGATGTCGGGGTAGGCCCCGGCGGCGACGGCGGCGTGGATCGCCGAGCCCAGCGCCGGTCCCTGGTCGGAGCCGATCACCGACAGCGGGCGGCGCAGCACGTCGGCGTAGATCTGCATGAGGAACTTGTTCTTCAGCAGACCGCCGGCGACCACGAACTCCTCGACCGGCACCCCGGCGGCCTCGAAGGTCTCCACGATCGTGCGGGCGCCGTACGCGGTCGCCTCGATGAGCGCGCGGTAGACGTCCTCGGGGCGGGTGGCGAGCGTCTGCCCGACGACCACCCCGGACAGAGTGTGGTCGACCAGGACCGAACGGTTGCCGCCGTGCCAGTCGAGCGCGACCAGTCCGTGCTGCCCGACCTTCTGCCCGGCCGCGAGCGAGGTCAGGTACTCGTGCAGCCCGAGTCCCGCCTCCGCGGCCCGCTCGGCGTACGAGGCGGGCACGCAGTTGTCCACGAACCAGGCGAAGATGTCACCGACGGCGGACTGGCCCGCCTCGTAGCCCCACAGCCCGGGGACGATGCCGTCCTGCACCACCCCGCACATGCCGGGCACCTCGGCGAGCCGGTCGGAGCACATGACATGGCACGTGGAGGTGCCCATGATGGCGACCATCTGGCCCGGCCGCACGGCGTCGGCCGCGGCCGCGGTGACGTGGGCGTCGACGTTGCCGACCGCGACGGCGATCCCCTCGGGCAGACCCGTCCACTCGGCCGCCCGCGCGGTCAGCCGGCCGGCGAGGCCGCCGAGCGGCGCGAGGTCGGTGCCCAGCTTCCCGGCGAAGCCCGCGAAGCCGGGGTTGAGCGCGGCCAGGAACTCCTCCGAGGGGTAGGCGCCGTCCTGGAAGATCCCCTTGTATCCGGCGGTGCAGACGTTGCGGGTCTCCACGCCGGCGAGCTGCCAGATGATCCAGTCGGCCGCCTCGATCCACCGGTCGGCCAGGCCGTAGAGCTCCGGGTCCTCCTCCAGCAGTTGCAGGCCCTTGGCGAACTGCCACTCCGAGGAGATCTTGCCGCCGTACCGCGGCAGCCACGGCTCGCCGCGCTCGGCCGCCAGGGCGTTGATCCGGTCGGCGTGGGGCTGGGCCGCGTGGTGCTTCCAGAGCTTCGGCCAGGCGTGCGGCCGCTCGGGGAAGCGCTCGCACAGCGGGTGGCCGTCGGCGGTGACGGGCAGGATCGTGCAGGCGGTGAAGTCGGTGCCGATGCCCACCACCTGCTCGGCCGGGACCTGCGCGGCGGCCAGGGCCTTCGGCACCGCGTGCCGAAGCACGTCGATCCAGTCCGCCGGCGACTGCAGCGCCCAGTCGGGCCCGAGGCGGACCCCCGAGCCCGGCAGCGCCTCCTCGATCACCCGATGGGCGTACTCGTGGACGGCGCCGCCCACCTCCTCGCCGTCGCTCACCCGCACCACCACGGCACGGCCGGAAAGTGTGCCGTAGTCGACGCCGATGACGTAACGCTCGCTGTTAGCGCTCACAAGTACTCCAAACCAGGGAGAAGGGAGAGGGGACCCGGGCCCGCGCTATCTGCGCCTGGCGGTGATCAGCCGCTGCAGCAGGATGAAGGCGAACAGCAGCAGGCCGATGAAAATCTTGGTCCACCACGAGCTCAGCGTGCCCTCGAAGCTGATGATCGTCTGGATCAGGCCGAGCACGAGCACGCCGAGCACGGTGCCGAGCAGGTAGCCGCTGCCGCCGGTGAGCAGCGTGCCGCCGATGACGACCGCGGCGATCGCGTCCAGCTCCATCCCGACGGCGCTCAGCCCGTATCCCGACAGCGAGTAGAAGGCGAACAGCAGACCGCCGAGCGCCGAGCAGAACCCGCTGACGGTGTAGACGGCGATCTTCGTACGGGCCACCGGCAGGCCCATCAGCAGGGCCGACTGCTCACTGCCTCCCGTGGCGTACACGTTGCGGCCGAGCCGGGTGTAGTGCAGCACGTACGCCGCGGCCAGCACGACCACGAGCGCGATCAGCACGCTCGGCGAGACCCACATGTCGCCGCCGAGGTCGACCCGCGTCTGGGCGATCGCCGTGAACGTCGAGTTTTCGATCGGGATCGAGTCGGTGCTGATCGTGTAGCACAGGCCGCGGGCGAGGAACATCCCGGCCAGCGTCACGATGAACGGCTGGATCTCGAAGTAGTGGATGATCGCGCCCATGCCCAGGCCGAGCACCGCGCCGATCACCAGCACCAGGGCCATGACCCCGAACGCCGGCCAGCCGTCCTTCAGCAGGCTGGCGCTGATCATCGTGGAGAGCCCGACCACCGATCCGACGGACAGGTCGATGCCGCCCGTGAGGATCACGAACGTCATCCCGACCGCGACCACCAGCAGGAAGGCGTTGTCGATGAAGACGTTGAGGATGATCTGCCCGGTGGCGAAGCCCTCGTAGCGGATGCCGCCCGCGACGAACATCGCGATGAACAGGCCCGCCGTCACCATGACGGGGATGTACTTCTGCGGGACCGTGCGGCGGAGGTCCAGCAGACCGGTGACGCTCGTCATGCCGAGACCCTCACCTTCTCTTCGGTCACCGGGCTCGGCGCCTGCGGGCGCCTGCGCCGGTGGAACACCTTCTCGCGGAAGGCCGGGGACTGCAGCAGGCAGACGATCGTCACCACGAGCGCCTTGAACAACAGCGTGGTCTCCGGCGGGACGCCGATGGAGTAGATCGTGGTGGTCAGCGTCTGGATGATGAGCGCGCCGAGCACCGTGCCGCCGAGCGAGAAGCGGCCGCCCGCCAGGGAGGTGCCGCCGATCACGACGGCGAGGATGGCGTCGAGCTCGATCCACAGGCCGGCGTTGTTGCCGTCGGCGCTGGAGACGTTCGAACTGATCATGAGCCCGGCGATGCCCGCGCACAGCGCGCAGAACGTGTACACCGTGATGAGGACGCCGCGGGCGCTGATGCCCGACAGGCGGCTCGCCTCGGCGTTGCCGCCGACCGACTCGATGAGCAGGCCCAGCGCGAGACGCCGGGTGAGGAACGCCGTGAGCGCGAGCACGACCGCCACGATGATGATCGAGAACGGCAGCGTGAGCCAGTAGCCGCCGCCGATCAGCTTGTACGGCGAGCTGTTGACCGTGGTGATCTGGCCGTCGGTGATGAGCTGTGCCAGCCCGCGTCCGGCGACCATCAGGATCAGCGTGGCGATGATGGGCTGGATGCCGATGCCCGCGACCAGGAGGCCGTTCCACACGCCGAGCACCACCGAGAGCGCCAGCGCGATCCCGACCGCCCCGAGGACCCCGCCGATCGAGTTCTGGTCGCCCAGGTCGCTGATCTGCAGGCAGGCCAGCGCGCCGGCGATGGCCACGACCGACCCCACCGACAGGTCGATGCCGCTGGTGGCGATGACGAGCGTCATGCCGAGCGAGACGAGGATCAGCGGTGCGCCGAAGCGGACGATGTCGATGAGGCTGCCGTAGAGGTGGCCGTCCTTCATCTGCACCCGGAAGAAGTTGTCGGTGAAGACGAGGTTGAGCGCCAGCAGGGCGACCAGGATGGCCACGGGCCAGAACAGCCGGTGTCTGAGGAACCGCGTCATGAGATGGCTCCGCTCGCGATCGTCTCCGTGAGCCTGTCCGTGGTGAGGCTCTCGTCGTTGTCCAGTTCGGCCACCAGCCGGCGGTCGCGCAGCACGCCGACCTTGTGGCTGAGCCGCAGCACCTCCTCCAGCTCGGCGGAGATGAACAGCACGGCCATCCCGCCGTCCGACAGCTCGGCGACCAGGCGCTGGATCTCGGCCTTGGCGCCGACGTCGATGCCCCGGGTAGGCTCGTCGAGGATGAGCAGGCGGGGCTCCAGGATCAGCCAGCGGGCCAGCAGCACCTTCTGCTGGTTTCCGCCGCTCAGGTTCCTGACGAGCTGCTCGGGATTGGCCGGGCGGATGTTCAGCGCGGAGATGTACTTGTCGACCAGCTCGTCCTGCTTGCGCCGCGGGATCGGCCTGGTCCAGCCCCGCGCCGCCTGCAGCGCAAGGATGATGTTCTCCCGGACCGTGAGGTCGGGGATGAGCCCTTCGGCCCGACGGTTCTCCGAGCAGAAGGCGATCTTGCGGGCGACCGCCGACCGGGGCGTGCGCAGGCTGACCGCCTGGCCGTCGATCTTCAGCGCGCCAGTGCCCGCGTGGTCGGCGCCGAACAGCAGCCGGGCGATCTCCGTACGGCCCGAGCCGAGCAGCCCGGCCAGGCCGACGACCTCCCCCTCGTGGATGGTGAGCGTGAACGGCTCGATCGCCCCGGTCCGGCCCAGCAGCTCGGCCTCGACCAGCGGCGCGGCCTCACGGGCGGGCGGGCGGCCCTCCAGTTTCTCCAGGTCGGCCAGCTCGCGGCCGATCATCTTGCCGACCAGCTCGACCTGGCTCAGTTCGCTGGTGAGGTACTCCCCCACGAGCGTGCCGTTGCGCAGGATCGTCATGCGGTCGGAGATCTCGTAGATCTGGTCGAGGAAGTGCGAGACGAACAGGATCGCGATGCCCTGCTCCTTGAGCCGGCGCATCACCCGGAACAGCTGGGCGACCTCCCCCGCGTCGAGGCTGGAGGTGGGCTCGTCCAGGATCAGCACCTTCGCGTCGATGTCCACCGCCCGCGCGATCGCGACCATCTGCTGGATGGCCAGCGAGTACGACGACAGCGGCGCCGACACGTCGAGGTCGAGGTCGAGGCGGGAGAGGATCTCCTCCGCCCGGCGGCGCATCTTCTTCCACTGGATCCGGCCGAGCCGGCGCGGCTCACGGCCGATGAAGATGTTCTCCGCCACCGAGAGGTTGGCGCAGAGGTTGACTTCTTGGTAAACGGTGCTGATGCCCGCCTGCTGGGCGGCCAGCGGGCTGGAGAAGGCGACCCGCCTTCCCTCCAGCTCGATCTCGCCGGCGTCGATGTCGTAGACGCCGGTCAGCACCTTGATGAGCGTTGACTTGCCGGCGCCGTTCTCGCCCATCAGGGCGTGCACCTCTCCCGGCAGCAGCCGGAAGTCGACGCCGTCCAGCGCCTTCACGCCGGGGAACTGCTTGCCGATCCCGCTCATCCGCAGGATCGGCGCGGGTGCGGCCATAGCGGAGCCCCTCTCTCGTTCCTACTCACTGTCGCGGCACCGGGCCGCCCCGGGAAGAGGCGGCCCGGTGAGGGAATCAGTGCTTACGATCAGTACTTGCGGTTGGGCAGGGCCTCCTTGGCCTGCTCCTGGGTGAAGGTGGTCTCCTCGGTCACCACGCGCGGCGGAACCTGCTCGCCCTTGACGACCTTCTTCGCGAGGTCCATCAGCTGGGGGCCAAGCAGCGGGGAGCACTCGACGATGTAGTTGATCTTTCCGTCGGCGAGGGCCTGCATGCCGTCGTGCACCGCGTCAACCGTGATGATCTTGATGTCCTTGCCCGGGACCTTGCCCGCGCCCTCGATCGCCTCGATGGCGCCGAGGCCCATGTCGTCGTTGTGCGCGTAGAGCACGTCGATCTTGGGGTTGGACTTGAGGAAGGCCTCCATGACCTCCTTGCCCTTGGCACGGGTGAAGTCGCCGCTCTGCGAAGCGATGACCTTGAACTTCGGGTCGGCCGAGATGATCTCGCCGAAGCCCGCCTTGCGGTCGTTGGCGGGCGCAGAGCCGGTGGTGCCCTGCAGCTCGACGATGTTCACCGTGTCCTTGCTGTCCTTGTACTGGTCGACCAGCCACTGGCCGGCCTTCTTGCCCTCCTCGACGAAGTCGGAGCCGAGGAAGGTCTTGTACAGGCTGGTGTCCTTGGAATCCACGGCCCGGTCGGTGAGGATGACCGGAATCTTCGCGTTCTGGGCTTCCTTGAGCACGGTGTCCCAGCCCGACTCCACGACCGGCGAGAAGGCGATCACGTCGACCTTCTGCTGGATGTAGGAGCGGATGGCCTTGATCTGGTTCTCCTGCTTCTGCTGGGCGTCGGAGAACTTCAGGTCGATGCCGGCCTCCTTGGCCGACTCCTGGACGGACTTGGTGTTGGCGGTACGCCAGCCACTCTCCGCGCCGACCTGCGAGAAGCCCATGACGATCTTGTCGTCGCCGCCGCCCGACGAGCCGTTGCTGGCCGACGAGTCGCCGTCGCCGCCACCGCTGCATCCGGCCATCGTCAGGGCGGTCGCGCCCGCCAGGATCAGTGCCGAGATCCTCTTCAACACTGTGGGGATCCTTTCATCGCTGTTAGCGCTAACACAGGTCAGGTGGTCAGCGCTGATCATTTGTTTGATTTCCGTACGGCTAGCGCGCGCCTGTCGTGCTTCCCCTTCGTACGAACTGGGGAGGCACGACGAGCCGTTCATGGGGCAACGGCTCGTTCGACTCGATCTGCCGGAGCAGCACGTCGATGCTGCGCCTGCCGACGGCCCCGAAGTCCTGTCTTATGGTGGTGAGCGGTGGGGAGAAGAACTCCGACTCAGGGATGTCGTCGAAGCCCACGATGCTGATCTGCTCGGGGACCTTCACCCCCTCCTCCGTGAACGCCCGCAGCAGGCCGAGCGCCATCTGGTCGTTGGCGACGAACACCGCGGTGACGTCGCCCGCCATCGCGGCGAGGTGCTTTCCGGCCTGGTAGCCCGATCGAGGACTCCAGTCGCCGGTCAGCAGGTCGGGTACGCGGCGCCCCGCCTCGGTCAGCACCGCGCGCCAGCCCTCACACCGCCCTTCGGCCTCCAGCCAGTCGGCGGGGCCGCTGACATGCCAGACGGTCTCGTGGCCGAGGCCGAGCAGGTGCGAGGTCGCCAGCCTGGCTCCCTCGACCTGGTCGACGCTCACCACGGAGACGTCGCCCTGATGCCACCCCTCGACGGCCACGGCGGGCATGCCCGCCGGCAGGTCGTCGAGCGCACGGGCCGCCGAGCGCTGCGGAGCGACGACGACGATGCCGTCGACGCCCTGCTCGGCGAGGTAGCCGATCGCGTCGTTCACGCCGGCCCTGTCGATGGTCCGCAGGCTCACGATGCTCACGAAGTAGCCCGCGTCCCTTGCGGCCTGCTCGATTCCGTATACCGTGCTCGCCGGTCCGTACAGCGTCGTGTCGAAGCTGACGACGCCCAGCGTGCGCGAGTGCTTGGTGACCAGTGCCCGGGCGACGAGGTTGCGGCGGTAACCGAGCTGGTCGATGGCCCGCATGACCCGGGTGCGGGTCTCGGCGCGGACGTTCGGATGATCGTTGAGCACCCGCGAGACCGTCTGGTGCGACACTCCGGCCAGCCTGGCCACGTCGGCCATGACGGGCGGGCGGCGCTCGACGTTGGGTCCCACGGTCGCTCCTCTCAACTGCTTGGCAAGAACTGTGAGCGTTAACACAACCCGGCGTCAAGGAGGTCGCCGGTCACGGTCCGGTTACGCCGAAACATGCCGGTAACCCAGCATTGACGGACATGCCACATCGGCTTTAACTGGTGACCGGATCCCGGGTGTTAACGCTCACCCATCGGTGGAGGGGCTGTGTTATCGTTAACAGAACTGTCTGAGGAGCTGCTCGCATGACCGAAAACCCCTGCTCATCGGCCCTGCCGATCGTGGCGGCGGCGAGGATGCCCGGGTTCGGTGGTCACACAGGGTAGTCATGAGCGGCGGTGCTGGGGGACGCCAGCGCGACCGACACGAGCACCGGCGGATTTGGGGCGTTCCAATCGCTACGAACGTTTCAGGCGTGCCGGGGCCATGTGCTCGGCTCCCGGTGACCGATTCTCAGCCCCAGCAGGCAGAAACCCCGGCCGCCGGAGCAGCCTCGTGAGCGGCTCGCGATCCCATGGACGGCGACACGCTTCCGCGCCTGGCCCTGCTTCTCTCCTGTCCCTGCTTCACCCCGGCCTGCTTCCGCCCCTGAGGCACCGATGTCACCCCTGCGGGTCCCGTTCGCGCGCCGGTGATTTCATTCGCGCCGCCAGGCACTGCGGGGGTTGCGGGGGTTGCGGTAGGTGAAGGCCTAGCGGTCGTCTCCGATCTTGCGGCGGGCGGCCCATGTCCAGCACCTGCCCACCGGCGTCCATCACGATCCGCACCAAAGTGCTGGTACGGGCCAGCCGATGCACGCCGGCGACGGGCAGCAGATGCCCGGTCGCCAGGATCAACCCCGGCAACCCCCGCAACCACACCCCCGGCGGCACATTCACTCCCGCCCCCGGCCACGCGTCATCGTCGCGTTCCACCCCCGGCGGAGCATCGGCTCCTGTCCGGCGCGTCTCATGCCACGCATCGCCTGTCCAGGAGGCGTGCCGGTAACCCTCGCAGTCGTCGGCAGGGCGGTCCCCGCCGGGGCAGCCGTGAGCACGGCGATCCCCAGAGCAGTCCCCGCTTGGACTGTCCTCGCTGTGGGTGCCAGGAGTGTCGCCGTGCTCGGGAGAGGGATCCGGGGCATGCGTCTGCTCCGCACGAGTGCGCTGCGGATTCCACGCTCGGCGTCTGTGCGTCTCTGCCTCGTCGGCGTGCCCCTGCCGGGTGTCGGCGACCTCGCCGACCTCGCCAACCTCGCCGAGGTCGGCACGCTCGTCGCCGTGGGCCGCGTCGAAGTGCGGCCAGACGACGGCCGGGCCGCCTGTGGCCGGGCGCTCGGGAGCACAGGGCTCGCTGTCGGCGTCGGTTGTGCCGGCACAAGGCGTGCCAAAGCCCTCCCTGACGCAGGCGTCAGAGCCGGGGACGGAACCAGGGCCGCAGGAACCGAGGTCAGGGCCGGGGTCACTGCCCGGAGAGTCACTGGCGGGATGAGCGCCCGACGGGCCGGTGCCCGAAGGGTCGGGGTCAGGGCCAGAGCCTGGGTAGGTGCCGGAGGAGTCGGGGCCAGGGCGGTCGCTCGGGTCGGTGCGCGAGGGGTCGCTAGTGGGGTGGTCGGCAGAGGCGTCAGCTGTGGGATCACCTGAGGGGTCGGCGCCTAAGGGCTCGCCTGAGAAGTCGGCTGGGGGGTCGTCGGGAGCCGTCGGGGTCCAGCACCGCCCGCAGATACCGCCCCGCCTTGGCCACCTCCGCCGCACCCGCCGAACCTGCCAACTCCAGCAAGATCCCCTAGGCGGTGATCGCCTGCTCGTCGGTCAACCCGGAGGTGGCCGTGCAGATCGCCTCCACGATCCCCTCCGCCAGGCTGCCCTCGGCGAACCGCTC
>QFZU02000002.1 GCA_003260025.2 Microbispora triticiradicis | reverse complement strand
CCCGCCCCCGGGGTGCGGGGGCGGGCCGTACGGCGTGGGGCGGCTGAACGTCAGTCGACGAGGTACACCAAGGCGGCCGGCGCGGTCTTGCCCGGGGCCCTGGGAGTCGCGTGCCACACGCCGATGGGAACTCGCGCTGACCTCCTCATAAATTGCTCAAACGGTCTGATAAAGAAACGCCCGTTTCTGCATAAAGGTCTGCTAGCCCACTCGTTATCGCAGGTCACGCAACATACCATCCCCGACAAGCGCACTCGCCGGTGAGCTACAGGTGACCACGCAATGACCAGCGACAAGGAGAAGCACATGACCCTTAAGAATGTTTTGACGAGATTGACCGTGTTCGGCGTGCTTATCGGAGGGCTGACACTCGCCGGCACCCACACTGCGGAGGCTGTAGAGGGCGGGCGGCCGATCCCACCGGGACCGAACGGGCCGATCATCGACAGGGACTGCCAGAGGATGGCGGGCCACGAAGCGCGGTTCCGCTGGTTCTGGAACCCGCACACTCACACCTGGGACGAGGTCAAGCCCAACTACTGGATGTGCTGATCAACTACTGAAAATTCACTCACCGGCGATCGCTGAAGACACCACCAGGTCATGGGCCTGGTGGTGTCTTCATAAAGGGACGGCCCGCCCGACGGAGTGCGGGGCGGTCGACGTCAGCCAGCCAGGTATACCAGGGCGGCCGGGACGGCCTTGTCCGGGGCCGGGTGGCCGGCGGCCTGCCCAGCGCCGTCTGGCTTCTCACGCTCGGGAAGCCGCCACGACACGCCGGGTCCGCCGGTCTCGTCCCTCCCTCGCTCGGGCGGGGTGACCAGCATCGGTGGCATGACGCACACGCACGTCCTGGGGTTCAATCCCCTCCCCTCCCCGGTCACTCTCGGCGATGGGCAGGTCGTCGGCGGTCTGGACTGGGAGGCGGTCGACTCCGCGGACCCGGCCGTCGCTGAGCTGCTCGCTTCCGGCCGGCTGGTGCTGGTGCCCGATCCGCAGTCGGCGGACGGGCTGGACGAGCGGGCCGCGGCGGCGTGGGAGCGGGTGCTGGCCGTCCGCGCGGACACGACGCCAGCGCGGCGCGGCGGCCGCCGGACCGAGAACGGAGCGTAGGAGCCGATGCCTGGGGTCAACATTGTCACGGCCACCCGCAGCGGGCCGGGGTCGAACGCGCAGGTGGTCGGCGCGAGGTACTTCGTGGTGGGCCTGGCCGAGCGGGGCCCGGCCGACCGGGCGGTGCCAGTCCGCTCGCTGGCGCAGTTCACCGACGTCTTCGGCGACCGTGTCTCCTACTCGTACCTGTACGACGACATCCGTACGCACTTCGAGGAGGGCGGAGTCGAGGCGGTCGTCGCCCGGGTCGTCGGCCCGGCCGCGTCGGTGGCCACGGTGTCGCTGAACGACCGCGCCGGTAGCCCGTTGGCGACGCTGACGGTCAACGCGGCCAACCCGGGGGCGTGGGGTGTCCGGGTGCAGGTCACGATCCGCGACGGCGCAGCGACCGGCACCCACGACCTGCTGGTGTACTTCGACGGGCGGCTGGTGGAGTCGTTCCTCGCGCTGGGCTCGCCGGCGGCGGCGGTCACGGCGACCGCCCAGTCCGCCTACATCCGTGTGGTGAACCAGGGGTCGACGACGACGGCGCCGAACAACAACGGTCCACTCCGCGATGTACCTGCACCAGGCACTCCCTAACGGGGGCAGCCACTCGGCCGGGTCCTTGTCGGCCTTGGATCGGTTGGCGCGGGCGGTCACCGCAACCAGGTGGTACGGCTGGGCGAGGTCGTTGGCGTACGCCTCGCGCTGCGCCGGCGTCCAGGCATAGGCGCCCGAGTCCACGCTTCGGCGAGCGGCACGAGGCGGTCGACGTCCAGCCCGGAGGCGTGATCGACGGTGGTGTCGTCGTAGTAGGAGTACCGCTGCCCGCCCGTGAGGGTGCAGCCTGGCCCGACCTGCGGAGGCGTGACGGCCTCGGCGAGGAGGACTTCGGCCCGGGTGCTGCATCCGTCGTGGTCGGTGTCGATCCAGTGCTTGAACGAGCTGCGCTTGTATCCGGTGCGGTTCACGCTAGGCCTGCCGCTGGTGCTTGGGCGCCGGGACCGCCCGATCCCGGAGTGTCACGTCGCGCCGGGTTGCCGGGCCTCAGGATGGAGCACAGGTTTCGGGGCAGAACTTGGCCTCGGGGTAGCGCGAGGACGGCTGGTCCAGGAGGGGTTGCCGCCTGCCCTTCAGGTGCTGGTCGAGGAAGGCCGCCACGTAGGTGCGGGTGAGCTCGGCGGCGCGTGCCGCGGGCAGCACGCCGGGGAGGGGCTTGATGCCGAGGGCGTCGGACAGCAACGGGGTGTCGGTGAAGGACTGGTGTTCAGCGCCCGACAGCACGATCCAGCGTTTCCATCCGGTGAGCAGCTTCCAGTCGCGGTCCCACGTGGGGGCGGGGCCTCCGGAGACGTGCTGCGCCGAGCCCAGGAACATGAACGGCCGGGAGAAGCCGCTCTTGGGGATCCGGGCGTAGGCGGTGCCGTCCATGTCGATTCCGGCCCGTACGCGAGGGTCTTCGAGCATGGACGCCATGGCGCTGGACCCGCCGATGGACTGCCCGACCATGGCGATGCGGGAGCGGTCGATCCGGCCGGCACCGTCCCACTTCGAGGGCAACTGGTCCAGCACGAACGAGACGTCGGCGGCCCGTCCCTGGACCAGTCCCGCGCCGAAGCCGGGATCGGAGTTGCTGTCGCAGGCGAGACACTCGGCCACCCGCCCGCCGGGGAGGGTCGTGGCGTAGCTCTCATAGGTGTGGTCGACGCCGGCCACGACGTACCCGCGGCTGGCCAGGTCCTCGGCCAGTGAGGTGAGGGTGCTCATCGGCTTGGTGAAGCCGGGGGACAGCACCACCAGCGGAAGCGACCTCCCTGCGGGTTCGGCGTCCTTGATGGAGTTCGTCCGGGTCCTGCTCAGCGTGTCGTACGGCGCGCTCGTGATCTGGGTGCCTCTCAGGAGGAGTTCGGATTCCTTGGGCGTCATGTACGGCGCGCGCTGCCCGTCACGCTGCTTGGCCGGGTACCACAGGGTGACCTTGAGCTCCCGGGCTTCGGCGTCGAGGTTCCAGGGGTCGGGGCGGGAGGTGTCCTTGAGATAGAGGGCGGTGGTGCCGACCGGGTGGGGGCCGGTGGGGGCGGGCAGGGTGGCGGGGCCGGTCGGCGTGGGTGACACGGCGGCGGCTCTGGGCGGGGTGGGTGCGGAGCACGCGGACGCGGCGAGGAGGGCCAGCCCTGTGGCGGCGGCCAGGAGACGTCTCATCGGGAGGTCCATTCACCGGTGCAGCAGGGTCAGGGCCTCGGCCAGCGCGAGGTCGCGCCCGGCGGCCGCGTCTTCGGGGGTCAGCGGCACGTAGTGGTCGGGCGGCACGCCGATCCGGTCGACGACCTCGCGGTTCGGACCCAGGTGGTGTTCGGCGGGAAGGTTCAAGATCGTGTTGTTGGTGAGCAGGTACGGCTGCGCCGGCCCGGAGACCATGCCGGCGGTTCTGGTGCCGACCAGCCGACCGGCCCGCAGATCCTTGACCGCGGAGGCGAAGTGCTCGCACGCCGAGGCGCAGCCGCGGTCGGTGAGCACCACCAGCGGCAGGCCGAGCAGCTCGACGGTGTCGTCGGTCCGCAGGCTCTGGCAGGTGTCGCCGGCGGTGCAGTGATAGGCGGTGACCTTGCCGTGGGCGAACGCGCTCAGCAGCCGGGTTGCTTCCGTGGCGCTGCCGCTGCTGTTGCCCCGCAGGTCCAGCACGACGCCGGACAGGGTCCGGCCCCTGCGCAGCCGGAAGACCGCCCGCAGGATCCGGTCCGCGGAGTCGGGCAGGAAACTGGTCACCCGTACGTAGGCGATGTCGTCCAGCGGCTTCGACCGCACCACCTGCAGGTCGGCCAGGTCCCGCTGGAACAGGCCGGGCTGGAGCGTCACGCTCCGGCGGCGGCCGGTGCTCTGCCGCAGGAGGCTCAGCTCGACCGGGCGCGCCTGCGGGTAGCGCGGGTAGAGGGCGGCGATCGCGCGGGTGGCCTTTCCATCGATGAAGGGCGCCGATCCGTTGATCGATTCGATGACGTCGCCCGGGCGCAGCCCGGCGGCCTGCGCCGCGCCGCCCTGCACGGTGGTGACGAACAGCGGCGGTACGGCGGCGGCGAGGCCGCCGTCCGCCTGCGACGCGTTCACGTTCGCTTCGAGACCCAGGCCGTAGCCGTCGCCGTCGTAGTAGTCCGGTGGTTGCCCGACGTCGTGGGCCCAGGAGGCGTGCTCGTCGTCGAGGGCGGCCACGATGGCTTCGAGGGCGGCTACGGCGAGCTTGTCGCGCAGGTCGGGCACCTGGCCGGTGATCTTCCGGTAGGCGGTTTCGAAGGCGGCCCAGTCGGCTTTCAGGTCGCCGGTCAGCGTCGGCATAACTGCGTCGGGCAGGTCGCGGCCGTTGCGGTTGAGCTCCTGGGTCAAGGCGGTGAATCCGGCGGTGAGCAGGGAGCGGGCGTCCGGTGTGGCGCCGCTGTGGTAGTTGCCGAGGATGCAGAAGTAGGCCTGCTCGACGACCTCGATCGTGGTGGCGGTCTCCTTGCCGGGGGCGCCCTTGGGCGGCGCGCAGACCGTACCGGCCGCCGTGCCGGTCTCGCCGCGCGGCGGCGGCGGCGGCGCCGTGCAAGCCGCCGCCAGGAGGAGGGCGAGCCCTGCGGCCGCGACCCTGACGGCGGTCATGACAGGCCTCTGCGTATCCGCCGGAAGCAGAGCCAGGCGAGAGCGAGGGTGAGCAGGGCATAGATCCCGGTCTCGATCCACTGCAACGGCCAGAAGCGCTCCAGCGGCTGGTAGGTCGCCTGCTGCCGGTAGCCGAGCCGGTTGATCTCGGCTGTGCACGTGTCGGAGCCCAGTCCCCCCGTGGGTGCGCAGGGTCCCGACGTCGTGGAGACCGGGACGGACCGCGCGATCGTCGAGGACGGCCCCGAGGCCCCACCGCCGCCGACGACGCGTCCGGACGGGTCGACCAGGTCGCTGGACAGGACCCAGGCCCCCGCGTGGCCGGGCACGGCCGACGTGCTCAGGAAGATCTGCATGGCTCCGCCCTGCCGGCCGGGCGGCACGGTGCCTTCCACGTTGGTCCGGCCGAGTTCGAACGTCGACGTGACCGGGGGTATCAGGTGGGGCCGGACCAGCAGCGGCATGGCGAGCTGGATCAGGGCGAAAGCGATCAATGTGAGGGCCATGGCGGGCAGGGTGCGGCGCACCAGCACGCCCAGGGTCACGCCCAGGACGAAGGCGAAAGCCGCGTACCCCACCGGGGTGATACCGCGGGCGCCGAACACCAGGGGAGCCATGCGCGCCATTTCCGGTACGGCCGACCTGTCCAGCGGGTCGGACCACCAGGTGACCGCGAGACCGCACAACCCGGCGGCGGCCACGGCGACCAGGCCGGTGAGCCCGAGCTTGACGGCCAGCCAGCGGGCGCGGGTGATGCTCTGGTTCCACACCAGCAGGTGCGTGCCCGCCTCCAGCTCACGGGTGACCAGTGGAGCACCCCAGAAGAGCCCGGCCAGCGCGGGCAGGATCAGCACGACGAGGGTGAGGGCCAGGAAGGGGATCTGGTACTCGCCGAAGAACCGGTCGAAGAAGTCGGCGCAGGTGTCGTTCGGGGTGCAGTCGGCGATTCCGGCGGCGTAGCGGGAGGACAGGCCCGGGCCGGTCACGGCCAGGGCGACACCGAGGACGGCGAGTGCGGCGGCCGTCATCGCGGCCGAGCCGCGGAACTGGCGCCAGGTCAGCCAGATCATCCCTCCACCTCCTGGGCGACCCGCCGGTGCTCGGCGGGACACCGGTCCATGTAGGCCAGGACGAGGTCTTCCAGGCCGATCCGGCTGACCGTCCAGGCGGGATCGTGCATCGGGCCACCGGCACGGACCACGAACGTGCTCTGCCGGTCGGTGTGCCGGGCGGAGACCACGTACTGGCCGGCGGGCAGCTTGCCGGGTTCGCAGCGTGGGCCGGTGAGCCGGTGATGAGCGGCCACCAGTCGGTCGGTCCTTCCGGCGAGCTGGACGCGGGAGTCGGCGAGCACGACCAGGTAGTCGCAGACCCGTTCCAGGTCGGAGACCAGGTGGGAGGAGAGCACCACGCTCAGCTTGTGCTCGGCGGCGGCCTCCGTCAGCACCTGCAGGAACTCGTGACGGGCCAGCGGGTCGAGGGCGGCCGCGGGCTCGTCCAGGATCAGCAGGTCGGGCCGCTTGGCCAGGCCCAGGGTGAGGGCGAGCTGGGCGCGCTGGCCGCCGGACAGCCTGCCCGCCCGATGGGTGGGGACGAGGCCGAGCCGCGCGATGCGTTCGCGCGCCATGCCGTCGTCCCAGCGTGGGTTGAGCCGCGCTCCCAGCCGAAGATGTTCGGCGACGGTCAGGCTCGCGTAGACCGGGGTGTCCTGGGCGACGAACCCGACCTTGGCCAGCTGCGCGGGCGTGCTTCCCGGCCGGCCGCCGAGCACGGCGATCGCGCCCGCGGTCGGCTCGAGCTGCCCGCCGGCCAGCTTCAGCAGGGTGGACTTGCCGGCTCCGTTGGGGCCGACCAGCCCGACGACGTGGCCCGCCGGGATGTCGACGGTGCACTCGCGCAGCGCCCAGCGGCTGCCGTACTTCTTGCCCAGCGCCTGGGCCTGCAGGACGGAGGTCACACCATGTCTCCTGAACAGAGGCGGAAGGGTGGTCTTGAGAAGCGCCTCGATCGTCGAGGCCGCGGCTCCACGACGGTGTGGCGCCGGAGACGAAAGTAGACAAGGCTCATGCCGGTGCGCGTCGGCCGCGGTACCGAGATCACGTACTGCCTGGGAACGACGGGCCGCGAGGTCATCCCTGAGATGTACGCCCGAAGACCGTGAAGTCCCGTCACCACGGCTGATGCGAGGCGATCAGGGCGGGCGTGACAATGCGCTGGTGGAAACCGGTGAACGACGGCCATGGTGGCGGCAGGTGCTCGACCTGTACGACCGGCTGAACCAGGACTACCCGGTGCGGCGTGACGACGGACCACCGAGGCCGTCTCGCAGGGCGCTCGCCGCCGATGTGGTGGTGGCGATCGTCCTGACGGTCATCGCGGTGACCGTGTCGGCGATGGGCTCCGTCTCGCACCGGCCCGAGGTGGTCGATTACCTGCAGCTCCGGTCCGGCCCGATGATCCTGCCCCCCGGCGGCCCGCTTGCCCAGTCCTCCGGGCCGTCCGCGTTCCTTGTGGCGCTGACGGCGTTGCCGCTGGCGGCGCGGCGGCGCTACCCGACCCTCGCGTTCTTGTTGGTACTGGCGGCGGCGCGGGCCACGCACGAGGACGCGACCTGGGTGACCGTGCTGACCTGCGCTTTCGCCGCGTACAGCGCCATCGTGTACAGCCGTCACCGGCTCCTGGCGATGGGCGGGCTCGTGCTCGCGGCCGGGCTCGCCGGTGCCGGGTTCGCCGACATCGCACCCGCGCTGCCGGGCTGGGTGGGGCCGTTCTTCGCCCTGCTGGGCGTCGGCGTGCTCGCGAACATCGTCCGCTTCTGGCGGTGGCAGCTCAGAGCCGGCCGTGACCGGCTCGCCGAGGTGCGGCAGGAGCAGGCGGACGCCATGCGCAGGGCTGTCGCGGAGGAGCGGTCCCGGATCGCCGCCGAGCTGCACGACGTGGTGACCCACAATGTCAGCGTGATGGTGATCCAGGCCGGCGCGGCCCGCAAGGTGATGGACGCGGAGCCGGAGCAGTCGAAACAGGCCCTGCTCGCGATCGAGTCCGGCGGCCGGGCGGCCATGTCCGAGCTTCGCCATGTCATGGGCCTGCTCGCCGGGCCGGGCGGCGAACGCCTCGACGGGCCTGGCGACGGGCTCGCGCCGCAACCCGGGCTCGACCAGCTCGACGCCCTGGCGGAACGGGTCCGTGCCGCCGGGGTGCCCGTACGCGTCGCGCTGTCGCTGCCCGGGCCGCTGCCTCCGGGGATCGACCTCGCCGCGTACCGTGTCGTGCAGGAAGCCCTCACCAACACGATCAAGCACGCCGCCGGGGCCACCGCCTCCGTCACGATCGGTCATGACGGCGACTGGCTGGAGATCGAGGTCACCGACACCGGCGGGAACGGCAGCGCCGGACCCCCGGCCGGTGAAGCACGGACCGGCGGCGGCAGGGGGCTGCTCGGGTTGCGCGAGCGGCTCGCCGTCTACGGCGGCACCCTGGACGCCGGGCCGACGGCCGAGGGCGGATTCCGGATCAAGGCCCGTCTCCCGTGGAGGACCGCGTGACCGAGGCCTTGCGCGCCGTCATCGCCGACGACCAGGCGCTGGTACGCACGGGATTTCGCATGATCCTCACCGCCGACGGCATCGACGTGGTGGCCGAGGCCGCCAACGGGGACGAAGCCGTCGCCGCCGTCCGCCGTACCAGACCCGACGTCGTGCTCATGGACATCCGGATGCCGCAGATGGACGGCCTCGAAGCCACCCGGCGAATTCTGACGGGCGGCGCCGAGGACACCCGCGTGCTGATCCTGACCACCTACGACCTCGACCACTACGTGTACGCCGCGCTCGCCGCGGGCGCGAGCGGATTCCTGCTCAAGGACGTCGAACCCGAGCACCTGGTGGCCGCCGTACGCCTGGTGCGCGCCGGCGACGCCCTGCTCGCGCCCACCATCACCCGCCGCCTGGTCGAACGTTTCGCCCGTCGCGACAACGGCCGGCCCGCCCTCCACCGCGACCTGTCCGAGCTGACCCCCCGCGAGCTGGACGTGCTCCGCCTGCTGGCCACCGGACTGAGCAACGCCGAACTCGCCGACCGGCTCTCCCTCAGCGTGGCCACGGTGAAGACGCACGTCGCGCGCATCCTGTCCAAGCTCGGCCTGCGCGACCGTGTCCAGGCGGTGGTGGTCGCCTACGAGACCGGCCTGGTCTCTCCGGGCGGCGCCGGCTGATCAGAACTTCACCCGGACAACCACAGCGGGTCCATGGCAGGCGGCGCGTGTGGACGGGTCGTGGACCGCGAGGCGGCGGCGTCGAACGTTCTTGTCGGACCCTGCGGGCACGATGGCCGCATGACTGAAGCACCCCCGATCGACGCGATCCCCGACGAGACCGCCTACGCCGAGGCGGTCCAGCTGGCGGCCGACGCGGCCGCGGCCTACTACGGTGACGGCACCTCCCCGCTGGACGACGACGCCTACGACCGGCTCGTCCGGGGCATCGCCGCCTATGAGAAGGCCCACCCCGGCCAGGTGCTGGAGGACTCGCCGACGGGCAAGGTCGCCGGAGTCGTGGGTGATGTCCCGCACACCGTGCCCATGCTCAGCCTGGACAACGTGTTCGGGCCCGAGGAGCTGGCCGGCTGGGCCGCCTCGCTGGAGCGCCGGCTCGGCCGCCCGGTGACCGCGTGGTCGGTGGAGCCGAAGTTGGACGGGCTGGCGGTCGCCGCCCGCTACCGTCACGGCCGTCTCGTCCAGTTGGTCACCCGCGGCGACGGGAGCGCGGGCGAGGACGTCTCACACGCGATCGGCACGATCGTCGGCCTCCCCGGGCGGCTCGCCGACCCGGTCACCGTGGAGCTGCGTGGCGAGGTGATGATGACCGCCCGGCAGTTCGAGGAGGCGTGTGCGAAACGGCAGGCGCATGACGGGACCACATTCGCGAACCCGCGCAGCGCCGCCGCGGGCACGCTGAGGGCGCAGGACCGGCCGTACGTGTGCGAGCTGACGTTCTTCGGGTACGGCGCGCTGCCGCTGCCCGACGACACCTCCGGGCTCGCCACGCGGCTCCGGGAGTCGCCGCACAGCCAGGTGATGGACTGGGTCGCCGGGCAGGGTGTGCAGACCACGGCCGGGACCGCGGTCGCCGGGATCGTCGCGACGACCGTGGAGCAGGTGCAGCGGCGGGTCGAGGAGATCGCGGCCGCGCGGCCGGAGCTGCCGTTCGGGATCGACGGCATCGTGATCAAGGCGGATGACGCGGCGGATCAGGCTCAGGCCGGATTCGGCTCCCGGGCGCCGCGGTGGGCGATCGCCTACAAGCTGCCCGCCGTGCAGAAGATCACGAAGCTGCTCGCGGTGGAGTGGAACACGGGCCGGACCGGGGTGATCGCCCCGCGGGCGGTTCTGGAGCCGGTGGAGCTGGACGGGTCCGTCGTGACGTACGCGACGCTGCACAATCCCTCCGACATCACGCGCCGTGGGCTGATGCTGGGGGACAGCGTCGTCGTTTACAAGGCCGGTGACGTGATTCCGAGGGTGGAGTCGCCGGTGGTGCATCTGCGTACCGGCGACGAGCGGCCCATCGTGTTCCCGGAGGTGTGCCCGACCTGCGGCGGTGAGATCGACGCCTCCCAGGAGCGGTGGAGGTGCGTGCGAGGCCGGAGCTGCCGGGCGATCGCCTCGATCCGGTACGCGGTGGGCCGGGACCAGTTGGACGTGGAAGGGCTGGCTGACAACCGCGTTCAGCAGATGCTGGACGCCGGGCTGATCGCCGACTTCGGCGACCTGTTCTTCCTCACCCGCGAGCAGCTGCTGGGCTTGGAGCGGATGGGGGAGGTGTCCACCGACAACCTCCTGGCCGCCATCGGCAGGGCCAGGACCAGGCCGCTGAGCCGGGTGTTCTGCGCGCTCGGGGTACGGGGGACGGGGCGCTCGATGAGCCGCCGCATTGCCCGGCACTTCGGCACGATGGAGGCCGTCCGTGCGGCCGGCGCCGAGGGGTTGCAGGAGGTGGACGGCATCGGCCCGGAGAAGGCGCCCGTGATCGTCGCTGACCTGGCCGAGCTGTCCGACCTCATCGACAAGCTCGTCCGGGCCGGGGTGAGCATGGTGGAGCCGGATGCGGCGGCGCCCGTCGGTGACGAGGTCGGCATGACCAATCTGGCGTCGGGTGAGGACGAGCCGGGTGCTCTGCCACTGACCGGGATGACGGTCGTGGTCACGGGCGCGATGAGCGGGCAGCTGGCGGCACTGTCCCGCAACCAGATGAACGAGCTCATCGAGCGGGCCGGAGGCCGGGCGTCCTCCAGCGTCTCGGCGAAGACCTCGCTGGTCGTCGCAGGAGACAACGCGGGGTCCAAGCGGGCGAAGGCCGAGTCCCTCGGTGTGCGGATCGCCTCCCCCGAGGAGTTCGCCGAGATGGTCGCGCACCTGTTGTAGGCGACCCCGTTCGTCCGCCGGTGCCCCAGGGCTCGGGCTGGGATCACCGTACGGTCATCGCATGCCGGCGCCGCCGTGCCACTGACCGGACCCTTCGCTCGCGGCCCGGAAACATCACATCCACAGATAGTTGATCTTCGGCACGCCTTGGACTGGCAGGTGATCACGTAGCGCCATCACGGGACAGAACCCGTGCACTGGACAGACCTGGGCGCACCTGCTGTACCCATCAAAGTGTCTTTACAGCCAGAGCGTGGGCCTGACGAATGGCGTCCTCAAGCACGACCTGCTGGTTGGCCAGATCGTCAGACAGCGGGAGCACGACGAGGCGGACCTCGATGAGGTAAGCACCGTGACGAGCAAGGGCGACCCACGTAGTCGGATTGGACCCTGACTCGTCCACCAGGCGGTAGGCCACGGTCTGTTCACTCGGCGGATGGGACAACGCGGTGCGCTGATATCGCGCGGTCCATGTGGTTCGTCCGTCACTGAGTCGCAGGGTGTGGCATTCCGCGGGTGGATCGGCGGACAGGTGGCGCAGGGTGGAGTCGGAGGCGTACACGATCGCCTCGCTCAGGATCGGCCCTCCGAATGCGCCTTTCGTCGTGTCGACCAGGAAAGCACCGCCAAGAATGCCGTCGAGCCCCTCATGGAGCGAGTCGGTGACGCTCCAGATGCCCTGCGTCCACTGACGGCACTCACGTTGATTCACGGGCGGGGCACCTACCTGGGTCTCCCCGATGGTGGCGATCCGCCCGGAGGTGAACGGCGCGGCCTCCGGAGGCAGTTGCTGCATGGTCTTCGCGTCGCGGAATCGGCGTAACAGCGCCCGTCGCACGAGGTCGCCGCGGCTACCCGTCGGCAACGTCACGCTGGCGGGCGGCGGAGTCTCGGGGATCTGTGGATGAAGCGACAGGCTACTTGGCCACACACGGGGGGCTGAGGATGTTGCCGGGTGGGTGCCGCCAGGAGTTTCCCCGCCACAGCCCATGACTGTGAGGCCGAGCGCGATCGCAGCGACCCTTACGCACCACCAGCCGCGCAAGGGCGCTGCGAGTTTGTGCGGCCTCATCGCGGGTTCCTTCCGTCGAGCAGACCGCACCGAGCTACACGGACCATGCATTTGCCCTTTGCCCTTTTCGTTTGCTGAAGCGGCACGGGCCAGAGGGTGAGCGCCGTGGCACCCGCCCTCCGGTCCAGCGGTCCTCGTCCCACAGCCCGCAGCGAGACAGCGGGATCACCGATCAGCAGAAGAGGCTCTCACATCGCGACCGGAAGACGCCGGGAGCTTTGTCGATGGAGTAGATGACCGAGCCGCCCGCGGTGAGAGTCGGGTGCAGCTCTTCATGGGGCAGTTGACGCGGATAGGGGGAGGTGATCCTGCCCGGACTCCAGACAGCCAACAATACGATCGAGCGGCAACTCCGCACGCATCGCCACAGGTGCCATCGGTCGGCCACGGTATCTATCCGAGCCCGGCATGTGTCTTTTCGCAGGCCGGGTGAGGGCGTACCGGTTTTGTCGGGACCGGCCAGTACCTTCCGGATCATGAATGACCGTTCCCCCGACGGCGAAGCCGTGTGGGCGCATCGCAGCAGGCTGCGTGTGATACCGCCGGTCCAGCCCCGCAAGCTGGCGAAGGTCCCCTTCGTCGAGCTGGCGGACGGCCGGCTGCAGGGCGTGGTGTCGAGCGGCTCGGACATCAGCCGGGTCTACGTCTCCTCCATCGCCGCGGGCACCCACAACTACAACTGCAGCACCAACAACAACCGCCCCTGCGGCGGCCTGTACGGCTCGCCGTGCAAACACCTGCAGGCCCTCACAGCCGAGGCCGTGCTGCAGTACGGCCTCGATCGCGTGGCCACGTACCTGCGGGTAGAGGTTCCGGAGGGCGCCGACCTGATCGCTTGTCTGAGTGGTGGGCACGAGCCCGCCCCCGCCGCGATGGTGTTCAGCCGCTTCCTGCGCCACCTGGCCTATCTGGAGGTGCCGGCGACCACCGTGCCGATCCCCGAGATGCACTGGTTTCCGTCCGAGGGGGCGGTGCACTGATGCTCGCCGTACAACTGGCCGGGCTGCTCGACGGCGACCCGGAGGGCACGGGGGAGGCGCTCGCCCTAGTCGACGGGTTCGACGACGCCCTGGTGCACGGCCTCGCCCGGCTCTCCGAGGAGCGGGCCGAGGCGCCGGCCGCCCTGGCCGGGGCGTTCAGCGCGACCCCGATCGGCGACCGGCTGGCGGAGGCGGCGGCCAAGGTCGCCTCGGGCTCGATCACCGAGGAGCACCTGACCGCGCTCGCGGGCGGCCGGGCCGCGCTCTTCGGAGCCGTCCACGACGCCCTGCTCGCCGATCTCGACGCGGCGCTCGGACGCGAGCGTGCGCCCTGGTACCCGGCGCCGCGGTCCGAGCAGGACACAGCCGCCAACCTGCTCGGCGGAGCCCGATCCTGGCTGCGCGAACTGGCCATCACCGGCTGGCGCGGCGTCGACCACGACCTCGTCTCCGCCGTCGACCAGATCACCGAAGGGCTGACGGTCGTGCCGGGACTGCGCAGGCTCGCCGTGCTCTTGGACGGTTTCGCGGCCGAGCTGCGCGCCTCCTGCCCCGTCGGCACGATGGAGCACCTGCCGGTGCGGCGCTGGGCCGACCTGTGGACCCGCGCCCTGCTGCTGGCTCAGGACGGCGTCCTGCCCGGCGAGCCCCGGCCCGTGGCCACGGTGTCCGGCCGGCTGCTGATCCTCGGCGTCGACGTGCACGAGCACGGAACCGCGGTCCAGTTCCAGGTCCACGCCGTACTGGAACCCGCGGACGGTGGTCAGGCCCGACTGGTGCGCACGAGTGTCACGGCGGCCAAGGTCGACACCATCGTCGGGCCCGCGCTGTGGAAACTGGCACACGATCACAAGGTCCTGCTGGCCGCCCTGGCCGGCCACCTGTCCCTGGAGGTCACGGACCTGCCCCTGCTCGACGGCGGCGACGTAATCTGGCACGACGACCGGGCGTCCCTCGGCAAGCCGGCCGATCCGTTCACCACCGCGCGGCTGCACCTCGCCGGGGTGCTCGCCCCCGCGGTGCCGCCGCTGGAGCGGGTCCCGGTACGCATCGCCGAACCTGTGCTGATCGAGGGCTACGAGGTGACCGGCGACGGCTCGTTCGACCTGGGCGGATCAGTGCTCGCGGTGGATACCGCCCGGCTGCCCGGCTGCGGCCCGCTCACCCCGAAGCTGGTCGCGGGCTCCTCCGCGTGCGTCGGCCTGGTCCGCTGGGACGGCGGGTGCTGGCTGCTGCAGCCGCTGGCCGTTCAGGCGAAGGTCAAACGGGAGACCGTCGCGGTGGGCACCGGCGACTGGGCGCAGGGCCCGACCGACCCCAAGGTGGTCAAGGCCGAGGCCAGGTCGGGAGACGCCGTCGCCGTGCTGCGCGAGCGGGCCGGGCGGTTGCTGCGGCAATGAACGCCCACAATCCTACCGGCGACGATCTTCCCGTGCGGAACCCGGGTGAGCGGGTCATAGCGGGCATCGAGGCGCCGGGCGACGACCCCGCGGCGAGTGGAGGTGTCATGACCGGTGACCGCGCTTCTCAGCAGATCGTGGCCGAGGGCGGCACCACGAACGGCCGTGCCGTGATCGACGGCGGCACGACGGACCGGAACCGGCGTCAGGTGCTGTATTGGCGGTTGCTCGCGCGCCTCTTCGCCCCCGAGGAACAGCCGACGTTGGAGACGGCGAGCATGGCGATCGCCGGGGATCTCGGGCTGCCCGCCGCGGTGCTCGATCCCTCCGTCTCGATCGAATCGCTGGTGCAGCGGTTTCCTGAGCTGGCCGCCGAGCTCCAGAACCTGCTCGCGCCGGGGGAGGACGCCCCCGGTGACGAGGTGCGCAGGGCCGCGCTGATCTCGAAGCTGCTGCTCAACGTCTTCGCCACCGGTACGGGCGACGTCACCGCCACGCAGCTCGCGACCTGGCAGCAGGACGCCGCCTGGTTCAAGCAGGCCATGTGCGGCGGACAGGGACCAGGCACGGGGACCGGGCAAGGGGCGGGCTCCGCGGCGGGACCTGGCGCGGGGGCCGGCGCCGCGTCCGGAGCGGGCCCCGGATTCGGGGCCGGGTCGGGGTCCGGGGTGGGAGCTGGTGGCGGACCCGGGGCGGGATTTGGGGCGGGCGACGGGCTCGACCCCGAGCTGGCCCGCGCACTGGCCGACCTGGAGGGCGACCTCGTCCGCCGGATGCAGCTGCGCGAGGTTCTGGCCGACCCGGCCCTGGCCAAGCGGCTCACACCGAGCATGTCACTCGTCGAGCAGCTCCTGCGAGACAAGTCGAACCTGTCCGGCGTGGCTCTGGCCAACGCCAAGGCGTTGATCCGCAGATTCGTCGACGAGGTCGCCCAGGTCCTGCGCACGCAGGTCGAGAAGGCCAGCGTGGGAGAGATCGACCGCTCGGTGCCGCCCAAACGGGTGTTCCGCAACCTCGACCTCGAACGGACGATCTGGAAGAACCTCACCAACTACAACCCTGAGGATCGGCGGCTCTACGTCGACCGGCTGTACTACCGGCGCACCGCGCGGCGTACCACTCCGGCCCGCATGATCGTGGTCGTCGACCAGTCCGGCTCCATGGTCGACGCGATGGTCAACTGCACGATTCTCGCGTCGATCTTCGCCGGGCTACCCAAGGTCGACGTTCACCTGATCGCGTACGACACGCGGGCGCTCGACCTCACCCCGTGGGTGCACGATCCGTTCGAGGTGCTGCTGCGCACCCAGCTCGGCGGCGGCACCGACGGCACGGCCGCCCTGGCCGTCGCCCACCCGAAGGTCACCGACCCCCGCAACACAGTGGTCGTGTGGATCTCGGACTTCTACGAATGGAACTGCGACGGCGTCTACGCCGGAATGGAGGCGCTGCACCGATCCGGCGTACGGCTCATTCCGGTGGGCTCGGTGAGCAGTGGCGGCCAGCAGAGCGTGAACCCGTGGTTCCGGCAGAAGCTCAAGGACCTTGGCACGCCCGTCATCTCCGGCCACATCCGCAAACTCGTGCTCGAACTGAAGAACTTCCTCGCCTAAGGAGACTTTGATGACCAATGAGATGCTCCGTGCGCCTGCCGAGGTGAAGTACGCCGAGGAGCTCGACTGGCTGGAGTCGATCGACGACGGCCCCAAGCCGTTCTCCTGGCGGCTCAGCCCGCGGATGGTCCGGCTGTTCGTGCTCGGCTCCGAGCGTTCCGACGGCCTGGACAGGGAGATCCCGCAGAAGTGGTTCGGCGACCGCAGCTTCGTCGAGCGCAGCATCGTCACACTCGCCTCCGACCGCGGCCTGCTGCTGATCGGTGACCCCGGGACCGGCAAGAGCTGGCTGGCCGAGTTGCTCGCCGCCGCGATCTGCCGCAACTCCACCCTGGTCGTGCAGGGTACGGCGGGCACTACCGAGGACCACATCAAGTATTCGTGGAACGTCTCGATGGTGATCGCCAAGGGCCAGTCGCGGGAGTCGATGATCCCCTCACCGATCATGACGGCGATGGAACAGGGCGTGATCGGCCGGTTCGAGGAGCTGACCCGCTCAACCAGCGACGTGCAGGACGCGCTGATCTCGATCCTGTCCGAGAAGTACGTCTCCATCCCCGAGCTGGACACCGACAACACCGTGTTCGCCAGGCCCGGGTTCTCGATCATCGCCACGGCCAACAGCCGGGACCGCGGGGTGAACGACCTTTCCTCGGCGCTGAAGCGGCGGTTCAACTTCGTCCGCATCCCGGTGGTGACCAGCAAGACCAGCGAGGCGGAGATCGTCCGCTTCCGTACGACGGAGCTGCTGCGCCGGCACCGGATCGAGCTGGACGTCCCGCCCACGCTGCTGGACATCCTGCTGCAGAGCTTCGCCGACCTGCGCGCAGCCGCCGCGTCGGCCACCAGTGAGGACGAGAAGCTGGAGTCGGCCCTGTCCACCGCCGAGCAGATCGGCGTGCTGGAGGACGCCATCCTGCACAGTCACTTCTTCGGTGACCGCACGCTGCGTGCCGAGACTCTGGGCGGCTCCCTGGTGGGCTCGCTGGCCCGGCGGGCACCGGAGGACCTGGCGATCCTCAACAAGTACTGGCACGGTGTGGTCGAACCACGCAGCAAGAAGGACGGCGGCGAGTGGACGAGCTTCCTCGAGGGCGGCCGTCAGACCATCTCCACGCTGTCATGAGTACGTTCGACGCCCTGCGCGGGCAACTCCTCGCCGCCGCCGAGACGTTCTCCGGCGGCGCGGGCGCCCTGTCGGGCATCCTGACCGGCATGGTCGACGACGTCGACCGGATGCTGCGGGAGGACCTCGAGATTTTCCCGGTGTGTCACCACTCGCCGGCCTCCGCGCTGGCGATGGCTCTGCGGCTGCGGGACAAGCGGCCCAAGGTCGTCTACCTGGAGCTGTGCGAGGACCTGCGCCCGCTGCTGGAGGAACTGCGCAACTGCAGGCTGCCCGTGGCGCTACAGGCGTTCGCCACTCAGCTCGACGGCTTCCCGGCCGGCTCTGGACCGCTCAGCGTCGTGGCGCCGGTCACCGAGGCGTCCGCCGAATACCAGGCGATCGCGTACGCGCTCGACACTCCGGACGTGGAGCTGGTGCTGGTCGATCGCTCGGTGGACCACGTATTCCAGTGGGAGCCCGGCGCCTCGGACGGCCCGGCCAAGTCCGGGAACGACGCCGGGAGCGAACCGGAGGACCTCGACGAGCACGGTGAAGAAGCGGCGCTGCACGGGGACTCCGTCGGCGTCGAGATCGGCGACCTGCGCCCCCGCTTCGCCGAGTTGGAGGCCCACCTGCTGCATCACGGCAAGGTCCGGCACTGGTCGGAATGGTGGGACCAGTACGTCGAGCAGCCGCTGACCGGTGCGGACTACGACACCTACCGGCAGGCTATGGCGTTGATCGGCAGCCTGTTCCGGCGGCTGCGCCCCGCGCAGGACGACCGGCTGGCGATCGACGAGGAACGCGAACGCTACATGTGGACGCGGATCCGCGAGCATCTCGCCATCTCCGGAGCCGACCCGGCCGACTGCCTGTACGTATGCGGGGCCTTCCACGCCGTCAGCGAAATCACCGAGTTCGGTCTGACGTCCGACGCGGCCCCCTACACGATCACGCCGCGCACCGGCACCCGCTGGCTGTACGGGCTCATCCCCTCCAGCCACTCGGCGATCGAGGCCCAGTTCGGCCTGGCCCAGGGATCGGTGTCGATCGCCGCCGCCACCTGGGCCAAGGCGATCCGGCGGGCCGGTGCCACGCCGTACCGGCTGAAGGGGCAGCAGGACAGGCGCGCCCGCGCCAAGGCGGTCAAGGCCGCGCCGCCCGCCGTCGCCGGGCCGGCCCGCGACCGGCTCGCCGGGTTCCTGGCCACCCCGCCCGTGCTGGACGACCTGGACGAGGACGAGCTGCGTGGGTGGTGCGTCGACATCGTGCGGCTGGCCCGACGCAACGGCTACCTGGCCAGCACGGCCGACGCCATCGCCGTGTTCGAGACGTCGATCTTGCTCGCCGGTCTGCGTGGCCGGGCCAGGCCCGCGCCGTACGACTTCGCGGACGCGGCGGTGACCTGCATCGAGAAGGACGCCGTGCCGGGCCGCCGGGACGTCCGCCGCCTGTGCGAGATCCTGCTGGGCGGTGACCGGATCGGAGTGGTCGGCTACGAGGCGCTGCCTCCGCTCGCCCGCGACGTGTACGACCGGCTGGAGCCGCTGGGGCTGGACCTGAGCCGGCGCACCCAGCAGCGGGTGCTGCTCGACCTGAAGGCGGACCCGGAGCTGGAGCCGTGCTCGGACGTGCTGTGGAAGCTGCGCTACCTGCTGCCCGACGACGCGGCACGGCCGATCATGGGGGCCAGGCGGCTCGGCGAGCGGCCGATTCAGGAAAGCTGGGATCTGGCGATCGGCCGGCACCAGCGGTCGATCATCGAGCTGGGCTACGAGGGCGTCACTGTCGAGCAGGTGCTGGAGCAGCGGCTACGCCGCAAGGTCTGGGAGCCCCGTGCCACCGCCGGAGACGCACTCGCGGCCGTGGAGGACGCCATCCTCTACCTCGGCAGCCGCCGGTTCGCCGACGAGCTCGGTAACCGCGCGGTCGAGTTGCTGGCCGCAGAGCGCACGGTCGACGACGCGCCCGAGGTGCTGCGCCGGATCCGGCGGCTGCTGGCCCACTTCCGGGCCACGCAACCGGAACTGCCGGCTTGGTGCGAGGCGTTCGTCACGGCCGGATACGCGCACTACTGCACGCTGCTGCCCACCGCCTTCGCCGACGACGACACCGGCCTACGGCAGGTCGGCGCGATGCTCGGCTTCCTGTTCACGCTGGAGAGCCTCGCGCTGTCGCTGGGCTGCGACCGGGCCCAGCTCGAACTCGCCATACGGCAGTCGCACCCGGGGGCCCCCGCCAAAGTCGCCCTGCTGTGGGCGGCCAAGACGCAGCTGGGCCTGCTGCCGCGGGACGAGTTGCGCGCCAGGTGTGATGAACTGCTGGCCAACCCGCTCGTCGTTCCCGCCTTCCCGCTCTACCTGAGCGGGTTCGTCCAGGCGCTCGAACCGGTCCCGGCCCTCGCGCCGTTCGTGGTGGAGGCGCTGTCCAAGGCGTTCGCGCGGCTGCCCGACTCCGTTCTGCTGCCGTGGCTGCCGACGCTGATCACGACGCTGCGCAGGCACGCGCAGGAGCTGGTGCCGGTGCTCGTCCGGGAGGCGGGCCGCACCTTCCCCGGTAACCTCGCCGACCTGGACGGGTGGACGCCGCCCTGGGAACGGCCGGCCGTACCGGCCGGGCGGGCCCGCCCGGCCGCCGTACTGAGCGGGCCGGTCGCCGCACTGCTGGCCCGGCACCCGCAGGCGTGCGACGCCGTGGCGGCCCTGCTCGCTTGCCCAGCCGAATGGCCCGACGTCGACGGCCCGGAGCTGGGAGGCGCCGAGGTGCGGGAGCTGCTCGCCCGTCACCCCGCCACGACCGACGCGATCGCCGCCCTGCTCTGCGACTGAGTCCCCCTGTGCCAAGCCGCCGCCTCTCGATCTTATGAAGCAGGGCTTGGAGGGCTCTGCCCTTGGCAGGATCGTAGGCGGCGGCGTCCTGCCAGCAGTACCCGATTACATGTAGCCAGGCGTCGGCGAGGATGCGGAGTGCAGAAATCAGCGGTAGCGACCTGCGGCTTCTTCGCCTGTTAGCGGTCTGTGACGGCCCGGAACTCCTACAGCTCCGGCCAGCCACCAGTAGAGCCATCTGATAAGGGCGCCTGCGGGGGCCACCACCCAGCGGGACCCACGGCAGCCACCTCCACAGCGATACGGTACCTGGAGGTCGGGGGGTCGTGTCTTTCTGGTTTGGGCACACCGCCTGTCGGGACGCACAAGCCGATCGTGACGGACAGCAGCATTTGATCAGGCAGAATGACGTTTCTGTTCGGTATGTGATCTTTTATCCCGGATTGAGGTCTGGTTCCCGACAACCCGGACAGGTGTCAGTGCGCGCCGTCCAGGATCAGCGACGGCCTGGCCTCGACGAACCGGAGCGGGGCCGAGCCGTACCGCCGCCGCAGCTGCGCCGAGGCGCGGGCCACGGAAGTGGTGCCGACCTCCACGGCGGTGCCGTCGTGACGCGCGGTCACCGACGTGATGGGCACCCCGCGCCGGCCCCAGTAGGCGATGTCGCGGCGCACCCGCGCGGCCAGGGCGTCCAGCTCCCGCGCCGCATGGGGCGCGTAGCGCGTCTTGATCGGCGCTTTCGGGAAACGGGCGCGCAGCGCCGCGTCGAGGGCGGGCGACGGGCGCCGGTAGACGATCAGGCCGCCTCCCGTGGGCGCCAGGGCGACCCCGGCGTACTGACGGGGGAAGTCGCGCCGCAGGGCCGCGTCGATGCGGTCGGCCAGCCTCGCGAGCTCCACCTGACCGGGGTGCGGCGCACCGAAGGCGGACGGGATGTCACCCGCGGCGGCGGGGCCCGTCGACGCGCAGGCCACCGCCGTGACAGCACCGAGGGCCAGGGCCCCGAGCAGGGCGACTGCGATCCTGCGGGCTGCCTTCGCGCCGCGCCGCGCGGCCCGCGGCGCTTCACCGGCCCGGGAGAGCGCCGCGGCTTCGTCCGGCCGGCGGCCCCGCCGCTCATACAGGTCCATGTCCCCGCGCTCCTTCCCGGGCGGGCCGTCCTGCCCGCCTGTCGTCGTCAGCGTACGAGTGCGGCGGGGGCGGGGCCGGCGAAACGCGCCGGCCCCGCCCCGTGCCGAGTTCCGTGCCGAACGGCTCGTACGGTCAGCCGACCTTGATCGCGATGCCCGGGAACGCGGTGGTCGCGTTGGCCCACGGCGCGTAGTAGTACCGCCAGGAGCAGATCCGGCCGGTGGTCACGTAGCCGGTGCACGGGACGGCGGCGCTGGTGTCGATGGCGGTGATGACGCCGGTCGCGTAGACCTGGGTGGTGTTGGAGGGGTTGACGAGCTCCACCGGGCCGCCGCTGTCGCCCTGGCCGGCGGCGTTGGTGTGGGCGGTCTGCTCCGCGCGGACCAAGTTGTAAATCGTGTAGCCCGTGATGATCGTGACCCCGGTCGCCGTGACCTGGCTGTTGCAGACGGTGCCGGAGTAGGCGCCCGAGGTGCACAGGTACATGCCGACGTAGCTGCTGGCGGTGCCGATGACGAGGGAGCTGAACTCGGTGGAGATGTTGCCGACGGAATTGTTGAAGACGTATCCCTGGGTGCTGGCGTTGATCAGCGCGACGTCGTAGCTGTTGTTGTCCTGGGTGATGGAGCCGATGACCTCACCGGTGGGGTCGGTGGCCGTCTGGCCGACGTCGCCGCAGTGCCCGGCGGTCAGCATCTTGGTGACCCCGCCGTAGGTCACGGCGAAGCCGGTGGAGCAGCCGCTGCCGAGGTTGGAGTTCCTCCAGGCCCCGCCGCCCCACCAGGGCGGCGAGTCGTTCCAGCGGCTGGCCAGGGCCGGGCGCTCGCCCGTCTGCACGGTGACCGGGACGCTCTCGTCCGAGGCCGCCGAGCGGGCCTTGGCCGCGGTGAGCCCGCTGACCGTCAGGCCCGAGCCGTCCACGTTGGGCGCGATCGAGGTGATCGCGCCGCCGGCCCTCTTGGCGATCCGGGCTGAGGCGGCGGCCAGCTGCTTGGCGGTGAAACGCGCCGGAAGGACGCTCAGCTTCAGGTCGCCGCCGAGCTCGCCGGCGATGCCGTCGACCGACTTGGGGGGCTGGCCCTTCCAGTACAGGCGCAGCTCGCGGTTCTCGGCGGAGACCACGATGCCGGCGAGGCCGCCGCCCTGCTCCTGCGCGACGGCGGTGATGCGGTCGGCGGCCTGGACGAGCCGCTGCTGGGTGGCCAGCAGGTCCTTCCACGAGGCGTAGCCGCCGGGCACCGCGCCCGCGGGCTCGATGGCCTGGGTATGGACTTCCTTGGCCGGGGCCGGGGCCGGGTCCTGGGCGACGGCCGCCTGGGTGCCGGCGATGGTCACCAGGGCGAGTCCGGCGGCGGCCGCCGCCGCGAAGCGGCTTGCGCGGGTGACCGGGGGGGAGAGTTTCACGAAGGATTTCCTCCTTGTCGTTTTGTTGAGGCGAATCCGGTATTTCATGAAATGAAGACCCGATCAACGCCTTGACTGGAGGGTTAACCCTTGGTACGGAGTTGACTCGACAATCCGGATATCCGGATTTCGGGCGAGTGTTATCGCAGGTGTCGATGCTGGTCATCGTTGTGGCAGCGGCGGCGCCTGGGGGAATTTACGGCTCGCTCGAAATGGCGTCTTCCGGGATGGATTTTCACGTCGAAAGCGGTGTCACCATAAAGGGGTGATCAGGAAAGGCTTCATGACATATCGGTCGATGTCGGCTGTGTTAACACGCGACCACCGGGCGATAGCGAAAAGGTATGGCCGCCAGGGGGGCGGCCCAGGGCCTGTGGCTACCTGCGGGGCTGTGGGGGACGCCCGGGTTCCCGTGGCCGTGCCGCGGTGGCGCGCCGCATGGAATCTCTGGCCTGCCGCGGTGGTGCGCCGTGCGGAATCGACGGTGTGCCGGGTGAGTGTGCCCCGCCGCCAGCGCTGTTCGGCGGTTGTCGCGTGCCGGGCGCCGACGCCCGCGAAAGGTGGCACAGACGGTGAGCGCGGGTGTCGGGCGGCAGGTCGCGGGTGGTTCTTCCGGGCCCCGAGACCCCTTCTGTTAATGCTCGATAATTGACCCTATGTCGAGGTGAATCACGGACTACGAGGACTGCGACAGAACGCGGGTGGCCTCGTCACGCGAGCGTCGAGGCCCACATCAGCGCTGACGCGCTAGGCGAGGCGCTGCGGACGGACAACCCGAGAGGGGCGGCGCAGCGCGACGTCCGCTGCTGGGCGTCGCCAGGGCATGGTGTCGAGCAGCGGTCGCGCGTCCCGCCATGCCGGGGGTTGCACACAAACGTTGCCGCAGGCGGGGGGCTGAGGCTCTGCAGACGGCTGAGCGAAATGGATAGCGAAGCAGATCGCCGTGCCGGTGACCGCGATCACAAAGCTCGTGCGAAAGGTCGTAGGCCAATTCTTCGCCGCCTTGTTGATTGCCCTGGCCAGCAGCGTCCAGTGCTCCGGCTGATCGTTTTCGGGCATGCGATATCGCTTCCTGAGGTGGGGAGAGATGGGTGCGCAGGGGTTCCATTCGCCTCCGCATGCGACATCCATCCGACCGCTGAAGACGGCGATCCTGCTACCGACGCCGCCTGGTTCCAGGCATGGATAGACGGCCTTGCCGGTCAGACCACATGCAAGGTAATGGCTTCGGGACAGCCAACATGGTGCGACCAATGGCATGTGAAGGTTAATCTGCAAGAGATTCAGGCGAACAGCCCAGACATCCATCATGAACTAATTCATGTGCCTGCAACGAAATCGGCCGTAGTCTCGGTCTTGCTCATTACTTCCCGCTAACCGGAGGCGCATCGGGCGGGTCAACACACGACTGCATGGCCACAGGCGGCCACGTCGACGATCCAGACGGGCCCTGGATTTGGACTTATCATGCTCATCACATAGATCATATCAAGGCATGGTGGCCATAGGTGACGGGAGGCAGAAGAGTGCGAGGCATCGGTATTTCAATTCTGGCAGTCGGCACCTCAATGCTGGTGGCATGCAGCGCACAACCGGCCGTGGACCTCCATTCCGCGAATGCCGCCTCGGGTGCATCCCGAGTGCCGCGTTTTGTCCGGCCCGCTCGAATAAGCTGAGATGGTACAAGGTGACCGGGCAGGAGGTAAGGCGTCGTCATGACCGTCCAGCGGCACGACAGTCCCCATCCGCAGATTGAGCGAACCTTCACCGCCGTACGCGCGGCCCTGCCCTCGGCAAACATCGCCGCGTTCGACGCCGAACTCGAAGAGATCACTCACGCGCCCGTCAACCTGGCGGCGCTGGATGACTTCCTGTCCGCGTGGTGGCGCATCGCCACCCGCGCCGCCGCTGATCCGTCCGACTGGCACCGGATGCACCGAGAGGCCGAGCAACTGCAGTCCGGCGCGCGTACGGCAGGCCCGACACTGGCCGAGGTACTGGCCCGCCGCGGAGCCCAGCGGTAGGTGTACACCATCCGGATGGGCAGCGACGTTGCCGAAGCCCAGATCGACCACCTGTCCGACGCCGAGATCAATGTCCTACTGGAGATCTACGAAGTCCTCCGGCTGACTCCCGACAATGGCCGCAAGCTCAGTCCTACCGGCAACATGTACGTCTGGGACTACAAGGACATCTCGGTGACCTATGTCCTGCTCAATCGGCAGGGTGAGGTCGCTAGGTGACGCGCGATTTCGAGCAGCTGCTGGGCTTGGAGCGGATGGGGGAGGTGTCCACCGACAACCTCCTGGCCGCCATCGGCAGGGCCAGGACCAGGCCGCTGAGCCGGGTGTTCTGCGCGCTCGGGGTACGGGGGACGGGGCGCTCGATGAGCCGCCGCATCGCCCGGCACTTTGGCACGATGGAGGCCGTCCGTGCGGCCGATGCCGAGGGGTTGCAGGAGGTGGACGGCATCGGCCCGGAGAAGGCGCCCGTGATCGTCGCTGACCTGGCCGAGCTGAGCGACCTCATCGACAAGCTCGTCCCCTCGCGCACCTGTTGTAGGCGACCCTGTTCGTCCGCCGGTGCCCCGGGGGCTCGGGCTGGGATCATCGTACGGTTGTCGCATGCCGGCGCCGCCGTGCCACTGACCGGACCCTTCGCTCGCGGCATGCGACCGTCGCACCTTGTCACAGCGGGCGGCGCAGCCCGTCCAGCACGAGGGTGATGACATCGTCGGCCTCGGCCCGCCAAGCGGGGCGGTCATGGGCCGCACCGATGCCGTGCAGCGCCATCATCACGGCACCGGCATCCACGTCGTCGCGAACGGCGCCGTCCCGCACGGCGGCGGCCACCAGGTCGGTGACAGCCTGCTCCAGTGCCAGGCTGCCCTCGGCGAGGGCACCCGAGCGATCGGCCATGAGCGTGGCCAGCGTCCGGGCCAGGCCCTTGTGGGCAGCTATGTGGTCGACCATGCCGCGCAGGAAGGTCGCCAGAGCCTCCGCCGCGGGCAGCGTGGCCTGTAGCCGGCGGGCGCGATCGCACAGCGCGGCGACTTCCCCGTGGTAGACCGCCTCGGCCAGTGCCTCCCGGGTGGGGAAGTGGCGGTACAACGTGCCGGTGCCCACCCCGGCCAGGCGTGCGAAGTCATCGAAGCGCAGGTCGAAGAACTCGCCGGCGTCGAAGATCTCTCGTGCCTTGGCGATCAGGACGTCGCGGTTGCGTTGGGCGTCGGCCCGCAGTGGCTTGGCGGCGGTCATGAGCTACCTCGCGTTCACAAGTGGAGATGGCCTCCATATTTTGCAAAGTGGAGATTGTCTCCGAATCGATCGTACCCCACGAGGTGCAGCGTGAAGATCCTGATGTTCGGCCGAGGCGTGATCGCCACCATCTACGGCTGGGCCCTGCGACAGGCGGGACATGACGTCGAGTTCTACGTCCGGCCGGGCCGCGCGGCGACGTACGGAGACGCGGTGGACCTCGACCTGATCGATATGCGGCGCCGGGTGTGGGGGCGGCGCGTCGTCGCGAGGTGGCCGGTGCGCTGCCGCGAGGCGCTGGAGCCGGACCACGACTTCGACCTGATCGTGCTCAGCGTGCCGCACCATTGCCTCCCGGAGGCGACGGCCTTCCTGTCCCCGCGTGTCGGCCAGGCCACGGTGCTGGTCTTCGGCAACCTCTGGACCGAGCCGCCGGCCGCGATCGGCGCACTCCCCGTCGACCGGATCGCCTGGGGCTTTCCCCAGGCCGGTGGCGGTTTCGGCGCGGACGGAGTGCTCCGTGGGGCGCTGCTGCCGTCGGTCGTCTTCGGCACTCTCGACCGGCCCCCGACCGACCGTGAGCGGGCCGTGCGCCAGGCGTTTCGCGAGGCCGGGCTCCGGCTCAAGGAGCGGCCTGACTTCCGCGGCTGGCTGTGGGTCCATTTCGCGTCGGACGCCGGCCTGTTCTCGCAGGGCCTGCGGCTGGGTTCCCTGTCCAAGCTGGCCGGGGTGACGGGCGACCTGCGCGAGGCGCTGCTGACCGGCCGCGAGCTTCTGCCGCTGCTCGAGGCGCGAGGCGTCGACCTGCGCCGTCACCGGGGCGGTGTGCTGCTGTTCCGTGCGCCCACCTGGCTGACGGCCCCCGCGCTCGCCTGGCTGACCGCTCATGTCGCGCTCTTGCGCGTGGGTTTCGCGGCGCACTCCGACCCCGAGGCCGAGGAACCGCGTGAGGTCTGCCGGGACACCCTGGCCGAAGCGCGACGGTTGGGCATCTCGGTACCGCGCCTGAAAGCGGCGGAACCGACCTTCGCCCGTGAGGGGACGAGCCGAGCCTGAAGGCCCACGCGAGGTCCTAGCCGTCGTGGCGGAAGACGACGTGGCCCTGGGGAGGTCGCCGGTTGAAACCCGCGGCCAGCGCCGAACCGGTACCCGGGATGGCTACGAGGTCCGACCACTCGAAGCCGCTCGACAAGGGAGTCACGGTATGGCGGATCAGCTTCCGGCCGGTGTGGCGCAAGGAGTCGACGGACAAGGTGGTGTAGGCATAGGGATCCTGCCCGTCAGGCGTCGCGGTGATCGACTGCCGGTACGAGGCCGCGAGCACACCGCCCCGACCGTCGGGGGCGAGGTCCGTGATGACGTCGCCGGGCAGGCGGATCTGGTGCCATTTCGCGCCGTCTCGGCTACCAGTGTGCCAGTGCAGCAGGACGGCTCCGGGCTGGGACCAGTCGCCCTGCTGGAATCCCGCGGCGACCCAGACGTCCTGCGTTCCCGAGGTGACCAGCGCGTCGAGCCGGAGCTTCACGGGCCCGTACGCCGGGGTGGGGGCGGCGGGCACGGCTGTCTCGGGCAGTCGCACTCTGCTCCAGGCCAGGCCGTTCCAGCGCATGACGGACGAGGGCCCGAAGCCCCAGATGTCGCCCGGCGACCGGACGCTGATGCCCTTCAGGGTGGCGGGGAAGGGCAGGCTCGTCCAGCGGCCGCTGTGGAAGCGCTTGAAGAACCCCTTTCCTGTGCGGTCGTCACGGCCCAGGATCCACGTGTGCGTCGCGTCGAGGACCTCCAGGTCGGTGATCGAGGTGCGGCCCGAGCCCATGAGCCGCCATCGGCTGCCGTCCCAGCGCGACAGCACCGACCGGGTGGCGGCCGAGACGTCTCCCGTCCCCGGGGCGACGGCCGTGCCGGCGGCCCACACGTTGACCGGGGATGAGGCCTCGACCAGCGTGACCTCTCGGAGCGGGAATTCCGTGGGCCCCGCGGGGTTCGCGGCCGTCGCCCACCTGCGCCCGTCCCAGTGCTTGATCAGGGGAGCCGTGAAGTAGGAGCCGTTCCTCGGGTCCAGCGTCCCGGTCCTGCGCGCGCCCACGGCCCACGCGTCGGCGGGGCCGGTGGCGGCGAGGTCGTCGACGAACGAGCCGGCCCCGCCGCGCAGGCTCACCTGCCACCCCGGCGCCGGATCGGCCGTCGCCGAAGAGACCGGAGCGAGGCCGACGCCGGCCGCCAGCACGAGGGCGAAGAGGGTGCGATAACCGTCCACACTAGGGAGACGGCGATCACCGGCCCCCGGTTGCGCCTTCGAAGGTGAACAGTAGGCGTCGAGCGCCCTCGGTCAGGCATGCGGTCCGTACGGCACTCTCATCCGCCGGCGGGCTCCGCGGTCAGCGCTGCTCCGGCACGTGATCCTCATGCACCCGGCTGCCTTCACCGCACCACGGGCGTTGACTTTGTCTTAAGGCATGTCTCATGATGTTGATACAAACGTTGCGACAAAAGGAGGGGTTATGGCCCAGGAACCGTTACCGGACGCCAGCCCGTCGGCGCGTGCGACCGACCTGCGACTGGCGGACGCATGGCTGGCCCGGCACGGCCTGTCCGGTGCCCGCGCGACCCGGCTGCTGGCCGGCCGGCTGGCGGTCCGGGGACGTGCCCGCCTCGCCGCTGCGATGATTCCGGCCCTGCTGATCGTCGCGAGCGCGCTCGCCGCCGTTCCCGCCTTCGACGGCCGCGAGCCGCATCGCCCGCTGCCGCTGCTGGCCCTGACCGCGCTGGTGGCCGGGCTGCTGCTCGCGCAATCGCTGCTCGACTGGTGGGTGCGACGCGTCGATCAGCGGGCGGCCGCGACGCTGTCCCGCAGGGCCGCCCATCCGATCCAGCCCAGCTGGCGGACCGTGCTCGGCCTGCCGTACGCCGTCTTCGCGGTCGCCACGCTCGCCGGCGCGATGGCGCTGGCAGGGAGCGCGCTGGCCGTTCCCGGCCCTACCGTGCGGCAACTGGCCGTCGTCCTGCTGATCGGCCTGCTCGGCGTGACGGTCATCACCGCCGTGCAACTGCGCCACCTGCTGCGGCGCCCGGTCGTGGCGGAGGACGAGGAGTCGCTGACCGCCGACGTCATCATGCGCGTCGAGGATGCCCGTGACCTCATCACACCGAGCGTGCAGTGGTCGCTGCCCATGGTGCTGCTGTTCGGCACCGCGCCCGGCTGGTGGAGCGCCGCTGCGGTCGCCAACGTGATCTTGGGTATGGTCGCGTACGTCGCGCTCCGTGCCAGGACGCCGTCGAGCGCGACGGTGGCCCGGCGGGTGATGAGCGTCCGATGATCGTCATCGACGCGGCCTCGCCGGTGCCGCCGTTCGAGCAGCTGCGAGCCCAGCTCGCCCGGCAGATTCAGGATCGCACGCTGGCCGTGGGCACCCGCCTTCCGACTATCCGGCAGCTCGCGGCCAACCTTGGTCTGGCCGTGAACACGGTCGGCCGGGCGTACCGGGAACTGGAGGAGGCGGGGCTGATCGAAACGCGGGGGCGGGCGGGTTCGTTCGTGTCGGCCGCCGGCGAAGATGGCCTGGAGCGGGCCCGCCGGGCCGCCGCCGACTACGCGGCCGTGATCGCCAGCGTCGGCATCGACACGGGCGAGGCGATCCGCATCGTGCAGGCGGCGCTGACCTCTGGGACGGTGACACCGGCCTCGTCATGACCGCGACCCGGCCGTGGGGCCACGTCGCCGGCCGAAGCCTGCCGCGCCGGGGACCACCAGCGGATCCACGACGCGCACGCCCCCGGGGTCGGCGAGCCGCGCCGCTCTCCGGCCGTTACGGGAGCACGCCTTGAAGGGAGAGGGCCCGCACGCCGCGGGTGAGCGGCGCACGGGCCCGGAGTCCATGAACGTGTGGCCGGGTCACGGTCCACGAGCATGGCCACCGGCGTCACCGAGGGAGGGTGGCTCGGCCGGCGAGCTTGTGCGGTCGGGCGCGGGAAGGCCCCGGGCCCCGCGGGCCCGCTCGGGGTCCCGCCGCGGCCACGGAGGGCCGGTCGGGGATTCCGTGCGGGCGAAAGGGGCTCAGGGACGCAGCGCCGCGGCCTCGGCGGCGAGCTTCTCGATCCTCGCGAAGTCGCCTGCGGACACCAGGCTACGCGGTGTCAGCCAGCTTCCGCCCACGCACCCCACGTTGGACAGGGCCAGATAGGACAGCGCGCTCGCGGGGGTGATCCCGCCGGTGGGGCAGAACCGGACGTCGGGCAGCGGGCCGCTCAGCGCCTTGAGGTAGGAGACGCCGCCGGCCGGCTCCGCCGGGAAGAACTTCAGCTCACGCACGCCGCGCTCGGCCAGCGTCATCGCCTCGGTGGCCGTGGCCACGCCCGGCAGGAACGGCACACCCGAGGCGAGCATGGCCGCGAGCAGCCCGGGGGTGGTGCCGGGGGAGACGAGGAACCGGGAACCCGCCGCGACCGCGGACTCCACGTCCTCCGGCGACCGTACGGTGCCCGCACCGATCACGGCCTCCGGCACCTCGGCGGCGATCCGCCGGATCGCGTCGAGGGCGGCCGGGGTGCGCAGCGTCACCTCGATCACCGGCAGGCCGCCCGCCACCAGCGCCCGGGCGAGGGGGACGGCGCTCTCCGCGTCGTCGAGGACGACCACCGGGACGACCGGCGCGAGGTCGAGAAGGTTGCTCATCACAGCTCCACTTCGGGGAATCGTTGGGCGAGCCAGGCGGCCGCACCCGTCAGCGCCGGCTGCTCGGCGACGATCAGCGAGGTCGGGATCGCGGCGGCGTAGTCCTTCAGCGCCGGAGCGGTCGTCTCGAACCGGGCCCGGAACGCGCTGCCCGGGATGCGCGCGGCCAGCCGGGGCAGCACGCCGCCGCCCAGGTAGACCCCGCCCCGCGCGCCGAACGTCAGGGCCACGCCGCCGGCGAACCCGCCGAGCAGCGCGAGGAAGACCTCCACGGTCTCGACGCACAGCGGGTCGTCCGACGCGGTGATCTGCGCCGCCGTCAACCCGGCCGCCGCGGCCCCGGCCGCCGTCGCCCGGGCTCCCGTCGTCAGGGTACCCGCCGCCCGGGACGTCTCCTGGGCTGTCTCCTGGGGAGCCGTCCACGCGTCCGGCGCGACGCCGCGTACGAGCGCGAGGCCGCGGTGCAGGCGCGGCAGCCCGGTGCCCGACAGCAGGTGCTCGGCGTCCACGTACGGCAGGCCGTCGGCGCGCAGCGCCCGCACGATCTCCATCTCCAGGTCCGTCACGACCGGGACCGCCACGTGCCCGCCCTCGCCGGCCACGGGCAGCCAGCCCTCCCGTACGGGGACCAGCCCCGCCACCCCGAGTCCGGTGCCCGGGCCCAGCACGGCCTTCGTCAGGCCGGGCGACGGCGGGGGGCCGCCGAGCGACACGAGATCATTGCCCGCGAGGTGGGGCAGCGAGATCGCGAGGGCCTCGAAGTCGTTGAGGAGCACCGTACGCGGGATGCCCAGGTCGTTCACGGAACCCGACCATCCCGCGTTCGTCAGCCGGTACCGGTCCCTGTCGACCGGACCGGCGATCGCCAGGCACGCGGCCCCCGGCCGAACTCCGCCCGCATGGTCTGCGAGATAGGCGGCTACGGCATCGGCAAGGCCGAGATGCTGGGAAACGTCGAGTACGGTTACCGCCTCCGGCTGCCCTCCGCGCCGGGTCACCAAACCGAACCGGGCGTTGGTGCCGCCCACGTCGGCGACCAGCCAGGGCAGGCTCATGCGGTGCCCCCGAAGACGCTCGCGCCGCGCTCGGCGGGGCCGACCGTGCGGCGGAAGGAGGCGAACAGGTCGCGGCCGGTGCCGGTCCACTGCTCGTCGGTCAGGGGCGCGCCCTCGGGTGTGCGTCCGGTGAGGTCGGCGAGCACGGTGAGCGTCCCGGCGGCGGAGTCGAGGCGGATCACGTCGCCGTCGCGCAGCAGCGCGATCGGCCCGCCGTCGGCGGCCTCGGGGGAGAGGTGGATCGCCGCGGGGACCTTCCCCGAGGCGCCGGACATGCGGCCGTCGGTCACGATCGCGACCTTCTGGCCGCGGTCGAGCAGCACGGCCAGCGGCGGCGTGAGCTTGTGCAGCTCCGGCATGCCGTTGGCGCGGGGACCCTGGTAGCGGACGACCGCGACGAAGTCCCGCCCGTTCAGCTCGCCCCGGTCGAACGCGGCGAGCAGGTCGAGCTGGTCGTCGAACACCAGGGCCGGGGCCTCGATGACCAGGTGCTCGGGTTTGACGGCGGAGACCTTGCTCACCGCGCGGCCCAGGTTGCCCGACAGCATGTGGATGCCCCCGTCGGGGGAGAACGGCTCGGCGACCGGCCGCAGGACGTCGGGGTCGGTGCTGGGCTCGGTCCGCTCCTCCCACACCAGCACGCCCTCCTTCAGGGCGGGAGCCGTGCGGTAGTGGCCGAGTCCGCGCCCGGCCACGGTCAGCACGTCGGCGTGGAGGAGCCCGGCGTCCAGCAGGTCGCCGATGAACACCGCCATGCCGCCCGCGGCGTGGAAGTGGTTCACGTCCGCCTGGCCGTTGGGGTACATCCGGGTGATCAGCGGCACGACCTTGGACAGGGCGGCCATGTCATCCCAGGTCAGGGTGATCCCGGCGGCGGCCGCCATCGTGACCAGGTGCATCGTGTGGTTGGTGGAGCCGCCCGAGGCGAGCAGCGCGACGACCGCGTTGACGATCGCCTTCTCGTCCACGACCTCGCCGAGCGGGGTGTACTCCTCGCCGTGCGGGGTGATCTCCACGGCCCGCCGCGCCGCCGCCCGGGTCAGCGCCTGCCGCAGCTCGGTGTGCGGGTTGACGAACGTCGCGCCCGGCAGGTGGAGCCCCATGACCTCCATCAGAAGCTGGTTGGAGTTGGCGGTGCCGTAGAAGGTGCAGGTGCCGGGGGAGTGGTAGGAGGCCGCCTCGGCGTCGAGCATCTCGCCACGGCCGATCTTGCCCTCGGCGAAGGCCTGCCGGGCCCGGGCCTTGACCTTGTTGGGCAGGCCGGAGGTCATCGGCCCGGCGGGCACGAATACCGCGGGCAGATGGCCGAAGCGTAACGCGCCGACGAGCAGCCCCGGGACGATCTTGTCGCAGACCCCGAGCAGCAGGGCCGCGTCGAACATGTCGTGCGACAGCGCGATCGCGGTCGCCATGGCGATCAGGTCGCGGCTGTAGAGGGACAGCTCCATGCCGGCGCGGCCCTGGGTCACGCCGTCGCACATAGCGGGCACGCCACCCGCCACCTGCGCCACGCCGCCCGCCTCGCGGACCGCCCGCTTGAGCTCCGGCGGGTACGTCTCGTACGGCTGGTGCGCTGACAGCATGTCGTTGTACGAGGTCACGATGGCCACGCCGGGCTTGGCCGCGCCCCGCAGGTCGAGCTTGTCCTCGGCTGGGGCGGCGGCGAAGCCGTGGGCCAGGTTGGCGCAGGCGAGCCGCCCCCGGGCCGGCCCCCGCTCGCGCAGTTCGGCCCCGGCGCGACGCACCCGCTCCAGGTAGGCCCGGCGGGTGTCGCGGCTGCGCGTGACGACACGGTGGGTGACCTCGGAGACCACAGGGGAAATCACGGGGTCAGTCACGGAAGGTCCTCCTCGTGCCGGGCGCGGCCGCTGCGGCGGGTCCTGCTACCGCCGGAGCCCCCTGGCACCGGCGAGGTCGATCTCGTGCCCGGCCCGACGCCACGTCCGCTGACCGGGCGAAGGCGTCGATCCGGCACAGGAGGGACAGTATCGGGTAGTTATGCCAGTTATCAAGCCTAGTTTTGTAACTCGAAATGAATAAGTCATTGAACTTCGGTGAGCGTGTGTGCTTCACTTCTGCTTGATGTCACGTTTAGCCACTCCTGGTGAAGTCCTCCAGCTCATCCGCAGCGGGGAGGCGGTGACGCGCGCCGACATCGGCCGCGTGACCGGCCTGTCCCGGCCGGCCGTCGCGCACCGCGTCTCCGACCTGCTCCAGCGCGGGCTGATCGTGGAGGACGCCGAGGGGCCGTCCACCGGCGGCCGCCCGCCCATGCGGCTGCGGTTCCACGCCGGCGGGGGAGTCGTCCCGGTGGCCTCGCTCGGCGCCCGCCGCACCCAGATCGCGATCTGCGACCTCGCGGGGGAGGTGCTGCACCGCACCGACATCGACATCGACGTCGAGGAGGGCCCGGGCGTCGTGCTTCCCCTGCTCATGGACACCTGGGAGAAGCTGCTGGACGGGCGCGGCAACGTGGCCGGCATCGGCCTCGGCGTCCCGGCCACCGTGGAGTTCGCGGCGGGACGGGTCGAGAGCGCCCGCGTCATGGCGAGCTGGACCGGCGTGGTGATCCCGCCCGTCATCTCCGAGCGGTTCGGCGTGCCGGTGCTCGTCGACAACGACGTGAACGTCATCGCGATGGGCGAGCACCGGAGCGTCTACGCCGCCGAGCTCGACGACCTGTTGTTCGTCAAGGTCTCCACCCGGATCGGCGCGGGAGTGATCTCCGGCGGCGGCATCCTGCGCGGCGCGCTCGGCGCGGCCGGAGAGATCGGGCACATCCCGGTGCGGGACGGCGGCGGCGTGCTGTGCCGCTGCGGCAACCTCGACTGCGTCGACTCGGTGGCCAGCGGCACCGCGATCCTGCGCGACCTGCGCGCCAAGGGCCGCGACGTCGCGTCCCTCGCCGACGTGACCGCCCTGGTGCGGGCCGGTGACGCCGAGACCATGGCCGTCGTACGGCAGGCGGGCCGCTGGCTGGGCGAGGTCATCTCCGGTGCGGTCAACCTGCTCAACCCCGCCGTCGTGGTCCTCGGTGGCGACGTCGCCGAGATGTTCCAGCCGCTGGTGTCGGGCGTACGCGAGATCGTCTACCGGCGCTCCACCCAGCTCGCCACCCGCAGCCTGCGCATCGAGCGCGGCCGCCTCGGGCCGGGTGCCGGGATCACCGGCTGCGCCCTCATGGTCCTCGACCACGTGCTGTCCGCCCAGGCCGTCGACGCCGCCGCCCGCTGAGCCCCTGGCCGCGCCGATCTCGCCGCGCGCAGGCTCTGCCATCCGCTGAGCAGCCACTCACCCGTCTGACCTCGTCACCCGCCTCATCCCGCCGCGCCCTGACCCCCCGCCGCCCCGCCACCCGCCACCTGCCGCCGCCAGGCTCGCCGACGTGAGCCGCCGCGGCGGATCGGATGGTCCCGGCCTGCACATCCGGCTCCTCCGAACGGCCGGTACGACTCCGCCAGGTGGCCCGTCCGGCCGACCCGGCAGGCGAGGCCGGCCGGGCCGAGCGGTCACCATGACGCGCCCATGGACGGAGTCCGCGCACCCCGCTGATCCACCACGGTGGGAGTCGTCGTGAGACCGCCGTCGAAAGGTCATGCCGTGGAACACGCGGATCCTCCGGGTCGGCCACTTCGCCGGCCGCCGGGCCGTACGTCCTCGCCGATCTCCCCGCCGTCGCCGGGAGGTGCGAGATGTCCCCGGAGGTGAGGCGCCGCCGGTTGGCGCGGATCGCGGTCCGCGCCCTCCTCGCGCTGGTCCTGCTCGCCGTCCTCGCGACGGCGGGGGTCTTCGCCGCCGTCGGACGCGGCGGCCCGCCTCAGACGGAGGCGCGCCTGGGGGCGGATCCCCGGCTCGAGGAGCCGGACACGTTCCCCATCCCGAAGGTCGAGGCGCCCGACGTCGTGGGCTGGCCCGCCGGTGTGACGCCCACCGCGCCCGAAGGTTTCACCGTCACCCGGTTCGCGGGCGGGCTGGATCACCCTCGCTGGCTCTACCTGCTTCCCGGCGGCGACGTGCTCGTCGCCGAATCCGCCACCTCGCCGAAGCCCGCCGAGTCGATCGTGATGAGCGTGCTGTCCTGGCTGCGCCGCAACGACGGCGCGACGCGGGAACGGAGCGCGAACCGGATCACCTTGCTGCGGGACACCGACGGCGACGGCGTCGCCGACTTCCGCGGCACGTTCCTGGACCACCTCAACCAGCCGTTCGGCATGGCCCTGCTGAGGGCGGCGCCGCCGTACGCCGTCGAACCTGACGCTCCGCCGGGGACCGAGGCCATGTTCTACGTCGCCAACACCGACGGCGTGTGGCGCCTCCCGTACCGGCTCGGCGACACCCGGATCACCGCTCCGGGAGAGAAGATCCTCGATCTGCCGGCCGGCGGATACAACAACCACTGGACCCGCAACCTGTTCGCCGCCGCAGACGGCTCCAAGCTCTACGTCACGGTCGGGTCCGGGAGCAACGCGGGCGAACACGGCCTGGAGGCCGAGCGCGGGCGCGCCGCCGTGCTCCAGGTCGATCCCGGCGGAGGCGGCGCACGCGTCTACGCGTCCGGGATCAGGAACCCCAACGGTCTCGGCCTCGAACCGGCCACCGGGACACTCTGGGCGGTCGTCAACGAACGCGACGTCCTCGGCGACGACGTGTCCCCGGACTACCTGACGAGGGTCCGCGACGGCGACTTCTACGGCTGGCCGTGGAGCTACTGGGGGCACCACGTCGACGACCGGGTCACGCCCGCACGCCCGGACCTGGTCGCCAGGGCGTCGCGACCGGACTACTCACTGGGCGCCCACACCGCCCCCTGGGGCTCGCATTCTCCACGGGGACCGCGTTTCCCCCGGCCTACCGGGGCGGCGCTTTCATCGGTGAGCACGGGTCCTGGAACCGCGGCGACCCCGTCGGATACAAGGTCGTCTACGTGCCGTTCGCCCATGGCATGCCCAGCGGCAGGCCGCGGGACTTCCTCACCGGCTTCAAGCCCGACCCCGGCGACAGCACGACCTATGGACGCCCCGTCGGAGTCGCCCTCGACAAGGCGGGAGGCCTCCTGGTCGCCGACGACGCGGGCGACACCGTCTGGCGCGTCGCCCCGCGCAGGTGACACCGTCTGGCGTGTCGCCCCGCGCAGGTGACGCTCCGGGAGATCCGTCAGCGGCGACCCGCGCCCAGCGAGGACGTCACGGGCGGGGCCCTGGTCCGGGCTCCCTCCCTCCGCCCATACGGCCTGCCGCGACGGCGGGTCGTCCGTCTCCGTACTCTCCGTCCGCCATGCGCGGATGTGACCTTCATCGTGGCCGTCGAGCTTTTCCGTACGCCGCGCACCGGCACCGGGACGCCATCACGAAAGCGTCCCGGCCGGGCGTGCCGCGCGGAGACGGAGATGCCGGCCGGTGGCACTAGGCTCTGTGGCGATCTTCCCTCCCCCAGGAGTCCTTCGTGCGTGAACGTGTCCGCCGGGTGATCGAGTCGCCGCGGTTCCAGCAGGCGATCACCGTGGTGATCCTGATCAACGCGGCCACGCTGGGCGTCGAGACCTCTGCCGGGGCGGTAGCCCGCTACGGCACTGTGCTGCACGTCGCCGACCACGCCGCGCTCTACGTCTTCGTCGCGGAGATCCTCGCCAAGGCCTACGTCTACCGGTGGCGCTTCCTCCGCGACCCCTGGAACGTCTTCGACACGCTGATCATCGGCGTCTCGTTCCTTCCCACGGCGGGCGGGCTGTCGGTGCTCCGGGCCCTGCGCGTGCTGCGGGCGCTGCGGCTGATCTCGGTGGTGCCGTCGCTGCGGCGGGTGGTCTCCGCGCTGCTCACCGCCATCCCCGGGATGACCTCGATCGTGGTCCTGCTCGGCCTCGTGCTGTACGTCGCCGCGGTAATGGGCACCAAGCTGTACGGCGCCTCCGCACCCGAATACTTCGGCGACCTGCCGACCTCGCTGTTCACCCTGTTCCAGGTCATGACCGGGGACGGCTGGTCGGACATCAACCGCGAGGTCATGGACACCCACCCCTCGGCCTGGGTCTACTTCGTCGTGTTCGTGCTGGTCTGCACCTTCGTCGTGCTCAACCTCTTCATCGCGGTCGTGGTCAGCGCGATGGAGGAGGAGAACCAGGAGGAACGCAGGGCGGAGCGCCGGGAGGACGTCGAGGTGCTGGCCGAGATGGCCGCCCTGCGCGCGGAGATCCAGGGCCTGCGTCAGGCCATCACCGACCGCGTCCCCTCCTGAGGAGGGGTCTCAGGGCCCATGATCGTCGGTTGCTAGACTCCGCGCATGCGGCTTCCGACGGACGCTGAGATCCGTGCGCTGCACGAGAGACACGCGCCCTCGGAGGAGGCGTTCGACCTCGTCCACACGCACTGCGAGATCGTCTGCGCGATCGCCCTGCGACTGGCCGGCCACGCCGGGCTCGACGTCGACGCCGAGCTGGTGCGGGCCGGCAGCCTCCTGCACGACATCGGCGTCTACCGGCTCTACGACGAGGACGGACGGCTCGACCACGCCGGTTACGTGCGCCACGGGATCCTCGGTCACGAACTGCTCCGCGCGGAGGGCCTGCCCGAGAGCCTGTGCCGGTTCTGCTCCCACCACACCGGTGTGGGGATCAGCCGGGAGGACGTGCTGCGACAGGGGCTGCCGCTGCCGCCCCGCGACTACCTCGCGGAGTCGGCCGAGGAGGAGCTCGTGATGTTCGCGGACAAGTTCCACACCAAGACCGACCCGCCGAGATTCGTCACCGCCGACGCCTACGCGGCCCATGTCCGCCGGTACGGCGAGGACAAGGCCGAGGTGTTCGCGTCGATGCGCGCGGTCTTCGGCGTCCCCGACCTGGGGCCCCTCGCCGCCGCGTACGGCCACGAGATCGTGTGACCTGCGACGCGAGGACTACACGGTGAGGACTACGGGGTGAGGACGACCCTGCCGAACACCTCGCCGGCGTCCATCTTGTAGTGCGCCGACACGGCCTGTTCCAGCGGCAGCACCTCGTGCACCACCGTGCGCAGCTCGCCGCGGCTCGCGGCGGCGAACTGCCCGGTCCGCACGGCCCGCCGGTCGGGTGCGGCCACGGTGTCGGCGCTGAAGGTGGCGAAGGACGTCGACTTCCGGAACGCCGCCATCATCGTCGTGCCGAAGTCCGCGGGCGGGTGCCCTCCGACGGCGCCGACGACGACCATGCGGCCGTTCGGGTTGAGCATGGCGAGGAAGGAGGGCAGGTCGGGGCCGGCCACGACGTCGATGACGACGTCGTAGCCGGCGGGAGCGTGCCTGCCGCCGTCGCCGGAGCGGTCCAGCACGTGGGTCGCGCCGAGCGCGCGCAGGCGCTCGCCACGCTGGAGCGACGAGGTCGTGACCGCCACCGCGCCGGCGCCGCCGCGCGCCGCGAGCTGGACCGTCATGATCCCGATGCTGCCGGCCGCACCGCGCACCAGCACCGACTCGCCGGGCGCGAAGCGGGCATGGGAGAGGCCGAAGTGGGCCACAACACCGGAGCTGCCGAGCGTCACCGCGTCGACGGCGGACAGGCCGGCGGGGAGGGGGACGATCTCCTCGACCGAGGCGATCGCCTGTTCGGCGTAGCCGCCGCCCAGCCCGGTGAACGCCCACACCCGCTGACCGATCCACGAGGTGTCGACGTCGTCGCCCGCGGCGATCACGGCGCCCGCCACCTCACTGCCGGGGATGTGGCCCTTCTCGAAGCCGTAGGCGGCCAGGGCGCCACTCCGGATCACGGCGTCGACGCCGCCGACGCCGATCGCCTCCGTGGCGATCAGCACCTGTCCGGCGGCGGGAACCGGGGCCGTCCGGTCGATGAGCGCCAGGCCTTCTGGACTTCCGAACTCCCGGATCGCGACTGCCAACACTGTCGTCTCCACCTTCTGGGATGGGCCGGTACCGGCGCATGGGCCGGTACCGGCCGGATGCTGGGAATGCTCCACGACGCGCGGCGGCGTCCGTGCTCTCGGACCGTAACGGACGCCACCGTCCACTTGGCTAAAGTGAGAGCGGTGACCGACCCTCCGCCTCACATCCTGCGTTCCGACGCCCTGGACAACCGTGAGCGCATCCTCGGCGCGGCTCGCGCGCTTTTCGCCGCCGAAGGCCTGGACGTCCCGATGCGGGAGATCGCCCGGCGCGCCGGAGTCGGCCCCGCCACCCTGTATCGCCGTTTCCCGACGAAGCAGACGCTGGTCACCGAAGCGTTCGAGGACGAGATGCGCGCCTGCTACGCCATCGTCGACGAGGGGAGCGCCGACCCGGACGCGTGGCGCGGCTTCCGCCTCGTCGTCGAGAAGATCTGTGACCTGCACGCCCGCAACCGAGGCTTCACCGACGCCTTCATGGCGGCCTATCCCGGCCAGGTGGATCTCGCGGCGGGCCGTGAACGCACGTTGAACGCGGTCGCCGGACTCGCCCGCCGCGCCAAGAAGACCGGTCACCTGCGCGCCGACTTCGTCCTGGACGACCTGATCCTCATGCTCTCCGCCCACCGGGGCATCCACGCGACGTCGGCGGCCGTCCGGATCGCGGCGTCCAGGCGCTTCGCCGCACTCGTGATCCAGGCGTTCCAAGCCGTCCCGGAACGATCACCGCTGACGCGTGACGCACCGCCGGCATCCGGAGCGCCACTCGGGAACGGGTGAGGACGCCGCTTACCCTCTCACCAGGAGCCGGTCGATCTGGGCCTCCAGCGGGGGCGCGCCGAGGCGGTTGTCGATCTCGTCGTACGGCACGGCGGGCGGTTCGTCGACCCGGATGGCACGCAGGTAGTCGGCGAACCTCTCCAGCTTCTGCCCGTCCCTGGCGAGGCCCCGGCGCACCAGCCGCTCGCGCAGCGTGGGGCCGTCGGAGCGGATCCAGAGGAGGCGCACCTCCGGGCCGCCCAGGGCCTCCACCCACGCGTGCCAGCGCGCCGCGTCGTGCACCTGGGAGGTGAACGGACCGCCCAGCATGACCGGGCAGCCGTGGGACCGGATCTCCCGGGCGGTCGCCGTCATGCCGTCGTACTCGAACCGCTTGACGTGCTCGTCGTACCACGGCCCTTCGCGCTCGCCCGGCGGCCTGCCGTACGCGGCGAGGGTCGCCCCGACGAAGCCGCCGTACATCGTGTCCTTGTCGAGCAGTGCGGGGACCGGGTCGAGGCGGGCCAGCAGCAGATCGCAGACCGTCGACTTGCCCGCCCCCGGCGGCCCCGACACGATCCAGACGGTGCCGGTCATCGCGGCGGGCCGTACGGCTCGATCGGCGGATCGGAGTACGGCCCGCCCTCCGCACGCGGACGGTCCCCGCCGCGCGGTCCGGCGCCGGTGTCGCCCACGCGCCGTCCCGCGCTCTCCGTCACCCGCAGGACGTACAGGTTCCTGCGGGGGTCGACCGGCACCAGCCCGTAGGCGGTGTCGACCTCGTCCTCGGCGAGGTCGAGATGCCGCATGGCCGACTCCAGGGTCGCGGGTGCGGGCAGTCGCACGGTGATCAGCACTTCGGCCACGGGTCCGCCTTCCCCTGTCGTGTACGACGCCGCCCGGCCGGGGCCACGCGGCGGCTCTCAGGCGGCCTTGGCCGCCCGAGCGGCTTTCAGGCGGCCTTGGCCGCCCGAGCGGCTTTCAGGCGGCCTTGGCCGCCCGGCGGCGCAGCGCGGCGATGACGCCGGCGGCGTCGACCACGCCGTACCCGTAGTCGTGGTCATACCCTACGGCACTGCGGTCGTCGGCCGTCCGCCGCAGCAGGGTCCTGAGCTGGGCCGGTGAGAGCGTGGACGACGGCCACCGGGTGCGGACGGCGGCGACCAGCCCCGCCGCGACGGGGCAGGCCGCCGAGGTGCCGGAGTCGGGCTCGGTGTCGCCGAGTGCGCGGGAACCGGTGAAGTGGGTGTAGGCGCACAGATCCGGCTTGCGCGCGGCCAGCCGCCCGGGGCCCTGGGAGGAGTAGCCGACGCGCGTCCCGCCCGTGTCGATCCCGCCGATGGACAGGGCACGCGGGTGGGAGTTGGCCCCGACGATGGGCCGGTCCGGGTAGGCGCACCTGCTGTCGCGGCACTGCGTGCCGCAGTTGCCCGCGGCGAACAGGATGTCCGCCCCCGCCTCGGCCAGGCTGCCGACGATCAGGTTGAACGGATGGGCGGGATTGTCGGAGTAGTTGCCGGGATGGCCGGGCGGGAAGTCCCAGCGCGGCGAGAACGACCCCCAGCTGTTGGTCACGACGAGCGCCCGGGACTCGGCCGGCTGGGCGTCGAGGACCTCGCGCAGGTGCGCGTACGCGGAGATCGCGTCGGACAGCAGGCCGTCGAGCGTCGAACCGCCCTGCCGCCGCGACAGCAGCACGGGCACGTCGACGAGAGACGCCTTCGGCGCGGCGATGAGCGCGTCGAAGGCGCACATCGAGCCGTGGTCGACCGCGAAGTCCCCCGGCGTTCCGGAGACGCTCTTGGGGTTCCAGCTGCGTTCGTGATCGACGGTGACCTCCCGGCCGCGCGCCGCGGAGACGTACGCCGCGTTGATGCCCGTGTCGACGACCGCGAGGGGGACGCCGGAGCCGTCCAGGCCCTCGGCCGCGAGATCGGGCAGGCACAGCAGCCGCTCGACGTCGTGCCAGTCGCCCACGGGAGGGTCGCCGGCGCAGGTGAGCGTGGTCTCGATGGCCGGGTCGGCGTACACCGCGACCACGTCGCGGCGGGTCGCGGGCAGCAGTGTGATCCTGCTGGTCAGCTCGTCGTCGGCGATCTCCCCGCGGACCACGACGGAGGCGTCCTGCGGCGCCATGGAGAAGATCAGGGGCTGGTTGAGCGACAGCGGGTCCCCGCCGGGGACCGCGGGCATCGGCTGGGGCACGGCCACCGGGGCGTACGAGTGGTCGATGACGATCCCGGGCAGATCGTCGGCCACGTCGGAGGCCGAGGACGGGACCGACGGGTCGGCGACGGCGGCGACCACATCGGGGGACGGACGCAACTGGATGAGTACGCGCACGACGGTTCCACTTCGTGACGGGGTGGATACGTTACGTGACAACCCTCCTGCATACCGGCGGCGCCGTCCACGGCTTCGCGGGAAATCCTCAGCGGCGCGCGGTCAGAAGCCGCACAGCTCCGCGAGGGTCTTGGCGGCCTTGTCGTTCGGGGTGGGGGTCTTCCTGCCGCCCGCGTCGGCCACGATCGGCGTGCGGGACGGCGACGGGGTGGACGAGGTGGCGGACGAGGGGGACGCGCCGGGCGAACCGGAGGCGGACGCGGAGGCCGTGCCGGAGGCGCCGGCGGTGACCATGGGGGAGGCCGTCGCCGCGATGGGCACCTGGTCGGCCATGGACTCGCGGATCGCCTTCTTCGTGAGCTCCCTGATCTTGTCCCAGTCCGGGTTGCCGGTGTGAATGAGCGGCGGCACGAACTGGAGGCTGGTGATCTTGGCGCTGCGCACCTTCATGCCGAGCGGCACGAGGTGCTCCAGCAGGTCGCGGGGGATGTCGGTGCGGAACATGTGGCGGGCCGCGGCGGCGATCCTGGTGAAGTTCGCGAGGACCTTGGACGGGGTCGCCTGCTGGGCGAGCGCGCCGATGACGCACCGCTGGCGGGACATCCGGGAGAAGTCGTCGCTGTCGACCCGGGAACGGCCGTACCAGAGCACCTCCTCGCCGCTCAGCCTCCGGTAGCCGGCCTTGATGGTCCCGGCCGTGCCGAAGTGGCCGCCCCACTTGATGTCCCGCTCGACCCGGATGTCGAGGCCGCCCAGGGCGTCGATCATGGCCGCGAAGCCGAACATGTCGACCATCGCGTAGTAGTCGATGTGCAGGCCGAGCGTGTAGCCGATGGCGTCCTTCAGCGCCTGCGCGCCCCGGTTCTTGCCCCCCATGACCTGCGGGTTGTTGTCGGCGTAGTACCAGACCGAGTTGAGCAGGCCCTCTCCATCGACGTTGAAGCCGTCGGGGAACACCTTGTGCAGGGGACTGCTCGCGGGGAAGCGGACGTACTGCAGGTTGCGCGGCAGGCTGAACAGGACGGTGTTGCCGGTCGCGACGTTCACGCTCGCCACGGTCATCGAGTCGGTGCGCACCCCGACCCGATTGCCCGCGGCGTCCCCGCCGACCAGCAGGAAGTTGACGCGCTTGCGGCCGTCCCAGGGGTCCTCGGCCCGGATGGGGGAGGGGGTCGTGCCCTCGACCGGGGCCATCACCGCGTCGAGGGTCTGGCTCGCGGTCCTGATGTAGCCCGCGGTGACCGCGAACGGCGCCATCACCGACACGCACAGCACGCCGGCGACGATCCCCGCCACCACCTGCCCGGTCTGCGACAGCCGCTGCGGGCGGAGCGCCACGAAGGACAGGACCACCAGCGCGAACCAGGCGAGCGCGCAGACGGCCGCGCCCACCATGATGGCGGTGAGCGTGCTGGGGCGCACCACCGCGCCCGCGTTCCCCACCAGCCGCCAGGCCACGACCGCCAGGGCGGCCAGGGCGGCGCCGAACGTCACGAGCAGGGCGATCCCGGTCCGGCGCCTGCCCGCCCGCAGGTGGGCCGCGCCGGGTACGAAGGCCGAGAGCGCGGTCCAGCCGATGAGGGAGGCGGGGGTCAGGGGCGGCCCGAAGCGCGGCGCTCCGCCGCGCGGCCTCGGGGCCGGGTGGGAACCGCCCGGGGCTCCGTAGGGTCGGGGAGCTCTGGGCCCTGCCGGGGCCTGAGGGTTTCCGGAGGGCTCGTCCCGGGTCCCTGGCACCGTGTCGTCCCGGGACTCCGCCCGGGCCGCCTGGGAGCCTGACGGAGGGCCCGGCGGGGAGCCTGGGAAGGCCTCGTTCCGGAGCCTTCTCGGGATGGTCGCGTCGTGGAGATCCTCATGCGCTGCCCCGGGGGAGCCGTGAGGGGCTTCGCCGGGTGCCGGCGAAGGGCCGGGGGTGGCAGAGGAGCCGGAGGCCTCGGCACGCGCTCGCGAGGGACCGGGGGAGTCCTCGCGCGGTCGCGACGAGCCGGTGGCCTCGTCGCGTGAAGGCGGCGGGCCGGGAGTTTTGCCGCGCTCCCCGTTCCCGCCACGCTGACCTTCGCGCCGACGCTTCCGGGAACCCCCGGCCGCGTCAGCGGGACCCCCGCCGCGCATGGCTCACCGCTCTTTCCTCCGTGGCTTGGCTAGGGATTCTAACCACCATATCCGGACAAGGTAGACGTAAACCTGGAGATAGGAGTCGGGGTCGACCGTCAGGAGACGGACGCGGAGCCGACTACCCAGGTATTGCACTGGTAGGCCATCGGCCGGGTGTAGCCCTGGCGGAACCAGGCGGCGTTGCTGCGCGTGTTCCCGTGGTCGCGCGGCCCTCCCGGCGGGTCGCCCAGATGGCTGTAGGCCCACAGGAGCGTGTTGCGCCGCGTGCCGTCGATGGGGTAGCTCGCGGCGACCGAGCGCATGAACATGCCGCCGAAACAGGTCGCCTGCAGTTCGTGCCGCCGGCTGAGGGCCATCCTGCCGCTGCGGGAGCTTGAGTTGACCGTCTGCTGCCACCAGGAGTCGGAGATGCCCGACACGTTCTGGAGGTGATGTCCGTACTCGTGGGCCATCATGCTGATGATGATCCCGTTCCAGGAGCCGAGCGGGCCGTACTCCCGGGCCATCGCCGAGGTGGACGCGTAGATCGTGCTGTTGCTCGGGCAGTAGTAGGGCACGTTGCTGCCCGGAGAGGGGTAGTCGCCGCAGGCGCCCCTGCCCTTGCGGGCCGCGATCATGTAATGCGGGGGAGTCCAGGGGATGCCCGCCCGGGTGAGTGCCGGCGCCCAGGCGTTGCCCATGCACCTTCCCGTCTTCAGGATCAGGGCCTTGAACTGGGCGTGGTTGTAGATGCTGGCGTTCCCGGCCGGGCAGTTCGTCCTGGCCGGCGAACCGGCGCGGTAGAGACTGTTGCTCTTGGCCGTACGGTTCAGCGTGGGCGTCGTCGGACGCCTCGTGGCCTGGGACGTCGGCTTGGCGGACGGCCTGGCCGGCGCTGCGGTGTCGTCCTCCCGGGGCTCCCGCGAAGGGAGCGGGGGAAGGCTGTAGGTGGGCAGCGCGATCGGGGAGACCGGGTCCTCGGCGCGGGAGACGCGCGCCATCGCGCTCGCGACCACGACCAGCACGAACACGAGCGCGAGCATGCCCATCAGCGCGACGATCACCGCTCCCCCGGACGACCGGCGACGGGGCGGACGCCACGCGGGCGGCGGGTAGGGGGCGGCGGGCCCGCGCGGAGGCGGCGGAGGCTGCGGCGCCCATTGCGGTCCCGGCGGAGGCGGGGGTGCCTGCTGCGGCGGAGCCGCCTGGTACGGCGCGTGCTGCTGCGGCGCCCCCTGAAAGGGCGCTCCTTGGAACGGTGCCCCTTGGGGTGGTGCCCCTTGGAACGGTGCCGCCTGGAACGGCGCGCCTTGGGGCGGCGGCGCCCCCTGGAAGGGTGCTTGCTGCGGCGGCGCCCCGTGGAACGGTTGTCCCTGCGGCGGTGCGGCCGGGAACGCCGCTGCCTGCGGTGGCCCCTGGAACGGCGCGCCCTCAGGTGCTGGGTAGGGCGCGCCCTGAGGCGCCGGGTAGTAGGGCTGTCCCTGGGACGGCGCTCCCTGGGGCTGTGTTCCCTGGGGTAGGCCCTCTAAGTAGTGGCCTGCGCTCTGCGGCGGTGACGGCGGCGGTGCTGCCGGGGATTGCGGATAGGACGGCATAGGGGGCGGGTTCCCATAGGGCTGCCGACCCTGACCGTAAGGGTGCGCGGCCGGGTCCTGCCGATCCTGGCCGGGAGCGTACGCGGCCGGGTCCTGTGGGTTCCGCCCGGGGGCGTACGCGGCCGGGTTCTGCGGAGGCGCCGGGAAAGCACCGTTCGAAGGAAACCCGCCGGGGGCCGGGGGCTGCGGAACGGGTGGATAGGGGGCGCCCCGGGGCGGGCCGCCGTGTGGGGCGGCCTGCGGGTGACCGCCGTACGGGCCGGGCGGAGGATGGGCGCCCGGCGAATAGGCGACGCCCTGATGCTGTCCGCCCTCCGGATAGGGAATGCCGTTGCCCTGTCCGCCTTCCGGATGCCGTCCGCTTTCCGGTAAGGGAATGCCGTAGGGCTGTGGGCCGTCCCAATCACCCGTTCCGGTTGGCCCGGTCCAACCCCCGTGCGGATGGGCCGCGCCGATTTGTGCCCCGGATTCCGGTCCGGGGGTCCAACCGGCCGATTCCTCCGGTTGCGACCCTGAAGGCGGGCCCGAAGGCGGCCCTGAATAGGGAGAAGGCCCCCCGGGCGGCTGCTGGGGAGGGTACTGCTGCGCCACGACTTTGCCCCCTTCGTGGATTTGGGGCAGAAGGATACTCGTTTCTCATCCATCACGGATGTAGCAGATACCGGGCACAATCCGTAATCGGCCGACGTGATCTCTGCGATGTTCCGGAATCGCCGGGCTCGTCTGCCCTAGCGTTTTTGGCATGAATCTGCAGCAGCTCCGTTACGTGGTCGCCACTGCGGAGCACCGCACCATGACCGATGCCGCCCGATCGCTCTATATCGCGCAGCCCGCTCTGTCGCGCGCGATTCGCGACCTGGAACGTGAACTCGGAATGACGCTTTTCGCGCGTTCCGGCCGTGGGGTCGTCGTGACGGCCCAGGGCCGCCGGGTCGTGAAGCTGGCTCGCGAGGCCCTCGATGCGGTGGCCGAGATCGAGGCGTTCGCGACCCAGGGCCACTCCTCCGGGGCCGAGTTACGGATCGCGTCCACTCCGAGCCTGGAGCCCGGCCTCGCCGGGCGCCTATTGCCCGCGTACGCCGCCGAGCACCCCGGAATACGAGTGCAGATCGTGCGGTGCGAGGGCCGGGAGGCGGTGGTCAGCGCGGTGCGCGAACAGCGTGCCGACCTCGGCCTGACCGACCTTCCGGTGCCCACCGACCTGGTGAGCCATCCCCTGGAACGCCAGGAGATCGTGCTGATCTCCCCGCCCGGCCTCGACCTGCCCGATCCTCTCCCCGTGACGCGGCTGAACGGCATGCGGCTGGTGCTGCCCGCTCCCGGCAGCCCGCGCCGCAGGGAGTTCGACCAGATCTTCGCCACACACGGGGTGCGCCCGATCCCGGCCGTCGAGTCCGACGAACGCCGCGGCTGGCTCCGCGCCGTACGGGAGGGCCGGGCCTCGCTGCTGTGGTACCGAGGCATGGCCGAGCAGGCGGTCAGGGCCGGACTGGTGGTCCGCTCGCTCGACCCGTCGCTGCGTAAGATCATCGCGGTGGTGCACGCGCGGCGGCGGCTGCCCGCGATGGCGCAGGACTTCCTCGCCCTGGCCGAGGGCGGCTCGGCGGCGTGACCGCGCCTCTTCCTTTGTTTGGATCGTTCCACTCTTTCCGAACAGAGGGCGCGTGGACCGCGCCTCCGCCGCCCGGCGCCGGCGCGGAACCCGGGGAGCCGGTTTAGTAGGGTGACGGCGATGCCGAACTCGCCGAAACCCGCCGCGGTGCCCGGCCCGCCATCCGTACTGCGCCTGCGCGGCCGTGCCTTCGGTCCCGGCGACTTCGCGGTGATGGCCGTGGTCAACAGGACTCCCGACTCGTTCTACGACAGGGGTTCGACCTACGCCTTCTCCGCCGCCGTGGACGCCGCCTCCCGCCTCATCGCGGACGGGGCGGACATCGTGGACATCGGCGGCGTCAAGGCGGGTCCCGGCACGGACGTCGACCCGGCCGAGGAGATCCGCCGGGTGGCCGACGTCGTCGCGGCGGTACGCGAGCGGCACCCCGAAGTGATCATCAGCGTCGACACCTGGCGGTCGGAGGTCGCCAAGGTCGTCGCGGAGGCGGGGGCCGACCTGCTCAACGACACCTGGGGCGGCGTGGACCCCGGCCTCGCGGAGGTCGCGGCGGCGTACGGCGTCGGCCTGGTGTGCGCGCACGCCGGGCGGGTGGAGCCGCGCACCCGGCCGCACCGCATCGCGTACGGCGACGTGGTGGCCGACGTGATCGCCTACACGACGGCTCTCGCGGAGCGGGCGGTCGCGGCGGGGGTCCGCCGCGACGCGATCCTCATCGACCCCGCCCACGACTTCGGCAAGAACACCTGGCACTCGCTGGAGGTCAGCAGGCGGCTCGGCGAGATGACCGCCACGGGCTGGCCGGTGCTCGTCGCCGTCTCCAACAAGGACTTCGTGGGCGAGGCGCTGGGCGGGCTCCCGGTCGAAGAACGGCACGCCGGCACCCTGGCCACGCTCGCGGTCTCCGCGCTGCAGGGCGCGCGGGTCTTCCGGGTCCACGACGCGGCGAGCGCGCGTACGGCTCTCGCCGTGGTCCGCCGCCTCGCCGCCGCCCGTTCCTGAGCCGCCTGTTCCCGAGCCGCCTGTTCCCGAGTCGCCCGCTCCGAGTCGCTCAGCCCTGAAGGGGCCCGGCTCCGATCACGCGGGCGGGGAGTAGGTCACGGACAGGAAGCGGAGGAGGATCGCCTCACGGGTCGCCGCAGGCAAGGCGTCGAGAATCGCGTTCACCACCGCCATCTCGGGCGCCGTCCCGGGCGCCGTCCCGGGCTGCGCCGCGGGGCCGTTCCCGGCCGGCAGGCCGAGGGTGATCCCCGCCGACGCGGCCAGTTCGGCGAACGTGGCGTCGTCCAGCGCGTCGAGATCGAGGGACGCGATGAGCTCGGGCAGGCCCTCGGGCACCTCGGCGGGCCCGCGCCGCCGGGCCGCCTCGGCCGCCTCCTCGATCACTTCCAGCATCGCGTCCACCCCCGCCAGCGTCACGCCGGTGACCGTGATGTGGATGTTGGCCGGGATCCCGGCGTACGACAGTTGCGGCTGGAGGAACCAGCCGCGCGTGCGCGCCTCGTCGGCGAGCACGAACACGTCCACCTCCGGCGACCCGGCGATCGCGACCAGCGCGGCCTCCGGCTCGCCCAGCACCCGCAGGCCGGGGATCTTCCGCACGCCCTCGGCCAGCCGCCTCGTCGCCTCCAGCGTCCGGCGGCCCAGCTCCCGGTAGCCCTCCCGGCCGAGGGCCTCCAGGGTGGCCCAGGCCCCGCCGAGCGGCCCGGCGGAGCGCGAGCTCTGCACGGTCGCGTTGACGATCGTGTATCCGGGCCAGGCCGCCGAGGCGAAGTAGGCCCGGCGGCGTAGCTCCGCGTCGCGGAAGAGCAGCACCGACGCCCCCTTCGGCGCGTACCCGAACTTGTGCAGGTCGCAGGAGATCGAGGTTACGCCGGGCACGGCCAGGTCGAAGGGCGGGATCGCGGCCCCCGCCTCGCGCAGCCACGGCAGCAGCCACCCGCCGACGCAGGCGTCCACGTGGCACAGCACGCCGCGCGAGGCGGCCAGCGCGGCGATCTCGCCGACGGGATCGACCACGCCCTGGGGGTAGGACGGCGCCGAGACCACGGCCAGCGCCGTGCGCTCGTCCAGCGTGTCCCCGAACGCCGGGACGGAGGCGCGGTAGGTGACCGGATCCACCGGAACCGGCACGATCTCCAGGCCGAGGTAGTGCGCGGCCTTGTGGAACGCGGGGTGGGCGGTCACGGGCAGCACGACCCGGGTGGCGCCGGGGCGGGCGTCGCGGGCCGCCTTCACCGCCAGCATGATCGACTCGGTGCCGCCGCTGGTGAAGATCCCGGGCGCGCCGGGCCGTCCGAGCGTCTCGGCGACGGCCCCGACCACCTGCCGCTCCAGCGCGACCATGCTGGGGAAGGCCGTCGGGTCGAGCATGTTGACCTCGAGCATCTCCGCGTACGCCCGGTGCGCCGCCTCGTGCACCTCCGGCAGGCCGGTGTCGTAGACGTAGGCCGTCACCTTGCCGCCGCGGACCGGCAGGTCGGCGGCCCTGAGCGAGTTGAGTTCGGCGAGCAGTTCGGCGGCGGGCCTGCCGTGGTCGGGAAGCATCGGTCTCCTATCGGGCGGTCTCAACGTGCCAGGGGGAGCCGCACGACGGCACGCAGTCCGGGGGAGGCGTCCTCCAGGTGGACCGTACCGCCGTGGGCCTCGACCGTGGTGCGCACGATCGCGAGACCGAGCCCAGCGCCGCCGTCGTCGCGGCTGCGCGCGTCGTCGAGCCGGGTGAACCGGTCGAACACCCGCTCCCGGTCCTCGGGCGGGATGCCCGGCCCGTCGTCGGTGACGGTCAGTTCGGCGACGCCGGCTCCCGCGGCTCCTCCGGTTCGCACGCCGAGCCGGACGGCCGAGGCCGCGTGGCGCAGCGCGTTGTCGACCAGGTTGGTGAGCACCCGCCGCAGGTCCAGCTCGTCGCCGAGCACCACGGGCGCCGGGCCGGGGGCGGCGTCGGAGCCGAGGTCGGAGCCAAGGCCGGAGCCAAGGCCGGAGCCAGGGTCGGAGCCAAGGTCGAGGTCGAGATCGAGGCCGAGGTCGTACCGCTCGGCGGTGCGACGGGCCAGGACGCCGAGGTCGACCGGCTCCCGCCGGCTCAGCCGGCCCTCGTCGAGCCGTGCCAGGGCGAGCAGGTCCTCGGCGAGACGGGACAGCCGGAGGGTGTCCTCCAGCACGCCCTCCGCCGTCTCGGTCCAGTCCTGCCCCTCCGGATGGCTGAGCGCCACCTCCAGCTGGAGCCGGATGCTCGCGAGCGGGCTGCGCAGCTCGTGCGCGGCGTCGGAGACCAGCGCCCGCTGGCGGGCCTCGGCCTCCTCCAGCCTTCCGAGCATGTCGTTGAGGGTCGTGGCGAGCGCGTGCACCTCGTCACGCGCCTCGGGCACCGGCAGCCGCCGCGATCGCGCCGTGCCGCCCACGGCGGCGGCGCCCCGCCGCAGCAGCGTGATCGGCCGCAGCGTGCGCCCGATGACCAGCCACGAAGCCGCCGCGAGCAGCGCGAGCAGGAGCGGCATCCCGACCAGCAGCACGTGCCCGGTGGTCACCAGGCTGCTCTCCACCTCGGTGAACGACCGCGCCACGATCACCGTGACGCCGTGGTCCGCGCTGAGCACCCGCACCCGCAGCGGCCCCGGCAGCGCGTACGGCCGGCCGTTCACGAACTGGGGGGCGCCGGTGCGCGCGGCCGACTCCCGCGCCCGCGCCGGCAGCAGGGGGACCAGGCGGTCGGTGTCGGACGTGGCGTCGACGATCCGCCCGTCCGGGCCGAGCACCTGGACGATCGTGTTGTTCACCGAGGTCACCGGGTCGGGCAGCCGGCCGGCGTCGGACAACGCGACGATCTCGCGGCCTCGCTGGTAGACCTGGTCGTCGATGTTCCGGATCAGGGACTCGCCGAGCACCACGACGAACACGTACGCCGACACGGCGAGGGCGAGCGCCAGCACGGCGGTCGCGGTGGCGGTGAGCCGGAACCGCAGGCTCCGCCGCCGCCACCACACGACCGGGCCGCCCGTCCGCCCCGGTTCCCCGGGCCGAGCGGGCTCCGATGCCGCGGGCCGCGCGGGCTCTGATTCCCAGCGCCGCGCGGGCCTGGTGGCGGCCGGCGTCGCCGTGGCGGACGGGCCGGGTGCGAGCGGGTGTGCGGGTGGATCGGGCACGCTCAGCCTCCGTCGCCGGAGAGCCGGTATCCGGCCCCCCGCACCGTCCGCAGGGCGGCGCGGCCGAAGGGCGCGTCGATCTTCCGGCGGAGATAGCCGACGTACACCTCGACCACGTTGGGATCGGTGTCGTAGGTGTCCCACACGTGCTCCAGGATCTCCGGCTTCGACACCACCTCGCCCGGCCGCCGCATCAGGTACTCCAGCAGGGCGAACTCCCGGGGCGTCAGTTCGATCGGGGTGTCGCCCCGGGTGACCAGCCGGACCGCGGGGTCGAGTGACAGGTCGCCCGCGCGCAGCACCGCGGGCCTGCGTCCGCCGCCGCGGCGCAGCAGCGCCCGGATGCGGGCGACCAGCACCACGTAGGAGAACGGCTTGGTGAGGTAGTCGTCGGCGCCGAGGTCGAGCCCGTCGGCCATGTCGTACTCGCCGTCCTTGGCCGACAGCATGAGGATCGGCACCCAGTTCTCCTCCGCGCGCAACTGCTTGCACACGTTGTAGCCGGACAGGCCGGGCAGCATGATGTCGAGCACGACCGCGTCGTAGTCGCCGGCGCGGGCGAGGTGCAGGCCCTCGTTCCCGTCGTGCGCCAGGTCGACGGCGAACCCCTCCGCCTGCAGCCCGCGGCGCAGTGCCTCCGCCATCCGCCGCTCGTCCTCCACCACCAGAACCCGCATTGCCCCATAGTGGACTATTTCGCCGATGGCGCGGGGCGCCGCCTGAGAGGGCTCTCAGCCGGTCTCAGCGTCGGCTCAGGAGTGGTCCGGCAGTCTCGGGTTGTCAGGTTTTCCGCCCATAGTTGGAGATGTGAGATGGCGAAGAAAGCTCGTGTCGTGAGGTGGGGGATTCCGGTGGCGGCGGCGGCCGTGGTGGCCGCGGCCGTGGGGGCCGGCCCGGTGATCGCGTCGGTGGGCGGCGAGCCGTCCCTGCCCGACAGGACGGCGGAGCAGCTGCTGGCCGATGTGGCGCGTACCTGGCAGCACGGCCCGATGCCGCAGATGTCCGGCACGATCGTCGAGACCGCGTCGCTCGGCCTGCCCGCGCTGCCCGGCCTGTCCGGGCCGGGGCCGTCCGGGGCCTCGCCGGTGTCCCTGCTGTCCGGGTCGCACCAGCTCAAGATCTGGTACGCGGGGGAGAATCGGTTCCGCATCATGCTGCCGGGGGAGATGAGCGAGACCGACCTCATCGCAGACGGCGACAAGGTGTGGCTGTGGGACAGCGCGGCGAACAAGGCGACCCGCCTGACCGCCCCGGCCGCCCCTGGCGGGACGGCCAGCCCCTTCCCGCTGCCGTCCCGCCCCGCGTCGCTGCCGGCGACGCCGGAGCAGGCCGCGCGGGAGGTGCTGAAGGCGGCCGGGACCGACACCGCGATCAGCGTCGGCGACGACGTCACGGTCGCCGGGCGGGGGGCCTACCAGCTCGTGCTGACCCCGAAGTCGTCCGACTCGCTGGTCAGGGACGTCCGGGTGGCCCTCGACGGTGAGACGCTGATGCCGCTGCGCGTCCAGGTGTACGCCAAGGGGGCCGCCGAGCCGGCGTTCGAGGTCGGTTTCGAGACGCTGTCCTTCACCAGCCCCGCCCCGGAGAACTTCGCCTTCACGCCCCCGCCGGGGGCGAAGGTCGAGCAGGGGGTGGACGTCCCCGCGGCGGGCCGCCGCCCCGAGACGGCCCCCGGCGCACACGACGGGACCCGCGTGGTCGGCTCGGGCTGGGACAGGGTGCTCGTCGCGCCGCTGCCCGCCGCCACCGACGAGAAGCGGAACGAGCGGAAGGACGACGGACCCGACGTGGCGGCGCTGCTCGGCGGCGTCCGCTCCGCAGCCACGCCGGTGAGCGGGGAGTGGGGCAGCGGCCGGCTGCTGCGCACGAAGGTCGTGTCGATCCTGCTCACCGACGACGGCCGGCTGCTGGCCGGCGCCGTGACGCCGGACGCCCTCTACCGGGCCGCCCGGTGACGGTGGGCACGCGCGCGGGGGCGTCGCGCAAGGACGCGGCGGCGCCCCCGCCCTCTCCGGAGGGCGGCGCGCACGCCGTCGTCACCACCGGTCTCACCAAACGCTTCCGGGGCGGTCAGCTCGCCGTCGACGGCGTCGGCCTGGCCGTGCCGCGGGGATCGGTCTACGGTTTCCTCGGCCCCAACGGCTCGGGCAAGACGACGACGATCCGCATGCTGCTCGGCCTGGTGACCCCGACGTCCGGCGCCTGGTCGTTGCTCGGGGCGCCCATGCCCGGCGGGCTGGCCCGCGCGCTGCCGAGGGTCGGCGCGCTGGTCGAGGGACCGGCCTTCTATCCGTATCTGTCCGGTGAGGCGAACCTGCGCCGCTTCGACGCGGCCGACCCCGGCGCCGACCCCCGTACGGCGCGGGCCAGGATCGGCGCCGCGCTGGAGCGGGTCGGGCTAACGGCGGCGGCCGGCAAGCGCTACCGCGCCTACTCCCTCGGGATGCGCCAGCGCCTGGCCATCGCGGCGGCGTTGCTGGGGCCGCGCGAACTGCTGGTGCTCGACGAGCCGACCAACGGCCTCGACCCGCAGGGCACCCGCGAGGTCCGCACGCTGATCAGGGAGATCGCGGAGGACGGTACGACGGTCTTCGTCTCCTCCCACCTGCTGGGGGAGGTCGAGCAGATGTGCGGCCACGTGGGCGTCATGCGGGCCGGCCGGCTCGTCGCGCAGGGCCCGGTCGCCGCCCTGCGCGAGGCGGGCGCGGCCCCGCGCCTGCGCGTGGAGACCCCGGACGTCGCCGTGGCGGCGGCCGCGCTG
>QFZU02000192.1 GCA_003260025.2 Microbispora triticiradicis | reverse complement strand
GGCCGCGACCGCCTCCGCCGCATCGCCCGGGCAGCAGACGCCGGCCACCTTCGCGGGTCCGCCGAGCGCCGCGAGGGCCGCCGCCACCTCGCGCGCCGCGTCACCGGGCCGGGCCAGGTCCCGTTCCCGGGCGATCGTCACGCGGCCGTCCAGCACCGCGTGCAGGCTGCGCTTCACGGCCGCCGCGTACGGATCGCCCGGCGGTCCGTTGAGGAGCAGCACGGGCCCGGGGCCCTTCCCGGGACGCTTCATCGCGCCGAGCAGGGCCAGGGCCTGCATCCGGCCGGCCCGTGCCGGGTCGGTCGAGACGTACGCGTCCACCGGCCCGTCGGCGAGCCGGTCGTACGCGACGACCTTCGCCCCGGCCAGCTTCGCCCGCGCCACCCAGGGGGCGGCGGAGCCGGGGTCCACCGCGCCGAGGACCAGCACCCGGACGCCGTCCGCCAGCATCCGCCCGATCTGCCGTCCCTGCCGGGCCCGGTCACCGGCGGCGTTCGCGTACTCGACCCGGCAGCGCGGGCAGCGAGCCGTCAAGGCGCGGGTGAACAGGGCGCGCTCGGGCCCCTCGCGGGGAAGCAACAGGCCGACGGTGAAGCCCTCGCGGATGGTCCCGATGGCGCCGAGGCCCGCTTCCCGCTCCTCCCCTCGCTGTCCGCACGCCGAGACCGACGCCAGGAGAAGCACGCAGACGCCCGCCAGCCGTCTCCCCACCGGGACACCCCCGATCCGTTGCGGAGCCACGTTTCGCAGAGCCGTCGTGTGTGGAGCCTGACCACCTCTCGCATCACATACCCGGACAATGGCCCCATACTCCCAGACCACCCAGCGGCACCAGCGGACGATCAGCGGAGGCGGGGATTACGCCGTGGGCCGAAGGGCGTCGCTCCCCTCCGCGCCCGCATCCCCTCCTGCCCTAAGTTGTGAGAGACTCCACCATTGCGGGGCGGTAGCTCAGCCGGTCAGAGCATCGGACTCATAATCCGTGGGTCGTGGGTTCAAGTCCCACCCGCCCTACCACGTACGGCCAGCGATCAGCGGTCCGACCTGCGCATGATCCAATGGTCACGCCTGTCCGTACATGCCGCCGGAAGCCGCCTCGCTCACATGTCCGGCTCGGCCGTCCAGAACTGCCGGAGGATGAGCGGCCTCACCTCTTACGAGGCGTTCTCAGCTGGGGCGTCTTCGTCGCCGCACAATGCTTGCTGCTTGAGGGCCGTCAGCGCGTCATCGATGGGGTGGGGCTGCGGCTTACCCGAAGAATCGATCGTGTTCCACCTCGCGAGGTTCATCGCGACGGAGATCTGACGCCGGCCGTCGGCGCGGATCCAGGACTGCGTTTCCGCGCCCCAGACCGTCCCGTCGTTGCCCCAGAAGGTGCCGCAACCCGGGATCTGAAGCTCGTGCAGGCCGAGGCCGTAGGAGATCATCTGCCCGGACTGGCTGATGACAGGGCCGGTACGCCGCATCTGGGCCAGCGATGACGGCTTGACGATCTTGCCGTCGAACAGCTTGCCGTAGAAGCGGTTGAGATCCTCCATCGTGGACACCAGCGAGGCACCTATCCCTGTCCAGGACATGTCGTAGACGCTGTAGTCGCGCGGCGGGTCGATCAAGCCGAAGAACGCCTCGTACATCCGTGGGTGCGGTCCATTGACCCGCGGCCCGGCCGGAAACATGGTGTGCCGCAACCCGGCGCGTCTGATGACGTTCTGGGTGATGTACGTCTCGGCGGTGGTACCGGTCACCTTCTCCAGGAGCTCGCCGAGGATCAGGTAATTGGTGTTGGCGTACACCCCCGGCGAGCCTCCGGGCTCGCCGACGGCGGGGGCCCTGAGTCCCATCCCGATCAGCTCAACCGGGGTGAACCGCTTGAACCGGTTGTCGTCCAGGCTCTTGGGCGACATGTCCGGCAGAGAAGGAAACCTCTGGAGGGATGGGAACGCGTAGCCGAGGTATTCGGCTATGCCGCTGGTGTGGTTGAGCAGCATCCGGACAGTGACCTTCCTGCCACGTTCGCCCGGCATCAGGTGCGGCAGATAACGGCCGATCGGCGCGTCGAGCTCGACTCGTCCCCTCTCGACCTGCTGCAGGACCGCGGCCGCGACGAAGGTCTTGGCAAGGCTGCCGACGCGTTGCAGCATGCCCGGCGTCACGGGACGGCCGGTTTCCAGATCGGCCACCCCGGAGGCACCGCGCCAGACCCGGCCGTCAGAGCGCACCTCGGCGAACACACCGGGCATCCCCGCGCGGTGGACATCGTCCAGGGCGGACCTCAGCCTCGCGGGATCGACGCCTGTCACCGAGCCGGTCGCGGCGGCCCGCACGACTGCCGTCTCGCTGGTCGCGGGCACCGCCGTCACCATGCCGGCTCCGACACCCACCATGGCCACGCTTGCTAATGCCATCAGTCCGATCTTCACGCCATCCGTCCTCTCGTGATCCCCGGGCGCGACGGGGACTGTCCCCTCGCGTACATGCCGGACATCGTGGCCTTCGGACCGGTCAGCGGTCGTCCTGCCCAGGAAGACATCTCAGCCTGGCACCGGGGAAGCAGGCCGCGCCCGGCTACACCCTGGGGAGTAGCGGTCACTCGTTCCCGGCGCCCGGGCTCGCCCGCTGCTCCAACCGCCAGGCAGACGTGCGGCCTGGGTCCCGGCCGACAGCGGTTTTCTCATTCCGGTGTACGGGAGTTTCGGCGGATCCTGCGGTAGCGCGCTGACGACACCGTTCGCTCACCGGATCGCCCTTGACGAGATGGAAGAAGCGGCCGGCAGTGCCTTCACTGCCGCATGGCACGAGCAGTGTGTGAGCGCCGCCGTACCAAGGCTCGGCATCGGTCTGATCGCCATCGTCGCCGGATGGCTCATCGCAGCCGCCTTGCGGTCCGACATCACGCGTACGCGGTCACACCGATCAACAGACTGAGCACCCGGCCACCCTCCGGCCGGGGGCCTCGGCTCCGTGGTGATCGCCCGAGCGTGAGCAGGAGTCCGGGCGGCCATCACGTCCCGCATCGGCCCGCGCACCGGACAAGGTAGACGGCAGAATGTAACCATGCGGACACCGCGAGCGAAGTATTTCAACACCACGGGCCCGTGCGACCCGCGGCGCCACTACATGCTGCCCCCCACGCCGCGGCTCCCGCAGGCGCGCGCGCTCATCGAGATGGATCGCTACTTCGTGCTGCACGCGCCCCGGCAGACCGGCAAGACGACCACGCTGGACGCCCTGGCGTCCGAGCTGAACGCCGAGGGCGACATCGCCGCCCTGATGTTCTCCTGCGAGCGCGCCAAATCAGCCGGAGACGACTACGCCGCCGCGGAAGAGATTCTGCTGACGTCCCTCCGCCAGGCCGCCGAGTGGGCGGCCTGGCCGGAGGAACTGCTGCCGCCGGACACCTGGCCGCAAGCTCCGGCGGGCACCCGATTCGGTTCGGCGTTGACGGAGTGGTGCCGCCGCTGCCCGCGCCGGGTGGTGCTGTTCCTCGACGAGATCGACGCCCTGCAGGGCAACAGCATGGTCAGCATCCTCAGCCAGCTCCGCGACGGCCACAACGCACGGCCGGGAGGCCGTCCGTTCCCCGCGTCGGTGGTGCTGTGCGGGCTGCGCGACGTGCGTGACTACAAGGTCGCCTCGGGCGGCGTACCCGGACGGTCGAACCCGGCCAGCCCGTTCAACATCGTCACCGAGTCGCTGCGCCTGGACGACTTCAGCGCCGACCAGATCGCCGAACTCTACGGCCGGCACACGCAGGCGACCGGCCAGGAGTTCGCCAAGGACGCGCTGGACCGGGTCTTCGAGCTGACACAGGGACAGCCGTGGCTGGTCAACGCCCTCGCCTATGAGATCACCGTGCGGATGGGGGTGGCCGATGCCATCACCGCCGGGCAGGTGGAGGAGGCCAAGGAGCGGTTGATCCGGGCGCGCGCCACCCATCTGGACTCTCTGGTGGCCCGGCTGCACGAGCCGCGGGTCAAGCGGGTGCTGGAGCCGGTCGTGGCCGGGGTCTTCCCCCACGTCGAGCCCGGCTTCTCCGACGACCTGTCCTACGTACGCGACCTTGGCCTGATCAGGCAGAGACCCCCACTGGAGGTGGCGAACCCGATCTATCGGGAGGTCATCCTGCGGGTGCTGGGCGACCCGTCGGAGCAGTACGTGATGGCCGATCCGCACAGCTTCGTACTGCCGGACGGCAGATTCGACCTGCCGCGCCTGCTGAAGGAGTTCGTCGTCTTCTGGCGCGAGCACGGCGAGGTCCTCGTCCGGCAGGAGGGCTACCACGAGGCTGCCTGCCAGATCATCCTCATGGCCTTCCTGCACCGCCTGGTCAACGGCGGCGGCCACCTCGACCGGGAGTACGCCGCCGGCACCAAACGACTGGACGTGCTCATCCGCTGGCCCTACACCGGCCCCGAAGGCGAACGGCACATTCAGCGAGAGGCCATGGAATTGAAAGTCAGGCGGGCAGGCGAGAACGACCCGACATCCGACGGCCTCGCCCAGCTCGACCTTTATCTGGACCGGCTCACTCTTTCCACCGGCATCCTGGTGATCTTCGACCGCCGCCCCGAGGCCCCGCCCTGGAAGGAACGCGGCGGCTTCGAGCAGGCGACCACCCCCTCCGGCCGCCAGGTCACCGTCCTGCGCGTGTGACGGGGTTGATCAAGCTCTGCGGGGCCGCCCCCTCTACAGCCGGCCTCACCCGTTTCGCCATTCGGAGATCCGGCCCGAGACCGGTCCCACTGAAACGCATACCGCAGTATGATTGCCCTATGGCCGATACGACGCGCATCACAGTGACGTTGCCGAACGAGCAGGTCGCCGAACTCAGGAAGATCACCGACAATGTCTCCGGTTATGTCGCCGAAGCGGTGGCACGCCAGCTGCGGCACCAACTCCTAGGTGCTGACTTGCTGCGTCACCAGGAGGAACACGGGGAGTTCACCGAGGAGGAACTGGCCCAGGCCCGCGTCAGTATCTTCGGGACGGCCGATTCCGGCGGTCCAGCGAGCGCGGCGTGATCGATCACGTCGAAACCGTCGTCCTCGACTCTCAAGGGCTTTCCGCCTGGATCGCGCAGGATCGCAAGATCCTCGCAATGTTCCAGGTGTTACATTCCATGGGTGCCGATTTCGTTATCGGCGCCAACACCATTGTGGAAGTCAGCCACGCACGAGTGGACGTACCGCGCCTGCAGTGGGTGCTCTCCCGGGTGAAGGTCGAGCCGGTGACCGAGAGCGCGGCGAAGAGGTCCGCTGAACTGCTCAAGGCCGCAGGCCTGCACGGCCACAAGTACGCGATCGACGCGACGATCGCCGAGATGGCGTTGCGTCAGCCGGGCCCCGTGACAATGCTGACCTCCGACATCGACGACATGGCCCGGTTGTGCGGCGGCCGCGTCCGGCTCATCGGCATCTGAACGCGTTACCGGAGCGCTCGGGTTTCGCTGAACGATCTGATCCGGATGAGTTCGGATCGCTACTATCTTCGGGTGGCGCAAGCTCAGCGCAGGCGCATTCCCGATGAAACTCGGCGCGCGCTCTTCGACGCGACCGACAGAAAATGCACCATATGCCGCAGGCCTCTGGACATCGAAGGCGGCACCCGCCACATCGGCGAGATGGGCCACATCGCGCCGCACTCCCCCGACGGGCCTCGCCGGGAGGCGGCCAGGCCGGCCGAGGTCGACGGCTTCGACAATCTCATGCTGCTGTGCCCGAGCTGTCATCGAACCATCGACAAGGAGCCGGATCTGTGGCCGGAGCCCTATCTGCGCGCCATCAAGGCCGAGCATGAGGGGTGGGTGGTCGTCGAGCGATCCCGGCCGGAGCCGCGGAGACCACCCGGCGGAGAGCCGGCCGGCATCGGCGGCACCGTCGAGATCGAGGGCCTCGCCTACCACGTCGCGGGAGATCCCGAGGAGGAGAGGTCAGCGGACGGCACGGCGATCGTGTCCCGGGCGTTCGCGCTCACTCCGGACGGCGGTCACGTCTGGATCCGCAGGATCGCCGCCAGGTCGCCCGGTCCCGCGGTCCTGGAATGGCGCGCCGCTCTGGCCGGCGAGGCCGGCCTGCTCGCCGAAGCGCTCCCCGGCCTGCCGCCGCGGGTCGCCGCGTCCGTGACGCCGGAGACGGCGGTGCTGGTCACCGCGGTTCCTTCGTTCACCACCCTCGCCGGTTTCTACGACGGCCGGGGCCGGGAGGCCGAGGCCGTACGCGTCCTGGGCAGCGGAGTCGCGGGGCTGTGCGAAGGGCTGGCCTCCCTGCACGACAGAGGGCTCGCCCATGGCGCCGTCAGCCCCGATTCGATCATGACCGACCGGGCGGGGTCGCTGTTCCTGCGCGACGCCGGCCATGCGTTCCTGCGCCCCGATCATGCCGCAGAGCCCGCCGAGCCCGCCGAGGACGTCCGCCGGCTGGCCGAGCTGATCCACGTCGTCGTGACCGGGCGTCCGCCCATACCGCTTGTCTCGGCCGCGGTCCTGAACCCCGCCGTGCCGGAGCGCTTCGCCCACGCTCTCGATCGGGCGCTGTCCCCCGACCCGGCCGAACGCGGACACATCCTGGAGCTCGGCGAAGGTCTCCGCATCTGAACGAAGGAGCAGACGGTGGAGGGAAGGATCGTCGACCTCGGTGCCGAGGCCGGTCTGGTCTGGTCGCAGAAGTTCCCCGGGACGCTGGTCAAACAGCGCGAACGCCACCCCCTCCTGCCGGGCATGGAAGGGATCAGCCGGGACCTGTGGGCGGCCGGGCCGCAGAATCCGGTCCCCGCCCGCCTGCAGCGCGGCCGGGGAGACCGTGGCGACTTCCTCAAGATCTATGTCGACGGCCGGTACGCCCTCATGCTCTTCCCCACCCGGGACCTGCGCGGCTACTGGGTCGGCGGCATCCATCCGATGCACTTCGACGACCATGACCAGATCGTCCGGGGGGCTTTGCTGCTGCGTGCCGGGCGCTGGCGGGTCTTCGACAGCCCGCACGACCTGCGTCATTCCTCCGGCTGGCCGATGATCCAGAGCGCCTGGAGCGCCGGCGTCGGCGTGCCGCCGGGGGGAGAGCCCACGCTCCCGCCCGCCCACGCCGCCTATCTCGACCGTCTCACCACGCTGGTGGAGCAGGGACGGCGGATCGAGGCGTCGGCCGGGGACGCCCGCCGTCTCGTCCCGTACCGGCGGGTCACCCCGGTGGCCGCGACCCGCCGCTCCGCCCGGTCGGTGCACTCCTTCCAGCTCATCGACGCCAACCGGCTGACGGCGGGCACCCGCGTCCACATCGACGGCGAGCCCGACCTGCGCGGCCGGATCGAACGGATCGACGAGGCGGTGGCGACGGTGCGGTTCGAACGGCCGGTGGACTTCGCCCGGATCCCCGAGAGCGGCGCGTTCGCCGAGACGCCGAACCTCATCACCTACGACAAGGAACGCGAGGCCATCGAGATCCTGCGGGAGGGCCGCGCCCGCAACCCGCTGCTGCTGACGGCTCTGGTCGACCGCAGGTTCCAGACCTTCGCCCCCGCGCTCCGAAGCCGTCCCCGTGAACCCCTGGACGCCAGCCAGCTCAGCGCCTTCCGCAAAGCGCTGGCCGTTCCCGACCTGGCGCTCATCCAGGGACCCCCCGGCACCGGCAAGACGCACACCATCCGGCAGGTCGTCCTGGCCTGCGCGGAGGAGCACCGCAAGGTCCTCGTCTCCTCCTTCACCAACCGCGCGGTCGACAATGTGCTCAAGGACCTGCCGGAGGACCTGCTGGTGCTGCGGGTCGGGAGGGAGGACGGCATCACCCCCGGCTGCGAGCACCTGACACTCGAGGCGCGGGCGGTCGAACTGCAGCGGCTCATCGCCGGCCGTACCGAGCCCCTTCTCGCCCGTTACGGCGCCGCGGCGCCGGACGGCCCGGCGGACGCGCTGTTCCGGCAGCTGACCGAGGACATGCGGCGTCTCGACGACGCCGGAGCCCAGGTCCGGCGCAGCGCCGCGGCCACCGCCGAGCGCGAGGACGTCGTGGCCGCCGACCTCAAACGGCGGGCGGCGTCCCTTGACGACGCGGGGAGCCGCCACGGGGAGCTGCTCACCGAGCACGTCCACGACCTCCAGCGGCTCGACCGGGCACTGGCCCGCGCCCGGCGAGCCGCCGAGCTTCCGCTGATCGGGCTGTTCTTCCGGCGCCGGCTCACCCGGCTCCAGGCGAGCCGGTCCAGGGCGAGCGCCGAGGCCGAGGGCATCCGCCGGACGCTCGACGCGATCGCGCGGGACCTGGCGCGGGTCGCCGCCGAACTCGATCACGTCCGTGCCACGCATCCCGACCTGGTGGCCGCGCGCCAGGCCCACGAGCGCGATCTGGCCGAACAGCGGTCGCGGGCCGAGCGGGCCGCGCGCGTCGCCACGTCCTTGCGGGAGTTGCTCGACGGCGAGCATCCCGAGATCGCCCCCGACCCCGCGAGGCTGGCCGCCTTCCTGTCCGCCGCCGGCTCCGCGCTCGGCCTGATGCGCAGACGGCTGGACCTGCTGACCTCCTGGAGGGAGAAGCTCGAACGGCGGACCGATCAGCTGTACGGCGAGCTCGTCCGGTACGCCGATGTGATCGGAGCCACCTGTATCGGCACCGCGACGAGCGGGCATCTCGACGGCGTCGACTTCGACCTGGCCATCGTCGACGAGGCCGGCCAGATCAGCACGGCGGACCTGCTCGTCCCGCTGGTCCGGGCGCGCCGGGCCGTCCTCGTCGGCGACCATGTCCAGCTGCCGCCGCTGCCCGACGACCGGCTGGTCGCCTGGGTGGCGGCCGAGCACCCCGGCGACCGCGAGCTGGCCCGGCTCGTCACCGACAGCGCCTTCGAGCTGCTGTTCCCCTCGGCGCCTCAGGAGAACAAAGAGGTGCTGCGCTTCCAGCGCCGGATGCCCGAGAGCCTGGCGCGTTTCATCTCCGGGCACTTCTACGGCGGGCTGCTGGAGACCGACGTGCGACGGGTTCACCACGACGACCTGTTCGCCGCGCCCGTGGCGTTCATCGACACGGCGGAGCTTCCGCAGCGGCAGCGAGGCGACCGCAAACCCCGCGAGGACGAGCCCTGGCCCAAGGACAGCCGGCTCAACGATTGCGAGGCCCGGCTGCTGACACTCCTGGCCGCCCACTACCACGCCAGGTCCGACGACTGGGCGGTCATCCTGCCGTACGCGGCCCAGATCGGCCTGGTCACCTCCCTGCTCGCCCGGCAGGTCCGTGACGAGGACGCCGTCGCCCGCCGGGTGGCGACCGTCGACTCGTTCCAGGGCGGCCAGCACGACACGATCCTCTTCGGCTTCACTCTCAGCAATCCGCGCCGCGGTGTCGGCTTCCTCCGGGAGGTGCGCCGCTCCAACGTCGCCTTCTCCCGGGCCAAGCAGCGGCTGATCCTCGTCGGGGATCTCTCCACCCTCCTCAACGCCACCGACCCGGGCTTCCGTGACCTGGCGCGGGCGCTGCACGACCATGTGCGGGCCACGGGAGATCTGCGGAGCTACCGCGAGGTCATGCGACGCCTCGGGGAGAACCCATGAGCAGTGCGCCGGCCGACACGATCCTCTACGCCCAGACCCGCGCGCTGGAGCACGCCGCCGGCCTGCCCGGGATCCGTCCGTTACGGATCCACGCGCTCGCGTTTCCCCTGCACGCCGCGGAGCTCTCCGCGACCGTCGAGGAACGCGACCCGTTCGACCTGCTCGATCGGTACGTCGGTCTCGCCATCGCCGAGGGCGGGTTCACCCGCCGTGCCGACATCGCCGTGTTCCTGGGCCTGACCGAGCACACGGTCGACCGGGTGCTGCGCTTCCTGGGCGGCATCGGCCATCTGTACGGCACCGCCGACGCCCTCTTCCTCACCGAGCGCGGCCTGCGGTCGGTCCGTGACGACCGCCGCTACACGGAGAAGCAGGAACGGCTCCGCCTGTACTTCGACGGCGTAGGATGCGGGCCTCTCCGCACCGCCCACTACGCCCACGGCGTCCGGATCCTCGACCGGGACACCGGCCACGCCCAGCGGACCTTCCGCCTCCTTCCGGAGGCGTGCGGCTTCCGCCCCGGAGCCGTCCAGGAACTGGCCCGGCGGCACGACCGGGGCGAATACGACCTGCCCGACGAACTGCTCAACCTCGAAGTCCTGGAGGTGGGCCGGGCCTTCCTGCCCTGCTACGCCGTCAGGGCTCACGACGGTCACCGGCTCAGGACGCTCGTCTACTCCGGTGTCGCCGATCTGCGGGACGATCACCTTGAGGAGATCCTCAACTCCTGGCCGACGGCCACTCACGTGATGGAGAGCGCCGACTCGGAGCACCCACGCGACCACTTCGCGGAGTGGATGCGCGAACGGGGGATCGCCCCCCAGTCGCTCTCCTGGGTCGACCACCACAGCTTCCGGCTCGTCCTCCCCCCGTCCCGCTACACCGACCGCTACTCCGACCGCGAGGACGGGACGCGCGGGAAGGGCACCTTCTCTCTGGCGATGCTCGGCGCGTACGTGGCGCCGCGCAGCCACGTCCTGCAACTGTGGTGCGACGACGTCCCCACGCGGACGAGGGCCGTCCTCACCCGGGCGCTGGCCTACGCCACGGCGACCCGCCGTACGGTGCCGGAGGTGACGGCGTTCCTCGGCCGCGTCTGCCGCCAGCTCGAACCGGAGGCCGACGTCACCATCGACGACCTGCGCAGGCACGCCCGCAGGGCCGGATACGGCGCCCTCGACCTCGAAGAGTGAGAACGGCCGCCGCTCCGCCTCTCCGCTGCGGTCAGTGGTAGATGCGCTCCTGGAGTTCGTAGAGCTCCGCGTAGAGCCCTCGCCTCGTCACCAGCGCCCGGTGGTCGCCGCTCTCCGCCACCCGGCCCCTGTCCAGTACGACGATCATGTCGGCCATCCGCACGGTGGAGAAGCGGTGGGAGACGAACAGGGTGATCCCGCCGGATCGCCGGCCGGTGTCGGCCGACAGGTTGGCGTAGCGTTCGAAGATCGCGTGCTCGGCGGCGGCGTCGAGCGCCGCCGCGGGCTCGTCCAGGACCAGGAGGAGCGGGTCCTCGCGCATCTGGCTCCGGGCCAGTCCCAGGGTCTGCCACTGCCCCATGGAGAGCTCGGTGCCCTGGCCGTAGCCGTGGCCGAGCAGCCCGGACAGCCCGCCGGGCACCGACGCCACGATCCGGCCGGCCCGCGCCAGCTCGACGGCCCGCAGGACCGCCTGCTCGTCCTCCATCCGGGCGACGTCGCCGACCCCCACGTTCTCCCGTAGAAGCAGCTCGAACCGGGCGAAGTCCTGGAACAGGGACGCCACTCTCGCCTGCCATTCCCCGGCCGGCAGGTCGCGCAGGTCGGTCCCGTCCACCAGGATCCGCCCGGAGGTGGGCTGGTAGAGGCCGCACAGCAGCTTGACGAGGGTGCTCTTGCCCGCGCCGTTCTCGCCCACCAGCGCCACCGACCCCCCGGCGGGGATCGTCAGGTTGAGATCCTCCAGAATCACCTTGCCGGTGCCCGGATAGACGAAGCTCAGGTTCTCCAGCCGGATCCCTTCGCGCAGCACGGCCGGAACGGCTCCGGGCACCGGCGACGTCCGGGACGGTGTGGCGTGGCCGCGCTTCCGCGACCCCCGCTCCCCTGCCTCGTGCTCCCGCGACCCCTGCTCCCGCGACCCGTGATCGCGGAGCGAGGTCAGCCGGTCCAGCGTCCTGCCCACGCCCTGCAGGCCGGTGAGAAGGGTGGCGGCGCCGGCCACCTGCACGCTCACCTGTACCGCCAGGGTGATGACCAGGATCACGTCGCCGACGCCCGCCCTGCCCTGCTCCGCCTGCCAGAGCACCAGCGTGATCGCGCCGCCGTAGGCGAGGGCGAACACGAGCTGGCCCGCCGCGCGCAGGGTGGCGGCCCGCAGGTGCGCCCTCCGCAGCACCGCGCTGGTCCTGGACCAGTTGGCGTCCTGCTCCCGCAGGAGCGCGGCCTCGGCGTGGAAGAGGCGGATCTCCTTGATCGAGGCCGGAGCGGTCGCCAGCGCGAGCAGGTGGCGGGTGCGGCGGGTGTTCTCCGCGCTCGCCTCCTTCGCCGACTCCAGGAGGTTCTGTGCCCACCTGCCCACCAGCACCGAGGGGAGCGCGGCCAGCGGCAGGAGTGCCAGCCGCGGATCGAGCGTGACGAGGACGACGGTGGTGAGCGCTGTCTGGAGGGCGAGACCGCCCAGCTGGAGCACCGACTCCACCGCCGTGCGGGTGTTGCCGAGTTCCTCCCGGACGAGGTTCACGTTGTCGGCGAAAGCGGGGTCGTCGAGGCGCTCCAGCCCGCGAGAGCCGTTGACGTGGCGCACCAGTTCCTCGTTGAGCGTGGTCTCGGCGAGTTCGCCGACCTCGAAGTACGACAGGTGCGCGAAGTGCCCGAGCATCAGTTCCAGGACGAGCAGGACGGCGACGCCCCCGATGACCCACGTCGCCACCTCCAGCCGCCTCGCCAGGGCGGCCTCGGTGAACTCCCGGAGCCCGAGGGCGATGACGGGCGTGGCCAGGTAGCCGACGGTCATCAGCCCGACGGCCCGCAGCAGGCGGCCCCGGTCCACCGCCGCGGCGAGGCGCAGCACGAACACGGCGCTCAGCACGATCCGTCTCATCTGGTGGATCCCGTCCCGGTGTCGTCGGCGCCGAAGCGCCGTGCCTGCAGGTGGAACAGGTCGGCGTAGCGTCCCCCCGACCTGAGCAGCCCTTCGTGGTCGCCCTGCTCGACGACCCTGCCGTGCTCGACGACCACGATCCGGTCGGCCCGGCGTACGGAGGAGAACCGGTGCGAGATGATCACCGTGGTCAGTCCGCCGGTGATGTCCAGGAACCGGTCGTAGAACTCCGCTTCGGCGCGCACGTCCAGCTGGGCCGTGGGCTCGTCCAGCACCAGCACCGAGGCGCCCTGCGCGACGGCGAGGAAGGCCCTGGCCAGGGCGATCCGCTGCCACTGCCCGCCCGAGAGGTCGCGTCCGCTCCTGTACCGCGGGGAGAGCGGGGTGTCCAGCCCCGCGGGCAGCGCCTCCACCACCTCCAGCGCGCCGGCGCGGCGGGCGGCCGCGAGAAGAGCGGCCCGGTCGGCCGACACGGCCGGCGCGCCGAGACCGATGTTGGCGCCGGCCGACAGCTCGTACCGCACGTAGTCCTGGAAGATCACGGCGAGCCGGCGTTGCCACTCCCTGGGATCGAGGCGTCTCAGGTCCTCCCCGTCGACGAGGATCCTGCCCTCTTCCGGGTCGTACAGGCGGGTCAGCAGCTTGACGATCGTGGTCTTGCCCGCGCCGTTGAGCCCGACGATCGCGGTCGAGCGGCCCGCCGGTATCTCCAGGTCGAGACCGTGGAGAACCTGCCGTCCCTCCCCGTAGCGGAAGCGGACCTGTTCGAAGCGGATGCCGCGCCTGGGGAGCCCGTCAGCCGTCAGACTGCCGCGGGGGACGTCCTTCTGGCTCCCCTCGGCCAGTTCCTCGAACTCGGTCAGGGCCTCGTAGGCGTTCAGCCCGTACTGCGTCTGGACGTCGCTCTCCGGGAAGAAGGCGCCGAAGCGGATCGCGACGAGCGCCGCCTGGAGGACGACGGACAGTTCGAGCAGACCGAAGTCGCCGCCGGCGGCGGAACGGCCGAGCCAGACCAGGAGGACGGAGCCGCCCGCCAGGCCGACCAGCGTGTAGCCCACGAACGGCCAGAACAGGATGCGTCGCCGGCCGGTCCACAGCGCCGCCAGATACTCCTTCGCGTCCGCGCGATGGCGGCGTTCGTGCCAGTCGATCAGGCCCAGCGTCCGGAACTCCTTGGCCGCCGTGACCGTCGTGCCGATGTCGCGCAGGTAGGTGACGCGGCGCCGCGGGCCGGACAGTTCGTGCCAGAGCCCGCCGAGCCGTCCGAGAGATCCGCGCTGGCCCCGGCGGATCACCAGCGCGGTGCCCGCCGCGACGGCGCCCGCGATCGGCGAGAGCGCGATCCCGATGAGGACCACCGCACCCGCCAGCTGGGTGTACCTGGCGATCAGGGTGAGCCCGCCCGCGACCGCCTCCCCCGGCGTGGGCGGGCGGCGGCCGAGGCCGTCGCGCGCGTCCCCGAGCCTGCTCATGACGTTCTCCCGCTCCAGCACCGACATCGGGGCCCGCGCCAGGGCCGAGGTCATCAGGCGGTGGGCGCAGCGGCCGTCCACCCGGCGCGCGATCACCTCTCCCACCGCGGCCTGGTACGGCACGAGCACCTGCTGGAGGATGTAGGCGCCGACCGTGAGCGCCAGCGCGGTGCCGACGGCGCCGAGGTCGCCGGTCCCCTCCCCCATGGACGCGGAGATCTCGCTGAGCAGCACGCTCGTCCCCACGATGAAGGAGATGGGGAGCAGGCCCGCGAGCAGGTTGAGCACCACCGCGATGCTCAGCGGGGCCGCCCCGGCGTAGGGAAGCAGCCGCGCGAACGCGTGCCGGCGCTTCGCGGCGGCGGACGCGGTGGACACGGCGGCGGACGCGGCGGCGCGTGTTTCCGTGGTCATGCGTTCCTTCCGCTCCCTGAGCCGATCTCGACTATGATCGGGAGCAAAGCTGTGACGAAGCCAAGTAGGCCGGGACCGCGCGAGTCACGAGAGAGCCGCCGTCGCTGGAAAGGCGGTCTCGCCCCCCGGTCGAAGACCCTTCTGAGCTGCGGGGAGGAACGGCGGCGCCGTCGTGGCGGCCGCCCAATGCCCCGCCGGTGGGCCCTCGTGACCGGGCCGCAACGAGGTCTCGCCGGCGGCGGGGCGAAGGTGTGGTGGCACCGCGAGCGACAGGTCCCTGCTCGCCCACACCGGACAGGGACACCTACGGTTCTCGTCTGTGGAGTTGTCATGCGAATTCTGTCCTCCCAGGTCTCCAAGCATGTCGGGGAAGAGGTGACCGTCGCCGGCTGGCTGCACCGCGTCCGCGCGCTGAAGTCGGTGACCTTCGCCATCGTGCGTGACCGGGATGGTCTGGTGCAGGTCGTCGCCGCCGAGCCGGACCTGGTGAAACGCCTCGCGGTGCTCACCGAGGAGACCGTGATCGAGGTGACCGGGACCGTCACCGCCAACCAGCAGGCGCCGGGCGGAGTGGAGATCACCTCGCCGGCGGTCCGCGAGCTGTCCGAGCCCGCCGTCGCGTCGCCGTTCGACCTCTACCGGCCGGTGGTCTCGGCCGCGCTGCCCACCGTGCTCGACAACGCGGCGGTGGCCCTTCGCCACCCCAGGCTGCGCGCGCCGTTCGAGATCTCCGCGGCCTCGGTGGCGGGATACCGCCGCGCGCTCGACCGGCTCGGCTTCACCGAGGTGCACACTCCCAAGGTGGTCTCGTCGGCCACCGAGTCCGGGGCGAACGTCTTCGCCCTCGACTGGTTCGGCCGCAAGGCCTACCTGGCGCAGTCGCCGCAGTTCTACAAGCAGACCATGGTCGGGGTCTTCGAGCGCGTCTACGAGGTCGGCCCCGTCTTCCGGGCCGAACCGCACGACACGGCGCGGCACCTGGCCCAGTACACCAGCCTCGACGCCGAGCTGGGCTTCGTGACCGACCACCGCGACGTCATGGCCGTGGTCCGCGAGGCGGTGGCCGAGATGGTCGCCACCATCGCCGAGCGCGCCCCGGGCGCGGTGGAGCTGCTCGGAGTGAAGCTGCCGGATGTGCCGGAGGAGATCCCGTCGATCCACTTCGCCGACGCGCAGGAACTGCTGGCGCGGGAGACCGACGAGGACCCGCGCGGTGAGCCCGACCTGGCCCCCGCGCACGAGCGGTGGCTGTGCGAGTGGGCCATGCGCGAGTACGGCTCGCAGTTCCTCTTCGTCACGGGCTATCCGATGCGCAAGCGGCCGTTCTACACGCACCCCGACCCGCAGCGGCCGGAGTTCTCCAACAGCTTCGACCTGCTCTTCCGCGGCCTGGAACTGGTCACGGGCGGGCAGCGGCTGCACCGCCACTCCGACTACCTGGCCGCTCTGGAGGCTCGCGGGGAGAGCCCGGAGCCCTACGCCGGCTACCTGGCCGCGTTCGCCCACGGCATGCCGCCGCACGGCGGGTTCGCGCTCGGGCTGGAGCGGTTCGTGGCCCGGCTGACCGAGGCGGACAACATCCGCTGGACCACGCTCTTCCCGCGTGACCTGCACCGCCTGGCGCCCTGACCGGCGGCTCGAATTCCGGTTCACGCGCACAGGTGCCGCTGCAGGCTGTACAGGGCGGGACCGAGCAGGACCAGCGAGAGCGCGACCAGCCAGCCGAGATGCCCGGCGGCGGCCGGGAGATCGCCGGTGATCACCAGGGCTCTCGACAGCTCCACCCCGTGGTGGAGCGGAGAGACCTCGGCCACGGCGCGCAACACCGGAGGGAGCCTCTTCGTGGGGAAGAAGACCCCGCTCAGCAGAGTGAGCGGGGTCAGCACCAGGGTGTAGAAGTAGGAATAGGCGTTGATCGCGCGGACGGTGCCGGTGAAGATCAGTCCGGCGCAGGCGAAGACCAGGCCGAGCGGGAGCAGGGCGGGAACGGCGAGCGGGGCGGTGCTCGCGGGCGCGTAGCCCAGGGCCGCGACGATCGCCAGGTAGACGCCGGTGTAGACCAGGCATCGGGTCAGCGCCCACATCAGCTCGCCCAGCGCGATGTCGGGCGGCTCCACGGGGCTGGTCACCGCCGCGTCGTAACTGCGGGCGTGCCGGAGCCGTACGAAGACGTTGTAGGTGACCTCGAAGACGGCGCCGTTCATCGCGGTGACGGCGAGCAGTCCCGGAGCGACGAAACTCGCGTACGACGAGCCGATGGCGGCTCCGTCCACGTAGAACCCGAGGCCGATCCCCATCGCCGCCAGCGAGAAGACCGGTTCGAAGAAGTTGGGGACGATGGTGGTCCGGTAGGACTTCCTGAACAGGGTGAAGTCACGCCACCAGATCCGCCGGGCGAGGGCGGGAGAGGGCGCGGGGAGGGCACGGCGCGTGCGATGCCGCGCGCCTTGCCGGTCGCCCGCACCCCGGCGGCCTGTCCCCGGGCCCGGCGGCGCGGCGGGAGTCACCGGCGCCGGATCCGCCGGTGCGGTCTCCTCCCGCCGGTCCAGGGCGTGCAGCGCGTCCTGCAGCGACGCCGGCCGGACGAGGTGGTCGCCGGCGCCGGCCGCCGCGAGGTCCCTGGTCAGGTCGGCGACCGAATCTCCGAACACCAGCAGGCGGTTGCCCACCCGGAGCCGCTCGCGCTCCCCGGCCCACGCGGGCACCGTGTTCCCGGCAACCGTGTTCTCGGCAACCGTGCTCCCGGCAACCGCGTTCCCGGCGGCCTTGTTCGCGGCGACCGTGGCCTCCGAGGCCGGCAGATCGAGCTCGACCACGTACTTCGGAAGCGTCGCGGCGATCAGCCGCCGCGGGTGGGACGAGTGCCGCACCCGTCCGGCGCGCAGCACGGTCACCCTGTCGCAGAGGCGTTCGACCTCCTCCAGGTAGTGCGTGGTGATGACCAGCGTCTTGCCGGTGGCGCACAGTCTGTCGAGCAGGTCCCACAGCATCACCCGGCTCTCCGGGTCCAGTCCCGTGCTCGGTTCGTCCAGCAGGATCAGGTCCGGGTCGTTCACCAGGGCACGGGCGATCAGGAGCCGCCGCTGCATGCCGCCGGAGAGTGTCTGCGGCATGGCGCGGGCGTGCGCGGTGAGGCCCACCATCTCCAGCAGTTCGTCGGCGCGCGCGGCGGCCCGCCGCCTGGAGAGCCCGTGATAGCGGCCGAAGGTGGTGAGGTTCTCCCGCACCAGGATCTCGTTGTCGTGCGTCATCCCCTGGGGCACCACGCCGATCCGCGCCTTGGCGGCCCTGGGGTGGCGTGTCACGTCGTGCCCGAGCACCCGGAGAGATCCGTGGTCCGGTGCGAGCGTGGCGCTGAGCATGCGCATCAGCGTGGTCTTGCCGGCGCCGTTCGGCCCGACCAGCCCGTGGCGCTCGCCCGCCGGGATCGCGAGCGAGACGCCGTCCACGGCGAGATGGGAGCCGTGCCGGCGGGACAGATCATGGCCCTCCACAGCCAGAGTCAGTGGCGCCCGGGCGAAAGGTCCGGCAAACGCGGGATCGGCCAGTTCAGGCTCGACCGAATTATGGCTATTCAAAGGGAGAAGTACCTTTTGGTAAGAGAGTTGTCCGTAGGTCCGCCTGTGCACGCGGTACTCGCGGCCGCTCCACCGAAGGAAGTAAACGTGACATTCTTGGCGGTTTCATCAGGGAAAACCCTGAATGTTTCGCATCAACTGTTACGTTGCGATCATCGCGGTAGTTGAATCTCCTCACCGCCGCGGCGACCGCTGCCGGTGAGGAAACTTCCGTCGAGAGGATCAATGGACGTCCCCGGCAGGGCCGACGAGGCCCGCGCGATCGAGACGTGGCTCGACGCCGGCGTCTCCGGCCCCTCCATGGGGGTGCTGGGCGGAGACGTGGGTGTCGGCAAGTCCACCATCTGGTCCGCCGCGCTGGCCGCCGCGAAGGAGCGGTCGTTCCGGGTCCTCTCCTGCCGATCCGACCTGAGCGAGACCGGCCTGTCCTATGTCGGTCTCGGCGACCTCTTCGCCGGCCTGGAGGGCTCCGAGGCCGTACGCGGTCTGCGCGAGCCGCTGCGCGGCGTGCTGGCCGCCACGCTGTGGTGGGAGCAGGCCCCCGGGACGCCGCCCCACCAGCGCGCGGTGGCGCTGGCCGTGCTGGACCTGCTCAGGAACCTGTCCGCCGAAGGACCCGTGCTCATCGCCCTCGACGACCTCCAATGGCTGGACTCCGCGACCGAGGTCGTGCTCACCTTCGTGCTCCGGCGCCTGACCGTCGAGCCCGTGAAGCTGCTCGTCACGCTCGGCGCGGAGACGGAGGGCGACGCCTGGCCCACGCTCGTCCGGGTGCTGCCCCCCGAGCGGGTCACCTGCTGGGAGGTCGGGCCGCTGGCCCCCCTCGCCCTGGCCGCCGTGGTGGAGAGCCGCTACGGCACGGCCTTCCCCCGGCCTCTGCTGCGCTGGCTGCACAGGGCGTGTGGCGGCAACCCCCTGTTCGGCCTGGAGACGGCCCGGGCGTGGAGCGAGCGGTCCTATCCGACCGGCGACCTCCCACTGCCGGAGAGTCTGCGGCGCCTGCTCCGTGCGCGCGTCCGCGCACTGCCTCCGGCCGTGGCGGAGGCGGTGCTGGTGGTCGCCTGCGCCGAGACGCCCACGATCGCTCTCGTCCGCACCGTGATCGGCACGTTGACGGGGCTGGCGGAGGCGATCGCCCGGCGGCTCGTCGTGCTGGAACACGAGTCCCTTCGCTTCCGCGACCCGCTGCTCCGGAACGTGGTGTTCGAGGTCGCCGGACCACTGCGGCGCCGGGAGATGCATCAGCGACTCGCCCGGGTGGTGAGCGACGTGGAGGAACGCGCGAGACACCTGGCCGCCACCGCCGGCCATACCGACCCTGTCGTGGCCGACACGCTCGCCGCCGCCGCCACGCTGACCGCCGCTCGTGGCGATCCGCTGACCGCGGGCGACATGACGGCGCAGGCCGCCCGGCTCACCTCCCCCGGGGAGCGCGAACTCCGCCTGCGCCGCTGGCGCGACGCCGCCGGCCACCTGATCTCCGGAGGAGACGGATCCCGGGCCCTGGACATCCTGGAGGACGCGCTGCGCCGCTGCCCGCCCGGGCCGGTCCGTTCGGAGATGCTCCTCCGCCTGGGGCAGGCCGCCTTCAATTCCGGCGACGTCGCGGGTTCGATCACGCGTCTGGAGCGCGGCCGTGCCGAGGCCGCCGGCCGGCCCGACCTGCTGATCCCGATCACGACCGGCCTGACGTACTACTGCGTGCACAGAGGCGACCTCGCCGCCGCTCAGGGGCATGCCAGGGAACTGCTGCGCCTCACCGAGGCGTCCGGGAACGACGACGCGCGCGGCGAGGCCGTCTCCGTGCTGTCCACGATCGAGTTCATCCGCGGCGCCCCGCCCCCGGCGGCCATGCCCGTGCCACACCGTCACAACCCCGCGGAGCACTCGCTCGCGGTCCCGCACCTGTACGGCTTCCTGTGCCGTTGCCTGGGCGACCTGCCCGCGGCGCGGGCCGTGTTCGGTGCTCTGCGCACCGCGGTCGTCGAGGCCGGCACCGTGGCCTGCGCCGACTGGGGGATGGCCTGGGCCACCGAGGTGGAATGCCTCGCCGGTGATCTGCGCGCGGCGGCGCGCTACGCGGACCTGGCCGCGCGCGCGGTGGAGGCGACCGGCGTCCCCACGTCCGCCGCCCTGTTCACCGAGGCGCTCCTGCTCGGCATGCACGGCGAGCTGGGCAGGGCCCGGCTGCTGGCCGGCGAGGGATTGCGGATCGCCCAGACCTCGGGCAACAGGCTGGCCGCGCTCTCGGTGCGCGCCCTGCTGGGCTTCATCGACCTGTCCGACGGCGACCCGATGGCGGCCGTCCAGCACCTGGACGCCGCCGAGCAGACGTCCCGCTCCCTCGGCGTCGTCCTCGACGTGGTCTGCCCGACGGCGGGCGCCGACCACGTCGAGGCGCTGGTGCAGATCGGACAGTACGACCAGGCGGCCGAGCGCGTCGAGCGGATCCAGCGGCACGTGCGCGTCGCCGACCGGCCACTGGGGCGGGGCCTCGCCGGCCGGGCACACGGCGTGCTGCTGACCGCCACCGGATCCCCGAAACGGGGAGCCGCCGAACTGGAGGCCGCCGTGGCCGAGTTCTCCGCCGCCGGTGCGCCCTTCGAACTCGGCCGTGCCCTGCTCGCGCTCAGCAGGTCACAGAGCCGCCTGCGCCGGCGGGAGGCCGCGCGGCGCACCATGGAACGGGCGTCGAGGATCTTCACCAAGATCGGTGCCGAGTGGTGGGCGGGGAGAGGCGAGCCGCGGTCGAGGCTCACCCCGCCCGACCGCCTGACCATGTCGGAGGCGCAGGTCGCCGCGCTGGCCGCCGAGGGCCGGACGAACCAGGAGATCGCCAGGGAGCTGGCGATCGGGGTGAAGACCGTGGAGAGCCATCTGTCCAGCGTCTATCGCAAGCTCGGGGTGCGCAGCCGCACCGAACTCGCGCTGCGCATGAACTCCGGCAGGCGGACCCCCGGGCACGGCTGACGACGATCCGCGTCCGATCACGGCGTTTCAGGGTTTTCCCCAATGACGCCGCAAGAAGGGGCATGTTAAATCAACTGCGTTGAAACCGGCCGCCGGGCCGGCGGCGTGTGCAATCCGAGGAGGCGTGTGCGATAGGAGAGGTATGACCCGCGCACCTCGGAACCCGGATCGACTCAGCCCCGGTTTTCCGCGCCCGGAATTACGAGGACCCGGGCGGGAATGACAGGCCCGGCACGCGTACTCCTCCGCTACGGAACGGATTTCCGCCATGTCCGAATCAACTGAGCCGCTGACAGAAATCCCCGTCGTCGAGCTTACAGACGTGGAAAGAGAGGCCCTCAGGGCCGGGATCGCCTCCGTCGACGCCAATCCGTACGACGAGTTCGAGACCTTCCTGGCGCAGGTCCGCCGGAACCGGGGCGTGCTCCCCGCAGGGGTGCGCGCGGCGGTGGAGGCCCTCCGGCTCCGCCGGGCGCCCGGCGCGCTGCTCCTCCGCAACCTGCCGATCGTCCGCGACCTGCCGCCCACACCAGGACGGTCCTTCTCCTCGCTGCCCGAACTCACCGCGGTGGGCACCGAGGCGTTGCTCGCCGGCGTGGTCGACCTGCTCGGCGAGCCGTTCAGCTACCTGGAGTGGGACTCCGGTCATCTGGTCCACAACAAGTACCCGATCCGGGCCCATCGCGATCTGCAGTTCGGGTCCAACGCGGTGGAGTTCCTCCTGCACACCGAGACGCCCTTCCGCGACGTGTCCCCCGACTATCTCGCCCTGCTCTGCCTGCGGGGCGATCCGACCGGTCAGGCCAAGACCCGGGTCGCCGACATCACCCGGGTGGTCGACTCGCTGGACGAGGCCGATCTGGCGGTGCTCGCCCAGGCGCGGTACGCGTTCGAGACCGACAACCCGGTGGTCGTCATCGACGGGCGCGGGCTCACCGAGCCGCAGCCGATCATCAGTTTCCGGGACGGCACGCGGGTGATCGAGTACGTCGGCGACCTCGTCGCGATCGACGAGGAGTCGCAACGGACGCTGGACGAGCTGTCCCGGCGGGTCCTGGCCATCGCCACCGACGTCCCGCTGGTCACGGGAGACCTGCTCGTCCTCGACAACTCGCGGGTCGTCCACGGGCGCAACGCCATCGTCCCGAGCTACGACGGGACCGATCGCTGGCTGCAACGCATGCTCGTCACCACCCGCCTGCTGGACGGCGACCGCGAGACCGGCCGCCTGATCTCCGATCGGCGTTACGCGAACTACCCCGACGACTACCAGAAGGCGCTCAGCCAGCCCGCCACCCAGCCGTAGCGGGCCCGGCTCCCCGACCGACGCGAGGACTCAGACCATGTGGAACGGCTACCCGGTCGTCGACGCGGACGGCCATGTGATCGAACCCGGGAATCTGTGGGAGGAGTACGTCGACCCCGCGTTCCGGGAGGCGTGCCTGCGGGTGGAGCGTGATCCGTCCGACGGCGACCGCCTCCTCATCGACGGGAGACCCTCCAGGCTCATCCGCCGGCTCGGCGGCGTCCCCTACGACCCGGACGAGCCGATCGTGGACTGGAACACCCTGGAACGCGCGGAGTACGCGCCCTTCAGGGAGTCGTGCCCGCCGGCGTCCTACGACGGCGACGCACGGGTGCGGTGGCTGGACGCCGAGGGCATCGAGGCCACGCTGCTCTTCCCGTCCCTCGGCCTCATCTGGCCCAGGGAGGTGGACTGCGCCTCCCCCTACGCGGTCGCCCACCTGCGGGCCTACAACCGCTGGATGGCCGACTTCGCCTCGGCCGCCCCGGACCGGCTCGTCCCCGTGGGTCAGCTGGCGCTGTCCCCCGAGGCGCCGTTTCCGCAGGAGGTGGCCGCGCTCGCCGCGACGGGCTTCCGGCACGTGATGCTTCCCCACGGGGTGACGGTCCTCGACGCCCGGCTCGACCCGTTCTGGGCGGCCGCCCAGGACCACGGCATGGTGATCCACCTGCACAAGGTCGCCGTGCCGCACCTGCTGCCGCTGCCCCTCCCGACCAGCGTGCGCGCGCCCGGCACCGGCGCCTTCTTCAACCACGTCAACGAGATCCTGCCCGGGCAGCTCTTCCTGGCGGGGCTGCTCGACGCCCGGGTCCCCGACCGCTTCCCGGACCTGCGGTTCGCCTTCCACGAATGCAACATCGGCTGGCTGCCGGCCTGGCTGGAGCGCGCGCAGGAGTCGTTCGAGACGCTGCGGGAGACCGGGCGCGACACCCCCGACCACCCGCCCCGGCACTACCTGTACGACCGAGACGCCTTCTTCTTCTCGACCGGCCTCGGCGAGCGCCTCGACCGGCTCCCCGAAGAGCTCCGCTCCCGGGTGCTCCTCGCCACCGACTTTCCCCACCCCGGCACGCCCTTCCGGCCGCGCGAGGAGTGGGACCCGGTTCTGGCGGCCTTCCCCGAGGACCTGCGCCGTGCCCTGCTCGGCGAGAACGCCCTCCGCATCCTGGACAAATAACTCCCCCGGAGAACTCTCATGAGACGTGCGGCCGCTCGTGACTCCCGCATCCCGCTGACGCTGAAGAACCTCGATCTCGTACGGATCGAAGAGGTGTTCCGGCTCGGCGCCCTCCGGGACGGAGTGCGTTTCGCCACCACAGACATCCGGCTGCCGATCCTCGGCCAGGTGCTGCCGCGGATCGAGATCGTGATCAGCGGGCCCGACTTCCGCAAGAAGATCACCGTACGGGTGAACCAGGCCTCTCCCTTCTGCTTCGACGGCACGCGGCTCAGCGCGCTGATCAACGACGAGGAGCGCGAGGTGGCCTGCGAGCAGTTCGTCGACGACGACCGGGCGCCCACCGGCATGTACAACTTCGGGCTGCTCCGCGAGAACGGCACCCGCAGTTTCGTCTTCGACTACCACACCTACTGCGCGTACTCCTGCGACTTCTGCTTCAAGGAGAGCGAGTGGGAGGTGCTCGCCATCCAGCAGACGAAGACCGGGAGCTACAAGGCCAACTTCGACGAATGCCTCCGCTACGTCGAAGAACACGCGGAGGACTTCCACACCAAGTACGACATCGTCTGGCTGTGCACCGGCAGCATCACGAACGAGGCGCTCGAACTGGAGCGCCACTGCCGGATGGCGACGGCGCTGCGCGACGTCGGGTACACGGAGGGGATCTACGTCTCGCAGGTCATCCCGCCGAGCCTCATCGGGAACCGGGCCCGCCGGATCGAATATCTCACCACCCTGCGCGACTCGGGCGTCTCCCGCTTCAACAGCGGGATCGAGGTGGTCAGCGCGGACTACCGGCGACGGCTCATCCACGGCTACAAGGCCGACATCACCTTCGCGGACTACGTGGACATCTTCACCGACGCGGTGGAGGTGTTCGGCTCCGGCAACGTCGGCAGCTGCCTTCTCGCCGGGATCGAGCCGCCCGAGGAGACCCTGCGTGGGCTGGAGACCATCGCCGGGCTCGGGGTCGTCCCCTCTCCCACGGTCTTCACCGCGTTCGTGGTCAAGCAGCAGCAGATTCCCTTCGTCTACGACCTCGACGAGCTCATCCGCGTACACGTGAAGTTCAACGAGATCATCGAGCAGTACCGGCTCCCCGTCTTCTCGGGGGTATTCAGCCTTGCCTGAGCACCACCCGCACCGCCGGGGGTTGCTGACCCTCCCCCCGGACGTCGCCGAAGGCGGCGAAGACCAGTCGTCCGGCCTCGGGCCCGAGCTGGCCCGGGCCGCGACGCGGTTCGGCCGGACCCTGGGCGAGGCCGGCCTGCTGCACGTCACCGGGGCATGGGTACCGGCGGACCTGCCGCCGACGCCCGACCGCCCCTACACCGAGGTGGGGCGCCCGATCGGGACCGAGTCGCCGCTGCTCGCCCTCGCGTCCCTGGTCGGCGAGGTGATCTCCTTCGCGGACTGGCACGCGGGCGCGCGCGTGCAGAACCTCTACCCGCTCCGCGGGGAGGCGTCCAGGCAGAACGCCAGCAACGCCGTCTACCTGGAGATGCACACCGAGACGGCGTTCCGCCCGAACACGCCGGACGCCCTCGTCCTGCTCTGCCTGCGGGCGGACGAGAGGGTGGGCACCCTGGCGTGCGACCTGCTCGACGTGTGGGCGGAGCTCGATCCCGGCACCCGCCGTGCGCTGGCCGAGCCGGCCTTCGCCTTCCGCCTGCCCGACGGCACGGTCACCGAGCCCAAACCGGTGGCGTCCCGGTGGCGCGGCCGGCTCCGCTTCAACTACGCCGAGGCGCTGTGCGCGGTCGGGGAGGAGTACGAGCGCCCGCTGCGGACGCTGCGTGAGGGGATCGCGGACCGCACCGTCACGATCAACCTTCGGACCGGGGACCTGTTGCTCATCGACAACACCCACCTCGTTCACGGCCGCACCGCCTACCAACCGCGCTACGACGGCACGGACCGCTGGCTGCAGCGATGCCTGATCCGTGCCGCCGCGTGAACGCACAACAGGAGAAAGATTGAGCAACCTCTGCGACATCGGTGTGGACCCCCGCTGCTGGTATCCGGCCTGCCGCAGCGACGAGCTGGGTCCGGGACAGGCCAGGGAGGTCCGCTTCCTCGGCCGTTCCTTCGTCGTCTTCCGTGACGGTCAGGGCGCGGTCCACTGTCTCGACAACGCCTGCGCGCACCGCCGCGTCGCGCTCCACGAGGGCGAGGTGCGCGACTGCCGCATCGTCTGCCCCTACCACGGATGGGAGTACGGCCCGGACGGAGCGCTCGCCCGGATCCCCTACTGGGAGGAGGAGGCGCCGCTTCCCCGCCTGCGGGTGCGGAGCTTTCCCGTCGCCGAGCGCAGCGGCCTGGTCTGGTTCGTCCCCGAGCCCGCCGACCCGCTGCCTCCGCAGCCGCCGGACACCTCGCGGTGGGACGGCGGCGAGTGGTTCTCGTTCCGGCAGGACCGGGTCTTCCCCAACCACTACGGCGTCGGCCTGATCAACGGGATGGACTACACCCACTTCCACCTGCATCGGAAGTACCAGCCCTGGTCGCGGCTGCGCCTGCGCGACCTCGAGACCGACGAGCAGCGCGTCTTCGGGGCGTACGAGGTGACCAGCGGGCACAGCCGGGCGGAGCGTACGCTCCGGATGCTGCTCGGCTCCGACCGGAACGCCTCCACGGTGACCTACCCGCTGGAGGTGTACTACGACTATCCCCATCATCAGGCGCGTCTCGGCGACGGGATGGTGGTGTGGGCCTTCTTCCGGCCGGAGGGCCGGGACCGGGTCGCCGTCTACATCACGCTTTACATCAAGGCCAGGCGGGGCACCAGGCGCCTGCGCCAGTTCGCCGAGCCGTTCTTCCGGCGTCTGGTGCTCGCCCGGATCCAGGAACAGGACGCCTGGATCGGGGTGCGCGAGCAGATCGCGTGGGAGACCCGGCCGGACGAACCGCGCTGCGAGCTCAACCCGGTGGCGGCCGCGGCGGAACGGCTGCTGCGGTCCAGGTGGCAGGCCTACGTCGAGGAGGCCGGCCCTCCGGACGACCGATGGCCGGGCGTCCGCCTCACGCACGGGGCCGCTCGGTGAGCGCACACGACGAGGAAACCTCGCCGGCCGGGACCGATGTGGCGATCCACGGTCAGGCTCTGTCCAAGAGCTACGGTTCCGGCCGCCGGGCCGTGCGGGCCGTAAGTGACATCAGCCTGAAGGTCCGCACCTCGGAGTTCCTGGCGATCATCGGCCCTTCGGGCTGCGGGAAGACGACGCTGCTCCGGATGATCGCCGGGCTGGAGACGCCCACCGACGGCACGATCACCTGTTGCGGCGGTCCACCGGCCCGGCTGGCGCGGGAACACCGCATCGGCATGGCCTTCCAGGACCCGGCCCTCCTTCCCTGGGCGTCGCTGCGGCGCAACGTCGAGTTCGTCTACCGCGCCGCGGGACGGCGGCCGGACCGGGAGCGCGTCGACGAGATCCTGGACCTCGTCGGCCTCCGCAGCCTCGCCCACCTGCGCCCTCACGAGGCGTCCGGCGGAATGCGCCAGCGCGTGGCGCTGGCGCGGGCGCTGGTCATGGAGCCGTCGCTGCTGCTCCTGGACGAGCCGTTCGGAGCTCTCGACGCCATCACCCGGCGACGGTTGAACCGGGAGCTGGAACGCGTCTGGACCGTCGTCCGCCCGACCACCGTTCTGATCACCCACGCGGTCGATGAGGCCGTGATGCTGGCCGACCGCGTCGTGGTGATGTCGGGCCGCCCGTCCACCATCGTGAGGGAGATCACGGTGCCGATGGCACGGCCCAGGCCCGAGGTCCCGGACGAGTCGTTCCGGCACGCCGTGCAGGAGTGCATCGAGGCGCTCGATGCCTAGACCGTCTCTCCGTGGCCGCGCTCACCGCGCGGCCACGCCCCTCCTGGGCGGCGTGCTGCTCGTGTCCGCCGCCCTGCTCGTGTGGTACGGCTTCGGCGCCGCGGGTTCGGCGGAGATCTGGCCCGTTCTGGCCACGCGCCGGGAATTGCTGATCGAGTCGGCCGGCGTCACCCTGCTGGAGGCCGCGTACGGCCTGGTCGCCGGGGCCGCGCTCGCGATCGTGGCGGCCTGGGCGGCCGGCGCCGCGGACGGGGCGCGGGGGCCGCTCCAGCTCCTCATGCTGATCTGCTACGCGGTCCCGCTGGTCGCGCTCGGGCCGCTGCTGACCTCGTCGGTGGAGCGCGAGGCCATACCGGTGATCGCCGCCGCGATCAGCGTGGCCCTGCCGGTCTTCTCGGCGGCCGAGGCCGGGCTGGGGACCATCCCCCAAGGACTGCGCGACCTGCTCGCCGTGCACGGCGCGGGACGGTGGCGTCGCCTGCGTCTGGTGGAGGCCGCGGGCACTCTCCCTCACGTCGTGGAGGGCGTCAAGTTCGCCGTGCCCGGAGCCCTCCTCGGAGCGCTCATCGGTGAGTGGTTCGGCTCCGAGCGCGGGCTCGGCGTGCTCCTGGTCTCGGGGCTGCGTGAGGGGCAGGACGACCTGGTGGCGACGGTCAGCGTGCTCGTCGTCGCGGTGTCCTCGATCGTCTACGCGGTGTTCGCCCGGCTGGCCCGGACGGTCCACCGCCGCCGCGGAACCACCGGGAGCGTCGCATGAGCCGCGCGCGCGTGCACCGGCTGCTCGGATACGGCGTCGTCCTCGTCGGCCTCCCCGTGGTCTGGGTCCTGGTGCGCCTGAGCGGCGCCGTGCCCGCGCTGCTGGTGCCCGACCCCGCGAAGGTGGCGGACAGCCTGGTCGCCAAGGTCGCGGACCCGAGCGCGCTGGCGCTCACCGTGGCGCGTGCCGTCGCCGGCATCGGGCTGGGACTGGTGTTCGGCACGGCGCTGGCGATCGCCGCGCACCTTCTCCCGATGGTGGAGCCGCTCACCCGAGTCGCCGGGATGATCATGCGGTGTGTGCCGGTGCTCGCCCTGAGCCCGCTGATCGCCACGTTCTTCGGCTACGGCGGGCCGGCCGCGGTCGCCACCGCGGCGATTATGAGCTTCTTTCCCTCGTTCGCCCTGGTCGGCGCCGCTCTGTGGCGGATCCCGCCCGCCCTCGTCGACGTCGTCCGGGTCACCGGGGGCGGCCGGGGCAGGCTCCTGTGGTACGTCTCGCTGCCCGTCGCCCTGCCGGAACTGGTGCAGGCGGCCAAGCTGACCTCCTGCGTCGGGGTGCTCGCCGCGCTCACCGCGGAGTTCCTCACCGCCAACGACGGGCTCGGAGCCCTGCTGGCCCGCTCCCAGGGGCTCCTGGACACGCCCACGGTGTGGGCGATCCTGCTGACCTCGCTGGCCAGTTCCCTGCTCGCCTACGAGGTCATGGACCTCGCCGAGCGGAGGACACGTTCTCTCCTCTCCCTGCACAAGAACTGAACGGCACCAAGAAAACTGAACGGCACCAAGAAAAGGACGGACTCACAGTGGACCAGTTCTCCCGGCGCGGGTTCCTGCGCACCACCGTGGCTCTCGGCGGACTGAGCGCCGCGGGACTGCTCACGGCGTGTTCTCCGTCATCGGGCGGGGGGTCCGCGGACGGCGGGAAGGTGGTGCGTACCCAGTTATCCTGGTTGAAGACCGTCACGTTCGCCGGCTTCTACATCGCCGAGGAACAGGGGTACTTCAAGGAGGAGGGACTGTCGGCGCCGCTTCTCGCCGGCGGGCCGAACATCCCCGACGCCGTCAGCGTCGTCACCGCGGGTGGCGCGGACGTCGCACTGGTCGACTTCGGCGCCCTCATCAAGGCCAGGGAGAGCGAAGCCGACCTCGTCGCGATCGGCGCCGTCTTCCAGGAGAGCCCGGGCGGCTTCGTCAGCCTCGCGTCCAACCCGGTGCGCACCGCCAAGGATCTCGTGGGCAAGCGCATCGGCCTGTCACCCGGCGCGGAGGTCATGGTGGAGGCGATCCTGAAGATCAACAAGCTGCCCGTCCGCTACGAACGGGTTCCGGTGGGCGCGGGCACCACGGCGCTCACCAAGGGGGACTGCGATGTCATGGCCTGCTACGTCACCGCCCAGCCACTCGCGCTGGAACAGCAGGGCGTCCGCGTGGTCAGCGTGACCCAGGGGCAGCTGGGCATGCCCGACTACGCGCTCGTCATGGCGGTGAAACGCGCCGACCTCGCGGCGGACCGCGCGCGTTTCGTCGGTTACCTGCGCGCGGTCATCCGGGGGTACCGGCACAACCTGAAGGACCCGGCGCTCGGGACCAAGCTGGCCGTGGAGAAGTACGGCAAGGACCTCGGACTCGATCCGGCGGCGGCCCGGCGGGAGAACGAGGTGCAGGCCGCGCTCATCCGCGGAGCCACCGGTGACCGCGGCCTGGGCTCGATCGACCCCGACCGGCTGGCGGGTCCCGTCTACGCCGGTCTGCGGGCACGCGGCGTGAGCACGCTGCCTCCCGTCTCCTCGGTGCTGGACACCAGCCTGGCGAAGGAGGCCCTCGTTGGCTGAGCGGCCGGGTGAGCACGGCGCACCGGAGGTGTCCGTCGTCATCCCCACCTACAACCGGGCGCGGGAGCTGGACCGTACGCTGCGCTCCCTGGCTCAACAGGACCTGCCCCGCGACCGGTACGAGGTGATCGTCGCCGACGACGGGTCGAGCGACGACACCCGGCTCGTGGTCGAGGGTCACGCCGGGAACCTCCGGATCGGCTACGTCTACCAAGAGGACCTGGGATTCCGGGCGGGGCAGGCACGGAACCTCGGCGCGGCCCGGGCCGAGGGGCGGATCCTGGTGTTCCTCGACAGCGGGATGCTCGCCTCCCGCCACCTGCTGAGCGGGCACCTGGCCGCGCACGAGGGCGGCGGCCGGGCCGTGATCGGTTACATCTTCGGCTACGACCACGACCCGGCCAACCGGGTCTCCCACGACGATCTCGGCGAGCCCCCCGACGAGCTGATCGACCGGTTCACCCTGAGCGGGCGGCACCGGGACATGCGGGAGCCGTGCTACCGGAGCCTCGGGGACGACATCGACCGGTACGCCGCTCCGTGGATCTTCTACTGGACCGGCAACGTGTCCGTCGGCGCCGCCGACTTCCACCTGGCCGGTGGTTTCGACGACGACTTCGTCGGCTGGAGTGGTGAGGACGTCGAACTGGGCCGGCGCCTGTACGAGAAGGGGCTGAAGTTCACCCTGGCCCGCGGGGCGGCCTGCGTCGAGATCCCCCACACCCGCGACCTGGCGGCGCTGCGCCCCAGCTACGAGAAGCACGCGGCGCTGCTGCTGCGCAAGCACATGGATCCCGTCGTCGAGGTCTCCACGGTCTGCTGGGCGCACGAACTCCATCCGCGGCTCGCCGAGCTGCGGGCCGCGTCCCGGAACCGGATCCGCCTGGCCCGGCTCCGGCCGTCCGGCCGGCGGGTCGATCCCGGCCCCGCCACGGCCCTGTTCGGGGCCGACTGCCTGTACGCCGTGAACGGCGGTGACCTCTGCGTCGAGCCGGTTCCCGGACTCGCCCAGGAGGCGCGCCGCAACTCTCCCGGCATCGAGGTGCTGCCGCTGCACGGTTTCCGCACACTGCTGGAGCCCGGCACCTTCGACCTCTGCCTGCTCGCCCCCTCCCTGCGCGCCTATCCCCGGTGGGCGGTGGACCTCCTGGAGAGCGAGGCGGCCAGGATCGGCAGGCGCGTCCGGTGGCTTCCCGCGGCGGAGACCGTCCCGAGCGAGGAGCGATGACGGATCGCCTCGCCGGTCCCCCCGGGTTCCCGCGCATCAGCGTCGCCGTCATGTACCACCCGGCCAGAGGGGACCGGATCCCCCGGATCGCCGAGGCGTGTGCTCCGTTGCGGCTCGTACCGGTCCCCGACCCCGACCCCGGCTCGTTCCCCAGCCCGCTGCGTACGGCGAAGCGCGCGTGGGCGGCCTGGAGCCCGGACGCGACCCACCATCTCGTCCTCCAGGACGACGTGCTCCTCGTGGACGGGTTCTCCGCCCATCTGCGCGCCGCGGTCGCGGCCTGTCCGGACGACGCGCTCGCCCTCTACGCGCACTGGAACTCGCCCTACAACTCCTACGCGATCCGCCAGGCGGCGGCCGGCGGCGCGTCGTGGGCACGGCTCGTCCCCGGCGAGTGGGTCCCCACGCAGGGGCTCGTCCTGCCGGTCGGCCTGGCCAAGGAGCTCGGCGACTACCTGGCGGGCGTCCCCGACCACGTCCGCGACGACGACACGGTGATCGACCTCTTCCTGCGTGAGCGCGACCGCCGCGTCCTGGTGACCGTACCTCACCTGCTCGACCACGACGAGGTCGCCAGCGTCGCCGGGAACCTGGATCACGGCGTGCGGCGCGCCACGGTCCTCCTGCCCGGCGCGGACCTCCCCGCGGAACGCTGGCTGGAACCGCCGCGATTCGACAAGGGCGCGGTGATGCGCGGGAAGGGCGCCTCCACCTGGGACTTCTCCGTGACCTACGCCTTCGGCACCTGCTTCCTCGGCTTTCTGCGGCCGACGAGCGAGGAGTTCGTCCGGCATCCCTTCGGACGGTGGAGCGACTGGTGCGGCGTGCTCGGTCTCGGCCGGGCGGACGTTCTGGGAGGTCTGGAGGCCTATCTCGCGTCCCCGGACGGCCGCGACCGGGCGCGTGCCCTCGCGGAGGCGGGGACGGCGCCGGGCACCGCGGCGGAGCTGTGGGCGGCGGCGTTCCTGCTGGGGGCAGATGTCGGAACCGGCCTCGCAACCGGCCTCGGAACGGGCGGCGGAACGGGCGCGCGTGCGGATCTCGTCGGTCCGCTGCGGCGGGCGGCGGTGACCAGCTGGATCGACTCGGGGCTGCCCGCCGCCGACAGGGCGTTGCTGTGCGGCGGAGCGCGTGCGGCCCTGGCCGATCTCGGCGTCGCGGGCCTGACGCGCGGCCTGACCGCGGACCGGGGGCGGGCGGCCCTCTCCGACGAGCCACCGGCCGGGGAGATCCTCCGCCTGCTCGCCACGCGGGAGGCCGAGGGATTCCTCCGCACGGCGCGTTTCCCTCCCCCGCTCACCGTCGAGGTCGTCACCTGCCCCCGCTGCGGGGCGGGGCCCGAGGAGGCCGCCGCGTATCTCAGGACGGTGGAGTTCTGCGCGCTGCGCGTGGTGCGGCCGGGCGCGGGGCCCCGCGACGGCACTCCGTGGCTGCGGATGACCGGATGCGAGCGGTTCCCGGTGCACGGGCTCACTCTCGTCGCCGATGTACGGGAACGGCTGCCGCGGCTCTCGGGGGAGTTCGTGACCCGGCCGGCCTTCCTGCTGGATCGGGGGCTCGACCCGGACGCGCCCGATCCGCTGCCCGCTCTGGCGGCGGTGGACGCGGCGGAACGCTGGGCCGACGACTTCTTCGCCGGGCGCCTCTCCCCCTCGGCGGCTCCGGACGTCATGGTCCTTCCCGTGTCCACCGGTGTCCATCGGTGGGCGGCCCGGCCGGCCGCGGACCTTCTGGAGCCCGCCGTCTGGGTCGAGGAGGTGAGCCGGTACGGGCGGGCCCTGGGCGGGCACCCGATCGCTCCGCACTCCCCGGAGTCCGAGGCCGCGGAGCGCTCCCGCGCGATCCGCGACGACCTGGTCCGGCGGAGGTTGACCGAGATCACCGTGAACTACCCGCGGGGCCCCCGGGTGAACGGCCGGCTCGATCCCGCGAAGCTCGTACGCCCCTGGTGACCCGGCGAGGTGCGGCCCCTCTCGCAGGAGAGGGGCCGCACCTGTCCCTTCGCAGGTCGGGTGCCAAGGGGTGTTCCGGCGGTCAGACCACGGTGCAGGGGACGCCGTTGAGGGTGAAGGAGGTGGGCTCGGACGTGTTGCCCGTGTGGCTGGCCTGGAACCCGATGTCGACGGTGGCCCCGGGGGCGAGCGTGCCGTTGTAGTCGACGTTGCGGGCGCTCACCTGGCCGCTGGAGGGCGAGTAGGTGGCGTTCCAGCCCGAGGTGATGGTCTGTCCGGAGGGCAGGGTGAACGCCAGCGTCCAGCCGTTGATCGTCGAGGACCCGGTGTTGGTGATGCTGATGCTGGCGGTGAAGCCGTTGCTCCAGCTGTTCATCGTGTAGGCGACCCGGGCCGCACCGGTGCCGCCGGTCGGCGACTGACTGGGTGACTGGCTCGGCGACTCGCTCGGCGACTGGGAGGGCGTCACGGTCGGCGTCACCGTGGGCGTCGCGGAGGGCGAGGAGCCGCTGAGGCTGGTCACGTAGGTCGTCATGCTGCGAGCGGGAAGCGTGACGGTGAGGGAGCCGTTCGACATGGTCGTCGCCGCCTGGGGCGCGACGTTCCTGCTCCCGTCGGTCACCCACGACGAGACACCGGCCGAGCCGGCGCCCGCCACGCTGAACTGCTGGCTCACCGCGGAGGTGTTCTTGTTGATGGCGACGATGACGACGGTGTTGCCGCTCCGGTACGCCGAGACGTAGACGTTCGTCGCCGGGTTCGCCGTCGCGTCGATCCGCACGTATCCGGGGCGGACGAACCTGGCGAACTGCGCCATGATGGCGCCGCGCTTGCTGAGCTGGCCGTCCTCCCGCATGGGGCCGTAGCTGCGCCGGATGTACCACCAGACGTACGCCTGGAACTCGGCCTCCACCATGGCGCGGTGCATGTGCTCGCCCACGTCGAGCGCCTGGGGCCAGGTGTCCGCCGAGTCGGTGCTGTTGGGGTAGTACACCTCCGTCATCCAGAGTTCCTTGCCCGCGCCCTTCTGCTTGAAGAGGGGGTAGGGGAAGTTCGAGTAGGACGTGCCGTAGAGGTGGGCCCCGATGATGTCGGTGTTGGCGAGCGCCGTGGCGTCGTTGAGGATCGGGTCCGACATGCTCTTCACGTACTGGAAGGACTCGGGCGCCATGACCCTGGTGTTGATCGAGCCGGCGTTCTCCCGCAGGAACTTCACCATCTCGGTGGTAGTCCACCACGTCCAGTCGTGCGCGTAGTCGGGCTCGTTCTGCACGGATATGGCGTACAGGTTCACCCCGTTGTTCTTCATGTACGTGCTGAAGGAGTTCAGGTGCTGGGCGTACGCCGCGTACTGGTCGTACCTGAGGCGCTTCGCGTTGGTCTGGCCGCTGCGGGTGAACGTCTCGATCATGCTGGCCGGGGGGTTCCACGGCGACGCGAAGACGGTCACCCCGAGCTCGACCGCGCGCTTCGCCGTCGCCAGGTCACGGCCGAAGTCCGCCTGGCTCTCGCCGACGGGGATCCGCAGGATGGAGAACCCCAGCTTGCCCTCGCCGGTCTGGAACGCCGTGTCCCGCTGGGCCGATGTCAGGTCGCCGGCCCAGGCGGCGTGGGTCATGCCGCCGAAGCCCTTGATCGTCTGCCGCTGCGCCGACGGGTTGACGGTCGCGGTGGCCGCCGCGGCCTCCGTGGCCCCCAGGACGGCCGACGTGGCCGTGATGACCGGGACGGCTCCTATCGTCGTCAGGACGGACCGCCGGCTCAGCGCCCTTCGCTCGCCGCTCACCGGTCCATTCTGGTCGTGCGTCATGTCTCCTCCTCATGGTCTCCGGTGCCGATCCGCGCCTTGACGTCGTGGTTCCTTATCGGCTCCGGATGTTGGCGTTAACATTCCCTCGCATGGACCGGCACGTGAGGCACCGGAGATGCGGACCGCTCAAGGTGGTGCGCGGAGGGGGTAACACTCCAGCGGAGTGTGGTTCCGCCCCTGGCGGGGGTCAAGCACGGGGTGCGGCCCGTACGCCCGTGACCTGTGCGAACGTCTCGCCGGACCGTGAAACTTACAGCTCGGCGAATCCGCCGCCCTGCACCGGTTCAGCCGAGGTCCGGGCCGGGGACCGTGCGGCGCCGGCCCGGGTCCGCCGCGCGTTTCCCGCTTCTCGTCAACCCGGATCGCGCCTCAGGGCGTGTCGGGGTGGCATCCGCCGACGAGAGGAGACCGGGTGGACGCGGATTTCGTGGAGTTCGTACGGCGCCGGGGCGACCATCACCTGAGAACGGCGGTGCTGCTGACGGGAGACTGGCACGCCGCCGAGGACCTGGTGCAGACCAGCCTCGGCAAGCTGTACAAGGTCTGGCATCGGCTGGACACCGGCAGCGAGCCCGACGCCTACCTGCGGCGCATCCTGGTCAACACCCACCGGTCCTGGTGGCGGGCCCGATGGCGGCGGGAGATCCCGCGCGCCGAGCACCCCGGTATGCCGAGCACGGAGGACCTGGGTGAGACGCGGGCGGTGGCCGAGGACATCAGGAACGCGCTGGCCAGGTTACCCGCGCGGCAGCGCACCGCCCTGGTGCTGCGGTTCTTCGCCGACCTGCCCGAGGCGGAGGTCGCCGACCTCATGGGCTGCTCGGTGGGGACCGTCAAGTCGCACACCCACCGTGGGCTGCACGCGATGCGGCGACTGATATCGCCCGGCCTGGTGGTCAACCACGCCGAGGCGGAAGGGAGTGGTCTCCGGTGAGACACCGACACGAGGAGCCGGAAATGAACGAGAGAGACCTGCGCACGCTGCTCGTCAGAGCCACCGAGGATCGGCCCGCGGGCATCGACCTCATGCCGTCGATCACCCCCCGGCCGAGGCGGGTCCTGGTGCCGTCGCTCGCCGCGCTGGGAGCCGCCGCGCTGGTGACCGTGATCGTGACGGCGCTGCCCGCGAGCCAGACGTCGGCGCAGGCCCAGGTGGCCGCCGCCCTCCACACCACGAGCGGTGAGAGCTTCCGGATCCACGTCCAGTCGGGCGGCCGGACGTGGGACGGCGCCTTCGATCCCGTCCGGCGGGTCGGGGTCATCGCGGAGGCGGGAGATCCGTCCGAGACCCGCTTCGTCGGCGACCTGATGTACCAGAAGCCGGCCGGCGCGTCGAAATGGGAGGAGCTGCCGCGCGTCGACGAGAGACTGCGGAACGCGCCGCCGACGGCCGCCCTGGTCAAGCTCGCCCCGCAGGACCCGCAGGCGGCCCTGGAGCGGCTCCGCGCGGCCACCGACGTACGCGAGGACGGCCCGGCGTCCGGCCCCGGGTGGAGCGGGCGGCGGTTCGCCTTCACGCTGACGGACGGATCCGGATCCGGATCCGACTCCGACTCCGGCTCCGGCGACGCGGAGTTCCGGTCTCCGGCGCTCTCCGGCCAGGTGGACGTGGACGACGAGGGGCGGGTGCGACGCCTGGAGTTCGACTTCCCGAAGGACAACCATCGTCTCGTCATGGACATCGCCGGCTTCGGCACCCCGGTGACCGTCACCGCCCCGCCCCCCGGCGAGGTGGTGCCCGGGCCGGTGGACGCCTCCGGCGGGGCCAAGGGTGAGCCCGCCCCCGATCTCAAGGGACGGGACGCGAAGCCGGCCGCCGGGAAGTCCTGATCAGGCGGTTCCCGGGCCGGGGCGGCGCCGCCCCGGCCCGGGACCGCGAGGCGGCGTGACCGCGACGGCCACCGCACTCGTCAGGGAAGAGCGACGAACCACCTCAGGAACTCCCGGGCGGAGGGGGTGTCCAGCCGGTAGTCGATGTTCGTCGACCTGCAGACGTCGTCCACTCCGCTGATCGTCGTGGCCACGAGCAGATCGGAGTCGGCGGTGCCGAGGAAGTTCGGGCCGCCGGAGTCTCCAAAGCAGGTCCCCCCTTCCCCACGCTCCGGGTCAGGCGTCAGCCTGAGCCAGGTGGCGCCGAGGCGCCCGAACGAGATGGACGTCCGGTTGCGCGTGTCGTTGTAGGTGAACCGCCACCCGCCCTCCCTCTTCGTGGGGGTCAGCGCGCCGTACCCGACGGGGGTGAACCGCGTCGACTTCAACGTGCCGTCGTCCCGCATCCGGTCGAGCAGGCCCTGGGCGGGCAGCCTGGCCGGCTTGATCGCGGGGACCGCGGAGGGGAAGACGACGACCGCCACGTCGTGGAGATGGTGCCCGCGCGTGTACCTCGGGTCGCGTACGAAGCGGCCGGTGAAGACCTTGGCCCCGGGCTCGTAGCGGCCGGCGAAGGAGACCCGCGCCGTCCGCTTCCCCGGACGGCCGCAGTGGGCGGCGGTGAGGAAGACGGTCGGGGAGATCAGCGTGCCGGTGCAGTACGCCCATGTGCCGTCGCTCTCCGGGGCGTCGCCGATGAGGGCTCCCACCTGCGGATGATCGTCGCGGTCCACCGAGCCGTTGGTGATGGCCGACGCGGGGGTGGCGATTCCGACGATCATACAAAAGATAATCATGACAAATGGGACGAAACGCATGGGCAAATGTACCCCGTTTATGCGCTTTGCCCCGAAACCCAGAGAAAAGATCTACCGGCCGCGTATCCGGACGGACGTGCAGGAGAACGCCGGGAAAAGCCCGCCCGGCCGTCCGCGTCGGCAGCCCGTCCGCCGATCGGCCCCATGGATGCCGTGCGCGTCACCCGGCGCGTCCGCGCCGGTGACGGGCACGGCGAGTGGTGGCGTACGCCCAGGCGGGAGGCGGGACGACGGTCACGGCAACCTCCCCAATCGGCGCGGCTTCGGACGGCGATCCGCGGTAACGGCCGGGACGGGACGGAGCACGCGGCGGCCCCGGCAGGGGCGAGCACAACCAACCTCACGCAATTCCCCGGAAGGCTTTCGCCCGCCGCGCAAAGCGGCTGTGAGCTCTGGGGAACGACGCGCCCAAACACCAGAGGAAGCTGCGCTTTCTGATGCGCGAAGGTGTTGTTTGCGGCTTGATGGGTGACTGTGCCGTTTGTTACCCATAGCGTGAGAACCAGGGTCTGGATCCAAAGGTTCGATGGATCGAATCGCGCTCCGTGTGGCCGGAGTTCCCGGTGACATCACGGAGTCGACGGAGTGATACCTATGCTCAGAGAAGCACTGGCCGCCGGCACGATCGCCGTATCGGCCCTCGCCGCCCCGGTGGCGCTGCAGGCGCAGTCCGCCAACGCCGCCGGCACCACCGCCCAGGCCATGCAGGCTCCGGCACAGCCCTGCCCGGGAGGCAGGTGCCGTGGACGGGAGCGTCAGCGGTACGGCCAGTACGGCCGTACCGGACAGGTCCGGGAGCGGGAACGCGTACGTGAGGAACGCGGACGCGAACGCACGCGGCAGGAGATTCGTGGCCGCGAACGCACACGCGAAGAGACCCGCGGACGCGAACGCTTCCGGGAGGAGCCGCGCGGACGCGAGCGCATGCGCGAGGAGACCCGCGGACGCGAGCGGATACGGGAGGAGCCGCGCGGACGCGAACGCATGCGGGAAGAGACCCGCGGACGCGAGCGTAGCCGTGAGGAACGCGGACGCGAACGCATGCGGGAAGAGACCCGCGGACGCGAACGCACACGCGAAGAGACCCGCGGACGCGAACGCTTCCGGGAGGAGCCGCGCGGGCGCGAGCGCATGCGCGAGGAGACCCGCGGCGGCGAGCGCATGCGGGAGGAGACCCGTGGCCGCGGGCCGGAGCGCGAGCGCACCCGCGAGAGCGAGCGGGGCGGGGAGGAGTTCGGACGGTGACGACGGCTCCCGGCAACAGGGACAAGAGCAGGGAGAGACAGGAAGCGACAGCCGCAAGGACCGGATAGTCCACGCCCATCGAACCTGCCGGACCCATGGCCCCACGAGGTCGCCGCCTCGCGGGGCTCTCCCGTTCTCCGGGCAGGCCAGGATCGGCCGGCCCGGCCGTCGCGGACGTCGCGGTCACGCAGACAGACGCGCTCAGCTCCCCACCGGCTTCAGGAAGCCCTCCAGCGCCACCGCGCCCTTCCCGTAGCGGTCGTCCAGTTCCCGTCGCAGCTCCGGTGTGGCGACGTACACACCGGCGCCGACCCGGTTGCCGACGGTGTCCACGGCCAGGTTCAGGAACCGCCGGCTCCGCATCTCCCCCTCCAGCTCACGCTGGATCCGGCGGAGTTCCGCCTCGGTCCGCTCGGCTCCGCTCACGCACAGCGCGCCGCCCCAGACCTCGCGGATCCAGCGCTCACGCCCTGAGAGGTCGCCCGTGAACCTGAGGTTCAACACGTACCGCCTGGGGTCGTTGCCGATCTTCTCGATGGTGCGGACGTCACGGGAGTCGATTCCGTCCATGTAGTGCTGGTCGAGCCATCCGCCGGCGAACTCGTCCGCGGACGCCGCGCGGTCCATCGCCGCCCGCATGGCCTCCTCGGTCGCCTTCGCCCGGTCGACCGGACGCCAGCCGCCCGCGGGTTCCGGACACGGACTGGTCATGTCGGTCCCCGGCCCACCGTCTCCCCCGGGTGCGCGGTCTCCCCCCGGCGGACGGGCCTCGCGGGGAGGTTCGGTGAGCGTGAGCCGGGAGCCGTCCCAGGTGCCGACCACCCGGTACTCCCCCCAGGTGACGCCGCCGGACGACTCGGCGCCGACGGCCTTCCAGTCCCAGCCCACGATGTCCGCTCCGCCGCACTGGGGAGGGTACGACTCCGCGACCGAGGCGCACAGCTGCGGCCCGTGGTCCTGGTTCTGCAGCACGGTCCCCGTCGCCGTGTAGCGCGTGTCACCGGCGGGAGCGGCGACGTCCGGCGGCGACCCGCAGGCGGAGGCGGCGAGCGGGACGACGAGCAGCACGGCCAGGGGGAGGACCACGGCGGCTGACGGGAAGCGGCTCATGCCGACTAGACGAAAAGGCGTCTCTCCCGGTTCACCGCCTGACTGGCCCGGCGATCCGCGGGGTGAAACGGCTGGCAGGACGGGCGATGGCGGCGGACGTCCGGGGCGATCTCACGCGATTCCGCCGCACCAACGGCACATGACCGTAATTCATCCCCTTGACACCACAAATCGGACGGAAAAAACTCGGAGACCGTGCCACACCCCCCACAGCGGCGCGTGGACCGCCACGTCGCCGCGAAGGAGCCTGTATGAGGCGTCTGTTCGCCGTCGTCGCGTTGCTCGCCGGCTTCCTGCTGGTGCCCACGCGGTCGGACGCCGCCGTCGTCAACGTGGCCCCCTGGGCCACCGCGACCGCCTCCTACACCTCCCCCTGGGAGAACGTCGCCGCGATCAACGACGGCGTCGACCCGTCACGCTCGAACGACCTCCGGAACCGCCGATGGGGCACGTGGCCGCAGGCGGGCGAACAGTGGGCCCTGCTGACCTGGCCCTCGGCCCAGACGATCTCCTCGGCGCAGGTGTACTTCTTCGACGACGGAGGCGGCGTCCGGGAGCCGGTCTCCTGGAGGCTGCAGAGCTGGGACGGCGCCGCCTACGCCGACATCCCCGCCGCCTACCCCGTCACTGTGGACGGCTACGTCACCGCCTCCTTCCCCGCCGTCACCACCACCCGGCTGCGGATCGTGCTGGAGAGCGGGAAGGCCGCGGTCGGGCTCCTGGAGGTCAAGGCCTTCGCCGACACCGCCGCCGCCCAGAGCGGCTGGAACCCGCCCGCCGCCCTGGTCACGCCGCTCGACGAGGTCTGGCGGCACACCGAGTCCGGCGACCGCGATCCGTACGGCTTCCGCAACTTCGGCTGGGACCAGATCATGGCCAACGGCGGATCGATCAACTACTGCGTCCGCTGGGACTCCCCCGCCCCCGTGTCCGCTGAGTTGCGCGACCGCATCCACGCCGCGCTGGGCAGGTCGTTCGGCAAGTGGATGAACGTGATGGCCGGTCACGACGGCTGGCCGTACGCCGAGGTGCCGGTCAAGGTGGTCGGCTGGGCGGTCCGCGACCGCGCCACGCTGCAGTGGGACGACGACTCGGTCGACGTGTACGTCGGCGACATGCGGGAGAACGCGCCGCAGTGCGCGGAGCCCTGCGGCCGCTTCTTCAACCAGTCGGGCGCCTATCCCGACTGTCCCGGCGGGGCCTCCCACCACTACGACATGTCCCTGTGGCTCACGGCGGGCATGGACGGCGGCGCGGGAGGCGACTGGGGCCAGCGCGTCGGCAGCGAGTATCTCGTGGACAACCTCGGCAGCGACGACATCCACATCCTGCTGCACGAGATCGGGCACGGTTTCGGGCTGGACGACTTCTACGACTGGACGCCGACCGGCCAGTGCTGCTTCCTCATGAAGGCGGGCACGGCCACCTCCATCACCGAGTTCGACGCGTGGATGCTGCGTGACCTCTGGCGCCACCTGAAGAGCCGCTACGGCTACTGACCCCCGCCTGCCCCGGCCCGATCACGCTGCCGCCTGGTCACGCTCCGGCCCGGTCACGCGAGGACCGTACGCAGCGCGGCCTCCAGTTCGCCGGCGGCGGCGGGGCCACGCGACCGCCAGGCGACGACGCCGTCCGGCCGTACGAGCGAGGCGCCCTCGGCCGTGATCCCGTAGGCGGCGGTGAACCGGCCCTCCGGATCGCCGAGGCCCCCCGCGGCTCCGACGACGTGCGTCCCGACGGTGACACCGGTCCGCCGCGCGGCCTCGGCCGCCGCCTTCTCCCACGGTTCTCCCGCCGGACCCGCGAGCAACGTGAACGCCGTGCCGAACAGGTCGCGGGAGGAGACCGGAACGCCCTCGCGGTCGAGCCGCACGTGCGGCGCCCGCGTTCCCGGGCGTCCCGAGGGCGAGGCCGGGTTCTCGAAGAGGGGACGGCCGTCGTCCGGCTCGGCGGCGAAGGCGCCCGACGGGCAGACGTACCCGAACAGTCCCACCGCGGGATCCATGATCTCGGCGACGCTCTCGTCGCGCAGGTGCGGAGCGTGCCGCTGGACCATGTTCGCGTACTGCTGCTCGGCGAGGACGTCGGCGTACGGCCGGCGCTCGGCGTCGTAGGAGGCGACCAGGCCCGGACCGGCGAGGCCCGCCAGCGTGTACGCGAGCCGCCAGGCGAGGTGATAGCCGTCCAGGACGGCGGCGTTGCCGCCCTGCCCGCCGGTCGGCGGCATCAGGTGGGCGGCGTCCCCGGCCAGGACGACCCGCCCGGAGCGGAAGGTGTCGGCGACCCGGGTGACGTGCCCGCCCGGGGACGACCAGGCGGCGTCCACGACGCGCGGGTTCAGGCCGGGCACCCCGCAGGCGATGCGGATCACCTCGGTGAGCCGGTCCGGGCCGGGCTCCTCACCGGGGTCGAAGACGCAGCTCAGCACGTAGCGGCCGGGGTGATCGGTGGTGACCACGGTGGCCGACCCGCCGGGCAGTGCGGGGTTCTGGATGTAGAACAGGCCGAACGCGGCGCCCTTGAGCGTCACGTCGAGGTCGGCCTCGAACTGCAGGAACATCGTCCGCATCGGCCCGAACGAGGTCCTGCCGTGCGCCGCGATCCCGGCGGCGTCCCTGATCGTGCCCTTGTGCCCGTCCGCGCCGACCAGATAGCGGGCCGTGACGGTCCGCCGCCGTCCGGTCGCGCGGTCCACGAGCGACGCGACGACGGAGTCGCCGTCCTGCCGGAACGACTCCAGCACCGTGGAGAACCTGATCTCCGCCCCGAGTTCGACGGCCCTTTCTGCGAGGATGCGCTCGGCGCGCTCCTGGCTGACCATGCCCATCGGCGCGGGAGACAGGGCGGACATGTCCGGAGCGGCCTGCACGAAGTCGTGCAGGACCCGGCCCGTGACGCTCTCCGCGATCACGATGATGCTCTCGTCCGTCCCCGGCGGCGCCGCGGCGAGGAACCGCCCGGCCACCCCGGCCGTGGCGAGCGCCTCCATGGTGGGGGGCATCTGCCCCCGCGCCTTGGGCTGGGTGGACAGGCCCGTGTGGCGCTCCACGACGAGCGCGGGCACCCCGTGGACGCCGAGGAACATCGCGGTGGACAGGCCCGCCAGGCCTGCCCCGGCGACGAGGACGGGTACGGACTCTCCTGGCATGCTCCGCTCCCTGACAGATAGAATTCGTTCGACCGATAGGAAATCTCGATTCATCGAGATATCTACTTCAGCCGGATGGAGCGTCCGTGTCAAGGCATCGATCCGAAGCGCTGCGATCCCTCATGGACGCGATGCGCGAGAACGCCGGTCGCGGCCTGGCGCTGCACCAGGCCATCGCGGACCGGTTCGGGCTCGGGCCGACCGACCTGAAGTGCCTGGACCTCGCCCGCCACGAGCCGGAGCTCACCGCGGGGCGGCTCGCCGAGTCGACCGGCCTCAGCACCTCGGCCGTCACCGCGCTGATCGACCGGCTCGAACGCGGTGGCTTCGTCGAGCGCCACCGCGACCCCCTCGACCGCCGCAGGGTGCTGATCCGGTCGACGGGGCGGCACGAGGCGGCGCTGACGGAGATCTTCTCCAGGATCGAGACGGAGTTCCTCGCGGTGGTCGACGGCTACGACGACGGCCAACTGGAGATGCTCACCGAGTTCGTCGGACGCCTCAACGCGCGGGCCCGGGAGGTGACGACCCTCCTCACCGGCCGCCCTCACCAGTGACCCGTGCCGCTCTCCGGCCCCACCGATACGCCCCTGTCACCTCTGTCGACTACGGAACGTCATAGGTGTGTGACGGAAAGTATCGGGAAGGGAGTGCGCGATGCACGCGCAGCGACAGGAGGTGAGCCTGTGACGTCCCTGCTTCACCTGGACTCCAGCGCCAGCGACCACGGCGACTCGGTCACCAGGCAGTTGACGGCACTGTACGCCGACACCTGGCGGTGTCTGCACGGGAGCGCGGGGTACCGGTACCGCGACCTCGCGGCCGAACCGGTCCCGCTGGTGTCCCCGGCCTTCGTCTCCCTCGGCATCCGGGTGGAGAGAAGGGGCCCGGTCGCGCTGCCGGAGGTGGCGGAGATGACCGAGGGCCCCGCCGAGGAGCGTGAGTGGGCGCTGACCCTGCCGCTGATCGCGGAGATGCGTGCCGCGGAGACGGTGCTGGTCGGCGTCCCGATGTACAACTACTCCGTGCCCGCGTCCCTCAAGGCCTGGATCGACCGGGTGACCTTCCCGGGGGCCTTCCTCGACGCCGGCACGGGAGACCACCTCCTCCGGAGGACGAACGTGGTGGTGGTCACCGCCCACGGCGGGTGCTACGCCCCGGGCACGCCACGGGAGGACTTCGACTTCCAGACGCCCTACCTGAGGGCGTACTTCACCGACCTGGGAGTGGCCCCGGAGAACCTCTGCTTCGTCGGCGCGGAGATGACCAGGGCGTCCGACGTGCCCGCCCTGGCCCGCTTCAAGCCCCTGGCGGCGGACTCGCTGGCCACGGCCCGGACCGCCGTGTCGGAGCTGGCGGGCCGTGCGGCGCGCAGCGGCGCGGCGGCCCGTACGCGGTGAGGCACCGGCCGCCCGGCGGCCTGTCGTGAGAGGCGGTGTCCGCCCACCGGCGGACACCGCCCGCACGGCCGCCGCGTGTCACCTTTCCGCGCCGCGATTCGTCTTAAGGACGAGGACCGCAGACATGACCCGGCGGGAGGCCGTTTCCACGTTGACGTCCGGCGTCCGATGCCGCACCCGTAACCGGCGAAGCCCGGTAACCAGGCCTACCGAAGACATTCTGTAAACGCATTGTCAGGATGTCTCGACGCTTCATGCCCGGTGAATCGAGAATCGCGTCCGCGGGGCGGTCGATTCCGATTTGCGTGCCATTTTCTCGCGGCGTGGTCCTGCCATTCATCGGCCACGTTCTCGGACGGATTTTCCCGCCGACGGCCTTCCACGCGGGTCACGCCTGCCAGGATGGACCGCCCGGCGATAAGTGCGGCTACCGGCCGGGCGGTCCATCCGCTCAGGTGAGCGGCTGTCGCCGCTCCACCACCACTCGGTAGCGGTGCGTGATGGTCGCGAGTTCGGCGGTCTTGTCGTGGCCGGGACGACCGGCGATGCCGCGCTCCGCGCCGTCCATGTTCCGGTTGGCGAGGATGATGGCGGTCGTGGCGGGGCGCCTGGCGGCCTCGTACCGCAGCAGGGCGGTGGCCACGTCGTCGCCTTCCGCGAGCTCGGCGGCGAGCGTGGCGGCGTCGATGACGGCCTGCGAGGCGCCGTTGGCGCCGATCGGGTACATCAGGTGGGCGGCGTCGCCGAGCAGGGTCACCCGGCCCTCTCCCCAGTGCGGCAGGGGGTCGCGGTCGACCATCGGGTAGCGCAGGATGCGGGGGCTGCGGGCGAGCATCGCGGGCAGGTGCAGCCAGTCGAAGTCCCAGTCGGCGAGGTGGGGCAGCACCTCCTCGATCCGTCCCGGGCGGTTCCAGCCCGCGTCGCCGGCCAGGCTCTTCGACGGGGCCGCGACCAGGCAGACCCAGTTCACCAGCGCCTTGCCGCGCTCCGCGTGGCGCCGGGAGACCGGATAGGCGATCAGCCGGGTGGCCTGCTCGTCGTTGGCCAGGATCATCGTCCGCCCGTCGAGGAACTCGTCCAGTTCGGACAGGCCACGCCACATGTCGACCCCTGCGGGCGACAGCGGGACGCGGTCGGGGTGGAGCTGGGACCGCACGGCGGAGCGCAGCCCGTCGGCGCCGACCAGCGCGGCGGCCTGAATCTCGACCGCTCCCCCGCTCTCGTCGTGCGCGAGGACGCGGACGCCGGAGGGGGTCTGGTGGAAGCAGATGACGCGGAGCCCGGTGCGCACCGCGCCGGGGCCGAGCCGGTCCCGTACGGCCGCGAGCAGGAGCATCTGCAGCTCGCCGCGGTGGATGGAGTACTGGGGGTGCTCGTGGCCGGCGTCGACGCCCCGGGGCTCGGTCCACAGCGTGGTGCCCTTGTGGTCGAGGTAGCGGTGCTCGCGGGTGCGGATGCCGGTGGCCGCCAGCGTCTCGCCGAGCCCGAGCTCGGTCAGTATGCCGATCGCGGCCGGCTGGATGTTGATTCCCACTCCGAGCGGCGCGAGTTCGGGCGCGGCCTCCAGCACGACCGCGTGGATCCCCTTGGCGTGCAGGGCGAGCGCGGCGGCCAGCCCTCCTATCCCCGCGCCCGCGATCACGATGTCGGCGGTGTTGGCAGTCGTCATGGCGTCGCGCTCCCTGGGCCGGGGGTGGCTACTCTTCGTCACCTTCGGGTGGGCGGTGCGGTCAGGGCCGGGCCCCGGACACCGCCCGCTCTGGGGGATGCGCGGGCGACGTCCGTCCGCCGATGCCGAGAGGCGGACGGAGTGTGTCGCATGGGGCCCGGACCCGCTTGTGGGTTGCCGCGGAGTGCCTGGTCAGGCGTGATGGACGGAGATGACCTTGTAGGGCGCCGGAGCCGCCTTGGCGATCTCCGCCGTCCGCTTCGCGATGGCCTGCGCCTCGGGGTCGCCCATGGTCGCCTTGATGTCGTCGACACTGCGCCACTGGGCGAGGTTCACGACGCGGGTGCCGTCCGCGCTGGCGAGAATGTTCACCGAGACGAAGCCGGGCCGGTGCTGCATGACCTTCTCGGTGCCCTCGTTCAGAATGGCGATTAGTTCCTGCTGCTTCGAGGGGTCGACGTCGAAGATGTTGATGAAGGTTGCGACTTGGTCGTCGACGCGAATCACGGTCTCAGTCATGACTTCATCGTATCCGACAATGAACCATTAGAGTCAAGCCTCTTTGTTAAACAATCGCGGGCCTCGAACACGAGAACTCCTCACTGAATATCTCGTCCGGAGAGCAGGAAATGCCGCTTATCTCAAGCGGACGCGGAGGGTCCGGACGGCCTTCCCGGCCGTCCGGACCCTCGTATGTCGGCGCGGGGCACGCCCCCGCGCGGTCTCAGGCCGGCGTCAGCGAGGGACTGGCCTGCAGGTCGAATCCCTCGTACCCCGCCTCCGCCACCTCGCTCAGCTTGGCCCGGTAGGACCCCAGCCCGGCGAAGTAGAACATGACCGTGTTCTTCTTGCCGGGGATGTTGGCGCCGAAGATCCACGAGGCGACCTTGGGGAAGAGCGTGTACGCCGCGAGTTCCCGGCAGGTCTCGGTCCACGCGTCCTCGGCGCTCGCGGTGGCCTCGATCACGGTCGTGCCGTTCTTCTCAGCCGTGCGGATCAGGCCCGCGATCCACTCGACCTGGGTCTCGATGCCCGGCGGCAGGTTGCTGAAGGCGCTGTTCGGCCCGAGGACCATGAACAGGTTGGGGAAGCCGTGGGTGGCGACGCCGAGGTAGCCGGTGGGGCCGTCCTCCCAGTGCTCCCGGATCGTCACGCCGCCCCGGCCGCGGATGTCCATCCGCTTGTAGCTGCCGTCCACGGCGTCGAAGCCCGTCGCGAAGACCAGGACGTCGAGTTCGTGCTCCACGCCGTCCTCGGTGACGACCCCGTTGGGGGTGATCTCCCTGATCGGGTTCTCCTTGATGCTGACCAGCGTGACGTTGTCGCGGTTGAAGTTCTCGTAGTAGTCGGGGTTGCAGATGGGGCGCTTGGCGTAGAGGTCGGTCGGCGTCAGCTTGCGCGCCGTCTCCGGGTCCTTCACGATCTCCCTGATCTTCGACCGGATGAACTCCGCGGCGGCCTCGTTGGCCGCCGGATCGGTCACGATGTCGGAGAAGGTGCCGAACATGAAGCGGAAGCCGTTCCCCTTGTCCCAGTACTCCTGGAACACGCGCCGGCGCTCCTCCTCGGAGACGCTCATCGCGGGGACCTCGCTCTCCTCGAACCCGCAGGCGACGCGGGAGCCGCGCACCTGGTCCCAGATGAGGTCGTAGCCGGCCCGCACCTCCGCGACGTACTCGTCGGTGACCGGGCCGTGGCCGGACGGGACGCAGTACTGCGCCGAACGCTGGAACACCGTCAGATGCCCGGCCACCTTGGCGGCGGCGCAGACGAACTGGGTGCCGGTGGACCCAGTGCCGACGACGCCGACGCGCTTGCCGTCGATGCTGAGGTCGTCGGGCCAGGCGCCGGTGTGGACGATCCTGCCCCGGAAGCGCTCGCGGCCCTCGATGTCGGGGATGTTCGCCGTCGACAGCGGCCCGAGCGCGGTGACCAGGTACCGCGTGGTGAAGGTCTCACCGGTGTCGGTGCCGATGGTCCAGACGCCCCGGGACTCGTCGAAGACCGCGCTCTCGACGCCGGTGTTGAGCTGGATGTCCTCGCCCAGCCCGTGCTTCTCGACGACCGCCTCCAGGTAGGCGAGGAGCTCACGCTGGGGGGTGTACTTGGTGGTCCAGTTCCACTCCTGGAGCATCTCCTTGTCGAAGGAGTAGCGGTAGACGAAGCCCTCGACGTCCGACATGGCGCCGGGGTAGCGGTTCCAGTACCACGTGCCGCCCACGCCGCCGGCGCGGTCGAAGGCCCGCACCCGTAAGCCGAGTTCGTTGCGGAGCCTGTGCAGCATGTAGATGCCGGCGAAGCCGGCGCCGACGACGATCGCGTCGAAGTCGGTCGTGCCCGGCTCGTTCGTGCTCTGATCGGTCGTGCTCTTGTCGGTCGTTATGGGGCCGGTCGTTATCGAGTCGGTCAAGGTCGCACTCCTTCGTGTTTCCTGTCCCTGTGGGGAGGGGGTCACGGCTGTAGCCGTGAGATGTGCCAACCGGAGGAATCCCGGTCGTAACGCAGCCGCCGGTGCAGCCGGTCGGCGTCGGCCGACCAGAACTCCACGGCGGCGGGCTCCAGGCGGTATCCGGCGAACCGCGCCGGGCGGGGCAGGGGGGTTCCGTACGACGCCAGGCGCTCCGCCTCCGCCCTGAGCCCGGCGACGTCCTCCAGGGGTTCGCTCTGCCGCGAGACCGCCGACATCGCGTGCAGCGGCACCGGCCGCGCCTTCCACAGCCGCTCCGCCTCGGGCTCGGGCAGCATGACCACGGGACCGGAGAAGATCAGTTGCCGCGCGGTCTCGCGCCAGTAGAGCAGGCCCGAGCCCCAGCCGGTCTCGGCGATCTCCCGGCCCTTCCGGCTGGAGCTGTGGCTGGTGAAGACCAGACCCCGATCGCTCACGTCGATGACGGCGACCATGCGGGAGGAGGCCCGGCCGCCGCGGTCGGCGGTCGCGAGGGCGAGGGCCAGCGGCTCCCGCACCCCCTCCTCCACCGCCGACGCGATCCACTGCCGGGCCAGGACCATCGGCTCGGCCGGCGGCGTGTCGTACTCGGGGAACGCCGGGTCGATGGCGCCGGTCAGACTCTCGAACCTGCTGCTCACTGTCGCCTCCGGGCTGTGTGGGGGTACGGGCGGCCCTGGCCGCATGGCGAGGACGGGGCGCGGACCCGGCCGCGCGGGCGATCCGCCGGCGGGTCCGCGCCGTTCAGGCGTAGATCACGCCGCGGGCGACGGTCACGGCCGAACCGCCGACCCGTACGGACGTGACGGCTTCCGGGGCGCCGTCGGCGCGGGCCCGCATGAGCGAGGGGCGGCCCATCTCGACGCCCTGGTGGATGTCGATCCACTGCCCGAACCCGATCTGCCCGTGCCGGGCGAGGTGGACGGCCAGCGGACCGGCCGCCGACCCCGTGGCCGCGTCCTCGGCCACGCCGTAGGCGGGCGAGAACATCCGGCTGCGCCAGGTCGGGCCGGAACCGGCGAAGCAGTTGGTCGCCATGTCGGGGAAGGCGGCCAGCGCGCGCTGGTCGGGGTCGACCCGGGACAGCGCGGCGATGCTCTCCAGCCCGACGTACACGTGCCGGGGACCGTTGTGGTAGATCACGACGGGCAGCGTGGAGGAGGTCAGGCCGAGCGCGGCGAGGAGTTCGCCGGCGCGGTCGAACTCCTCCCACGTCGGGACGGGCTGCCCCATCTCCGCGGCGACGACCCTCCCGTCCACGCGCTCCAGGTCGAAGGCGATGACCCCCATCGCCGTCTCCAGCCGGAGCCGGTCCTCCCTGCGCCCCTCGCCCAGCGCGATGGCGGTGCCGAGGAGCGGATGCCCGGCGAACGGCAGCTCGTTCACCGGCGTGAAGATGCGGATGCGGGCGTCGCCCCCCTCCCGGGCCGGGAGGACGAAGGTGACCTCCGACAGGTTCATCTCCCTGGCGATGCGCTGCATGCGTTCGGCGGAGAGGTCCTCGGCCTCGAAGAAGACCGCGACCGGGTTGCCCTGCAGCGGCGTGTCGGTGAACGCGTCGACGACCACGTACGGACGCGCCCCTTCCAGCACGGACTGGCCGGTGACCGTCATGGCAGCAGTCCCTCCATCAGAGAGCCCAGGATGCGGGGGCCGTTCTCGGTGAGCACCGACTCGGCGTGGAACTGGATCGAGGCGAAACGCGGGCCGCGCAGCGCGTGTACCTCGCCGGTCGCCGGATCACGGCAGATCTCGACCGTGCCGAGGCCGTCGATCTCGGCACGGTCCGCCTCGGCGCGCGCGGCGAACGTGTTGTAGAACCCGACGCGCTCCCGCGCGCCGAACAGGCTGATCTCCTTCTGCAGCCCCTGGTTGGGCACGTCGCGGCGCTGCAGCGGGAAGCCGAGCCGGGTGGAGAGGACCTGGTGGCTGAGGCAGACGGCGAGGAAGGGGCGCCGCCCGGCGAGGAGGGCGTCCGCGGCGGCCCTCAGATAAGCGATCTTGGGGTGGGCGTCGTCCCGGGGATCGCCGGGGCCGGGCCCCAGCACCACGAGGTCGTACCCGTCCAGCGACGGCCTCTCGTCGTGGCGGCGCACGGTCACCGCCATGCCCAGGCTGCGCATCTGGTGGTCCAGCATCGACGTGAAGGTGTCCTCGGCGTCGACGACCAGCGCCCGCACCCCGGCCAGCCGCGGCAGGGCGGCCGTGCCGCAGCCGCGCCTGCCCAGCCAGAAACCGGCGATGTTCTCGTTGCGCCGCTCCAGCGCCTCGCGGACCTCCGGGCGGGTCCTGAGCCTGCCGCTGTCGCCGGTGTCGAGCGCCGCGAGCAGGCCGGCGGTCTTCGCCCGGGTCTCCGCCACCTCCGACATCGGGTCGGAGTGGCGCACGAGTGTGGCGCCGACGCCGATGCGCGCCCGGCCGGTGTCGTCGATGTCGGCGGTCCGGATGAGGATGGAGGAGTCGAGGGTCTGCCGGCCGGCCTCGTCGTGCCCGATCAGGGCGACGACTCCGCTGTAGTACCCCCGGCCGTGCGGCTCGTGCCGGTCGATCACCCGGCAGGCGTTCTCCACCGGGCTGCCGGTGACGGTCGGGGCGAACATCGTCTCGCGGAGGATGTCGCGCACGTCCCAGGCGGTGTCGCCCTCGATGAAGTACTCGGTGTGCGCGAGCCGCGCCATCTCCTTGAGCCGAGGGCCCGTCACGCGGACGCCCGGCTCGCAGATCCGCGTCATCATCTTGAGTTCCTCGTCGAGGACCATGTAGAGCTCGTCGGACTCCTTGCGGTCGGCGAGGAAGTCCATCACCCCGTGCAGGGACGGCCCGGACTCCGGATACCGGTACGTGCCGCTGATCGGGTTCATGGTCGCGACGCCGTCCCGCAGCGTCACGTGCCGTTCCGGAGTGGCGCCCACGAACGTCCGCTCTCCGGTGTGGACCACGAAGGTCCAGTACGCGCCCGACTCGACCTCCAGCAGCCGCCGGAAGAAGGAGAGGGCGGAGGCGGGCGTGTAGTTCCCGATGTCGGCGACGAAGGACCGCTTGATGACGAAGTTCGCCCCCTCCCCCTCGCCGATCGCCTCCTTGACGACCCTGCGGACGAGCTCGGCGTAGTCGTCGTCGTCCACGTCGAAGTGCCCGCCGGAGACCGCGAAGGGCAGGTCGGGGATCCGGTCCAGGGCCGCGCCGACCGGCAGGGTGGCCTGCCGCGTCACCGTCATCGCGATGAGCGGGGCGCCGTCGTCGGCGCAGGCGAAGCCACGCTCCCGGACCTGCCGGTAGGGGACGACGACGAGCGCGTGGTGGCGGTCTCCCGCCCCCGGCTCCCCCTGTTCCGGCAGCGGGATGTCCGCGAGTTCGCTCAGGTGCGCGACCTCGCCGATCAGGACGTCCAGCAGGCCCGGGCCGGTCGCCTCCGGCCGGTGCAGCAGCGCGAAGGCCGGCGCCCGGAGGTCCAGCACGGCGTCGAGCAGGCCGCCTCCGCCGGTGTCCGAGCCGCTCCCGAAGCCGCCTTCGAGGCCGCTCACGAGAACACCTCCTTGGCCGTCAGGACGACCGCGCACCTCTCGGCCGCGTACTCGACCGCCATGCGGTGGTAGGCGGCGGTGAAGTCGGCGACGGCGTCGGCGACCAGGAAGGTCTGCAGGTCGTTGGTGAAGGCGTCGACCGCCGTCATCAACACCCCGACGTGGGCGTACACCCCGCAGACCACGAGCTGGTCGCGGCCGGCGCGCCGCATGCGCTCCAGCAGGTCGGACCGGAAGAACGCGCTGTAGCGCAGCTTGGTGAACATCCAGTCGCCGGGGGCGGGGGCGAGTTCGTCGACGACGAGCCGGTCCTCGGGGGCGCGGCGCATGCCGGGCCCCCAGAAGTCCTTGAGGAGTCCGCGCTGCTCCTCGCTCATGTCGCCGGGCTGCGCCGTGTAGCCGACCGGGACGCCGAGCGCCACGCTCCGGTCCCGCAGCAGCGCGACGTTCTGCACGAGTTCGTGCCTCGTCGGGTCGGCGAACGGCCTGACGAAGTATCGCTGCATGTCGTGGATCAGGAGCACGGCACGAGCGGGATCGGGCGTCCATCCGGCGGCGTTGGGAGGCAGCTCGCCCGCCGCCGGAAGGGGGTAGGGCTTGATTGCGGGTATGCCGGACATGGAAGTCCTTTCAGGTAGCCGTCGCGTCAGCCGCCCCAGGCGGAGATGACCGAGACCGCCTGCCAGAGGGTCAGCCGGGGGTCACAGAAGCTCGTGTAGCGGTCGCCCACCTGGGCGAAGCCGCTCTCGTCGGCGACGCATTCGGTCACGTCGTCGGGCGTGGTCTCCAGATGGAGGCCGCCGGGGACGCCGTCCGCGCTCTCGACCGCGGTGACGAACTCCCGGACCTCCTGTTGCAGGGCCGGCACGAGGCGGGTCTTGTGGCCCGACGGGGTGACCCGCGTGTTGCCGTGCATGGGGTCGCAGAGCCAGATGACAGGGTGTCCGGCGGATCTCACGGTCTCGACGAGCGGCGGCAGGGCGTAGGCCACCTGGTCGGCGCCCATCCGGGAGATGAGGGTGAGCCGGCCGGGCTCGCGTTCGGGGTCGAGCCGCTCGCACAGGCCGAGCAGTTCGTCCTTGCTCATCTTCGGGCCCACCTTGCAGGCGACCGGGTTGGCGACCTCGGCCAGCAGGGCGACGTGCGCGCCGTCCACCTGCCGCGTCCGCTCGCCGATCCAGGGCCAGTGCGTGGAGCCGAGGATCAGCCGTCCCGACGCGTCCCTGCGGAGCATCGGAACCTCGTAGTCGAGCAGCAGCGCCTCGTGGCTGGTCCACACGGGCGGGTCTATCCGGGATCGGGTGGACGATCCGCGCCAGCCGAGGTGCTCCATGATGTCGCTGGCCGCCATGTATCCGGTGAGTATCCGCAGCGGATCGGGCTGCCTGCTCTCGGCGGTCGGCTCCGGGCCGTTGACCATGTGTCCCCGGTACGCCGGGAGGGTGAGGTCGCCGACCTTCTCGGTGGAGCTCGAACGCGGCTTGGAGAACTGGCCGCCGATGCGGCCGGCCCTCAGCACGGGCTTGTGCGTGATCATCTTGAGGGCGCCGGCCAGCACGTCGAGGGCCGCGGACTTGCGGCTCACGTGCTCGGGCGTGCATTCCTCGGGGTTCTCCGCGCAGTCCCCCGACTGCACGACCAGGGAGTTTCCTGCGGCGACCTCCGCAAGGAGGGCGCGCAGGGCGCGCACGTCCGCCGGCCTGACGAGCGAGGGGCGGGAGGCGAGCACTTCCTTGACGCGCTGGACCTGCGAGACATCGCTCCACTCCGGCTGCTGCAGCGCGGCGCTCAGCCGGATGGCGGGCATCACGTCATCCACGGTTCTCCATGGGGTCGAGGCGCTCTCGGCGCCGTCGTCGTCGCCCGGCCGGGGACGGCTGGGGGGGTTGCCTGGCAGCCGCTGACGATCACGCGGCGGATGTGACCTAGGTGGGGATTCCCTCACGCCTGATCTCGGGCACGGGGATGTTCAGCGCGCGCAGTTGCTCGAACGGGTTCATGAACTCGCGCTGCAGCTTGATCTTCCCGTTCTCCAGCTGGAAGGAGTGCAGGAAGTGGTTCCGGTAGTGGCCTTCGGGGTAGCCGGGGAAGCGGATGGCGCCTTCGCCGTCGCACTCCACCCAGAAGAAGTTCGGGTCGTCCGTCTCGAAGATCTGGATGTTGGTCCAGACCCAGTCGGGGAAGCACTTCAGCGACCAGACGGCGTGCTCGCCGAGGCGGTCACGCCCGCGGATCGCGATCGGCTGCCCGGTGTCGTTGGTCCAGAGACCACCGACGCCGTCCTCGGTGAACAGCAGGTGCCGCCGCAGCCGATCCTCGCCTCTGGTGTTCATGTACTGCTCGACCGTCGCCCGGTTGATTTTCCGGAGTTCGGCCTCCGTGTCGCTTCCCGGAAAGTGAGTCGTCTCTGACACGATGAACCCTCCAAACCAATGCTGATTAATGGCGATATTTCACCCTGTGCCTTCTCCGCAGAAGCACCTCCGTTGCTTTTCCGATCACCCCGGGAAACCCCTGCGCACCATGTTCGCCAGGCTTTCCCACTCCTCTGATCTCCTGAGCACGACGGCGCGCACGAGCGGCATGCAATGGGCCGGAACCGCCTCGGCGATCTCCTTCCACTGGGCCGGGCCCACCTCCGTGGCCAGGAGCATCCGCAGCAGCAGCCGCCCGGACTCGGTCGCCCGCAGGGACGGATCACGCGCGAGTTTGCGCAGCACGGACGCCGTTTCCACCGCCTCCCCCGCCGGGCAGCCCGGCTGCCTCGGCTCGCCCCTGCGCCGGCTCTCCACGCGGGGGCGACGGGACTGCGCCGCCCGCGAGACCACTCCGGTCCGCGGCGCCGCGTCCTGGGCCGGCGCCGTCTCGCTTCGCGAGCCGCCGCCGGTCTCCTCCCTCGCGCGCAGCCGATCTGGGATCGGGTCCTGCCCGCGGTCGAGCCGCTCGCGTACGTCCCGGACGGTCCCCAGGGAGAGCCCGGTCTTCCTGGACAGCTCCCGGAGGGAGATCTCCGAGTTGGCCGCCAGCAGGGCGGCCGCGCTGCGACGCCCCTCGACGCTGCTGATCGGCCTGGACTTCCCGTCCCGGCCGACGCGGCTGAACTGCGCCTGCCCGCCGAGCCGCCGGCGCAGGACGCCGACGGTCTTGGCGCTCAGCCCCGCGCTCTCGGCCACCATCCGGTCGGACCAGTGCGGATGGGAGGCGATGATCCGCCCGGCCGCCTCCTTTCGCTCGTCGAGCGTCAGCGGCAGCCCGTGGCCGACGTTGAGCCGGACCGACAGGACGAACGCGTCGGCCTCGCTTCCGTCGAAGAACCGGACCGCGATCTCGTTCCTGCCCTTCAGCACGGCGGCGCGCAACCGGTGCATGCCGTCGATGACCCGCATCGTCGGCCGGTGAACGAGGAGCGGATCGAAGGCGCGATCCATCTCCGCGAGCATCCGGACGTGCGCCGGGTCCTCACGTCGCTTCCGCGGCGACAGCGAGGAGGTGAGATCGCGGACGGACACGATCTCCCACGGCAGGTGGCGCAGATCCGCCACATCGGGAAGGCGAGTTCCAAGTTCGCGATCGGTGTCGGCTGCGGTGTGAAGTGTCACTGCGGGGCCTTCCTATGAAGGAACAAGGGCAGGGGCGAATTCTTCACAGGAGCTCAACTGCGCTCAGCTTATGGTTCGGATGATTGCCATACCAGAGCAGAGGGAACAGATTCATGACAAGTCATCCATAATTTGGATATCGGTCTGCCCGCCCGCGACGGGACCAGGAAAAGTCGTCGAGGTATCGCAATCACGACATATAACGAAAAGCATGGCACGGCATGACCAACGTCATAGAGCCGTACCTGCCGTAAGGGATGACCGTTTCGATAAGCGTGCCGAGACCCGAGCGCAGGGCCCCGGACGACCCGGCGGGCCCCTGGTACACAACTTTCAGCGTCTCACCGGCCACCGATTTCGGACACCGTGCTCGATTTTCGGCACGGCGCGAAAGTATGAGCGGTCGATGCGAGGATAGTATGCACCTCGGGCGGCAGCCGGCCGGTGCGCTTCACGGCCGGAGAGGTCACCCGCGGTGCCCCTCCCCGTCACGTTGGTTCAAACGAACCGGCGAGAATAATCAGTACGGGCACTGACGTCTCCTTGTCAAACGTGCGTTCTCCATCTCCCCACCTATACGACGAACCGCGACGGTGAAAGGTGACCGATGAACGACCAGGCCCAATTGGCCGAGCACTTCGACCGATCCCGCGGGCATCTGCGCGGAGTCGCGTTCCGCATGCTGGGCAGCGCGGACGAGGCCGACGACGCGGTGCAGGAGACCTGGCTGCGCGCCTGCCGGGCCGACTCCGGCTCCGTCGACAACCTGACCGCCTGGCTCACGACGATCACCGGGCGGGTCTGTCTCGACATGCTGCGCTCACGCAGCCGCCGGCGTGAGGACTTCGCCGACCTGACCGAACTCGACATGCTGGCCCCCCACGAGGAGACCGCCGACCCGGCGGACGAGGCGGTGCTGGCCGACTCCGTCGGTCTCGCGCTGCTCGTGGTCCTCGACACGCTCGGCCCGGCAGAGCGCGCCGCCTTCGTGCTGCACGACCTGTTCGCCGTGCCGTTCGACGAGATCGCCGTGATCGTGGAACGCTCGCCGGCGGCGGCGAAGAAGCTGGCCAGCCGTGCCCGTCGCCGGGTGCACGACACGGCCGACGTCCCCTCCTCCGACCTGGTCAGGCAGCGTGTGGTGGTGGACGCCTTCCTGGCCGCCTCCCGGGCCGGCGACATCGACGCCCTGCTCGCGGTGCTGGCTCCCGACGTCGTACGCCGGGCGGACGCCGTCGCCCTGCGCGGACAGGCCAGGGCGCAGGCGGAGGTGCGGGGCGCGCGGGCGGTCGCCGAGGAGACGCGCACCAACATCCGCAGGGCGCGCTTCGCCTCGCCCGCTCTCGTCAACGGCGCCGTGGGGGCGGTGGTCGCTCCGTACGGACGCCTCCAGCTCGTCCTCGAGTTCGCCTTCTCCGGCGACCGCATCGCGTCCGTCGACGTCATCGGTGACCCCGTTCGCCTGAAGGAGGTCCGGCTCGGTCTCGCCGACAACCCGGCCGTGGCCGCGTCGTCCGTACGGCGCCAGCTTTCGGCGCAGAGCGCGTGACACACCCGGGAGGCATCGTGATCGTGAACCCGCGGCTCGCCGTGCTCTACGTCGGCGACCAGAGCAGGACCCTGGAGTTCCTCACCGGGACGCTGGGCTTCGAGATCGCGGCGGACGTCCCCCAGGGGGAGGGGCGCCGCTGGGTGGAGGTGCGCCCGCCGGGCGCGCAGACCTGCGTGGCCCTCGCCGCCGTCGAGCCCGAGATCCTGGAGGCGCTGGAGGCCCGCGCCGGACGGATGACGCACGGCTGGTTCGACTGCGACGACGTCGACGCCACCTGCCGGGACCTGCGGGCACGGGGCGTGGAGATCGTCGTGGCGCCGGAGGCCACTCCCTGGCGGGAGGGGGGCCGGTGGGCGCAGATCCGCGGCCACGACGGCAACCTGTACGGGCTGACGGAGCGAGGCCGCTGACCGCGGGTGGCAGGGGCGCGGGTGGTAACTGTGGGTTCTCCTCAGTTGCACACCCCGCCCGCCCCCTCGGTGCGGTTCAGCCGCCGGCGTCCCGCCGGAGCGGGCGCACCTCGCAGCGCACCCGCGCCCTGGCCCTGGCGTCGATCACGCCCACCGCCTCCTCCGTGAGCCCGGTCACCGCGGCGATGTCGGCGTACGAGAGCCCGAAACCATGGCGCAGCAGGAACACCGTCCGCTCGTCCCGGTCCAGCATGCCGAGTACGGCCGACAGGGCCGCCGTGACCGACTCGGCCAGTTGCAGATCGGGCTCGCCCCGCAGCGGCTCCGGCAGCCAGGGGCCGATGTGCTCCTCGCCGTTGGCCTGCGCGACCCGCAGGCGCGTCAGCGCCAGCACGGCGACCAGCCCGATGAGCGCGTTCGGGAACCCCGCCGAGCGGTCGCCCTGACCGGCCAGCCAGCGGGCCCGGGTCTCCTCGACCACGCGTGCGGCCTCCCCGCCGTCGCCGAGCATGCTGCGCGCCACCGCGTGGAGCAGAGCGGCGTGTTCCTCGAACGCCTGGAACGCGCAGTCCGCTTCGGCCGGCCCATCCGGATTACGCTCCATGCGCTCTCCTCGCAGTCGTGGTCCGATCTCCGGACGCCGCCCACCGGGCCGATAACCGTACGTCGCCGCCCGTGGCCCGCCCTGCCGGACACCTTTTCGCGCGGCGCCGCAACCCCCTGCGCCGCCCGATTCGACGATTTCCTCGTCGCCCGCAATTTACACCGGCGGAACCGCCACGCCCAGAATTACTCCCCCTCTCCTTTGCCGGCTCCCCTTGGCCGGCACTCCTTTGCAGACGGCCCCGGCGGGGCCCGCGGGAGCGCCGGACCGCTTCTTTCCCATTAAGACGAACGCGGCCCGCGGAATGTGACACGCGAACACGCGGTGAATTACCGGCGCAATGCGCATGTCACGTTCCGGCCCTCGGGATACGTCATTCTTTTGGCGGCTCGAACCGGCGGAACCTCTCCGCTCCCCACCGTGCCGCCTTCCGGCCGCACAGCGAGGTGAACAACTGATGGTCTTCGTCCCGGACGCGTCCCACGCCGATCCGAGCGCGTGGCGGATCGCCATGGACGCCAGTGAGGGAACGCTGTCGATGACGACGTCGAAGGGGCCCCGGCTCCTGCACGAACTGCCCTGTTTCCACGGCTCCTTCTATCTGAGCCCTCCCGGGCTGCTGGCGGGCTTCACGCTGCAGCTGCCGTTGCCGGTCTATCCGTCGTGGCTGCAGGAGGACGAGGCCCCCGTGCTCTTCTGGGAGTCGGTGGACCTCGAAACCGGCCACGCCCCCAACGAGGTCATGGGGAACGCCCGGCTGCGGCTCGGCAGGCGGGAGACCTCCGCGACCGTGTCCGCTCTGTGCACGGAGGTCCCGGTCGCCCACACCGGCCGCTCCTACCTGAAGATCGTGCTGGAGACCGTGTTCCCCTCGGTGAGCCTGCGCTGGCCGGCCGAGGCGTGGCAGCGGCTGCGGCCGGTGACGCTCAAGCTGTTCACCGAGATCCGCCCGGCCGACCCGCCCGAGCCGCGGTGGCCGGTGCCGGAGCAGCGGGACTGCTGAACAGGACCCTTGGGCAGCCGAATGTGGTCCGGGCCGGCCGGCCCGGACCACATCGGTCCTGAAGACGGGTCAGCGCGTCAGAGCGCGGTTCTGCCCGTCCGAAAGAGTGTCCGGGAGAGCGTCCGGAAGTGCGGCCTGCCCGTCCTCGCCGTGCGGGCCGCCGTTCGCTATTGGAACCTTCTCCCCGCCGTACGCCCTGGACATCCGCAGGCGCAGTCGGCCGATCGGCCCGCGCAGGCCCCTGGGAGGCACAGCCTCGTCGTACGGCAGCACCGGCACCGGTTCCCGGCCGCGCAGGTGCGCCTCGATGTCCTCCGCCGGCCGCGAGTGGACCTCGACGTACCGGCCGTCCGGCATTCGTTTGATCACCCCCGACTCCACGCCGTGCGTGAGCACCGCGACGTCGGAGCGCTGCAGGCCCAGGCAGATGCGGTAGGTGACCGCGTAGGCCAGGGCGGGCGCGACGAACACGAGGATCCGTCCGGCCCAGGTCGTCGTGTAGAGGCTCACGCGGAAGTTCGCGGAGATGATGTCGTTGCCGCCGAACAGCCACAGCACGCCGTAGAACGCGATGGCCGCCATGCCGATCGAGGTGCGGTGCGGGTTGTCGCGCGGCCGGTCCGCGAGGTGGTGCTCGCGGTGGTCACCGGTGATCCACCGTTCCAGGAACGGGTAGAGGGCCATTCCGACGACGATGATCCCCAGCGGCACCAGCGCGGGGATGACCACGCTGAGCGGGACCGTGCCGGCCTGCGAGGTGCCGAAGAGGTTGACCTCCCAGGCGGGCATGATGCGCAGCGCCCCTTCGAGGAAGGCCAGGTAGAAGTCTGGCTGCGAGCCGGCCGAGATGTCGGCGGGGGTGTACGGCCCGTACAGCCAGACCGGGTTGATCTGCGCGAACGTGCCGAGCCCGGCGATCACGGCGAACGTGAACAGGAAGAACGCCCCCGACTTCGCCATGAAGGCCGGGTAGAAGGGCGCGCCGACCACGTTGCGGTTGGTCCGCCCCTTGCCGGGGAACTGGGTGTGCTTCTGCACCCACATCAGGATCAGGTGCGCGGTGACCAGCGCCAGGATCAGGCCGGGCAGGAGCAGGATGTGGATCGAGTAGAAGCGGGAGATGACGTCCTCACCCGGATACTCGCTGCCGAACAGGAAGAAGTTGAGGTAGGTGCCGACCACCGGCAGTCCGATGACCACCCCCTGGGTGACCCGGAGGCCGGCGCCGGACAGCAGGTCGTCGGGCAGGGAGTAGCCGGTCAGGCCCTCGAACAGCGCGACGGAGAGGATCACCACGCCGATGATCCAGTTGAGCTCGCGCGGCTTGCGGTAGGCGCCGGTGAAGAAGACCCGCAGCGCGTGCGCCATCATGCCGCCGATGAAGACCAGCGCGGACCAGTGATGGATCTGCCGGATGAGCAGGCCGCCCCGGACCTCGAAGCTGATGTCGAGCGTGGACGCGTACGCCTCGGACATCGCCACCCCCTTGAGCGGGGCGTACGTGCCGTTGTAGACGATCTCCCCCATGCTCGGCTTGAACCAGAACGTCAGGAAGGTGCCCGTAAGCAGCAGGATGACGAACGAGTACAGCGCGATCTCGCCGAGGAGGAAGGACCAGTGGTCGGGAAATATCTTGCGCAGGTTGCGTCTGGCGAAGCCGCCCGCGCCCAGGCGGTCGTCCAGGAATGTGGCCGGCCCGGCGATGCGCTCGGGCACGGTTCTCAGTTCACTCAAAGGTGGCCTCCGTTCTCCCTGGCCCGCGCCTCCGCGTCGCCGCGCTCCCAGTAGCTGGGGCCGACCGGGGCGGCGAAGTCGCCCAGTGCGACGAGGTAGCCCTCCTCGTCGACGCCGACCGGCAACTGCGGCAGCGGCCGGGCGGCGGGGCCGAACACGACCCTGGCCCCGTCGGCGGCGTCGAAGGTTGACTGGTGACACGGGCACAGGATGTGGTGGGTGGTCTGCTCGTACAGCGCCGCGGGGCAGCCCACGTGCGTGCAGATCTTGGAATAGGCGACGATCCCGTCGTGGGTCCAGTTCGGATCGGTGCCGGGTTTCAGCTCCTCCGGACGGAACTTGATTAGGATCACCGTCGCCTTGGCGAGGACGTTCAGGTCGTGCTCGTAGCCCTGGGGGACGACCGACAGGATGCCTCCGGGCGAGTTGAAGTCGGCCGCGCGGATCGGCTGTCCGGTGCCCTCGACGACGAGGCGCAGCGGCTTGCCGTCCTCGGTCCGCTCTCCCCAGACCGTGTGCCGCAGCTTCCGGTGGAGCTGCGCGGCGGGCGCGCCGGTGGTGTCGAGGTCGCGCAGCAGCACCAGCGGCGCCAGGCCCAGCGGCGCCGCCGCGAGCAGCAGGGTGCGGCGCAGCAGGCGGTGCCTGACGATGCCGCTCTCCGCGGCGCCGCGCACGAACGTGGCCGCGACCTCGGCCCGCACCTCCTCGGGTGAGGCCATGGGGTGGCGCCGCTGGACCAGCTCGTACTTCGGCATGATCTGGCGTACCCAGATCACGATCCCCGAGGCCAGCGCCAGCAGCGCCAGCGTCAGCGTCCCGCCGAGGGCGACGTGCGAGGAGCCCGTCGCGCTCAGGCCGCCGACCTGGAGCCGGACGTAGGTCACGAGGAAGGCCACGAGGGCGGCGAACGCCAGCAGGAAACACAGCGCCGCGACGCGCTCCGCCCTGCGGGCCGTCCGTTCGTCCTGCGGAACGACGCCGAGGACGCCGGGGACGGCGGGAAGGTCTGGCTCCTCGTCCGCCGCGTCCGGACGCGCGGACGCGGCGCCGGACGAAGCGCCGGACCAGGGGGCGCCGGTTGAGGGAGCGTCGGTCAAGGGGGTGCCGAGGACGCGGGCGGGCGTCCGCCGGTCCGGGCGCGGGCGCCCCTCAGGCCACCCCTCCGGACGTCCGGTCTCGTGCTCGTTGTCCGTCATGACGAAAGTCGCTTCTCTCGCGGCCCGTCAGCCCGCGGCGCGGACAGGCCTGGGTCTTCCGGGTCGCCGGCCCTCGACGCCCCCGAGCTTGTCCTGGTTCGCGATGATCCAGATCCGGGTGACGCGGTCGGCGGCGAGGTCGACGTCGACCACGATCACGGCGATCGGCTCGTCCCCCGCGGTGATGAGCGCCGCGGGCCCGCCGTTGACGTCCACGACGGATCCGCTCCCGATGTCGTCCCCCATGTCGTCGGTCTCCGCGACCGCGGCGCTCTCCGGGCGCAGGACCCTGCGCAGACCGCGGACGAGCAGACGGCCGACCTTCTCCGCGCCCTCGACCCGGTTCCTGGCCACGCCGCGGCGGCCGTTCCCGTCGATGCACAAGGTGACCTCGGGCGCGAGCAGATCGAGCAGCGCCCGCAGGTCTCCGCCCAGGCAGGCGGCCAGGAAGCGCTCCGTCACCCGCCTGCGGACGTCGTGGTCCTGCCGGAACCGGGGCCGCCTCTCACGTACGTGCGAGCGGGCGCGGCGGGCGAGCTGCCGCACCGCGGCCTCGGACCGGCCGACCATCACCGCGATGTCGGCGAAGGAGAAGTCGAACGCCTCCCGGAGCACGAACACCACCCGCTCCAGCGGGGAGAGGGTCTCCATCACCACGAGCATGGCCACGGAGACCGAGTCGGCGATCTCCGCGCCGTCCTCGAGCGCGGGGCCGGTCGGCAGCGGCTCGGGCAGCCACTGCCCCACGTAGGCCTCCCTGCGGGCCTTCGCCCACCGCAGCCGGTCGAGGGCGAGCCTCGTCGTGATCTGGACGAGGAAGGACCGTGGGTCGGCGATCCTGGCGTGGTCGACGCGGTCCCACCGCAGCCACGCCTCCTGGACGACGTCCTCGGCGTCGGTCACGCTGCCCAGCACCCGGTACGCCACCCCGAAGAGCAGCTCGCGGCTGCTCTCGAAACTGGCGACCGGCGCGGGCTGCCCCTCGGTCACCGCGGGCATCTGGCCTCCTTGTCTCCGCCTCCCCTATAGAGACGCGCCGGAGGCACGAGACGTGACACGGGCGGCCAGGGGTGCGAGGCCGCCGGAGAGGCCGACACGCAGGGGACTTCTCCGCCTATTGCCCTTTTCGTGATCTGCACCACTCTTGACCTTCCAACACAGGCGGGTATAAACAAATACGAAACAACATCAAAACGGCGGTGGACCAACACGATGTACGCCGAGGAGCGGCAGCAGGAGATCCTGCGGGTGGCGCGGGACGCCGGCCGGGTCGACGTGGTGACGCTGGCCGACCGGTTCGGCGTCACGACGGAGACGATCCGCCGCGACCTGACCGCCCTGGAGCGCGCGGGCGTCCTGCGGCGCGTGCACGGCGGCGCCATCCCGGTCGAGCGCCTGGGGTTCGAGCCCGCCCTGGCCGCCAGGGACGAGGTGATGACGGCCGAGAAGGAACGCATCGCCAAGGCCGCCCTGGCCGAGCTTCCGCAGGACGGCGCCGTGGTCCTCGACGCGGGCTCCACGACGAGCCGGCTCGTGCAGGCGCTGCCGCCGGACCGCGAGCTCACCGTCGTCGTGAACTCGCCTCCACTGGCCACCATGCTGGCGACCCGTCCCAACCTGACCGTGCTCATGCTGGGCGGCCGGGTGCGCGGCCGGACGCTGGCGACCGTGGAGGACTGGGCCATCCAGCAGTTGTCGCAGCTCAACGTGGATGTGGCGTTCATGGCGACCAACGGCTGCTCGGTGGCCAAGGGCCTGACGACCCCCGACCCGGCCGAGGCGGCGATCAAACGGGCGATGATCGCCTGCGCCGACCGCGCCGTCCTGCTGGCCGACCACACGAAGTTCTCCGCCACCTACCTCGCGCGCTTCGCGACGCTCCGCGAGATCGACGTCGTCATCACCGACACCGGGATCGACCCCGACCTCGCCGCCGCGCTGGCCGCCGCCGGACCGGAGGTGGTTCGCGCGTGATCCTCACGCTGACCCTGAATCCGAGCCTCGACCGCACGATCGAGGTCGGCGCGCTCACCCGCGGCGCGGTCATCCGCGCCGCCGCCACCCACCTCGACCCCGGCGGCAAGGGCGTCAACGTCTCACGCGCCCTGCTGGCCAACGACGTGCGGTCCTGCGCGGTCATCCCGTACGGCGGCAGCGAGGGGCGCCGGCTCCTCGACCTGCTGTCCGCGGAGGGCATCGACATGGTCCCCGTCCCGGTCGAGGGCCCCACCAGGTCGAACGTCGCCATCGCCGAGCCCGACGGCACGGTCACCAAGGTGAACGAGCCGGGGACCGCGCTGACCCCCGCCGAACTGGACACGCTGGCGGGCGCGGTGCTCGACGCCGCCCGGTCGGCCGACTGGGTGGTCGCCTCGGGCAGCCTTCCGCCGGGCGTCCCGATCGACGTGTACGCCGGGCTGGGCCGCCGGTTCGCCGGCGCCGGCGTCAACCTCGCGGTCGACACCAGTGGCCCCGCCCTCGTGTCCGCCGTGAGCGCCGGCCCGGCCCTGGTCAAGCCCAACCGCGACGAGCTCGCCGAGGCCACCGGCACGTCGATCGCCCACGTCGGCGACGTGCTCGACGCCGTCGGCAAGCTGCGCGCGATGGGCGCGCGATCCGTCCTGACCAGCCTCGGCGCCGACGGCGCACTGCTGGTCGAGGACGACGACCGGGTCTGGTACGGCGAATGCGCGGTCGAGGAGCCACGCAGCAGCGTGGGCGCGGGAGACGCGCTGCTGGCGGGCTTCCTCGCTGCCGGGGCCCGCGGCGGCACCGCCCTCGCCGAGGGCCTGGCCTGGGCCGGCGCGGCCGTGGGGCTGCCCGGCAGCCGGATGCCCGGTCCGGCCGACATCGACCGCACGCACGTCCGGATCGGCTCCCCCGACCCGGCCCGCCAGCTCTGCCCCTACTGACCGCCTCCACCGAACCAGCGCCCACCGCATCGGCCCCGCCGACCCGCCCGCTCCGCCCACTCTGCCCCTGCTGATCCACTCGCTTCGCTCGCTTCGCCCGGGGACGACGGCGACCCGAGAACCCCCCAGCCGGCCCGCCAGGCCGGTCGCCCGGAAGGAGCATGTCCATGGCCACGCCCTATACCCCCACCGTCCACGGCACCGGTGTGCGGGCCACGATCCAGCGTTTCGGCGGCCATCTCGCCGGAATGATCATGCCGAACATCGGGGCGTTCATCGCCTGGGGCCTCATCACGGCCCTGTTCATCCCGACCGGGTGGATACCGAACAAGACACTCGCCGAACTGGTCGGCCCGATCATCGGCACCCTCCTTCCCGTCCTCATCGGCTACACCGGCGGCCGGATGGTCCACGCCCAGCGCGGCGCGGTCGTCGGCGCCGTCGCCACCATGGGCGTCGTCGTCGGGGCGGACGTGCCGATGTTCCTCGGCGCGATGGTCATCGGCCCGCTGGCCGCGCTGGTCCTCAAGTACGCCGACCGGTTCACCGCCGAACGGACCAGGGCCGGCTTCGAGATGCTGGTCGACAACTTCACCGCCGGCATCGTCGGCGCGGTCATGGCGATCGCCGGGGTCCTCGCCATCGGCCCGATCGTGGAGAAGGTCACCGAGGTCGCGGGCGACGGCGTGTCGTGGCTCGTCTCCCACTCGCTCCTGCCGATCGCGTCGGTCATCATCGAGCCGGCCAAGGTGCTGTTCCTCAACAACGCGATCAACCACGGCGTGCTCGGGCCGCTGGGCGTCGCGGAGTCGGTCAAGCACGGCAAGTCGATCCTGTTCATGCTGGAGTCCAACCCCGGCCCGGGCCTCGGCCTGCTGATCGCCTACCTGCTGTTCGGCCCGAGGTCCCTGCGTCCGAGCACCCCCGCCGCCATGATCATCCACTTCTTCGGCGGCATCCACGAGATCTACTTCCCGTACGTGCTGATGAAGCCGCGCCTGATCCTCGCGGTGATCGCCGGTGGCGCCTCCGGTGTGCTCACCTTCCTGGTCACCGGGGCGGGCCTGGTGGCGACGCCGTCGCCGGGCAGCATCTTCGCCTACATGGCGGTGACCCCGAAGGGCGGCTGGTTCGGGGTGATCGCCGGGATCGTGGTCGCGACGGCCGTCTCCTTCGCCGTGGCCGCCGCCCTGCTGGGCTTCGGCCGCGCCAACGGCGACCAGGGACCGGCACCGGACGCGATCCGGACCGACGCGGGCGGCACCGGCCACGCGAACGACACCCGCCACGTGAACGACAGCCACGTGAACGACATCGACGGCACGAGCACCGAGAAGCGCGACCCAACCGGCGAGACGGCGGCCGAGAGCGTGCCCGCCACCAAGGAGGCGTAGAACGTGTCCAGCATCCAGGGCAAGGACGTCCGCAAGCTCATCGTGGCGTGCGACGCGGGCATGGGCAGCAGCGTCATGCTCGCGAGCACCCTGCGCAGGCAGCTCAAGGGCACCGAGGTCACGGTGGAGCACACCCCGGTCAACTCGATCCCCGGGGACGCCGACGTGGTCGTCTGCCACGCCGGGCTCGCCGACAGGGCCAGGGCGAGCGCCCCCGGCGTCGCGCTCGTGCCGTTCCAGGTCTTCATCGGCGACCCGGCCGTGACGCGGGTCGTCGACGCGATCAGGAACGGGGGCACGATCGATGGCTGACCGGGCCACGGCCCCGCTCCCCCTCGACCCCCGCGCCGTACGGACGGCCGCGGCCGCCGCGGACGTCGAGGATGCCGTCCGGCAGTGCGGAGCGGTCCTCCAGGAGGTCGGCGCGGTGGACGGGACCTACGCCGAGGCCATGCTCGAACGCGAGCGGTCGATCTCGACGTACGTCGGCGAGGGCGTGGCCATCCCCCACGGCACGCTGACGTCGAAGGAGGCGGTCCGGCACGACGCCGTCTGCGTGCTGCGCTTCCCCGAGGGCGTCGACTGGCACGGCGAGCGCGTGACGGTGTGCGTCGGCATCGCCGCACGCGGGGACGGCCACCTGCGGCTGCTGTCGTCGCTCGCCCGCATCCTGCTCGACCCGGACCGCGCCGCGGCCCTGCGCGCGGCGACCGAGGTCGACGAGGTCATCGGCCTGCTGCAACCGGACGGAGAGGAAGACCCGGAGTGAAAGTCGCCCGATTCCACGCCCCCGGAGACCTCCGGCTGGAGGAGGTGCCCGAGCCCGTCGCCCGCCCCGGCGAGGTCAAGATCCGTGTGCGCAACTGCTCGACGTGCGGCACGGACGTGAAGATCTACCGGTTCGGGCACCACCACATCAGGCCGCCCCGGGTGATGGGCCACGAGATCGCCGGAGAGATCGTGGAGCTCGGCGAGGGCGTGACCGGCTGGAGCCCGGGCGACCGGGTGCAGGTGATCGCCGCCATCCCCTGCGGCGAGTGCGAGGAGTGCCGCCGGGGCCACCGCACGGTCTGCCCGAATCAGGAGTCGATGGGCTACCACTACGACGGCGGCTTCGCGCAGTACATGGTCGTGCCGGCCAAGGTGCTCGCCGTGGACGGGCTCAACCGCGTCCCCGACGGGGTGGGGTTCGCCGAGGCGTCCCTCGCCGAGCCGCTCGCCTGCGTGCTCAACGGGCAGGAACTGGCCCGCGTCTGCGAGGGAGACGACGTGGTCGTCGTCGGCTCGGGCCCGATCGGCTGCCTGCACGTGCGGCTCGCCCGCGCCCGCGGCGCGGGCCGGGTGTTCCTCGCCGACCTGAACGCCGAGCGTCTCGCCATGGCCGCCGGGCTCGTACGGCCGGACGCGGCGATCTGCTCGGGAGAGACCGACGTCGTGGACGAGGTGCTCAAGCTGACCGGCGGCCGGGGCGCCGACGTGGTGATCACGGCGGCGGCCTCCGGGGCGGCCCAGCAGCAGGCGTTGCAGATGGCCGCGCGACAGGGCCGGATCAGCTTCTTCGGCGGGCTGCCGAAGGACGACCCGATCATCGCCTGCGACTCCAACCTCGTGCACTACCGGGAGCTGACCATCGTCGGCGCGAACGGGTCGAGCCCGGCGCACAACGCCCGCGCCCTGCGGCTCATCGCCGACGGAGCGGTGCCGGTCGCCGACCTGATCACTCGTCGCCTCGGCCTGGACGAGGTCATGGACGCCATCGACGTCGTCGCCCGCGGCGCCGCGATCAAAGTCACCATCGAGCCCTGAAGCCGAGCCCTCAAGCTCTGACCTGAAACCGAGCTATATGGAAGGAATGCGATGCCGGAAAGGACAGTGACGGTCGCCTCGCGCTCCGGCCTGCACGCCCGCCCCGCCAAGATCTTCGTCGAGGCGGCGGCGCGGCAGCCGGCGCCCGTGCGCATCCGGGTCGGCGACGGCGACGCCGTCCCCGCCAACAGCATGCTGGGCGTGCTGACGCTCGGGGCCGGGCACGGCGCGGAGGTTACTTTGGAGGCCGAAGGGCCGGGAGCGGAGGAGGCCCTCACCGCCCTCGCGGACCTGCTGGCCCGCGACCTCGACGCCGAAGGCGCCGCCTAGGCCGGGGCCCGCTTCACCTGAACGACGGGTGGGGCCACCCTCCCGCGCCGCACTTCCGCAGGGGTGCCCGCCGTACGCGCCGATGGCTGACGCGCTCCCCTTCGGGGAGACTGGGGCGCGGGAGGGAGGAGCTGCGGATGGCGGCATCGGCACGGCTGACAGCGGACCCCGGCGAGAAACGCGGCGAGCGGGAGGAGGCGCGGTACGTCCGGCGGCGACCGGCTCCCCCGCTGCGTCCGCTGGTCGCGTGGTACAGCGGCTACCGCGACGCCGGCATCCCGCCCGGGACCCATCGCGGCCTGCCCTCGCCGTACCTGACCATGATCGTCACGCTCGACGACCCGCTCGTCGTCGCGGCGCATCCCGATCCCCGCACTCCGGCGAGGTCGTACGACACGCTGGTGGGCGGGTTGCACACCGCTCCGGCGATCGTCACGCACGACGGGCGGCAGTCGGGGGTCCAGCTCGCCCTCACGCCGCTCGGCGCGCGGGCCCTGCTCGGCCTGCCGGCCGGGGAGCTGTCCGGGCTCGACCTGGACGGCGCCGACGTCCTCGGCGCACTCGCGGGCGAACTGCGCGAGCGCCTGCTGGAGGCGCCCGGCTGGGACGGGCGCTTCGCGGCCCTCGACGCGGTCCTGTCCCGGCACACCCGTCCCACGCGGGAGCGGCCGTCCGAGGTGACCTGGGCGTGGCGGCGGATGCTGGCCGCCGGCGGCCGGGTCACCGTGTCCGGTCTCGCCAGCGAGGCGGGCTGGAGCACCCGGCACCTCAACGGCCGGTTCCGGGAGGAGATCGGCCTGTCCCCCAAGGAGGCGGCGCGGGTCGTCCGGTTCGACCGGGTCCGCCGCCTGCTCCAGAGCGCGGCGGCGTCCGGGCGGCGGCTCGCGCTGGCCGACGCGGCGGCCGAGTGCGGGTTCTACGATCAGGCGCACCTCGCCCGCGAGTTCCGGAGCCTCGCCGGATGCTCCCCCAGCCGGTGGCTGGCCGAAGAGGGGGTGCCGTTCCGAAACGTCCAAGCCCTGGCCGGGGACGGACGGCCAGACTCGGCGGCATGAACGACACCACACCAGCACCTCAGGTCTGGCCCACGCTGCGGGCCAGGGACGCCCGCGCATTGATCGCCTTCCTCGTCGAGGCGTTCGGCTTCGAGGAGACCGCCGTGTACGGCGAGGGCGACCGGGTCGGCCACGCCCAGCTCTCCTGGCCGCCCGGCGGCGGGATCATGCTGGGCAGCGTCCGCGAGACGCCGGACGACAAGTGGAACCTCACCCCCGGCACGTTCGGCGCGTACGTCGTGACCGACGAGCCGGACGCGTTGTTCGCCCGGGCGACCGCCGCGGGGGCGCGCGTCGTCCAGGAGCCGTACGACACCGACTACGGGTCCCGCGACTTCGTGGTCCGCGACCCGGAGGACAACCTGTGGTCGTTCGGCACCTACCGCGGCGAGCCGCGCGTGAAGGGCTGACCACTCTCCGCCGCCCCGCCGGGTACTACCCGGCGGGGCCGGACCGATCTCCGTCCCCGTGAATACCCAGTCGAAAACCGGATATGGAGGCATTGACAAGGACTAACAGTTCAAACGTGATCTGAGAGGAGCCGTCCCATGACGGACGTGTCGAGCAGGGGGCCGGAGCCCGGAGACGAGCGCCCGGTGCTGACCAACCGTCAAGGGCACCCGGTCTACGACAACCAGAACCAGCGGACGGTCGGCGCACGCGGCCCGGCCACCCTCGAGAACTACCAGTTCCTGGAGAAGATCAGCCACTTCGACCGGGAGCGCATCCCGGAACGGGTGGTGCACGCGCGCGGCGCCACGTCGTACGGCTTCTTCGAGGCGTACGGGACGTGGGGCGACGAGCCGATCGCCCGGTTCACGAGGGCGAAGCTGTTCCAGGAGGCCGGCAAGCGCACCGACGTGGCCGTGCGGTTCTCGACGGTGATCGGGGGGCGCGACTCGTCGGAGGCCGCCCGCGACCCGCGCGGATTCGCCGTGAAGTTCTACACCGAGGACGGCAACTGGGACCTCGTCGGCAACAACCTCGCGGTGTTCTTCATCCGTGACGCCATCAAGTTCCCCGACGTGATCCACGCGCTCAAGCCGGACCCGGTGACGTTCCGGCAGGAGCCGAACCGCATCTTCGACTTCATGTCGCAGACGCCCGAGACCATGCACATGCTGGTCAACCTGTTCAGCCCCCGGGGCATCCCGTCGGACTACCGGCACATGCAGGGGTTCGGGGTCAACACGTACAAGTGGGTGAACGCCGAGGGCGAGACCCACCTCGTGAAGTACCACTGGATGCCCAGGCAGGGAGTCCGCAGCATGACGGCCGAGGACGCCGCCCGGGTCCAGGCCCACGAGCTGGGACACGCGACCAAGGACCTCCGCGAGGCGATCGACCGCGGCGACTACCCGGAATGGGAGTTGCTCGTCCAGATGATGAGCGACGAGGAGCACCCCGAGCTGGACTTCGACCCGCTGGACGACACCAAGGTCTGGCCGGAGGAGATCTTCCCGGCCAAGCCCGTCGGCCGCATGGTCCTCGACCGCAACGTGAGCAACAACTTCGCGGAGAACGAACAGATCTCCTTCGGCACCGGCGTCCTGGTCGACGGGCTGGACTTCTCCGACGACAAGATGCTCGTGGGCCGTACGTTCTCCTACAGCGACACCCAGCGCTACCGCGTCGGGCCGAACTACCTGCAGCTGCCGGTCAACCAGGCCAAGAACGCCAACGTGCGGACGAACCAGCGCGACGGCCTCATGACCTACCGGCAGGACCAGGCGGGCGAGAACCCGCACGTCAACTACGAGCCCTCGATCACCGGCGGGCTGCGCGAGGCGCAGTTCCCGACGCACGACGAGCAGGGCCCGGAGATCGTCGGCAGGCTCACCCGCAAGCGCATCCCGCGGACCAACGACTACAGGCAGGCGGGCCAGCGCTACCTGCTCATGGAGCAGTGGGAGCGCGACGACCTGGTGGAGAACTTCGTCACCATGCTGTCGCAGTGCGTGCGTCCCATCCAGGAGCGCATGGTCTGGCACCTGCTGCTGGTCGAGGACGACCTCGGGCTGCGCGTCGGCGAGGGCCTCGGCATCACGCCGGACGACGTCAAGCACCTGGAGCCGCTGGCGAGCCAGGACCTGACCGACGAGGACAGGCAGCGCCTGTCCAGCCTGGGCAAGAACGGCCCGCGCGACGTCTCCGGCCTGAAGATGACGCACTGCGTCCCGGACGAGCGGGCCGAGGTGCCCGCCATGTGACACCCGCACAACGGGGGGAAGGGGCCCGGCTCGGCATCCCGAGCCGGGCCCCGGCACGTCGGCGGCCTCGAAGGTCGCTAACCTACGGGGAGGCCGAGGATGTCGAGGAGTGTGCGACTGTGGGCGTTGCTGGTGCTTTTTTCCAGGCGTACGGCGAGGAACCCGCCGGAGTCTGGCACGCGCCCGGCAGGGTGAACCTGATCGGCGAGCACACCGACTACAACGACGGCTTCGTGCTGCCGTTCGCGGTGCCGTGGGGCGTCACCGCGGCCGTGCGCCCCCGCGAGGACCTCACCGTGCGGATCGCGTCCCTCCAGGCGCCCGGCGGGGAGCAGGCGCTGGACGACCTCGACCGGGCCGACGGCTGGGCGCGCTACCCGGCCGGGGTGGTCCAGGTGATGCGCGGCGCCGGCCTGCCGGTCCGCGGCGCGGAAATCATGATCGACGGCGACGTGCCCACGGGCGCCGGGCTGTCGTCCAGCGCCGCGCTGGAGGTGTCGGTCGGGCTCGCCCTGAACGACCTGTACGGCCTGGGCCTGCAGCCGATGGAGCTGGCCAAACTGTGCCAGAAGGCCGAGAACGAGTTCGTCGGCATGCCCTGCGGGATCATGGACCAGGCGGCCTCCGCGCTCGGGCGGGAAGGGCACGCGCTGTTCCTCGACTGCCGCTCGCTGGCGAGCCGAGCCGTTCCGTTCGACCTGTCGGCGTACGGCCTGCAGATCCTCATCATCGACACCGGCGTCCACCACGAACTGGCCGACGGGCAGTACGCGAGGCGACGCCAGGACTGCGAGAACGCGGCCAAGCACCTCGGCGTCGCGTCGCTGCGGGACGTCACCGACCTCGCCGGGGCGCTGTCCCGGCTGAGCGGCGACGAACGGGCCCGCACCCAGCACGTCGTCACCGAGAACCACCGGGTGGAGGCCGTCATCGGGCTGCTGCGCGCGGGAGCCGTACAGGAGATCGGCGCCCTGCTGAACGCCTCGCACCTGTCGCTGCGGGACCAGTACCAGGTCTCCTGCCCGGAACTGGACGTCGCGGTCGAGAGCGCGGTCCGCGGCGGCGCGCGGGGGGCGCGGATGACGGGCGGCGGCTTCGGCGGCTCGGCCATCGCGCTCGTCGCCGACGACCGGGTGGACCGGGTGCGGACCACTGTCGAGCAGGCCTACGCCGAACGCGGCTGGGCGGCGCCGACCTTCCTGCCGGCCACCCCCGCCGCCGGCGCCCACCGCGTTCGCTGACATCCCACGGGGTACGTCGCTCCCGCTCAGGTGAGGGGCGGAAACCGCGGGTCCCGGCGTTCGAGGAAACTCGCGACCCCCTCTGCGAAGTCCGGCCGGCGGAACGACTCCATCATCAGCCGTACGGCCTCGTCCCTGGCCTCGTCGAGCCCCGCCTGCCAGCCGCCCCATATCTGCCCCTTGATCACGGCCATCGAGGCGGGCGAGCACTGCGTGGCCAGCTCCTTCGCGTACGAGACCGCCTCGACGAGCAGCCGGTCCCCCGGCACGGCGCGTGCGGCGAGTCCCATGGCGCACGCCTCCGCGCCGGTGAAGACCCGGCCGGACAGCAGCAGGTCCATCGCCTTGGCCTGTCCCGCCAGTCGCGGCAGGATCCAGCCGAGGCCGTACTCGGCGATGAGCCCGCGCCGGGAGAACGCCGTCATCCACGTGGCGTCGTCGGCGGTGACGACCACGTCGCACACGAGCGCGTGGACCATCCCCAGACCGGCGCACGCGCCGTTGACCGCGGCGACGACAGGCGTACGCAGGGTGGTGGGGAAGGTGATGGGCCGGGGGTCCTGCTCATCCGCGTAGTCGCCAGACCGGATGGCCGTCAGGTCCGCGAAGTCGGCCCCGGAGCAGAAGCCCTTTCCCGCCCCGGTGACCACGATCGCCCGTACGGACGGGTCGCGGTCGGCCTCCTCCAGCAGGTCGAAGTAGCGCCGTCCCATCTCGGCGGTCCAGGCGTTCAGCCGTTCCGGCCGGTTGAACGTCAGGATCCGCACACCACCGTCGTCCTCGGACAGCACCACCATCGGACCCTCCTGTGCGCGCGAACCTTCACCCGAACAAGGTTCTACACCACGGGAGGGCGGTGGATGTGGACCGAATTCGATGACCACCCTGGGCCCGGCCACCCTCCCAGCCGCGTGATGACGGGGTGGTCACCAGGGGACGACGCCCTCGTCGTCGAAGAAGCCGCCGCGCGCGCCGTCGTCCGGCAGGGTGGCGAGCCGGATCGCGATCGCGGCGCCCTGCTCGGGCGTCCGCGGCGCGTTGAAGCCGGTGAAGTCGGTGGCCACGTAGCCCGGGCAGCAGGCGTTCACGATGATCTTCGTGTCGGCGAGCCGGCGGGCGTACTGGGTCGTGATGCCGTTGAGCATCGTCTTCGACGGCGCGTACGCGGCCAGGATCGGGCCGGTCTGCAGCGTCAGCGAGCCCATGTTGCTCGACACGTTGACGATGCGCGGTGCGTCCGCGCGGTGGAGCAGCGGGAGCATCGCGTTCGTCACCCGGACGACCCCGAAAACGTTCGTGTCGAGGACGGTGCGCACGACGTCGAGGTCGAGCGTCGTCGGATCCTGCGCGCCACCGTCCATCCGGCCGGAGATGCCCGCGTTGTTGACGAGCACGTCGAGCCGGCCCGCCGTGCGCTCGATCGTCTCCGCCGCCGCGGCGACGCTGTCATCGGAGGTGACGTCGAGCGCGACCCCGAACGCGTCGACGCCTGCGGCACGCAGCCGCTCGACGGCCTCCTTGCGCCTGACATCGTCGCGCGCGCCCACCGCCACCGTGAAGCCGATCGCCCCGAGACCCTGTGCGATGGCGAAGCCGATCCCCTTGTTCGCGCCGGTCACCAGCGCGGTCTTCCTGTCGTTCACGCGATCCATGCTCGCGAGCCGCACGCTCATCGTCCAACACCGTCTGAGTGGGCTGTGATACTCGGCAGGTATCAGCCGGTAGGCTCCGCCCGTGGACGACCTCGAGACCCGCGAGCTCCGGTACTTCGTCGCCGTCGCCGAGGAACTGCACTTCGGACGCGCCGCCGACCGGCTCGGGATCGCACAACCGCCGCTCTCCCGCGCGATCGGCCAACTGGAGCGGCGGCTCGGTGTCCGGCTCCTCGATCGGAACCGTCGTGGAGTGGCGCTGACCGACGCCGGCCGGGTGCTGCTCCGCGAGGCCGGCACGGCCCTCGACGCGGTGGCGGCCGCCGCGCGCCGGACGCGGCGAGCCGGGGACCCGAAGCGGCCGCTGGTGCTCGCGTCGAAGGCCGGGGCATCCCACGAGCTGCTGCAACGGCTCCTCGACGCGTTCGCGAGAGAGCCCGGCGCGGTACCGGTCGAGGTCTTCCTGTGCGAGGTCGGCGAGCAGGCGGGCCTGCTCCGCGACGGACGCGCCGACGTGGCACTCGTGCACCGGCCGTACGACGATCTCGCCGGGTTCGACACCGAGGACCTCCACGTCGAAGGCCAGGTCGCGATCCTTCCCGCGGCGCATCCGCTCGCGTCCCGCGATCAGCTCACCATGGCGGAGGTCCGCGACGTGCCGGACCTGCCGATCGCCCGATGGCCCCGGCTCGACGGCTCCTACCCGGACGGGCCCGGACCGGAGGTGCACACCCAGTCGCAGCTCGCCCAGCTCGTGGCGCTCGGCAGGACACTGCTCGTCATCCCGGCCTCCAGCCGGGCCTGGCAGTGGCCCGAACACGTCGCGGTGCCCGTCGTCGACGCGCCGGACGTCACCACGGTGATCGCGTGGCCGCCCAGCAGCCGCTCATCGGCGGTCGCATCACTCGTCCGCTGCGCGGCCAGGCTCCGCGACACCGCGCCGCCTATAAGCTCCGCCCGAGTTCGACCTGCGCGGTAGTAGTACACCGCGCTGCGGGCGGCAGGTCCTCAGATTTCCAGCGCAGCGAGGCTGTCCCCCACGCGTGCGGTCGTGGGGTGGTCGCTTCCGTATCGGCGGCACGGGCCCGCGGATCTACTTCAAGGCGTCGTGTAGGTCGGCGGCGGACGGGGCGTGGTTGCCGGCCTCCTGAATGCGGATGATGCGGCAGCGTCGGGCGGTGCGGACGAACTTGTGTTGTCGGTCGCGGCCGATAGGTTCGGGAGGCTGCGCCGGTCTGCCTGTCGGCGCCACCTGAACTGAAGGGATCGTCACGATGGCGAAAATCATCTCCACGCTGTTCATCTCGGCCGACGGGGTGGCCGAGATCGACCCCGCTTGGCACTTCCCGTACTTCGACGAGAACATGGGCCGCGCCGTCACCGAGGACTATGACACCGCCGACGTGCTGCTCATCGGGCGCGAGACCTATGACAGCTTCGCCGGCGCCTGGCCCGGCCGCGAGACCGCGGGCGAGGTCGACGCACCGTTCGCCAAGCAACTCGGGGACATGCGCAAGGTGGTCGTCTCGCGCCAGCCGCTGGAGTTCTCCTGGCGCAACTCCGAGCTGGTCAAGGGCGATCTCCTCGACGCCGCCGCCGCGCTCAAGGCCGATGCCGGCATCAGAGGTATCCTCATCCCCGGGTCGATCTCCGTCGTGCAGCAACTGCTCGCCGCGGGGCTGGTCGACGAGGTGCGCCTCCTGGTGCATCCGGTGGCGGCGCGTAAGGGCCGCAGGCTGTTCGACGACGGCGACGCGCCGTACCACCTGAAAGTGACGGCGACGGAGGCGTTTCCGACGGGCGTGATCCGCGTGATCTACTCGCCGACCGCGGCGCCCGCCAAGGCCGGCTACGACGAGATCAAGGACCAGGTCCCCGAAGGGAAGTAGCCGCAATCGCGAGGAGGAACGGGGGTCGCCTACCGGCCGCTGCTCACCGGAAGACGTTGTCTGGGCGGTCGAGCCAGACATGCTGGCCTTCCGTGGTGACGGTCAGCCCGAACCGGGTCCGGTCGGGGCTTCCCCACTCGATCCATCTCAAGAAGACGTCTTCCAGCTCATCCCAGAGATTTCGATCACCGTACTGCGTCACCTCCTCACCGGAGATGTGCGCCGCCGACTCGCCGGACCACAGGGTGAGCTCATACGGCTCGCCCTGCTTGGCGGTCGCCGAGACGCCGGGCATCAGTCCGGCGATCGCCACGTCCAGCCCGACCCCGGCGTCGAGAATTCGGCGAGGCTCCGCCGTCGCTCTGCTCTCGCGGTGGCCGCTTCCGTACTCCCCGCCGGGTGGGCGTTGCTCTCGCAGCATCATGTAACTCGCGCCATGCCCGCATCCAGGGAAGACGATGATCCCACCCTCGCGAGATTGTCCGCCGCGACGTCGAGGACCGACTTGTCGACCTCGACGTATGACGACATTGCCCTCTCCTGCCCGGTGCGACAGAAGAGCGGCCGTCCACCCGGTGCCCGTGCCGATTTCCAGAACCGGGTTTCTCTCATACACCCTGAGGAGTTCCAGGAAGTCGACAACGACGCCGGGAGCTGAAAGCGACGAGGTGTAGCAACCGTCACCTGCCGCGATATCCGTGACGCCCTCGTCCAGTTGCATGACGCGCGACGCTGAGCCGGGTCGCGCACCTGGTGGAACCGCTGGCGAGCCCGGATCGACCGGAGCACCACTACCGATACGACCCCGCCAAGTCGGACGCCTTTACCGCGACGACCCTGTCATGGCTCGGCGACCCGGCGGCCGAGTCTCCCGCATCCGCTGCTTCCGGAAGACCCTGAGCAATATGATGCGTCGTCCCGGAGCACATGTGGACAAGCTGCGACCCGAGCGCAGCGGCCCCCGCCTGCCTGGGAAAAAGCACTGAGCCTGATCTGATCTCATCCTTCAAGCGGCGGCTGCGGTACGAGGCCGACCTTGTTGAGCGCGTCGACCCGCGACGTGGCGGCGAGCTTACGAAAGATATTCCGCAGGTGTGCCTTCACGGTGGCCTCGCTGATCGCGAGCTCCTTCGCGATCTCGCGATTGGAGAGCGCCCGGCTCACGCACTTCAGCACCTCCCGTTCGCGCTCCGTGATGTCCTCCGGGCCGGCGACGGGTCCGGACACACTTCGGTGGTCTCTTCCGGAGTCGGATGGGCGGCCGGCAAGCCGGACATGCTCGTGCGCCAAGCTGCCGATGTAGAGCCGGATGCTGATCGCCTCGTACAGCGCTTCCAGCACGTCCGGGAGGCGCTCGCGGCCTTCGGGGATCTCCGTCGTCAGGACCTCGCGCAGGACCGGAACGGCCGCGCGCCACAGCAAGGTGGCGGCGCGGATGGAGTCGGCGACGAGGATCTGCTCGTGCGCCCGGCTGATGCCGAGTTCGCGGGTCGGGACGTGCGGATCGGATGGTTCCGTGGTGGTGGGACCGAGTACGCGTACGCACTCGCTCAAGATCGCCTCAGCTTGGCGGCGGGCCTGATGCCAGCGGTCGGCCGTGGTGATGAGCGGGCTGTCGGCGTCGTGCAGCGCTTTCTCGTAGAGGCCGAGGATCTGGTCGATGCGCTCGCTGATGATGCCGGTCACAGATATCTCTTCGCCTCGAACAGATCGCGTATTCGACCATTGGCCCGAACCTTTTGTGGAGATGCGTGTCGATCATAACGGATCTTGCGGTAATCGGTGGTGGGCGTCACAGCGCGTCAAGGGCGCCGACACCGTCGGCCGCGACTCCCACGGCTACGACGCGGGTAAAAAGATCAACGGACGTAAGCGCGGTCATCGTCACTCAGATGGCATGGCGTGTGAACAACGTGATTCCCAGCGCGGCAATGGTCGCGTACTGGGTGGCCATGAAACTGCGGTACGGGTTCCGGGGCGTCTCACCCGCGAGAGAGCGGCAGTCGCCGGCGACTCTACACGCTCCCAGCGTGAGGATCAGCATGGACGGGAGCAGGACGGGCGCCGTCAGGGCGGCCGCCGCGTCACCCGCCACCGCGACCGCGACGGCGAGGGCGGCGGTGCATCGGGCGACGGGGGTGATCCCGTACCGGACCGCGAAGGTGCGACGCCCGGCCAGAGCGTCGCCCGGCACGTCGGCGATGTCCTTGGCCAGTGCGCCCACCAACCCCATCCAGCCGGACATGACGAGGCCGAACACGACGGCGGCGGCGCTGTGTCCGTGCGCTGCCCGCGCTCCCGCCCAGAAGGTCGCCAGGCCGAGGGCCGCAATCACGGCGCAGGCGGCCGCCCCCGCCCGCTTGGCCGCCCGCGGGGGACCGGAGTAGAGGTAGCCCAGGCCGAGGAAGAGCAGCACGTGGACGGTGATCCCCGCCGTCGTGCCGATTGCCAGGGCTAAGGCGGCGGCGCAGCCCGTGAAGGCCGTCGCGTTCGCGCGCGACAGGCGCCCGGACGCGATGGGGCGCCGAGAGCCGTTGCCCCGGTCCTCGGCGACATCCATGATCCCGTTGAACACGTAGACGGCGACGGCGGCGGCGGACCACGCCACGGCTCCGGCGGCGACCGAGACAACGTGCGCGCCCGCGCGACCGGTGAGCGCGGCCCCGGCCAGGAAACGGCTGAGGAACATCACCTGCACCAATGGCCGGGACTCCAGCAGTCCCATGAATATCGTATGCGGCGCGGTGACCAGCGACCGTCGAATTCCGGTTAACGATTCATACCTGGTGACCAACAGCCACCGCCGTGAGAAGCCAAGAGAACCCCCGGATGCTCGTGGACGAAACCATGAAAAACCAGGGCTATCGGGTCTGTCAACCAACGGCGCGGAACGCGATGATTCCAATGCGGGCGGGCCGGTGTGGCCGGTTGATCACCTTGGGTGAGGGACCGGACGATGCCTGGCCTTTCGCGCCGTGGCCAACGGCTCGAATCCCCGAAGAACGGTCCTGAGCACGGGGTGAGGAACCCGTCGGCCGCCATCCCGCGACCACCGGGGACGGCGGGTGGCCGTGTGCGCACATCCTTCGAACGCCATTCGGCCGGTGGCGCCACCTGCCGGCCGGGAGGCCGGGAGTAATACCAGAGAACGATGCACCGTAATCCTTTTGGATGAATTGAATCATCATTGTCACGAGGAAAGGATCTCTGTTAGTGTCTCAACGTGCTCCCCGAAACCGTTTCGCTGCTAATCCTGCGCTAAGTCTCAGGTAGTGATTCGATCGTTCTCGGTAGCAGAGGATCTACGCTGTGCCTTCAATGTCGGCGGACGTGAAACGCCAGTCGATAGTCGAACAATTCCGCTGGCGGGCGATGAGCTCGCCCGACTCGGTGGCGGCCTCGGACGCCACGGAACGCGTCTCGTACGCGGAGCTCTGGCACCGAACGGAGACGGTGGCCCGGCTGCTGCGCGCCCGTGGGTGCCGGCCCGGTCAGCCGATTGGTCTGTGCATGTCGCCGACGGTCACCCGGCTGGCGTCGATGCTCGCGATCATGGGAATCGGCTCGCCCTACATCCCGATCGACCCCGGTTACCCCGACGGCCGGATCCGCTCGATCGTCGACTCGTCCGCGGCGGACGGGGTGCTCGTCGACGAGGTCACCGCGGAGCGTTTCGCGTCGATGCCCTACCGGCTCGTGAGCGCCTCCGAACGCGCGGCGGACCTGACAGGCCCCGCGGTGATCGAGCCGGGCGGCTCTGATCTCGCGTACATCATCTACACCTCCGGATCGACGGGTGACCCGAAGGGCGTCGCGATCGAACACGGCGGTGTGGCGAATCTGTTCGCGGCTCTGGACGCGGTGCTGCCCGCCCCGCAAGAACGGCCGGACGAATGCTGGCTGGCCGCGGCCAGCGTCTGCTTCGACCTGTCCGTCGTTGAATTGTTCTGGCCGCTGACCCGGGGGATTCCCATCGTGCTCGCCGCCTTGGACTCCCTGGCCGGGAAGTCCAGTGACGGCGCCGAATTCCTGACCGGCGTGTTGGCGGGCGGACGGGTCACCCACTTCTTCGTGACGCCGTCCCTGATCCAGCTGATGCTGCAGGATCACACCCTCGCCGCCGCGATCCGCGGGCTGCGGGTGCTGATCCTGGGCGGCGAGATCGTGCAGCCCGAGCTGATCGGCCGGCTCCGGCCGGTGCCGCACATCTACAACGCGTACGGACCCACCGAAGCCACCGTGGCCACGACGGTGCACGAGTGCTCCGACCGGGACGTGGAGTATGTGCCGATCGGACGGGCCCTGCGCGGCCTGGACGTTCGGGTCGTCGACGAGGACGGCGGGGACTGCCCGCTCGGCGTGCCCGGCGAACTGCTGATCGCCGGGCACGGACTCGCCCGGGGGTACATCAACGACGAGGAGCTCACCGCCCGCAAGTTCCCCGTGCTGGGCGACGGGGAGGACCGGCGGCGCTGGTACCGCAGTGGCGACCTGGTCAGCATCGACGCCGACTCGACCCTCCGGTATCACGGCCGCCTTGACGGCCAGGTGAAAGTCCGGGGCTTCCGGGTCGAGCTGGGCGAGATCGAGGCGGCGATCCGCGCGGTACCCGGGGTGGAGGAGGCCGCGGTGTTCCCCGTCCGGGACTCCGCCACCCAGGTGACCGGGTTGATCGCGGCGGCGAAATCCACGGCGGACGGCGTCACCGGTGACGCGATCACCGCCCGGATCGGCCAGGTCCTGCCGTGGTACGCCGTGCCGCACACCGTCCGGGTCCTGCCGGAGCTGCCGCTCGCCGTGAGCGGCAAGCTGGATCGGAAGGCGCTGGAGCGTCGGCTCCTGGCACTCGCGCCGGTCCCGGGCCCCGATACGGCTCCCTCCCGGCTGGCGGAGCAGAGCTACGAGCAGATCGTCGCCGGGATCTGGAGCTCGGTCCTCGGTATGGAAAAGGCGTTCGCCGACGACGAGAGGTTCTTCGACGCGGGCGGGAACTCTGCCCTGCTCGGCTTGGTCCTCACCCGACTGCGCACCGCGTTCCCGGAGGCGAACCTGCAGCTGATCGACCTGTATCGGCATCCGACGATATCCGCGATGGCGGCACGGCTGCGAGCACCGGTTCCGCCCAGGTCACCGGTTGCCGGCCGGGCCCGGCCGGGCGCGCGGCTGAGCGCGGCCGACCGCCGGCGGCTGGCCCGGCGAGCGAAGTAGCCGGTACCAGACAGCGTCACCGACATTAAGGACTCGGCGAGTGAGCTACCAGCACGACGGATCGGAAGACCTGCCGCGCGAGGCCCCTGACGAGTACCGGGACGACTCACAGGGCGTGGCGATCATCGGAATGGCGTGCCGGTTCCCGGACGCGGACACGCCGGCGCGGTTCTGGGCGAACCTGGTCGGCGGCCGGGAGTCGATCACCGTCGCGGACGGCCCGGACGACGGTCCGGCCGGGTGGGTGCGCGCCTCTGCGACCCTGGAGGGCATCGACCGGTTCGACGCCGGATTCTTCGGCTACAACCCCCGCGAGGCCGCCCTGCTCGACCCGCAGCACCGGCTGTTCCTCGAGGTCTGCTGGGAGGCGCTCGAGGACGGCGGCGCGGCCGGCCAGCAGCGCACCCCGGACGTCGGGGTGTACGGCGGCTGTGGAACCAGCCTGTACCTGATGCACAACCTCGGCGGCCAGGCGAGCAGGCCCCTGCCGAACTTCCTGGACACGGCCCAGGACCTGCAGCTGACCATGGCCGCCGAACGCGACTTCCTGACCAGCCGGGTGTCGTACAAGCTTGATCTCGACGGCCCCAGCGTAAGCGTCCAGGCGGCGTGCGCCACCGGCCTGTACGCGCTGCACCTGGCATGCCAGGCGCTACTGGCCGGCGAGTGTGACCTGGCGCTGGCCGGGGCGGCACACGTGCCGGTGCCGCAGATCGACGGATATCAGCCGGAGCCGGGGCTGGTGCTGTCCCAGGACGGGCACTGCCGCGCATTCGACGCTGGAGCCACGGGAACGGTCTTCGGCAGCGGCGTCGGCGCGGTCCTTCTCAAGCCGCTGGACCGTGCGCTGGCCGACGGTGACCGCGTGTACGCGGTCGTCCGGGGTACCGCGGTCAACAACGACGGTGCGAGCAAGCCTGGCTTCAGCTCCCCGAGCGTGGCCGGCCAGGCCGCGGTGATCCGCCAGGCGCTCGCCGCCGCGGACGTCGAGGCCGACTCGGTCTCCTACGTCGAGGCGCACGGCACCGCGACGCCGACCGGCGACCCCATCGAGATCGCGGCGCTGACGGACGCGTTCGCCGGGGTCGCTCCCGGTTCGTGTGCCCTGGGCTCGGTCAAGACGAACATCGGGCACCTGAGCTGGGCCGCGGGCATCGCCGGACTGATCAAAGCCGCGCTCGCCCTGTGGCACCGGAGGCTGCCGGCCTCCCTGCACTTCCACGAGCCCAACCCGGCCATCGACTTCGCCGGCTCGCCGTTCTTCGTGCAGTCCGAGACCGCGGACTGGCCGCGCGGGGACGGCCCACGCCGAGCCGGGGTCAGCGCCTTCGGGGTCGGCGGCACGAACGCCCACGCGATCCTGGAGGAGGCGCCGGCCCCCCCTGGCAGGCGGAACGACCCCGATGCCGCCGCGGAGCCCGGCATGCAGGTGCTTCCGATCTCCGGCGACACCGAGCCCGCGCTCCGCGAGCTGGCGTCCCGGATCGGCGCTGCTCTGCTGGAGGAGGCGGCGCCGGAGGCCGTCGACGTGGCCTTCACCCTCGGCGCCGGACGCCGGCACTTCGCCCACCGGGCGGCGGTCGTCGGGTCGGACTGCAAGACGCTCGCCATGCTGCTGGACGCCGTGGCGAACGGTGAGGCGGAGGCGTCCGACGGGTTCGACGGAGAGATCGGCTTCTCGTACGGGCTGGTCCGGGGGGCGCCGCCCCGCCTGACCACGCTCTTCTCCGGCCACGGGGCCGAGTACCTGGAGGCGTGCCGTGACCTCTACCTGTCCGAGCCGGTGTTCCGGGAGTTCATCGACCGCGCCGATCCGCTCTACCGGCAGCACATCGGCCACCGCCTCTCGGAGTTCCTCTACCAGGACGATGCCCGCCGGGGCATGCCCATCGCCGACTTTCGGCTGGCCCAGCCGGTCGTCTACACGCTGCAGGCGGCGCTGCTGACCCTGTGGCGTAGCTGGGGGGTCACGCCGGACGCCTACGCAGGCCACAGCCTCGGCGAGTACGCGGCGGCGTACGGCGCGGGCGTGTTCGACTTCGAGACCGGGCTCTACCTGGTGTCCGAACGCGCCCGGCTGTTCAGCACCCTGCCCGAGTCCGGCGCCATGGCCGCCGTCTTCACCGGCGAACAGCAGGTTCGTGAGCTGCTGGCGGGCAACGAACAGGTCGGTGTCGCGGCGATCAACGCGCCCAACCGCACCGTGATCTCCGGCGACGGAGCCGCCGTACGCGCCGTCATCGCGGAGGCCGAGCGACGCGGCATCACCTGCAAGCCGCTGCGGATCGGCCGGGCCGGGCACTCCTCGCAGATCGATGCCATCCTCGACGACTACTCCGCCGTTCTGAAGTCCGTCGAGCTGCACCCGCCGGCGCACACGATCGTCTCCACCCTCACCGGGGCCCCGGTCGCCGAGGAGATCGCGACGCCCGGGTACTGGCTGCGCCAGCTGCGGCAGCCGGTCCGGTTCCTCGACGCGATCCGCGCGGCCGCCTCCGGAGAGCCCGGCGTGTTCCTGGAGATCGGCCTCGCCAACACACTCGCCGGTCTGACCCAGCTGGCTCTGAGCGACGATCCGGGCTGCGAGCCGACGTGCCTGGAGACACTGCGCTGGGAGCGCAACGACATCGCCTCCACCCGGTTGGCGTTAGCCGGGGCGTATACGGCCGGCGTAGCGGTGGACTGGGCGGCCGTGTCGCCCGGTGGTTGTACGGTCACCCTGCCCACCTATCCGTTCCAACGCCGGCGGCATTGGATCGAGCCGACCCCGGCGAGCGGTGACGCGGCGGCGGGCCGCATCGACGGCGACTTCAGAGGAGCCCCCGACACCGACGTGGCGGACCCGGCGGATTCGGGCGCCCCCGCGCAGTACACGGTCACCTGGATCGACGCGCCGCCGGCCGCCGCGGCTCAGGCGGCCGACCGGCGAATCCTGCTCATCGCCCCTTCGACGGGGTCGGCGGCCGACCTGAAGCTGGAGCTGGAGCGCCTCGGCGCCGAGGTGCTGGTCCACGTGCTCACGGACGACGCGGTGACGGACGCCGCGCGGGTGCTGACCGACTACCGGCCGGACACGGTCGTCAACGCCGTACCCGTCCTACGCAAGCGCCAGGCCGACCTCGGCGGACCTCCGCTCGTCACGGGGTCGGCCTCCGACGACATCGTCGCCGCCGGGGGAGCGGCCGCCCTGCAGCTCTTCCAGGCGGTGTCCGCGGCGAACCTGCCCGACCTCGTCGTCTGCACGGTGACGTCGGGGGCGCACCGCATCCTGACGTCGGACGACGTGATCCCCGCCCAGGGCGCGATCGTCGGCATCGCCCGTACCGCGCGCACGGAGTTTTCGACCGTCCGGCACGTCCTCATCGACCTGGACTCGGCCGACACCAAGCAGCGGTGGTCCGCTACGGCGGTGCCCCGGCTGGCCGCAGCCATCGGCTCGCTCCCGGCCGGCGACGCCGAGCTGGCCCTGCGTGGCGACCGCGTGCTGCTGCCCCGCCTGCGCCCCGGCCGGGTGCCGCCCGGAGCCGGGGGGGTCCGCATCGATCCGGCGGCCTGGTACCTGGTCATCGGCGGATCGGCCGGCGTCGGCCTGGAGTGCGCGCACGCGCTGCTGGAGCTGGGCGCCAGGCGGCTGGTCCTGTGCGGCCGGTCCGCTCCCGGTCCGGAGCGCGCCGAGCGGCTGCGGCGGCTGAGCCGGGAGTTCGGAGCGGACATCCGGACGGAGACCGTTGACGTCTCGTCGCCGCGGCAGGTCGATCGGCTGTTCGCCCGCTACTGCGCCGGGGACGCCGTCGTACGCGGCGTCGTCCATGCCGCGGGCGTCATCGACGACGGCATCATCGACCGGACGGACTGGAGCCGGATCGCGCGGGTGCTGGCGCCGAAGGCGCAGGGCGCGTGGAACCTCCACCGCAGCGCCGCCGAGTACGCGCCCGACCTCGACCTGTTCGTGATGACCTCCTCCTTCACCGGGTTGTTCGGCAATCCCGGGCAGGCCGGCCACGCCGCGGCCTGCGCGTTCCTGGACGCGCTGGCCGGCCACCGCCGGGCCGTCGGGCTGGCCGGCCTGTCGGTGAACCTGGGTTCCTGGTCGGACGTCGGCTACCTGGCAGGCAACGAGGACTTCCTCCGCCAGCTCGAGGAGCAGGGCATCGGTACGATCTCCAGCGCCGCGGGCCGTCCGGCCCTGCGCGCCGCGATCGAGGGCCGGCCCTCGGGTCAGGTCGGACTGCTGCCCGTCCGCTGGAAGGACCTCGACCCGGACCACCACCTCGCATCCAATCCTCTGGTCGCTGAGCTGACCGGCGCCGATTCGGCGCCCGCGGCCGCCGATCCGCCCCCGGCGGCGCCGGTGACCTCGGAGGACATCCTTGCCTGCTGCCGGGAGGTCGTCGCCCGCGAACTGGGCTTCGACGGCGACGAGCTACTCGGGCTGAACCTGACGAAGGTCGGCATGGACTCGCTGAACGCGCTCACCATCCGGAACAAGCTGCAACGACGCCTGTCGGTGCCGCTGCCGGCGTCGATCTGCTTCGACAGGCCGACCATCGACGAGCTCGCCGACGACATCGCGCAGCGGATGCGGAAGGTGCGGGCCTGACATGGAAAACGAGGCCGCGTACTCCGAGCACGTCATCGGCACCTACTCGGAGGAGTTCCTCCCGCTGGTGGCGGAGTTCGACCGGATCCACCGGGAAGGGCAGGACTCCAACGCCGAACTCTGCGTCTACGTCGGAGGCGAGGAACGGGTCCGGCTGCGGTCCGCGGGGCGGCTGCCCGACCAGCTGCAGAACGTGCGGTCGGTCAGCAAGGCCCTGCTGTCGGTCGTCACGCACGCCCTGCACGAACGGGGCGTAATCGACATCGACCGCCCAATCGCCGAGGTCTGGCCGGAGTTCGCCGCCGCCGGCAAGGCGTCGCTCACCCTGGCCGTCTTCCTCAGCCACCAGGCCGGGCTGATCGGCGTCGACCGCCGGCTCTCCGTCGACGACGTGCTCGAATGGGACCCGGCGGTCGAGGCGCTCGCCGCCCAGCGCCCGTACTGGGAACCGGGAACCGACCACGGCTATCACGACCTGACCTTCGGCTGGGGCGTGGGCGAGTTCCTGCGGCGCGCGACCGGCAAGTCGGTGGACGAGCTGTTCCGGGAGGAATTCCGCGAGCCGCTCGGCGCCGAGGTTCGGATCGGCATCGACGACCTGGCGCGCTTCGCGCCGTTCCGCCAGACGCGTCCGGCAGGCACCGGTACGGCCGCGGACATCCTGCACCTGCTGGGTGACAACTCCTCGTTCCTGAGCCGGTCCCAGCGAAACCCGAACCTGATGGGGGTGGAGAACTCCCTGCGGTACCTGGGCGCGGAGGTCCCGGGATGCAACGCCGTCTCCTCCGCCCGGGTCCTGGCCAGGATCTTCGCCGCGACCATCGGCCCCGTCGACGGCACACGCCTCTGGAGCGAGGAGACGCTGCTGCGCGCATCCCGGCTGCAGAGGCGCGGAACCGACCGGGTCTTCGTCCGCGAGCGAGCCTACTCGCTCGGCTTCATGCTGCCCGACCACAACCTGCCCCAGGCGGGCCTGGCGGTCGACTCGTTCGGCCACTACGGGCAGGACTGCGCCCTGGTCTTCGCCGTCCCGGGCGACGACCTGGCCTTCGCCTACACGACGACGCAGCTGAACCGCCGGCTGGACCAGTACACGAGTACCGATGACCGTGCGGACCGGCTGGGCCGACTGGCCGTCGAGTCGGCGCGCCGGCTGGCCCCGGCTCGGGCACAAGCGGAACTCAGGAGGGTTTGCCCGTCATGACGACAGCACTCATCGACACCAGTAAGCGGCTCCGGGAGATCCTGGACCGGCTGAGCTCCATGTCCATCGAGGACTACTACAACCCGTACCAGATGTTCGACTGGCCGGACTCGCTGCCGCAGGACATGTGGTGGATGAGCCCCGAGCTGACCACGACGCACGGCACCGAGATCGCGGCGGAGCTGAGCCAGGAGCAGCTCTACCGGCTGTCCAAGTACGAGAGCATCAACTTCTACAGCCTCAACGTGCACGGCATCCGCGAGCTGCTCATCGAGGTCACCGGGCGCATACACACCGACGAGTTCGCCACGCCGTCGGAGTTCTTCCACCACTTCATCGGTGAGGAGAACGAGCACATGTGGTTCTTCGCCCAGTTCTGCCTGCGCTATGGCGGGAAGATCTACAAGCAGCCGCGCGGCGGCGCCGAGACCATCCCGCCGAACAACGCGGCGAGCCTGCTGGTCTTCGCCCGCATCCTGATCTTCGAGGAGCTGGTGGACCACTTCAACTCCACGATGGCGCTGGACGAGCGGCTCGACGACACGATCCGGAAGATCAACCGGATCCACCATCAGGACGAGTCCCGGCACATCGCGTTCGGGCGGGAACTTGTCCGCATCCTGTTCGAAGGCTTCCGCGAGCACGCCACGCCGGAAGAGCTCACCCAGGTCAGCGACTACCTGAAGCGGTACATGGCCTACAGTTTCGAGTCGCTGTTCAGCCCGCAGGTCTACAAGGACGCCGGCATCCCGAACCCGCTGGAGGTGCGCCGGCGGCTGCTCACCGGCCCGCGCCGGCCGGAGTTCGAGGCGCAGGTGTTCCGCAAGACGCACTCGTTCCTGACCAAGCACGGCCTCATCCAGGCCGAGGCGGCGGCGCCCGAGGGTGTTCGATGACCGGCCTGAGCGGTAGCCGGATCGCCGGCGGCCTCGCCATTCTGGGGCCTGAGGAGACCGCGTTGCTCCGCCTGCTCGACGACACGTTCCGCAGGTGGGCCGTTGAGGAGGGCGGCGGCGAGATCTCCGCCCCGCCGATCTATCCGGTGGACGAGCTGGCGAACTTCGACGTCTACGTCAACTTCCCCCATCTCGCTCTCGTCGCCGGCGACCTGCGGGCGCCGGTCGCCGGCCCGGCCGGCGGCCGGTTCTCACCGGAGCAGATCGCCGGTCCCCACCTTGGCCTGCCCACGGCGACCTGCTTCGGCGCGTACCTCTACTACCGGGATCGGACGGTGCCCGCGGACACCCTGGTGACACTGGTCAACCGCTGCTTCCGCGGAGAGAGCCACTTCGACGGGCTGCGCCGGCTGCTCACCTTCCAGATGCGCGAGATTGTGGCGATCGGGTCTTACGAGCACACACAGGACGTGATCGCCCGATACCGGACCCAGATCGAGGAGCTTCTCGGCGCGTTGTCGCTCGACGTCACCGTGGAGGCCGCGTCCGACCCGTTCTTCCAGCGGGACGGTGCGCGCGCCCTCCTGCAGCGGATGCAGCCGGTGAAGTACGAGTTCCAGGTCGACGACCTCGCCATCGCCTCGGTCAACACGCATCGCAACTTTTTCGGCGAGCGGTGCCGCATCGGCCTCGAGCCCGATGGCGGCACCGCCTTCACCGGTTGCGTCGCCTTCGGATTGGAGCGGTGGGTAAGCGTGCTGGTCGGCCGGTACGGCTCGGCCGGGCGCGCCCACGAGAAGGTCGAGCAGGCGCTCCGTGAGCGGCAGCTCGTCTAGCGTGCCGCGGGTCGGAGTGGACATCGTGCTGATCTCCCGGGCCGAGGACCTGGTGCGGCCGGAGCGCCGGCAGGTGCTGTCGCACATGCTCCGGCCGGAGGAAATCGCGGCCTGCACCCGGCAGGGCCGTCTCGACCCCAGCGCGGTGGCCGGCTTCCTGGCCATCAAGGAGGCGGTGTTCAAGCTCTTTCACCAGCGGAACCGGCCGGTGCCATGGCAGAGCCTGCAGGTCGACGGCGGAGCGGGCCGATGGCCGGTCGTCCGGCTCGACGGGATGTCCGCGGAGCTGGCCCAGGCCGCCGGGGTGGAGTCGGAGATATCAGTCAGCGTCACACACGACGGCGCGTACGCCGTGGCCGTCGCGGCGACCATGATCAGAAGTTGAGGGATTCCTGAGATGACCCAGCAGCAGACAACGGCGCGAATCGATCAGATCAAGGAATGGATCCTCGCCAAGCACAAGAATCGCACCGACGTCGGAGTCGACGAGGATCTGGTCGACAGCCGCCTGGTCGACTCGCTCTCCTTCGTCGAGTTCGTGTTCCTCATCCAGGAAGTGAGCGGTGTCGAGATCGACATGGACACCCTGAACATCAGCGACATTCGCACGCTCGCCGCCATCGAGAAACACTTTCTGGCCACCTGATCGACGCGAGTGGAGAAAGGCAATCGCGTGGATGACATCTCCTACACCGCCCAATGGACCGCGGCCGTCCGTGCGCTGGAGACCGAACGCTCCGACGGCCTGTTCCGCGACGAGTACGCTCGGTGCCTGGCCGAACCACGTGGGTTCGAACTGCTCGACCGATACCGGGGCGCCGGCGTGTCCGACTTCGTCGCCGTGCGCACCCGGTACATGGACGACGCCTTGACGCGCATCCTCGGCGAGACCGGCATCCGGCAGGTCGTGCTGCTCGCCAACGGCATGGACGTACGCACCCACCGCCTCGACTGGCCCGCCGGCACGACCGCCTACGAGGTCGACCACGGCCCGTTGCTGGACGAGAAGCAGGCGCGCCTGGCTGCGCTCGCGGCCGAGCCGCGGGTGCCGACGGTGCCGATCAGAGCCGACCTGGCCGGGGACTGGCTGGAGGCGCTGAAGTCGGGCGGGTTCGACCCAGCCGAGCGCACCCTGTGGATCGCCGAGGGCCTGCTGTTCTTCCTCACCGAGGAGCAGGCCGGACGGCTGCTCGAGACGGTGGCCGGCGCCTCTCCGCCGGAAAGCCGGTTGGTCGTCGACATGACCAGCGCGGCCCTGCTGCGCCACCCGATGACGCAGTCGTTCCTGCGGCGCCTGCGCGAGGACGGCACGCCGTGGCGGTTCGGCACCGACGACCCGGAGGGATTCCTGACCGCACACGGGTGGGCCGTCGAGGATCTCCGGCAGCCGGGCGAGCCGGGCGCCGGCGAGCGCCGCTGGCCGTACGCCGTGCCTCCCCGCGAGGCGCGTGGCGTGCCGCGGAGCTGGCTGATCAGTGCCGTCACGGCGGATCGGCCTTTACCGCCCGAAATGGCCACCGTGCTGACGTGACCACCCCAGGCGTCGAGGAATTCCGCGCCTCGCGGAATCAATCGGCCGCCCCTTGAAGAGGGTTCACCGTAAGATTCATCAAGGCCGTCCACGAAGGTTTGATCGTGATACGAGGAAAGCCATTGTCTGCGCTGGGTGTGATAACGCGATGACCGAGACCGGAAAGACCTCAGGAGAGCTTCCCTGGCGGGCGCGGACTGCGGTTCTGACACTCGGGACATTCGTCGTCGGAACTGACGGATTCATCATCGTGGGTCTCCTTCCGAAGATCCAACAAACGCTGCACGTCAGTACCGCCGCGGCCGGTCAGCTGGTCAGCGTCTTCGCTTTCTCCTACGCGCTGCTGGGCCCGATCCTCGCCACGCTCACGGGCCTGTGGCCCCGGCGCCGGGTCCTCGTGACCGGTGTCGCGCTGCTGGCCGTCGGCAACGCCGTGACCGCGTCGGCGCACGTCTACGGTCTGGTCCTCGCATCCCGCGTGCTGGCCGGGTGCGGCGCGGCGCTGTTCGTGGCGAGCGCCGTGGCCACGGCCGCGCATCTCGCCGGCGACCAGCAGCGGGGCCGGGCCATCTCAATGGTGACCGCCGGGGCGACGCTGTCGCTGGTGCTCGGCGCCCCGCTGGGCACCCTCATCGGCGGAGCGTGGGGCTGGCAGAAGGCGATCTGGTTCGTCGCCGTGGTCGCCGCCGTCGTCGCGATCGTCCTCACCGTGCTGCTCCCGCCGATCAAACTCGATCAGAAGGCAACGCTGCGGCAGCGCATCACACCGCTGACCGACTGGCGGGTGCTGCGGATCCTGATCGTCACCCTGCTGGCGTTCATCGGTATCTTCCTGCCCTTCACGTACATGAGCGCGGTCTTCGCGCCGGCGCTCCATGGGCACGAATCCGGCCTCGCGCTCCTGCTGCTGGTGTTCGGCATCGCCGCCACGGCCGGCAACCTGACGGCCGGCTCGCTGGCCGACCGGTACGGCCCGCGCCGCGTCGTCATCGGCGCCACGCTGGGCGTCGCCGCGGTGTTCCTGATCATGCTGCCGATCCGGGACGTCTTCGTCCTCGTGGTGATCGCCGAGGCGCTAAGCGGCGTCGTGTCCTACTCGGTCATCGGGCCGCAGCAGCACCGCATCATCGCGTACGCGCCACCTGGGGGCACGTCGCTGGTGACCTCGCTGAACACCTCCACCGGATACCTCGGCCAGTTCCTGTCCAGCGTCATCGGAGCGGGCCTCCTCACCGCGACCGGCTCCGCCGTCCTCCTGCCGGTCGCCGCGGGCTTCGCCGCGCTGGCGGCGTTGCTCACCTGGTGGCTGTCCCGGGCGGGCCGGGAGGGCGGCGAGCAGGCCGCCGGTGAGACCGGCATGGTGGCGACCACCGCGAAGTGACCGCCTGTCGAGAGAACGGGATGGAAAGCGCATGTTGACCACGACGACGCAGCGAAGTATCGACGTCTCCGGCATCCCCGTCGGCTACCACGTCGCGGGAGAGGGACCGGGGCCGGAGCTCGTCCTCATCCACGGCGGCACCGGGCACCCGGAGACCAGCTTCGCCACCCTGCTCGAGCACTTCACGCAGCACCGCAGCGCGATCGTACCGGGCTACTCGGGCAGCAGCCTCACCCCGCTCCCCGAGGGCGAGGTGGACGTCGACATGCTGGTCGATCAGGTGGCGGGTGTGGTAGAGGCCGCCGCGCGCGGCCCGGTGGACCTCTTCGGAATCTCCACGGGCGCCGTCGTCGCCGCCGCCCTGGCCGGCAAGCGACCGGAGCTCGTGCGCCGCATGGTCGTCCTCGGCGGGTTCGTGCACTACCGCCGGCCGTGGCAACGCCTGCTCATGCGCACCTGGCTGCGCCTGGCCGAACTGGACCCGGACGCCTTCGCCGAGTTCACACTCCTGCACGTGGTCTCGGACACGTTCATCGACTCGATGAGCGCGAGCGAGCGGCTCCGGCTGCGTTCCGGGCTGATGCCGTCCGAGGGACTGATCGCCCTGCTCGAGCTCATCAACCGGCTGGACATCAGCGACTACGTGCGGAAGATCGAGTGTCCCACGCTGGTCCTCGGCATGCGGCAGGACCAGCTGGTTCCCGTACGGTACGCCCGCGAGTTCCGCGACGCGATCCCAGGCAGCGACTACGTGGAACTGGATTGCGGCCACGCCGCGGCGATGGAGAAGCCGGACGAGCTCATCATGACGATCGAGAAGTTCCTCGCCTGACACTCCCGGTCACGGCCACCCCGAGCCAGGAGCGACACCAAACCGGATCTCCAAGACGATGCGCGCGAGCGGGCGCCTCGGCAACCGCAAGCGCGGCCGCCCAACGCATTCCCCCCGGTGGAGTACCGGCGGCGGAGATGTCGGAGGCGGGTGGTAGAAGGTGACCATGGGCGTGAGCGTGGACGGGTTCCTGGCCTTGCTGGCCAGGCTCCCGGAAGTCGAGCAGAACCACGGCGGCGATTGGGTCTCGCTGAAGGTGGACGGCAAGGGCTTCGGTTATCTGTGGGAGAGGACCCGGACCGTCGGGCTCAAACAGCCGATCGAGGAGCAGATCGCGCTGGTGTCCGAGCGTCCCGAGGTCTTCGAGGTGCAGTTCACCGCGGGACGCTTCGGCTGGGTCGTGGTGAAGCTCGACAAGATCGAGGAAGATGAGCTCTTCGAACTCGTCACCGAGGCGTGGCTGCTGACCGCGCCAAAGGATCTGATCGAGGCGCACGAGCCCAAGCTCCTGCCCTGACCCCCTGCCCACAAGCCCTCCGCCGTTCCGTACGGCGGGTGCGGAAAACCACCGGAGGCCGGTGATCTGTGATCACCGGCCTCCGGAGTGATGAGCTCCCGCGATAGGACTCGAACCTATAACCTGCCGGTTAACAGCCGGCTGCTCTGCCGATTGAGCTACACGGGATCGAAACTCTGCTCCGCTCGTTCCGGCCTTTCGGCTTTCCTTGCGGCGCGGAACTAGATTAGCGCACTCTGGGGGGTGCCTGTCACATCGAATACGTCCACGTGTCCCCCGCTCCTGATCGTCGTACGGCAAAGAGTGCGGCGCCGGGCCGCGGGGCCCACTGGAGCGGGGCCGGGACCTCTGCTGTTGGATAGAGACAGGCCCTCGGGGTAGAGGGGCGTGGAACACGAGCGCGGAGGTGGAAGATGCGATACAAGGCGATGTTCGCCACCGGGCTGGCCGTCGGCTACGTCCTCGGCACGCGGGCCGGGCGCGAACGCTACGAGCAGATCAAGCGTTTCACGCAGCGGTTCGCGGACAGCCCCACGGTGCAGGAGGCGGCGGGACTGGTCGGCGCGCAGGCCTCGAAGGTGGCGGGCAAGGCCAAGGATCTGGCGGGTGACAAGGTGCCGTTCCTGAAGAGGACGGACACCTGGGAGTCCGACAGGCCCGACAGGGTGGGCGCGGCAACCGGCTGGCCGGGGCCCGGCACCGACTGAGTCCACCGAGGATTCCCCCGGAACCGGCCGCCCATCGGCTGGGCGGTATCGGACGACGAAGCGGCGGCCTCCCGGCACCTGCCGGGAGGC